>DASYXW010000013.1:0-53161 GCA_035934405.1 Terriglobia bacterium
GCCGAGAAGCCGGCGGTCGCAGACCGCCGCTACAGCATGGTCCGTCGCCGCTCTAAATGTCAAATTGGGACGGGTTTAGGCAAGCCGAAAATGCCGAGGCATGGTGAAAGGTTCGCCGCTTGACCGATCGGGCTGGACAGCTCAATAGATCAGCCTGTGAACAGGACGCTCCCGAACGGTCAAGGACGGCGCGGGCGCTCGACCACGTGCTGCAAGCGCGGACTCCTGCTGATCAGCCATTCGCCAACTTCCGCCGACGGTTCGGACAGGAAATTGACAAAGGCTCCGCCCAGGCTAATAATCCCACCGAGACCCTTCACGCCCAGCCATAGCAGGACATTCGCCGCCGACCCCAGAAGATCCCGCTCGCCGAGCGAGAGTTTGTAGC
Organism: Terriglobia bacterium; assembly: GCA_035934405.1. Taxonomy (GTDB): domain Bacteria; phylum Acidobacteriota; class Terriglobia; order UBA7540; family UBA7540; genus DASYXW01. The sequence goes on from DASYXW010000013.1 coordinate 389, forward strand.
CTGAACCTGATTTCATGTAGGCGCTGGCGGCCAAAACAGCGTAAGCCAGCAAGCCGGAGACCAGCACGACCTTCAGGGTGTCCCAAAAGAGAACTTGCATCGCCATTTCCATCGGAAAACCTCATTGCTCAACCGTTCTACACACAGTTAGATTCGGTTGAGCCAGAATTCGATGCAATCGGCGTGCCGTTCGAGGCCACCCGTCCATCGACCCTGTTGCAATCCTGCAGCGTTGACAGTTTGTTGATTTGGCGAGGGATGCGCGCCGCGATGCATGAGGGCGTAAACCCGACGAGCCCGTTCCAGGATTGAGCCTATCCGAACGGATAGGTAGGAAGCACGTTGCTGCAGGACGTGAATACATGGGTTTCCTTGCGGCACGCGCGTCACGTATCACCTGTCGCCGCTGTTACTGCACAATGAGGGTCAGCTTGGTGGTATGCGTGAGCGTCGCCGAGCCGGTGAACGTTCCGGTGACGGTCACGGTGTAGGTGCCGGCCGGCGTCCCGGGGTTGCCAGCGGTCCCGCTGCTTCCGCCACCGCACGACGCCCAGAGGACGACCATGAGCATCATGGCCGCAAAAGCCAGCGATGCCCGGCGAGTTCTCCATTTGGGTGCCGCGGCCAGAGCCGCCAGCATCATCAGGGCCAGCAAGACGAGCGACAGCAGTGGCGACGGCGCGCCCGGCGGCGGAAGCAAGACGCGCGGCCAGCGTAGCGGTGAGACCAGGGAAGGTGCAGTGGTGGTGACGGTGACCGCGGCGGACGTTTGCGCAACGCCCATGCCCGGCGCGGGAATCAGCACGGACGCGGGCGACACGGTGCAGGTGGCTTCGGAAGGCGCGCCGCCGCAGGTGAAGGCAACCGTCCCCGTGAATCCGCTCACTCCGGCCGGAGCGATGGTGTAAGTCGCCGTCTGGCCGGGGCTCACCGTGGCCGAAGCGCTACCCACAGCCGCGAGCGAAAAGTCGAGTCCAGTGCCCGCCAGCTTAACGGTCTGCGAACCTCCCGAGGCGTTGTCGGTGATGGTCAGCGTCCCCGAGCGGCTTCCTCCCGCCGCCGGTTTGAAGCTGACGCTGATGGAGCAGGTGGAAGAGACCGGCAGCGACGAGGGGCAGTTGTTGGACTCGGAGAAGTCGCCGGCGTTCGAGCCTGCCACCTTGACGCTGGTGATGGCGAGCGCCGCCGTGCCGCTGTTGGTGACCGTCACCGCCGTCGGGATGCTCGCCACGCCCACGTCCTCAGCGGCGAAGCTCAGGCTCGTGGATGAGAGGCTGACGGTGGGCGCGGTCCCGGTGCCGGTCAGGCTGACGGTCTGCGGGCTGCCGGCGGCGTTGTCGGTGATGGTCACGGCGCCGGTGAGCGTGCCCGTCGCCGCCGGCTTGAACAGCACCGAGATCGTACAACTGGCGCCGACAGCAATCGGGCTCTTGCAGAGATTGGTCTCGATGAAATCGCCGCTCACGGCAATGCTGGTGATGCTGAGCGAGGCACTTCCCGTGTTGGTCAGGGTGACTCGCTGCTCGGGAGTGCCGGTGCCGACAAGCTGATTGCCGAAGGTGAGGCTCGCGGGCGAGAGTGACACCACCGGCGCCTGTGCTGCGCCGACCCCCGTGAGCGGCACCACCTGTGGACTTCCCGGCGCGTCGTCGAAGAAGCTCAGAGTGGCGGTTCTCGTTCCGGCTGCGGTGGGATCAAAGGCAAGGCCGACGGTGCAGGACCCTCCGGGAACAAGGGAGGATACCAACCCGCAATCCGCGATGCCCGCATAGAAACACGGCACGCCTTGCATAAACATCGGAAAGCAGACATGGTAGTCACCACTGTCTACGCCCGCAAGCGCGAATCCGCTGGTGAAAGTCAGGTTAGTGTCGCCGGAGTTGGTGATCGTCACGATCTGCGGTTGCGTGGTCACGCCCACCGTTGAAGTCCCAAAGTTTACGGTCGCCGGTGAGAGGCTGGCGAGCGCGCCGGAGGTGCCGCTCAACGGAATCACAAAGCTCGCGGGAGCGCTGTCCGTGATCGTCAAGGACCCCGTTCGGATTCCCGTGGACGTGGGAGTGAAAGTCACCGAGACCGTGCAACTGCTGCCGACGGCGAGGCTCGACGCGCAGGTGTTGGTCTCGGCAAAGTCTCCCGCCGCCGCCACGCTTGAGACGCTCACGGGCCCGGCGCCAGAGTTGGTCAAGGTGATAGTCTGCGCGGCGCTGGTGGAGCCGACGGCCTGATTCGCGAAGGTGAGTTGACCCGGGAACGCGGCGACGACAGGAAGATTCAGCAGGACCGACACCGTACCGTCGCCGTAATTCGCCGTCACCACGTCGGTCGTTCCGTTGCCGTCGAGGTCGGCGGCGGCGATACCGGTGGGCGTGTTACCGGCGGCGCGTTCAACTTTCGGCTGAAAGGTGCCGTCGCCGTTGCCGAAAAGCACAGACACCGTGTTTGAATCCTGATTGGCCGTCAACAGATCAAGTTTGCCGTCGCCGTTCAAGTCCATAGCAGTAACGTTGAATGGGACGAGTCCGACGCCGTAGTCAACATGAGTCTGGAATGTCCCGTTGCCGTTGCCCAGCAGCACCGATACGGCGCTCGCATTGGCGTTGGCGGTGGCCAGGTCAAACTTGCCGTCGCCGTTGAAGTCGCCTCCGGTAACGTAGACTGGGTCGGCGCCGGTCGTGTAGGTGACCGCGGTCTGCAGCGTGCCGTCTCCGTTGCCGAGAAATACCGAGAGCACGGATCCATCAACGGTGGCGAGGTCGAGCTTGCCGTCGCCGTTGAAATCTCCTACAACTCCCGACCGGCCACCTGGTCCGCTTAGCCCGGAAGGCAACCGAAAGGTCCCGTCACCATTGCCCAGGAGGATGCCAAAACTGGTCGCCAGATCCAGGATGCCGTCGCCATTGAAGTCACCTATAGCCACCCATAGGGTAGAACTGCCCCCCGCTTGCTCATAGCACACAGCCGGCTGGAAAGTACCGTCCCCATTCCCGAGCAGGATGGAAACGCCGCCGCTGTTGGAATTGGCCACGGCTAGGTCGAGATGCCCGTCCCTGTTGAAGTCGGCTACAACAACGGCCGTGGGGAAACCATTTCCTGCCGTAGAGTAAGAGACGGGAGCTTGAAACGTTCCGTTGCCGTTGGCAAGCAAAATTGAAACCGTGGCCGGCGAACTATTGTTGTCGGCAACCGCCAGGTCGGGCTTACCGTCCTCGTTGAAATCTCCGATCGCAACGCCGAAAGGATTCCCGGCGGCCCCGTAATCCGTGTGGGTCGGGAAGGTTCCGTCGCCTTTGCCGAGCACAACGGAGACGGCGTTACTTTCGAGGGCCGCCACATCGAGTTTGCCGTCCCCATTGAAGTCGCCTGCTGCGAGTGCTCCGCCGCTGGACCGGTTGATATCGTAATTCACAGCGGCCTGGAAGGTGCCGTCGCCATTGCCCAGTAGGATCGAGAGAAAACTCTCGAGAGGTGCACTAAACGGACCTAGGAGGGTGGTTGAACGCACCTGCGCCAGGTCCAGCTTGCCGTCTCCGTTAAAGTCTCCCACAACCAGCCCGGCCCCTGCCGGGAGGACGGGGTAGTCCACATGTCCTTGAAAGGTGCCATCACCGTTCCCCAGGAGCACCGAGATCACGTTGTCACTGGAACTCACAACGGCCAGGCTGATCTTGCCATCCCCGGTGAAGTTGCCAGCCACGATTGAGCCGAAAGGTCCCTGCGTGGCAGTCGTGTATTGAACCTGAGTTTGAAACGTTCCATCCCCGTTGCCCAAAAGGATGGAGACTGTAGTGTCAGTGGCGACGGCGAGGTCAAGCTTGCCGTCGCTATTGAAGTCGGCTGCGGTCACGGAAAACGGGCTCAACCCCACAGCGTATGTGACCGCAGACTTAAACGTACCGTCGCCGTTGCCGATCAAGACTCCTACCGTGTCCACACCGGCCAATGAATTCGAAACGGCTAGATCGGAAATGCCATCCCCGTTGAAGTCGCCCACGACTAGCGCCGACGGAGCGCCGCCGCCCGTTGCAAGACTCATTTCGGCTTGAAACGTGCCGTCACCGTTGCCGAGAAGGATGGAAATCGTGTCGTCGGTCCGGTTCACCACCGCGAGGTCAAGCTTGCCGTCACCGTTGAAGTCACCGACGCTTACGGCCACGGGCGACACACCCACCGCATAAGGCACTTGCGGAGCAAACGTCCCGTCCGGCTTGCCGAGCAGAATAGAAACTGTGTTGTCACTTGCATTGGCGATGGCCAGGTCCAGCTTGCCGTCGGCGTTGAAGTCGCCGGTGGCAATCGCAGAGGGGTTATTGCCGGTCGAGAAGTCGGCGCGGCCGAAGACGTAGCTCTGCGCCGGCGCGCTCGCCGCGAACGCGCCGAATAAACCCAGGCTCACTGAGGAAACGACCAGAAGAATCCTGAAACGGGCTCCGTGCCCTTCGCGCTTCATGACGCCCTCCCTTCGCACTCACGCCCGCGAATCAGTTTCGCATGGATCTGATAGCTGGACGAATCCGCATCTCGCGCCGTGATGCTCGCTCTCGTTCTGTAAGACCCGTCAACTGACGATTGCAACACGCCAGTCGCAGAAAAGTTGCGGTGTTTGAAGCCCGGGCCTCAATTGACCCTGCCGCGCCCTTCCTCTACAATTACAAACAGGCAGCATCAGGGCAAGGGATGAGGCCTCGCGCATGAAAACGCCGTTCTCCAACCTCCGGCTTCGCACGCGGCTGGCGCTGGTGATGTTCCTCACCATGGCCTCGACGAGCGGCATTCTGATTACGACTTACGTGCGGCAGGAGGAACGGGTGAAGGCGTACGTGGCCGGCGTCACCTCGGATCTCGTGGCCATCAGCGAGCTGACGCGCGCCCAGCAGTCCTTCCCGGCGAAGGCCGATCCCAAGATGATCCTCCAGGCCTATACCGACGCCTTGCAGAAGAACGGACTCCACGTGGACGCCACGTCGCCGAGCGGCGAGGTGCTGGCCAGCTCGGATCCGAAGCAACTGCACAAGAAGATCAAAATCCGCGGCCGGGCGGTGAAGGGCAAAGAAAACCCTATCCAGATTTCGGCTTCATTTCAGGACATTGAAGTGGATCCCGGCGCCGGTCAGGCCACCTACTCGGTGCAGTTTCCAATTGTCCACGGCGACAAGGTGATCGGATACATGGTGCTGCACGGCGTGGCGGACCAGGCGGGACCCCTGCTGCGACGCTCCTATCTCAACCGCTCCGCCTGGATTCTGGCCACGCTGCTCGTCGGAATGTTTGCCGTGGTCTACCTGGCGTTTCTCTTCACCAAGCCAGTGGACCAGCTCGTGACCGGCGCCGAGCAGGTGGCGCAGGGGAATCTTTACGTGTCGCTGCCGGCGGCGGGCTCGGGCGAAATGGGGCGGTTGGCGAAGACTTTCAACGCCATGGTGGAGCGGCTGCGGGAAAATCGCCAGCTTCTGGAGCGACTGAACGAAGCGGAAAAGCTGTCGCTGCTCGGACGCTTCGCCGCCACCGTCGCTCACGAGGTTCGCAATTCGCTGAACTTCATCAACCTCTCCATCGACCAGATTCGCGCCAGGCACCTGGGCGGCGACGAGCGCGCCGGGCGCGACCTCGAGCGCAACCTGGACAACGTGAAGGACGAGGTCAGCCGGATGAATCGCCTGGTGAATGAGTTTCTCACGGCAGGACGCCAGTCGCCGCCGGCGCTCGCCCCCTGCGACCTCCGCGCCACGGTGGAAGAGGCCGTGAGCCTGGTGGAAAAGCAGGCGCGGCTGCAGGGAATCGAGATTGCGTCCGAGCTGCCGGCGGATCTGCCCACGCTCCAGGCCGACGCCGGCCAAATGAAGACGTGCTTCCTGAACATCCTCACCAACGCCATCCAGGCCATGCCGCAGGGCGGCGAGGTGCGGATCAGCGCGGCGCTGTTGCCGGCGAAACCAGGCTTCCGGCCGAACGGAGCGAACAAAACCGGGGCGCTCCAGTTGCGGTTTGCCGACACCGGTCCGGGCATCCAGCCGGCGGACCGCCAGAAAATCTTTGCCCCGTACTTTTCCACCAAGACGACAGGATTCGGCCTCGGCCTCGCGATTAGCAAGAAGATTGTGGAAGACCACGGCGGACGCATCTACCCGGCTGAGGCCCCCACAGTGGGCGTGAGCGGCGGAACCAACGGCCATGCCCGTGGCACCGTGATGGTGGTCGAGCTGCCGCTCCGGGAGGACTCTGGAAATCAGCCATCAGAGGCCGGAGTGAAGACATCTGATATTGACGTAGGAAAGGGGAAAGAAGCGTGATGATTCGAGTGCCACGATTCGTAATTTCTAATCTTTAATCTCCCATTTCAAATCTCAAATTTCTAATTTCTAGTTTCTGACTTCTGACTTTTTCTGACTTCTAGTTTCCGGCTTCTGCCTTTTATGCCTGACGGATCCATTCTGGTTGTTGACGACGAGGAACGGCAGCGCGAAATCTACCGCGATATTCTCCAGGACGAGGGCTATGCCGCCGAAGCCGCTCCGAGCGCCGAAGCCGCGCTGCGCTTGCTCGCGCAGCGCCGTTTCGATCTGGTGATCACCGATCTCAACCTCACCGGCATGACCGGCGTCGAGTTGCTGGGCGAGATCACCCACGCCGACCCCACCGTGGCCGTCATCCTGGTCACCGGCTACCCTTCGGTCCAGTCGGCCATCGAGGCAACCAAGAAGGGCGTCTACACTTACCTCGAAAAACCGCTTGACCGCCAGAAGCTGCTCGGAGTGGTGGGCGAAGTTTTTGAACACCTCGCCGCGCTGCGCCAGACCATCATCGGCGATTCGCCCGCCACCCGCGACATGCTGCGCATGGTACTCAAGGTGGCGCCCACGGCGCACACCGTCCTCATTTTGGGCGAGAGTGGTACGGGCAAGGAGCTGGTGGCGCGCGAGATTCACAAGCACAGCCCGCGTCACGACAAGCCGTTCCTCGCCGTCAATTGCGCCTCGCTCACCGAGACCCTGCTCGAAAGCGAGCTTTTCGGCCACGAGAAAGGCGCCTTCACCGACGCCCACCAGCAGAAAAAAGGTCTGTTCGAGCGCGCCCATCATTCGACCTTGTTTCTCGATGAGATTGGCGACACCAGCCTGGCGCTCCAGGCCAAGATCCTGCGCGCCCTGCAGGAGCGCGAAATCCTGCGTGTGGGCGGAACCGAACCGATTAAGGTGGACGTTCGCATCATCGCCGCCACCAATCGCAACCTGGAGCAGATGTTGAAAGAGGGCAGGTTCCGCGAAGACCTCTACTACCGCCTCAAGGTGATTCCGATTCTCTGCCCGCCGCTCCGCGGCCGCCGCGAGGACATCGCGGTGCTTGCCCTCCACTTCTGTCATAAAGCCGCCCTGGTTTCGGGACGGAAGATCGAAGGCATCGCGCCGGACGCTCTCGCGGCGCTTGAAGCCTACTCGTGGCCGGGAAATATCCGCCAGCTTGAATGGGCCATCGAGCGGGCCGTGCTGTTGGGCGAAACGAGCCGCGTGGAAGCGGGCGACCTGCCGCCGGAGGTGCTGGAGCGCGCGCCCGGACTGGCTCAGGCGGCGCAAGCCCCGATGGCATCGGGGCAAGGGTCAGGCTACTCAACTAGCCTGCCGGCCACGGATTCGCCGGCGACCAGTTCGCGCGATGGCGCGCTCGACCCCGTCATCCCCGAAGGCTCCTGGGAAGAACACGAGAAGGCCAAGATCATGGAAGCCCTGCAGCGTACCAACGGCAACATCACGCGCGCCGCGCAACTGCTGGGCATGACCTTCCGGACGCTGCAGTACCGCCTGGAAAAGTTCGGCATCAAGCGGCCCTAGGCGTCACCTGTGGGTCTATCGGTAACCCGTCGTCCTTGACAGCAGGCCGGACGCGAGCTACTCTGGAATCGCAACTGGGGGCGTACCGGTTTCGACGGGAGCAGTTGCGCTTGGAAGGCATGCCGGGGGCCACACCACCCGTAATCGGCGTGGAACACACAACTGCCAACACGCAGTTTGCACTCGCTGCCTAAACTTAGGTAGCGACGTTTCCTCCGCTTGGCCCGCCGGGCGGCGAGAAATGTCATCTTAGCGGGCTGGTCCGGGGTTTTCCGCCTGCAAACTTCGGACGAGACTTCCCCGCCTCGGTGGGGAGGAATCAGGCTAGCGGACGGTTCGTTCTTGCCTGTTCCTGAGGGCCGCCGGCGAAATCAGTTAGCGAACTAGGCTACGCATGTAGTCTTCCAACCGCAGGGCTTTTCGGACGGGGGTTCGACTCCCCCCGCCTCCACCATTTTCCCGCCCGGCAGGACTCACCGTCCATTCAGCCGAGCGCCGGCCCGCCGCCCGACCCTTCGCCGCTTACGGTGTCGGACGGCGAAACACGTCGTGATGGATTTCGGGCCAAAACTCCTGCAGCAGGTTCACGAGCGTGCTCAATGCCAAGGCTTCGCTTCCGTCGCTCAGCGTATATGCCGCCACGTTGCGCCGGCCGGGCAGCCACAGCGTGGAAGCTGCGCTGGCGAAATAGTAGCCACCGATATTGGAAACGTTCAGGGTCGGGTGGCCCTCGTTGTTGTACGTCAGGAAGGAATAGAGCACGGCGTGCCCTGCCCGGCGCTTGAATCCATGTTGGCTGCTCGCGATGTAGCGCACGTCCTCCTTGAGCAGCGCCGCGACCGGGTGCTGAAAGCTGTTTTGGATAATGTCGCCGCCGGCCACGCGCGAGGCTACGCGTCGGCCGTAACCGCGGAATCCCCCGCCCCACTCGCGGGGATCGTTCCTGGACTGGTCAAGCGCCAGCGCCGCGAAAAAAGGTCCGACGTAAGCTCCCACCGACCAGTAGCTCTGGGTGAAGTAGAGCTTCCAGCGTTCGTTTGCGGTCAGCGGCGTGAAAGCGGAAGCCGAAGCCGACACTTGGCCGGTCACAGGATTAATACTGAGCCGCTGCTTTTCCGCCTGCGACGCGGTTGCGGCGGACGATGCGTCCACGCCGCTCGCGGCTTCGGGAGTTTGCTGCTGCGCCGGGCCGTGGGACACTGGGCCGGGCTTCACAAAAATGAGAAAGTAGAATACCTTCCCGTCATCGGGCTGGGTGAAGCCGCGCTCGCGGCGCAGGAACTGGAATCCATGACGCGTGATGTCGGCGCGCTCCATCTCTTCCGGCATGCGGTGTTCGTCGTAATACGTGGTACGCGGCTGGCCGGGCTCGGCTGCGCCGTCGATGTCGCCGAACAGGCCGCCGGGTTTGAGCGCATCGTAGACGTGCCGCAGCATGTCGTCGTACTCCCGCCACTCGTGGAATGAATTCATGGTGAGCGCCACGTCGAGCGTATTCGCAGGCAAGTGCGGATCGTCCGGTGCACCGAGGACGGTCTCAATCTGCTTCAGGCCCTGTTTCTTAGCGCCACGGCGGACGTCGCCGAGCACGTCGTCTTTGATGTCCTCGGCGTAAACCTTGCCTTGCGGGCCCACCCGGTTCGCCAGCTCGAAGGAGAAGTAGCCGCGGCCGCACCCGATGTCGGCGACGACGCTGCCGGAGCGGACGCCGAGTTCGGCCATCACCTCGGCCGGGCGTTGCCATTTGTCACGCTCGGGACCGCTGTTCTGAGCCGGCGAACAGCCGGCGGACCCAGGAAGGGCGATGGCCAGCCAAAGCGCTCCTGCGAGGTAGCGGCGAAGCTTGCCCCTAAGGCTCATCCTGCGAGAGACGTGAAGCGTGAACATGGACGAGTTCGATGCCGGCGGCGCTTACCTGGGTTTCCTGGCGCGCCCCTTCGCGGCCTTCTTTGCGGGCTTTGCGGGCTTTGCGGACTTCACGGGCCTCGCGCCCTTCGCCGATCGCCTCACCGGTGACTGTCGGGCGGGCGTCTTCCGGGGTTTCGGTTTTGCCGGCCCTTTCTTCACTTGTGCCGCCGTCTTCGCCTTCTGCACCGCCTGATGGACGGCCCGGTGCGCCGCTTTTGCCGACGCCGCCGTCTTCTTCGCCTTTGCCGCCGCCGCTCCCTTTGCCGCCGGCAGGGCTTTCGGTTCTTTGGCCGCAGGCGCCGGCTTGCTGATTGCAAGGGGCGGTGCAGGATGTGGCCCAGGATGTGGCCCAGGATGCGGCTTCGCTTTCCCTTTCGCAGCCTCGTGGGCCGCGAGTTTCACGACGGGTTCCGGCGGCACGGTTGCCTTGGCCTTTTCCACCTTCTTCGTCCGACGCGCCGGAGGGGGCTCGGGAGGTGGCGGTGGGGGCTTGATTCCGGAATACTCTCGCAGCGCCTTGGTCATCTGCTGGTGACCCTTGATCTTGCCGTCCAACTCGTCGAGGAACACTTGTTCCATGACCTTTTCAAACTTCGGACCCGGTTCCATGCCCATGGCCTGGAGTTCAGCGCGAGGCAGCTTGGCGCGCACGGCCGGGAACTTGACGAGAAAGCTCTTGAGGCGATTCTGCACCTTGGCCTGCGACGCGTGGGCCAGGAGGAAAAGAAGAAGCGGCTGGGGCACATCCGAAAGCACCGCGTAAACCTGGCTGGGCTGGGCCGCCTTCGGCCCGCTGAGGGTGTGGGCAAGTTTCTGGGCCTCGCGGTCGAGACCGAGCGTAAACCTGATGGCTTTGCCGTTCTCCAGGATCTTCTTGGCCAGCCGGTTGCGGTCGCCGCCCGGCAGCTTCTCGACCAGGCAAAGAAAGTTCAGCAAATAGGTATCAGCGCCCGGCGCCGAACGCGCCGCGGAGCGGATCTTGTCAAAACGCTCGTAGTCGAGTCTCGCCGCCCCAAGTTTCCGGTCGAGTCCGCCCAGAAGGCCACGCTCCTTGAGCATCTTGAGGATACGGCCGGGGTTCTCCTCCTGCAAGATGGCGCGCAGTTCGCTCCCCTGCACGGCGGGGTCGACGGATTCCCAAGCTCGTTCGGCGAGCGCCGAGTTGAGCCAGCGCTCCGTGCGCTCGTCGGGCGAGAAACCCAGGCGATGGCCGAGCCGCAAGAGCCGGTAAATACGGGAAGGGTCCTCCATAAAGCTGCGGCTGTGCAGCGCCCGGATCTCACGCCGCTCGATGTCGGAGGTTCCATTGGTCGGGTCGAGCAGCAGGCCGCGCGAATTGGGGTGAAGCGAGATGGCCATGGCGTTGAGCGAAAAGTCGCGGCGCTTCAGGTCGTCAAAAATCATCGCTGGGGCGATCTCGGGCCGGCGGCCAGGGGCGCGATACGTTTCGCTCCGGCTCATACTGATTTCGGCCCGGCTTCCCCCCGCGAACGCCAGTTGAGCCGACTGCAGGCGTGGATCGAACCGGAAGTGCGTGACCTCGACGGGAGTCTCGGGGTTGGCTGCAGCCAGCGGGTCGGCGTGGCGGGGCCGGGGGTGGCTGCCGGACACGAGGGGACGCACAATCTTCTGGACGTTGCCTTCGATCACGAAGTCAAGGTCACGAACGGCGGCAACTCCGGCGGTGAGGTCGCGGACAGCACCGCCCGCCAAGTACAGATTCATTCCCTGCACGGCCGCAATCCGGCTGAGCTGATTAACCACTGCGAGTTGCTCCGGCGCCAGCCGGCTTTCCATCAGAAAGTTGTAGTCCGGCATGTTTTCATGCTCGTGGATGGTGAGCTTGATACACCTGCTTCAAGCGCTCCTTGACTATGTGCGTATAGATCTGCGTCGTTGAGATATCGCTGTGGCCCAACATTAACTGAATGGACCGCAGGTCGGCGCCGCGCTCCAGGAGATGGGTGGCAAAGGAATGCCGCACCAAGTGCGGGGTGAGTGGTGTCGAGATCTGGGCCGTGCGTCCGTAGCGCCCTATGATTTTCCAGAAGCCCATCCGTGAAAGCCGCCCACCGCGCTGATTAACAAAAAGATAGGGCGAGGCTTTCTGCTTGCACAGTTGCGGCCTGCCACCCTTGGCGTAGCCTTCGACAGCCCGCAACGCCGACTTGCCGACCGGAATCAATCGCTCCTTGCTGCCCTTCCCCAGGCAGCGGACGACTCCGAGGTTCAGGTCAAAGTCTTCCCAGCGAAGGTTGACGAGTTCGGAGACTCGCACGCCGGTCGCATACAGCACTTCGAGCATCGCCTTGTCGCGAAGGCCGGCCGGAGTTGACACGTCCGGCTGCGCGAGCAGCGCCGCGATCTCCTTTGCCGCCAGGTGCTTCGGCAGACTCCGCTCCATCTGCGGGGAATCGAGTTCTGCGGTGGCATCGTTTGTGACCTTGCCTTCTTTCATCAGAAACCGGAAAAATCCGCGCACCGAGACGAGATGCCTGGCGACCGACCGCGCCACCAGATTCTGTGCGTACAGCTCCTTCAGGAAAGCCCTTATGTGCTCGCGGGTGAACTGGTTCCAAGCGAGCCGGTGATGTGCGGCGAAGTCCGCGAACTTAATGAGATCGCGGCGGTAGGCGGCAACGCTGTTCGCGGCCAAGCCTTTTTCCACCCGAACATAGTCCAGGAAGGCGGCGACGTCAGAGGGCAGATGAGCCTCCGCCTGAGGGCCGGGCCGGTCTCCGGAGGCCGCTACACACCGCTCAGGCAACGCTTCAACCATAAATTTTTCAATAACTTAAAGCCTTGCTCCAACACTCGCGTCCCGCGCTCCCCATCGTTCCGCCCGCATACTAGCACACGCTCGCAAGAGATTCCAAATGTTTTACTCAAATGTTACGCACCCCGGTTCGGCTTTCCTGGGCCCAGATACCCCTCAAGGATGGAGTCGAACTTGCCCTGCGCTTTCAGGATGACCTCGATCACCTCGCGTACCGCCCCGGCGCCGCCGGGCGCCCGCGTCCAGTAGTGGACGTACCGCCGCAGCAACGGATGCCCGTTGCCGACGCCCACCGCGAAGCCGCAGCGCCGCAGCACGGGCAGGTCCACCAAGTCGTCGCCTATGTAACACGTCTCGTCGTCACTCAAGCGGGCTTCGGCCAGGATTTCCCGGTACGGCCCGACCTTTTCCCGCGCGCCCTCGCGGATGAACTCAATGCCGAGCTCCCGAGCGCGAAACTGCACCACCGGCGAGGCACGTCCGGAGAGCAGGCCGAGCTTGAGGCCGGCATCGCGGGCGAAACGAATACCCAGGCCGTCACGAGAGTGAAACGTCTTGGTTTCGAGGAAGGACCCGGCGGCGGTGCGGCCGGTGTCACGATCGGGGACATAGTAGATGCGCCCGTCGGTCAGAACCCCGTCAACGTCGAGCAGCAGCAACCTGATTTTGCGGGCGCGAAGTTGGACTTCACGAGATGAGGTGGGCATGATGATCCTGGCGAAGTGTCTCACCGATAGGCTTTCATGCGACTGAGTCTTGCTACTTAGTCCGGCAATCAGGGCAAGAATCCGTAAATCCGTATTTTCCGTTCTGATTTTCTAGATACGCCCATGGCGCCGGTGCAGCGCAATACCGATCATTTGTTTTCATAGACCTAACGGTTTCGTTTGGCGCTTTTCAGCCATTTTGACTTATTTTTATAGTTAATAGTTATGAGTAGTTTTCATAATACAATAGTTAATCGACAGTTCGGAAGAGTCAAGGCTAAACCGAACGCCTGACGCCTGCTCCTAAAACATTTGCGTCTTCCACAAGTCGTGAATGTGGACCACGCCTTCGAGGCGGCCTTCCGAATCCACCACCGGAATCGCCGTGATGTGGCGCGCCTCCATCAGGTTCAACGCGCGGGTAGCCAGTTCCTGGCGCCCGATGGTCACGGGCGTCCGAGTCATGCAGCCGGCGGCGGTCGAATCGAGCGCGCGGCTTCCCTGCCGCTCGAAAAAGCGCCGCAAGTCGCCGTCGGAAACAAAGCCCACCAGCCGGCCGCGTTCGTCCACCACGGCGGCCGAGCCCAGGCCCTTGCGGCTCATCTCGTAGATGACGTCGGGCAGACGCGCTTCGGGCCGCACGCGCGGCGCGGCCTCGCCCGAGTGCATCATGCTTTCGACGCGCCGCAGCTTTACACCCAAGCCCCCGCCGGGATGCAGGGTGGCATAGTCGTTTTCGGTAAAGCCGCGCCGCTCGAGCAGAGCCATCGCCAGCGCGTCGCCCATGGCAAGCATGGCGGTGGTGGATGCCGTCGGCGCAAGACCCAGCGGGCAAGCCTCCTCGCGGATACCCACGTCAATCACCACGTCGCTCGCCTGGGCAAGCGTCGAGGCGGCGGCGCCCGTGAAGGTAATCAGGGGAATCGCCAGCCGCTTCACAGTGTCGAGCAGCCGCAGCAGCTCTTCAGTTTCGCCGCTGTAGGAGAGCGCCAGAAGCGCGTCGTGTGATACCAGGCGGCCGAGGTCGCCGTGCAAAGCCTCGGCGGGATGGAGAAAGAACGAAGGCGTGCCGGTGGAGGAAAGGGTGGCGGAGATTTTCTGCCCGATCAGGCCCGACTTGCCCATGCCGGCCACGACGACGCGTCCCTGGCAGGCGAGGAGCGTATCCACCGCGCGCACAAAGCTCGCGTCGAGGCGATGAACGAGGTCGGCGAGGGCGCTAGCCTCCACCTGGAGGACGCGGCGGGCGGTTTCAAGGCTCATAGGCGAGCGTAGCGGGCAACGGCGGCGTGCCTGTGCCTGCCAGCGGGGTCAGGATGCTCAAAACTCCTCTTTCGGGAGCCGTAAGGGGGCTTCAGCCTCGCCGGCGCCATGCCCTCAAAATAGGTCATTGAAAAAAACAATCGGGTCCGCCTTACGGTGCGGCTAAAACCCCGCCCATTCGGAGCAATTCGGTGTAGCGGCGTAACGCAAGTAAGATGCTGATAAAAAGATACATAGTGGGTTCGTTCCAGAGACGATTTTACGCTGGAAACTCACCCCAATCCGCAATAGGAGACGCTCGTTTGGTACTAACTTCTCGAAAAAGGACCATGTTCTTGATTTAAGCCACTCAAAACAAGTAACATAGCTATGTTGGCCTGGTTTCTTGCAAAACCCGCCTAATTCTCTGATGGCAAAGCATTTGACTCGATTGGCCTTGCTTGGTTTTGCTTTATACCTGATGGGCCAGGGAGAGAGGGGTGACTTCGACCAGCGGGAGCGGGGCAAAAGGCCTACCATCGGCTTGGTCACGGACTCGCCGTCAACGTCCGATCCGTCAACAGTTTAGAATCGCACAGTAAGTTCGCAATGTCAAGATAAAAAAACGGACGGTGGTGGACCACTTTAAGTAAGTCACAGCGGCGGCCTGCTACCGCCGACCCTCTCTTTTCAATCCAGTCCGGCGCTCATTAAGAAGCGCAACTACAGCAAAGTGACCCAGTACTAATCGAACCCTATCTGCCCGCTGTGTACACCCTAGGTACTTGACAGAGGCCCGTAAAGCCACCATAGTCGCAGCCGTTGAGTCGCCGCTACCGGAGGAGAGCCGTGAAAAATACAAATCGCAACCGCAGCCGCCTTGTGATCGTCTGCCTGATTCCGTTGTTGCTGCTCACCATCCCGGGCCGCCGGGGTCACGGCGACCGCTTGATGCTCGCCGCAGGCGCAGCCGCGAACCCGTCCAAGCCCGACATCGTCGTGCAGCAGCGCATCCTGCAGAGTTACGGCAAGCTGCCACTCGCCTTCGAAACCAATCAAGGTCAGGCGGATGCCCGTGTAAAATTCCTGGCGCGCGGCGCGGGGTACACGCTGTTTCTTACGGGCGATGAGGCAGTGCTGGAACTACAGGGATCAGGGGCCAGGGGTCAGGGGCGAGTATTGCGGAAGTCAGAAGGCAGAAGGCAGAAAGCAGAAGGGAAAAGCGAAACTCGAAATTCGAAACTCGGAACCTTTCCTTCACAAATGCCGAGTCCCGAATCTCGAACCACGGCTGTCGTGACCATGCAACTGGCCGGCGCCAACCCCAGCGCCCCATCCAAGGGCATCGACCAACTACTGGGAAAAAGCAACTACTTCATCGGCAACGACCCCAAGAAGTGGCGGACGAACGTCCCGACCTACGCCAAGGTCCGCTATCAGGGCGTCTATCCCGGCGTGGACCTCGTCTATTACGGCAATCAGGGCCAACTGGAATACGATTTCGTGGTGGGTCCCGGTGCGAACGCCAGCGCGATCCAGCTCGATTTTGGAGTGCGGCAGCATGCTGCCGCCTTCAGCCTCCGGAGCTTGCTCCGGCATCAGGGAATGAGACGCCGAGGCAACCGCAAGGGCGGTGGGACGCAGGCGACCGCGGAGCAAGCTTCGCTTCGGAAAAGCGGCAGCGAGCTGCCGCACTCCAAAGCGCTTCGCGCCACCTCTCGAAACTCGGCGCCAGCTTCGAAGGGCGGTGGGACGCAGGCGACCGCGGAGCAAGCTTCGCTTCGGAAAAGCGGCAGCAAGCTGCCGCACTCCAAAGCGCTTCGCGCCATCTCTCGAAACTCGGCGCCAGCTTCCAGCCGACATGGAGCCGCCAGAGCCCGCCCTGGACGCAGCGAAGGGATGGCGGCGCTACGTCTTGACCGCAACGGCGATCTGGTGGTGAAAATCTCCGGCCGCGAGGTCCGCTTCCACAAGCCGATGGTTTATCAACCGTCGCGAACCCCGAACGCCGAATCCCGAACCCCGATCGCTTGCCGCTACCGCGTCGCCGGTCACCGGGTGACGTTCGAAATCGGAACGTATGACCGCACAAAACCGCTGGTGATTGATCCTGCCCTCAGTTATTCCACCTTCCTGGGAGGTAGCGCCTTCGACGAGGGATTTGGAATTGCTGTGGACTCGTCCGGAAATGCCTATGTAACCGGAGAAACCCTTTCAACAAACTTCCCCACCACGGCCGGGGCTTTCCAAACCTCTTGTGACCACGGCTGCAGTACCGGTTCCGACGCCTTTATAACCAAGCTCAATCCCTCGGGCACGGCGCTTGTGTATTCCACTTACCTCGGTGGCAGCTCGACTGACTATGGACAAAGCATCGCCCTGGATGGCTCCGGCGACGCCTTTGTGACCGGCACAACCACTTCAGTAGACTTCCCCAACACGGCAGGAGCGTTTCAGAACCTTTACGGCGGCGGCGACGACGCCTTCGTGACCGAGCTCAATCCGAGCGGCTCAGCGCTCGTTTATTCGACGTATCTCGGCGGCAGTGGCAGCGACCAGGGATTCGGGATCGCAGTCGACAAAACGGGGAACGCGTATGTGACCGGGATGACCGCTTCCACGAACTTCCCCGTCACCCCGGGGTCGGCTCAGGAGACCTTCGGAGGCACGTCGGACGCATTTGTGACCAAGCTGAACGCCAGCGGGTCGGCGCTGGTGTATTCCACGTACCTCGGAGGTAGCAACAGCGACTCCGGCAACGCCATTGCGCTTGATGCTTTCGGATTTGCCTACCTCACGGGCTCGACGCAGTCCACCAACTTTCCGATCACGCTGGGCGCCTTTCAGATTAAGTGCGCCGTCGGGTGCGCTGACGCCTTTGTGACCAAGCTGAATCCAACTGGCTCGAAGCTCGCCTACTCCACGTATTTGGGCGGCGGGGGCGTCGACGTCGGATTGGCGATTGCGATCGACGCCTCCCGCAATGTGTACGTCGATGGTTCAACCAGCTCTCGCCACTTTCCCACCACGCCGGGCGCCTTTCAGACGAAATACAGCGGAGGCAATTCCAACGGGTTCCTAAGCAAGCTCAATTCCACGGGGACGGCGCTTGTTTATTCCACCTTCTTTGGGGACGCCCCTTGCCGAGGTATTGCCGTGGACCCGCCCGGGAATGCCTATCTCACCGGGTCCGGTGTGGGAATTACGACAACGCCGGGCGCGTTGCAAACTTTCTGCCAGACCGGTCGAGGGTGCGCTGGTGACGCCTACATGTCCGAGCTCAACCCCAGCGGCTCGGCTCTCATTTATTCCACCTATATCGGCTTCGGCGGCTTCGGTAACGGGATCACGCTTGATGCTTCGAACAATGTGTACTTGACGGGCGAACAGATTGGGAAATATTTCCCCACCACGCCGGGCGCCTTTCAAACCACCCTGGGCGGAGTCGCCGATGCCTTCGTTGCGAAATTCGTGCCCAGCCCCAACGTGGGACTTTCGATATCGAGCCTGGACTTTGGCACTGTAACGATCGGAACTTCCAGCGCCGGGGGAAGAACCAAACTCACGAATACGGGTAACACTACCCTGAACATCACGCTCATCACCCTTGGCGGAGCGGATAAGGAGGACTTTTCCCAGTCCAGCAACTGCGGCACGCAACTCGTGGTAGGAGCCACTTGTACGCTGGACGTGAAGTTCATTCCTACAGCGGTCGGCACCCGCAACGCACAGCTGTTGGTGATCGACGATGCCCCGGACAGTCCACAAAGGGTCTCCCTTACCGGCACCGGCACAGCGTCAGGCGGATCGTTGTCGCCTACTACCCTGACTTTTCCAGCGACGGTCGTTTTCACCAATAGCGCGCCGCTGACCGCAACGCTGACCAGCACGGGCACCGCTGCCTTGAGCATCAGTTCGATCTTCGTCGGCAACGGCAGCGGTTTCAGCGAGACGAACAACTGCGGGTCGAGCCTGGCGCCGGGAGCAAGCTGCGCGATCAACGTCACGTTTACGCCCACCGTCTCCGGCCTCAACAAGGAGATCCTCTTTGTTGAAGACAATGGGCCGGGAGGATTCCAAGAAACCAATTTGCAGGGCTTGGGCACGGACATTCAGCTTGCGCCAACCAGCGTGGCCTTTGGAAAGCAGAAGGTGGGCACATCGAGCAAGGCGATGAACGTGATGGTGACCAACAAGAGCGCCGCGACTGTAACCATCACCGGCATCAGCATCATGGGCCAAGACCCCAACGACTTTTCCGAGACTACGACCTGCGGCTCGACGCTAAGCCCGGGGGAAATCTGTTCCGTAAGCGTGACCTTTACACCCACCGCCACCGGCCTGCGCTCGGCGACCGTTTCCGTCAGTGACAATGGCGGCGGAAGCCCGCAGACGGTGAAGTTGAGCGGCACGGGAACGTAACGACAGTGATGAGTGACGAGTGACGGAGCAAGCTGCGGAATCCATGAAGATAAGCAGATTCTTCGCTTGGCTCAGAATGACATCGCGGTGCGTCTCTATCGGCTGTTCACTAAGTAGATAATAGCTCCGTACCGTATTGACTTGCCCGAACGCCTCGTGTTACAAAACCCAAGCACCCATGTTCATTCGCAGGCGGTCACAGGAGGACTCATGATAAATCTACACTACACTCGCACCCGGGCGGCGGCGCGCGCATTCGCATATCCGGCCGGTGTGCCGATGTTAACAGCTCTCGCCGCGGCGGCAGGTCTGGTAGTCCTGGCCGGCGCCTTTTTGCTGACCGGGGAAAACGCCTGGGCACAGACGTGCAGCCCGTCGTTTGTGGCGACTCCGATTAACGACCTGGCGACGGGGACCTACCAGGGGTTCGAAGGCGGCCTTTACGGCGGCGGTATGAACACAGCGCCGGCCCAGCACGACGCCGACGGCAAGACGTTTGCCGCCGAAGTGCAGCCGCTCGACCAGGACGGAAGCCCCAGCGCGACCGGCAAGATTGTGTTCATGTCCATCGGCCCGTCGCTGGCGCAGCAAGAATGGGGCACGGTGATTACGCAGACGGCGCAGACCCCGGGAGTGAATCACACCACGCTCAAAGTGGTGGATGGCGCCATTCCGCAGTACACCACCTGCCGCTGGAACAACGCCTACGGGGTTGAAAACGGCTGCGTGGGCGTGCCGGGACGGCCGAACGCCTACGATTACGTCCGCGACCACTACCTGGCGCCGGCCGGCGTCACCGAGTTGCAGGTGCAGGCGATCTGGGCGGAAATGGCCAACGACGATCCGTCGGCGAACGGTTTCATGCCCTTGTGCAATCCCTCGATGCCGGGATGCGTCAACAGCAAGACCACCACCGAGGCGCTGAACCAGGAGGCGGAACTCGGCCAGATCGTCGTCGCCTGCAAGACTCGCTATCCCAACCTGAAGCTATTCTTCGTGAGCGGCAACCTTTATTCGGGCTATACCATCGTCCCCACCAGCCCGGAGCCTTACGCTTACGAATACGGCTTTTCCAACCAGTTCCTGATTACGGCGCAGATCGCTGAAGTGGCCAACGGAACCGACATCGATCCGCTGGGGGTGGTGGGCGACGTCAACTATACCGACGGCGTGGCGCCCTGGGTCGGTTGGAGCGGATACCTGTGGGCGGACGGCTGCATCCCGCGCTCCGACGGGCTGGTGTGGCTCTCGGACGACTATCTGCTCGACGGGTTGCATCCGAGCGTGGAAGGCCGGGCGGACGCGGCCGCAGTACTCCTCGCGGATTTTACGGTCGATCCGTACACGACGCCGTGGTTCCTGGCGCCGGTTAAGAAAAGGGGGCAGGCCTCGACGGCTGGGGACGGGCACCCGGGGAATCGGTGATCGGGGGACATCCGATTACAGATTGCATAAGGCAATCAAAGCTGGAGATTACGCAATCAGCACTCGAAATCATAGTGGACTGAAAGGAACGTGAGGGGTTATGAGATTTGGCGGCGGACGCGCGGGTTACGGCATTCTTATGACAGTTGCAGTGGGCCTGATGAGTCTGGCAGCGGGGCCGGTCGCTTCGGCCCAGCAATATTTATTCAATCGAGTCAACTTTGCCACGGGCAATACGCCAACCGCAGTGGTGGCGACGGATCTTAATGGTGACGGCATTCCGGATATCGCGGCAGCCAACAAGAACGACGGTACTGTGTCGGTGCTCATCGCCAGGAACAACGCCAATTTCAAGGCGCAGGTGACCTATCCGGCGGGCAGCGAGCCGGTAGCCATCGCCGCCGGCGACTTCAACGGTGACAAAAAGACGGACCTGGTGATCGTGAATCTCGGCAGCAACACCGTTTCGGTACTGCTCGGCAACGGCGACGGCACGTTTCAAACCCAGATTACAACGGCGACGGGCAATCAGCCGGACGGCATCGTGGTAGGAGACTTCAACGGCGACGGCATTCTTGACGTGGCCGTCTCCAATTCGGCGGACAACACGGTATCTATTTTGCTCGGCAACGGAACCGGCGGATTCACGCTGAAGCAGACGGTGACGGTGGGCCACGGGCCCGCCGGTCTGGCCGCGGGCGACGTGAACGGCGACGGTACGCTGGATCTCGCGGTGGCCAACACCACCGACAACACGGTTTCCGTTCTCACCGGCAAGGGCGACGGCACCTTTACACTGAAAGGATCGGCGGCGGTCACAGGTGGCCCCACATCGGTCGCCATCAGCGACTTTAACGGCGACGGCAAGCTGGACCTGGCGGTCGCCAATAACGGGATCAATAGCCAGGGCAGCCCGTCCAACTCAGTCTCAATCCTCCTCGGTAACGGCGATGGCAGCTTTCAGAATCGCGTGGACTACGCCACGGGCATGGCGCCGCTATGCGTCACCGCGGCGGATTTCAATGCCGACGGCAAACCGGACCTGGCCGTAACCGCGAACGGGCAGAACACCATCTCGATTCTGGCCGGCAACGGGGACGGCAGCTTCCAACCCGCGCAGCAGTACGGAACCGACGCGGCGCCGGCGGGGTTGGCGCTGGCGGATTTCAACGGTGATGGCCGGCTGGACCTGGTGGCGGTGAACAGCGGCACGAACACGGTTTCGATCCTGCTCGGCAACGGCGATCTTACGTTCGAGGTCCGGAAGAACGCCGCGACCGCCATGGAACCGACGGCCGTGGCGACGGGGGACTTCAACGGCGACGGCAAGCTGGATATGGCGGTGGTGGATACGAACTGTTCCAATCCCCCGTGTCCGAGCGGGATGGTGTCGGTGCTGCTGGGCAACGGCGACGGCACGTTCGGCGCCCCCACCACGTATAACGTGGGCACGTTCCCGCTCGGCATCGTCGCCGCCGACATGAACAACGACCACATCCTCGACCTGGTAGTGGTCAACCAGTTCAACAACACGATCTCAGTGCTCCTCGGCAAAGGCGACGGCACGTTTGGAACCCCCCTTCCGACCACGACCGGCAACACGCCCTCCTCGCTCGTGGTCGGCGACTTCAACAAAGACGGGTTCCTGGACGTGGCGACGGCGAACAACAATGACAATACGGTCTCCGTCTTGCTGGGCAATGGTACGGGAGGCTTCCCGACCCGGACCGATTACGCCACCGGCCTTTATCCGTTCGGAATCACGGCTGCCGACCTGAACGGTGATGGCTCTCTCGACCTCGCCGTTGCCAACCAAAGCGGCACGGTCTCCGTGCTCTTGAATTCCGGCACGGGTACGTTCACGACGCACACCGAATACACCACGGGCTTCGATTCGGTGGCGGTATCAGCGAAAGATTTCAACAAGGACAATCACATTGATCTGGCGGTGGCCAACGCTGGGGCCGGAACCATTTCCGTGCTGCTCAACAACGGCGACGGAACGTTCAAGCCGCAGGTGAGTTACGACACGGATGGTGTTCCGGTGTCATTGATCACGCAGGACATCAACCGGGATGGGAAACCCGACCTCACCGTGGCGCAATCGACGGGCTCGGCGTCGGTGCTGCTCGGCAACGGTGATGGCACGTTCCAGGCTCACTTGGATTACGCGGCGGGTACGCTTCCTGCCGGCGTTACCGCGGCGGACTTCACGGGCAGCGGCGCAAACGACCTTGCCGTGACCAACGCCGGCGACAACACCGTTTCGGTTCTGCTGAACACTGCCGCAGTCGCCATTTCGCCGACAGCGCTCAACTTCGGCAGCCAGGCCTCGGGCGTCACCAGCCAGCCGATCAACGTAACGCTCACCAACCCCACCGGCCAGCCGCTTACGATTTCCACCATCACCGCCAGCGCTCCTTACGCCGCCACCAATACATGCGGCACGAGCCTCGGAGCCGATGCGAACTGCACGATTAGCGTCACTTTCACACCGGCTTCTCCCGGCACGATGGCCGGCACCCTGACCCTTACCGACGGCGCTCCCACCAGTCCGCAAGTCGTCAGCCTGACGGGGCTCGGCACGGGCAGCGGTCCAGCCGTCGAGCTCTCTTCCACCAGCATCAACTTCGGCGATGAGCCGGTGGGCAAGACCAGCTCTCCCCAGACCGTCACGGTGACCAACAGCGGCACCTCCACGCTCACCATCTCCAACGTCGCGGCGAGCGGCGACTTTGCCCAGACGAGCACCTGCATTACCAGCCTGGCGCCGAACGCCACGTGCACCATCACCGTAACCTTCACGCCCACGGTGGAGGGCGCGCGCTCCGGCGCGGTCACGCTTACCGACAACGCCGCCGACAGCCCGCAGACCATCGGCCTCAGCGGGTTCGGCACCGGCTCGACGCCCAGCGCCACGCTCTCGCCCACCTCGCTCACCTTCGCGCTGCAAGTGGTCGGAACCAAGAGTCCGGCTCAACCCGTAACCCTCACCAACGGGGGCAACGCCGCGCTCAGCATCACGAGCATCGCCACCAGCGGAGACTTTGGCCAAACCAACAACTGTGGAACCAGCCTCGCGGCCGGCGCGAACTGCACGATCAACGTCACCTTTACGCCCACCGGGTTTAACGGGCGCACGGGCACCCTGACGGTCACCGACAGCGCTGCCAATAGTCCGCAGACGGCCAGCCTGCGCGGCACGGGCACCTTCGTCGAACTCTCGGCCACCATCGTGAATTTCGGCACGCACCTCATCGGTACCACCACTCCGCCCAAGACCATCACGCTGACCAACGTCAATACGAGTGCGCTGACGATCACGTCCATTGCCCTTTCCGGAACCAATGCCGGTGATTTCAAAGAGAGTAATACCTGTGGCTCCAGCGTGCCGGCGGGCGGCAGTTGCACGATCAGCGTCACCTTCAAGGCCACGGTGCCCAACAACGAGAGCGCCCAGGTCGCCATCACCGACAACGGCGGCGGAAGCCCGCAGATCGTCCAACTGATCGGCGGCGGCACCTACTTGAATATTGTGCCCACCACCCTGAACTTCGGAAGTCAGCAGGTGGGCACCACGAGCGCCGTCATGACCGTCAAGTTGACGGACACGGAAAGTACGCCCGTGCAAATCAACAGTATTACGATCACGGGAGCCATGTCAGGGGACTTTAAACAAACGAACAATTGCCCGGCAAGCCTGTTTACGGGAGCGAACTGCACCATCAACGTGACGTTCACGCCGACGGCCAAGGGTAGCCGCAAGGCAAGCATCTCGATCGCCGATACCGCCGGCAGCAGCCCGCAGGCGGTATCGCTATCCGGCACCGGAACGTAGCCTGAAGCCTCTCATCAGGAGGAGGGTCCCTCGACTCTCCTCCCTGACTCACCCGCCCCTGTTTACATTTTCCTGACGAAGGCGCCTAAGCCGCTCAACCGCGCCGCCAGCCCCTTGAAGCGGCGCAGGTCGAGCGCGTTCGAGCCGTCCGAAAGCGCGCGTGCCGGACGGTCGTGTACCTCCATGAACACGCCGTCCACCCCCGCCGCCACCCCGGCGCACGCCAGCGTCTCGATGAATTGCGGCTGACCTCCGCTGCGCTCGCCCTCGCCGCCGGGTAATTGCAGCGCGTGTGTCACGTCGAGAACCACCGGATAACCGAAGGACTTCATTACCGCGATTCCGCGCATATCCACCACCAGATTGTTGTAGCCGAAGCTCGTGCCGCGCTCGGTAATTATGATCCGAGGGTTGCCCGTGCTCTCAACTTTTTCAAGGGCGTGCCGAATCTCCCACGGCGAGAGGAACTGGCCCTTCTTGATGTTGACTACCGCGCCCGACCGTCCCGCCGCAAGCAGCAAGTCAGTTTGCCGCGACAGAAACGCCGGAACCTGAATCACGTCGCAGACCTCGGCCACCGGCCCCACGTGCGCAGCCTCGTGAACGTCCGTCAGCACGGGCACGCCGAACTCCTTCTTAATGCGCGCCAGAATCTCCAGGCCGCGGGCGAGTCCCGGGCCACGGTAGGAACCGAGCGACGTGCGGTTGGCCTTGTCGTAAGAGGCCTTGAAGATAAAGGGCAGGCGCAGGTCGCGCGCGGCGGCGGCAAGGCGCCCCGCCACTTTCATCGCGTGGCGTTCGCTCTCGATCACGCAGGGACCGGCGATGATGAAGAGCGGCTTTCCGGGGCCGAGCGCGAGTTGACTGACATGGACGGCGTGGGGCATCGGGAAAACATTTCAAACGGCAAATGGCCAGTTGCCATTTTGGAGCGGCTCCCAAAGTCAAGACCATTTTTCGCCGGCAATTCGGCAATAAGGTAGTGTCGGCGAAGTCCGGTTGTGCATCCCCCTGCAGCGGGGGATGGGGGTGTGGAGGAAGGAGGCGGGCGTTTGAGGCCCCCTTCCCCGCCCAACAATATTAGTCAGCCCCCTGCGATGAGGGGCTACCCAGCGTGGATCGCAGCCGGCGTTCGGTAGCCTAGACTCCGATGCAAGCGCTGCTGGTTGTAAAACTCCAAGTAGCGTCTGATGCCTTGGCGGGCTTCCGAGACGGCCTGGTATTCTGTCAAGTAGGCTTCCTCGTATTTCAGGGAGCGCCACAGCCGCTCGATGAAGACGTTGTCCAGGCATCGCCCCCCGTCCATGCTGATCGCGATCCCTGCGTCTCCAACTCGCCGGTGAAGCGCTCGCTGGTGAACTGCGACCCTTGATTGCTAACCCAATCAATTCCACAGTCGATAGCGCCATGGATTCCTATCCATCGGTCCAACTCCTGCTCAGGCCGACCGGAATAAACCCCATCCAGGTCAGCATAGGATGAAACCGCCTCTGACTCCAAGCCCCACTGCCAGATGTCCTCAAAGGCGGTGATCTGCGCGGCGGACTCTTCACCGCTTTTCTTTTTGAACAGAACATTGTAACTGGCGTTCGAGTTGAAGGGCGGGTCGAGGTAGATGAGGTCTACGCTCGCGTCCTGCACGCGAGCGCGGAGCATCGGCAGGTTATCGCCGAAGCAGAGCTTGTTTTTCCAGTCCATTTGGCCGAGAGCATAGCACAAGAACTCGGCGGGCGCGCCTCAAAACCTGCAAGCCCGTCGCTCCGGCGTTGCAGCGATCCCTCGCCCGCCCCCGGCATGCCGGGACACTCCTTCGCTGCGCTCAGGACAGGATCTCTCCCCAGGGAGACGGCTAATCCGATCACGGCGATCCGAGAAAGCGGGCACGCCGGTGGTTAGCAAGCCGGGTAATATCGCACGGGGGAAGTGAATTGCCGGTGGTTAATAGCCCTCCAGTAGCGCGGTAAATCCGTACCACTTTCGGAAAGAGTGATGCCCTCGGGTTTCTCCGGCGCCCCACTAACCTGCATGTTTTCAATGGGGTTTTTTTGGCATCCGACGTGCTTGAAATTAGCGGGGGCAAGTGGCAAGTGCGGCCCGCGAAGGAGAAGATACATGAGAATGAAATGCCTGTGCGCAATCGCAGCGCTGCTGTGCGCGGCCGGAATCGGGCGGGCCGACGGCATCGGGCCGAATTGTAATACGTGCCAGGGCTCAATTTACACCCTGACATTCGCTGCGGCGGGAACGAACACCTGGGACATCTTCTATACCATCGACACCAGCGGGTACAATGGCGGCGGAACGCTGCTCGATGACGTGGCTTTCAAGGCTACTTCAATGTTTCCGACCACGACCACCCTGCTGGCGGCGCCCGGAGGCATCGGCGATTGGACGGTGGAGAACGGCGGCATCAACTCGGGCGGTTGCGATGGAACGGGCGGCGGCTTCGTCTGCGCCTTTGCCGACAGCCTGGGCGTGGCACCCTCAGTGCCAGACGGCACTTACGTTTGGGAGTTCCAGATCGTCACCACTCAGCCGCCGCTGACCGGCTCCTTTGCCTCCAGCATCAAGGCGCGCTACACCAACGGCGACGGCAGCAAGGTGGGCGCCCTGGTCTCGGAGCCCATCACTTTGCAATCATCGACTGTTCCTGAGCCCAGTTCGCTCTTGTTGCTGGGTTCCAGCCTGCTGGGACTGGGTACGATCTTGCGTCGGCGCCTCGTCCGGTCCTGACTCGATTGCTCATTCACTCACCCCGTCGCTAGCTTGGCGCCAGGATTCCCGTGGGGGGCTCCGGCGCCTTTTCTTTTTTTCCCCTTCGGCCGCTCAAGTAGCCAGCCAAAATCAGCGAATAGCCACGGTGCTGCCTTGACCGTGGGCCAACTATCGAAAAAATCACGGCGGAAAAAGCGCCAACCGCGCCTACCGGTTCGACAGGACCGCGAGTCGTTGCAACTTCTGGAGCTTCTGGAGTCTCATCACACGGCGGGTGAACGCGTCGGTCACTTCCGAAGCGGCGGGCGGTAACGGGGCGCGATGCATCGTCTTCTCGCTGGGCGCCGCCGGGGGTTCAGGCGCCGCGCCCGCTTCGCCATGCGCGAGGTGGATGGTGCCGTAGGCGGTCGAAAGGCGGATCATCGGGCCGCCCTTGCCGTAGGAACCCATGATGGAAGGGGAATCGCCTTCCGTCACGACTTTCAGGTTGGGGCCGGAAAAGTCAGACTGCGCCTCGCCGTGGCTGGAGGTAGCCTGGATCTGGAAGTTGCTGTTAGGAGGCAGGTCGAGCTCGATTTCGCCCTTCTTCGAATCCACTTCAATCGGATGCGTGGGCGGGGCGGAGGCGGTGAGATGAATGTCGCCGTTGGTGTCGCCGATCTTGACGGTGTGGCCGAAGCCATCGAGGGTGATGTCCTTCTCGCGCGTCGTCAGCTCAAACGGCCCGCCGACCGAGCTCGCCTCAAGCGACCCGCTGTCCATGGTCAGACGCCCGGCGAGTTTCTGCAGCGTCAGGTCGGTCCGCGACGAGGTGTAGCGCAGCGTGCCGGAGACACCGCGAAACTCCACATCGCCGGAGAACTCGCCGTTGACGGTGGCGTCGCCGGTGACGCTGGAAATCTGCACGTCGCCTCCCTTCCCTTCCAGCTCCACGCTGCCCTTGGCGTTCTCGACTTCGGTATCACCACCCCCCTTGCGCACCCGCACCAGGCCATGGAGATCGGATAGGTGCAGGTCGCCGTGGTCCACTTCAAGGGTCTGATCGCCGCTCAAGCCGTCCATGACGACGTCGCCGTGCTCGGCGGTGACCTGGGCGGAGGTTCCCTTGGGCACGCGAAAGGTAAGGTCGAGCCGGACGTCGCGGCCGCCGTTCGAGAGCGAGTCCTTGTTCGACTGCAGCATGTACTGCCCGCCCTGTTGCACGATGGAAAACTTCAACTGTTCGGAAAGCTTCCGGGCCTCCTGCTCGTCGTTGGCGTGAATGTTTTCCTTAACCACCGCGTCGATGGTGGCCTGATCGGAGCCGTGAACCTCCACGTCGCCATGCTGGTTGATGACTTGCAGGCGAGGCTGGCCCGTCGCCGGGGCGCTCGCCGTCTCGGTGTAGCTGTAGGTGTTGGTGAACAGGCCGGAAAAATCGTCATTATTATCGCCGAAATGCATCCACGGTCCCCAAGGCGAAGAGCGCAGCACAATCCGCGAGACCAGCGTGCCGAGGCAGAGAATCAGAATCAGCAGCACCACTTCGCTCCCCGAGAAAAGCGTGGGCGGCGCGGTTTCCGGATGGGCGCGCGCCTGAATGAAGTCAATAAGCTTGGAACATCCCCAGAAGATGATGAGCACGGGCCAGAACTTGCCGATGATCTGCCAGGGGTGGACGGCGGGGTTAAAGTTCTGGTAAAGGAAGATGAACCCCACCCCGATCAAGGTGAGCGCCCAGAAAATCGATCCGCGACGATAGTATGCACTCATAGTCTTGCCTTCCCCTTGCCAGCCGAAACTCGACTCGCTTGCCCCGGAAGCCCTGCTCTAGACCCTCGGTCCTTCCGGCGGCCGAGGCGGCCGAAAGGAATCAAACAGTTTGAGCAGGCCCAACACCACGAGCAACACCGGCCAAGTCCGGCGCAAACCCCATCCTGGATCGAATTCCGGCAGCAAGAAAATCACTCCCAGCGCAATGAGGAAGACCGGTCCGGTCAGGCTCATAGGGCGGCGAGGCAACAGCGGTGGTGTGGGCGTCAATCCCATGTCAGTCTCGCAGGTGCTCGGTGCTTCAGTTGGTCAGTACTTCAGCCTGAGGTGCTCCATTTCCAGTTGATGCATCCGCCGCTGGTGCTCGATCTCCTCGTGGTGAAGCCTCCAGCGAACCTCCGCTTCGCGGTCTCGAATCCGCACCAGGCTGACGATGGCCACGATAAGAACGACCAGGGTGCAACCGAAAATCGGAGCTGTTACGGCGGCTTCCATGGCTTCACCCGGTTGTCTGTCGCCTCAGCAGAGCTGGCTTTCTTATAACTCGTCCACCATTTCAAGTCTTGTAGTTTCAATAACCTGACGGCTTTCGTCAGCGCCGTTCCGTGTAACTGCCGTCCTTTCAATTAGATGACGGCTTTCCATAGGACCCCGCAAACCTTCTGCTGATTCTAAAAGACATTCAGGGTTTGTTTTCAAAACACACACAATTTTTCCTGGACCCCTTGGGCTCGCTTCAAGCGATTCGCTCGGGCGATTGCCGCGCCTTGGTCCGTTCGATCTCGAGTTCAAGCTCCTTCATGCGGCGCTGGTGATCCATCTCGCGGATCCGCATATCCTGGTGCACCTGCAGCTCCTTCTCGCGCGTCTTGTGCCACAAGGCCAAGCCGACGATTACCGCAATCATGACGGTACCGAAGACCGTCCCCACGACCGGAATGATGATCGGATTCGACAGTATGTCCGACATTCAATGCCTCCTGGTCTTCTGTTCTCCGTCATCGCCTTGGTCGGGCAGCGACCACCGGCCTGCGTATCACGTGACGAGAAGCAGATCCTTCGTCCGCCGCGGCGGACTCAGGATGACATGCAACTATGCGCTCTTGCCGGCCCGCGCCTTTTCGAGCTCGAGCCTCGATTTCTCGACATCGAGCTCTTTCATTCTGCGGTCGTGCTCCATCTCGCGGGCCCGCAACTCCGCGTGCGCCTGGAGTTCCTTCTCGCGCGTCTTGTTGAACGAGACGATGGCTACGATGATGATCACCATCAAGATTCCCGCTATGGGCGATACGATCTCAGGACGCCAGAATTCCATTTGAACCTCCTCCGCCTGCTCCGTTCTCCGTCTATCTCGCAGACCCAAAGGGTCTGCGCCAGCCTGTCTGCGGCAGCCGCCTGCCCGGCTACAACTGCTTCGGGCCCGACGCGCCGCCCGATCCTCCCGGGGGTGGGGGAGGAGTGCGACCGCCCAGGCGCCGTTGCAAAAGCAGCAAACCGATCACGATAAAGATGACCGGCCAGAATCTCGAAAAGGACTCGAAGACGTGAATCCCCAGGTTATCAAGCAGGAACAGCACGCCCAAGCCAATCAGGAGCGCCGCGCCGATGGGGGCGTTCATCTTAAAGTCACCTAGACCCAGCCACTCCTCCACCGGCTGCCCCAGGGCCTTGCGCTTGGCCGTCTGAAACGAATCAATCACCATGTAGAAGTAAAAGGCCGCGGCGCCCAGGCCAAAGATCGTGTCAAACGGCTCGCCGACACGATTGCTGAACGCGATGAGCGAACCGAAAATGAGGACCTGGACCATGGCCTTGGCGATCTGGCCGTTGTAAATGGCGCCCACGCCGGGAATAAAGCCGAGCAGCAGCGCCGTGCCTGGGCTTCCGGAGGACGGCTGCCAATAGCCCCCCGGTCCCGCCGGCCCCGAGGGGCCGACGAACGGCGAGACGGTGCTGCCTTGCAGGCGGGCGGCAAGGCAGGTCTCGCAGTAGACCATGCCGCTCACTTCGCGCTTGCACGCCGCGCACAGCGCCCGGCCGCATTGCCCGCAAAAGGCGACAGAGTCGGTTTCGGGATGGTTTGAACACTTCATCGGGTTGTGCTCCTTGTGCCGCCTATTCGAGCGCGGTTCGCAACAGCGACCAGCCGCCAGCTAGGGCCAGTTGCGAGTTATCCGGCGCCGTGCCGTCAGTGGAACCGCCGGCCGGGGCTTGCCGCTTGGGAGTGTCATCCTGCGGCGTCGAGCCCGACTGCTGCCGGATTTGCCGTAACCGCGATTCGATCTCGTATACCACTTTCAGGTCGTAATAGTACTTTTCGGCGCGACCGATGAGCAGATGCCCGTTGCGGTTGGCCTGGTAGGCCCATGTGCGGGGGTTCAAATCCCGCAGGTGGAAGCCGCTCAAGCGAATCCCCGCAGCGTTAATGATGATGGAGAACGAAAACACGGCCATGGCGAGGCCGTACGCCACGCGGGGTTGCAGCACCGGCCGGACGAGCGCCAAGATCTGCTCCCAGCGGCTTGGCTTCCTGGCACGCACCGTCGCCAGCATGATCTTCGAGATCAGCCACGGAGCGGGTTCCAGGTCCTCAGCCGAGTGGCAAAGCTCGAGGGCGTGACGGACACCCGCCATCAACTCCCGGCAGGAACCGCACTCGCCGAGGTGAGCTTCCACCCGCGCCCGGCGGTCAGCAGTGAGCTGGCCCTCCAGGTAATCGCTCGCGAGATTTTCAAGCTCCAGGTGCGTCATAAGTCAGGGGTCAGGGGTCAGGGGAAGAACCCTATCCCCGAACCCTGTCCCTTGAGCCCTTTCCTTCCCACACCATCACATACGTTTCAGCACTCTTGCCAGTTCCAACCTTCCCCGGTTGATCC
The DNA here is from genome assembly GCA_035934405.1 of Terriglobia bacterium. Taxonomy (GTDB): domain Bacteria; phylum Acidobacteriota; class Terriglobia; order UBA7540; family UBA7540; genus DASYXW01. The sequence goes on from DASYXW010000013.1 coordinate 31,876, forward strand.
GGGACTTCACCGTGCCTTCCGGAACGCCCAGCACCTGGGCAATTTCCACGTAGTCGAGGTCCTGGAAGTCGCGCAGCACCACGGCTTCGCGCATGTCGGGCGAAAGCCGGTCGAGCGCCGCCTGCAACAACTCCTGCCGCTCGCGGGCTTCGAGGCGCGCCAGGGGATGCTCGTCGGGGCTCGGTTTCTGCTCCACTCCCGCCGCCTCGTCATCGAGCGACGAGGTTACGCGGTCCTTGCGTGTGCGCCGGTAGTGGTCCACGAGGTGGTTGCGCGCCACGCGATTGAGCCAGGTCGAAAACGAGCCTTGAAGGGCATCGTAGCTCCGCAGCGTCTGAAAAATCTTGATGAAAACCTCTTGCGTCAGATCTTCTGCTTCGCTCGTCCGCCCGGTAAAGCGGTAGCACAGATTATAGACCTTGCGGCTGTGCGAGCGCAGCAACTCCTCCCAGGCCGAGTCCTCGCCCGCGAGGCACCGCTTGACGACATGCGGGTCCTGTTCCACTCAGTCTCTCCCGGGTGTTCTATCATAAGTCGACGCGTCCGCGATAGACAAACAGTGGCAAGTGGCTAGTGGCAAGTGGTGAGTGACAAGTGAGCGCGCGGAGCGTTAGGATAAAAGTGCAGCTAGGGGGCGACTCGAGGCTCGTTACTTTTCCCGCCGCGGCGGGTCACTCGTCACTGCCTTTTATGAGCTTGCCACTCACCACTTGCCACTCGTCGCTCGCCACTCGTCATTCGTCACACCCCTTATGACCAAGCGTCAACAACGATGGTTCGGAACCGGCGCGGTGGCCCTGGCGCTGGCGTTCGTTGCCTATCATTTCACCCGGCACGGGGGCTGGCAACACTTCAACTGGAACCAATTCTCAAGGTTGCTGCTGCACGCCAACCCTTGGTGGCTGGCGGTCGCCGTGGTGGCGTCTTACGCCAGCTACGCGGTGCGCGCTTATCGTTGGAAGTTCTTCCTCGACCCAATTCGCAAAGCCTCTTTGTGGAATCTGTTTGTGGCGCAGATTCTGGGATTCAGCTCCATCTACCTGGTGGGACGCATCGGCGAGATTGTCCGGCCGGCTTACATCGCCCGCAAGGAAAAGGTCTCATATACTTCGCAGGCGGCCATCTGGCTGCTGGAACGCGTTTACGACGGTTTGGCAGTCTGCATCCTGTTCGGCCTGGCGCTGGATCTCGAACCCATCCGGCCGAAGTCATTTCACGCCGTCGTGACCCTGCGCCGGATGCACGAAGGCGCGTTTATCGTTTTGGCCGTAATGGTTGCGGTGATCGCCGCTCTGGCGATTTTCCGCGTCTACTCCGAGAAGCTGATCGGCACGGGCTCGCGCGTCCTGCGTTTTTTGCCGGAGGGGGCGCGGCGCTTGCTGGGCCGCCTTTCGCGTTCCTTCGCCGACGGCCTCGACGTCATTGAGGACTGGCGCGACCTTTCGGCCAGTGTGGGCTGCACTGTCCTGCTGTGGCTTATTAACGTCAGCATATTCTGGCTGGTCTTTCATAGCCTGGGCGGATCCGTGGCGAGGCTTACGTGGTGGGCGGCGGCGTTGGCGCTCTTCTTTGCGGCGCTCGGCCTGCTGCTGCAACTGCCCGGCATCGGCGGTGGATACGAGTTGGGGATCATTCTGGCGCTGCGGCAGGTGTTTCATGTGCCCGCCGAGAGCGCCACCGGGGCGGGCGTGATGGCGTGGCTTGTGGTCCTGGTCCCTTGCCTGACGCTTGGAATCATTCTGTTGGCTTACGAGGGCCTGAGCTTTAAGCGACTCGGAAAAATGGCGGAGGAAGAGACAGTCGCCAGTTCTCAGTTATCAGTTGCCAGTCCGGAATCATCACGCCAAAGGGACTCTGTTCGCTGAGCCCGGCGGTTGGAACTGGGGATCGGCGCTGGGCTGCTTAGTTTGACTGACGACTGACAACTGACCGCTGGCAACTATTCTTATGAAGTGCCCCTTTTGTGGCAACATTGAGGACCGGGTGGTGGATTCGCGGGAAGCGAAGGCCGGAGACGCCATCCGCCGCCGCCGCCATTGCGAACACTGCGGCCGGCGCTTCACCACCTACGAGCGTATCGATGAGATCCCGCACATGGTGGTGAAGAAAGACGGCCGCCGCGAGAGGTTCGACCGGCACAAGATCCTGGCCGGCTTGCTCAAGGCTTGCGAGAGGCGTCCGGTCGCGCCCGCCAAGCTCGAGGAAATCGTCAACGAAGCCGAAGCCTACGTCACCGAGTCGCACGACCGCGAGCGTCCGACCACCGGGGTCGGCGAACTGGTGATGAACCGGCTGAAGAAGCTCGACAAGGTGGCCTACGTCCGCTTCGCCTCCGTCTATCTCGATTTCAAAGATGTGCGCGAGTTTATGGACGAGTTGAAGGACCTGCTGAAGGCGCGCAAGGACAAGGCCTGAATCCATCTGCTCACCTTCGTCATCTTATGGGTGTCTCGCAGTTGGCGCGGTCTGCCTCGCTCAGTTCGAAACTACGGCTTGAAAGGTACGGAAAGAGCGGCTACAATCAAAGGCTGTGTGTTTCTAGAAGGAGTCCCATGAAGAAGGACATTCATCCGGCCTATCACGAAATCACCGTGGCGTGCGCCTGCGGCAGCACGTTCAAGACCCGTTCCGCCTACAAAGGCGACGTCCTGCACCTCGAAATCTGTTCGAGCTGCCATCCGTTCTTCACCGGAAAACAAAAGCTGGTGGACAGCGCCGGACGCGTGGAGCGTTTCCAGAGAAAGTACAAGCGGGTTCCCGCGGCCGAAACTGCCGCCGCCCAGCCAAAAGCCTAGAAGCAGGTGCCAGGTGTCAGAGAGCAGCGGAAGCCAAGCGTCCGATGCAGCCTGAAACTTGCACCCGAAACCTGACACCTAACACCCGACACCTCGCGTGGATCCCTACGTCACCAAACCGAAGGTCTACTTGCTCGGACGCCAGGCGGTCGACGAGCAAGAGCTGGCGCGCTTCCTCGCCGATGAGGAGCTGGAGTTTACGACCGACACTCGCGCCGGCGCCGAAATCCTGAACGAGATTGCCGGCCGCACCTGCTACATGTCGTTCGGCAAAGGCCGCAAATCCAACCAGGAATACCTCGAAAACATCCTCACCTCGAAGCACGGCAGCGTGCTGGAGCACGCCGTGTGGAACCTGCTCATCACCGGCGTCAGCCGCGCCCTGACGCACGAACTGGTGCGTCACCGGGCCGGCTTCGGCTACTCGCAACTTTCCCAACGCTATGTGGACGAGAGCGACGCGCGCTACGTGGTCCCGCCACTCTACCAGGAGAATCCCGAGCTCCGCGCCCAATGGCAGAAGACGATTGATTGCGTGCGCCAGGCCTACGTGGAGTTAGCAAACAAGACCACCGAGTACGTTCAGCAGCAGCACCCCGAGATGGCGCCGCGCGACCGGCGCAAGTGGGCGCGGCAAGCGGCGCGTTCCATTCTGCCCAACGCCTGCGAGACCAAGATCTTCGTCACCGGCAATGCGCGCGCCTGGCGGCACTTTCTCGAACTGCGCGGCAGCCCGCACGCCGACACTGAAATCCGCTTGCTCGCGGTGGAGGTCGGACGCGTGCTGAAACAGGAGAGCCCCAACATCTTCCACGACGTTGAAATCGCCGACGAGTCCGACGGCATGCCGTCGGTGCGGGTCCAACACTCCAAGGTGTAGGGGTGCGGGCTGCCGCGCCCACAGCGGGACCTGACTCTTCATGCGAATCGCGCCAGCAGCTTGCGCGCGCCCTCCTCGAAAATCTGCGCCGCGGGCAACAGGCTGATCACAAGATAGCCTTCCGAAGCAAAATCGTAGAAGTGGCCGGGATGGACGAGCACACCGTCCTGTTGCACCAGCTCGACCGCCCAGTCCTCGTCGCTTTTCCCATCGAGCGCAGTTTGCGAGCGGCTTCCGGGCACGCCCGGCGCGCCGCTTCGCCGCAGAACGGCGTACCAACCGCCGTCGGCTTCGAGCAGCGCGAGCGCCGGATGCGAGGCGAGCGCCGCGCGCAGCCACTGCCGGTTGCGCTCGACGCGACCGCGGATCTGAGGCTGGATGGCGTGGCGCGTTTCGAGCAGCCGCGGCAAGGCGTAAGCCACGGGCGCGCTGACCGAAAGATAGGTATCAGCGATGATCTCCAGGCGCGCCGCAGCTTCGCGCACGAGGTCGTCCGGGCCGCTCACGACGATCCAGGCGAGTTTCATCTGCGGCAGCGCTGCGATCTTCGAAAGGCCGCTCAACGTGAAGCTGAGAACGTCGCCCACCGCGGCATGGCTCCGCGCCGGCCCGCCGGATGTTGCGACTTCGCTGCCCGGCACCCGGCACGCGAAGGCATAGTCGGCGAAGACTTCGTCGGCGACGAGCGCCATTCCATGCTGGCTGCAGAGAGAGACAAGCATCTGCCGCTCGGCCGAAGCCACCAACGAGCCGGTGGGGTTGTTGGGATGTACTACCAGAATCGCCCGAGCCGAGGCCGGCGAGGCGACCGCAAGACGGGCCTGCAGTGCGTCGAGCGCGATGTGCCAACCGCAGTTGTACGCAAGCGGGTAAGGAACGAGTTCGACGTCATTGAGGCCGGCGAGGAAGCCGAAGAGCGGATAACTCGGCTGCGGAGCCAGCACGCTATCCCCAGAATTCGCCAGCAAGCGGAAGATCCAGGCGTAAGCCTCACTCGTACTGGCGGTGAGAAAGATCCGGTCGGATGGCACCTCGACGCCGCGCTCCGCGTAGTATCCGGCCACGGCTTCGCGTGCCGAGGCTACTCCTCTAGGCTCCGGCTGGTAAGCGAGAGAGCGCGAGTCGGCGAGCGCCCCAAGGATGGCTCCAGTGTCATACTCGAAGCCGCAGCGCGTCGGGTTGGATTCAGTCAGGTCGAAGAGCGGCAGGCCCCGTGCCCGGCGCTCCTCGAGAGCGGCGGTGAGGCGGTTAGGCGTCAGCGGCCAGTCCGTTCGGGTGGCAAACATGGAGGATCAAGGGCCAACAACAGCCTTTTCATCATGAAGGACGGCAAGTCCTGTGGCAAGTCTGATTCCCTAGTCGCGCGCCGCGGCTCGCGGCCTGCAACCGCCGGCATGTTCCAGCATCAAATAGTTTGCTGGACGATAGTCGTTGTAACGAGTATATTCCGAGGCGGAAGAGAGGGCGTCATGATCAAGGTACGAAAGAGCGGCGACCGCGGTCACGCCGACTACGGCTGGCTGGACACACACTACACTTTCAGCTTCAACACTTACTATGATCCGGCCCATATGCAGTTCCGGGATCTGCGGGTCATCAACGAGGACCGGGTCGCGGCCGGGCGGGGCTTTGGGACTCATCCGCACGAGGATATGGAGATCCTCACCTATGTGCTCGAAGGCGCGCTCGAACATAAGGACAGCATGGGCACCGGCTCGGTGATCCGTCCGGGCGACGTGCAGCGCATGAGCGCCGGAACCGGCATCACGCACAGCGAGTTCAATCCGTCGCGCACCGAGCCGGTGCATCTCATGCAGATCTGGATTCTGCCCGAGCGCGAGGGACTGAAGCCGAGCTACGAGCAGAAGACGTTTGCGGACGAGGAGAAGCGCAATCGGCTGCGCCTGGTGGCGGCCCGTGACGCGCGCGAGGGCGCGGTCAAAATCCACGCCGACGCGGACCTCTACGCCGGCAAGCTCGACCCGGGCGCGCAAGTGTCGCACGCTCTTGCCCCCGGTCGTCATGCCTGGGTGCAGGTGGCGCGCGGGTCGGTCGAACTCAACGGGACACCGCTCGAAGCGGGAGACGGTGCCGCGGTGAGTGACGAATGGCAGCTCCACATCAAGGCCGACGCCGCGTCCGAGGTGCTGCTGTTCGACCTGGCGTGAAGGATGGCTATGTTTTTGTTGGAGAGAAGCCCCTCCAGCGGCTATAGTCTCGGGATGCCCCAACCGGCATCGGCGTGGACGGGAAGAGCGAGTGGCACGCTCGAAACAGAGGCCTTCCTGAGCTTGCAGCGCGCCGCGGACCGAACCCTACGCGGCGTAGAGCAGGCGCTCGCTGCAGCCGGCCTCTCGCCCGCCCAGTACAACGTGCTCCGCATCCTGCGCGGGGCCGTAGGCGAAGGCCCGGAAGGCCCACGAGGTTTGACTTGCGGCGAGGTGGCGAGTCGGATGATTACGCGTGACCCGGACGTCACGCGGCTGTTCGACCGGCTGGAAGCGCGCGGCCTGGTGGCGCGGTCGCGCGACCGCAAAGACCGGCGGGTGGTCCGGAGCCGCCTGACGGCGGAGGGCTCGCGACTGCTCGCGACACTCGATGAGCCTATATTGGAACTTCACCATCGGCAGTTGGGTCGCCTCGGAAAGGCGCGGTTACGGTTGTTGATCGAACTGTTGCAGCGAGCCGCCGGGAGCGGCCCGGCCCGGGCCAATCGGGATCCTCAGGAGCCCGCACTCGCGCGGCAAAAGGAGACAACATGGAAACGGGAACATCGGGTTCCGGCTGGGGCCTGACCATTTTACGCATTGTGGTCGGCGTGGTCTTTGCAATGCACGGCGGCCAAAAGTTCTCAATGGGCTTTCGTGGCGTGGCCGGATTCTTTGGAGGGGCGGGCATTCCCTTCCCGATGGCCTCTGCGGTCGTGGTGACCCTACTCGAGTTCTTCGGCGGCCTGGCGCTCATCGCCGGACTCTTTACGCGATGGGTGTCCCTGCTGATCGCTTTTGAGATGTTCGTCGCCATCCTCAAAATACATCTGCGGGGGGGATTTTTTCTGCCGGCGGGATTCGAATACGCGCTCACGATGTTCGCCGCCAACCTGGCGCTGGTGCTAAGCGGCGCGGGACGGGCATCGCTCGACGGGCTGCGGTCGCAAGGCGCAGCCGGCAAGCGGTAAGCAGTCGGTAGCCGAGTCGAGCCGGTGACGCTTAGGCTTTCGACCTTCCTATGACCGAAGCACTCCAATTCCTGCTGCGGCACGGTTACGCCGTGGTGTTCGGCTTCGTGCTGGCGGAGCAGATCGGCCTTCCTGTGCCTTCCATACCCATCCTGCTGGCCTTGGGGGCGCTTGCCGGACGGCGCGAGCTCTCGCTCACGCTGGGCCTGGCGCTCGGCATGGTGGCGACGCTCGGCGCCGATCTGGTTTGGTACTGGCTGGGCGAGCGGCGCGGCCACTCCATCCTGCGCCTGCTCTGCCGCATCTCCCTCGAGCCGGACTCCTGTGTGCGCCAGACCGAAGATGTGTTTGTAAAGCACGGCGCCCGCTCTCTAGTGGTGGCCAAGTTTGTACCGGGTCTCGCCACGGCCGCGCCGCCCATCGCTGGTATGTTGCGGATGCGCTTGCGGCGTTTCCTGCTGTTCGACGGCCTGGGCGCGCTCGTCTATCTGGGTGGCTTCTCGCTGCTGGGTTACGCGTTCAGCTCGCAACTCGAGCGCGTGGCCGGCGTGGCCCTGCGTTTGGGCTCGTGGCTGGCGGTGATTCTGGTCGGGGGACTGGCCAGCTACATTGCCTGGAAGTATGACCAGCGCCGGCGCTTCATTCGCAAACTCCGCATTGCCCGCATCACGCCGGAGGAATTGAAGCGCAAGCTCGACGCGGGCGAGAACATCACGGTGGTGGATCTGCGCAGCTCGGTGGAGTTCGAAGGCGAAGACACCAAGATTCGCGGTGCGCTGCACTTCCTGCCCGAAGACATCGAGACCCGCCACCAGGAGATCCCGCGCGATCGCGACGTGGTGCTCTACTGCACTTGACCGAACGAGGCTACCAGCGCCCGTGTGGCGCTGCTACTGCGAAGGCGGGGCATTAACCGCGTGCGGCCGCTGGAGGGCGGGTTCGACGCCTGGCGGGAGCGCGGTTATCCGCTCGAAACCCGGCTGGTGCAGGTGGGCCCGGTGGGCGATGCTTCGGCCGCGCCGCCCGCCTGATTCCGCCTTCTGTAGGTGTGGAGAAACTCCACACCGTTGCCCACGGCTTATCGTGGCGGCGCCATGGCGGCATCAAGCCGCCTCTACAGGTCAGGCCCTGCCCCTACAGCAACCGCTGCAATTTTTTATGCCAGACCACTCCCGCCAAGGCCACGAGGCCAGCGCCGAAGAGCAGGAATGACGCGGGCTCGGGCGTACCGGCGCCTTGAATGTCGAAGGCGCTGCGAGTGTCACCGGAAGCAATGGTCCAAGGACCTTCAGGGCTGGCGCTATTGTTGAACGCGAAGTTCGCGGCGGAGGTGTCGCCGGTTGAGTTCCAGTTCCATTCGATAGCGGTAGAGGGGTCTGATACCTGGGCCACCAGCCAGTACTGCACGCCGGCCTCAAGGAGCGGGCAGGCCGTGCAGGTGAAATCCACCAGCGCGCCGGGAGGGAAACCGCCGAGCGAGCCTTGCTGGATCAGAGTGGCAATGATGACGCCGGGCAGGCCGGCGGAGTCGGACTCGATGTAGACGTTGACGCTGCCGCTGCCTAAATTGAGCCCCAGCGCCAACTCCGCGCTCGACAACATGGTCGTCAGGCTGGGGGTAAAGGCATCGGCGATGGCCTGCGCGCCGGTGATGCCGCCATCCACGTCCCAACCCTGCAGCGTGTTGAAGCTGCCGCCAAGTCCGAGGTTCGTAAAGACGGTGATGGTATCCGCCTGGGCCGGCTTCGCCAGGCCGAGCGCCAGCGCCACTATCATGGCGGGATAGAAACCGCTCACTTTGATTTTCGGCATAGAGCCTCCTTGTCGGTTGGTTTGGTGATCGTCCTGCCGTTGGAACGCCTGGCGCTGGCTTGGTTGCCAGCGCCAGGACGCGACGCCAGACAGATGACTTCCCTTACCGCACACCGCAATGCCTCGCTAATCGAGCACGGTAACTGGCGTGACTACCGTGGAGGTATAGCCCCCATTGTTCCAGGTTGTATTCACCAAGGCCGTAGACGCTCCGGTCTGCTGTGGTATCACCTGCCATGTGAAGGAGAGAGGAGGATCTCCGGGGTTAATGGCTACCCTGGTGTCGCACTCGTTTCCCCCATGGGTGTTGCAGCTCCAGCCGGGCGGAGACTTGGTTATGCTGGCGTCGAACGCGGTGAACTGAGTGAACGCGTTAAAATAGGTATCTCCGTTCGTCGACGCGGTCCCCACGTTTTGAATCGTTATGGTGAAGGTGCCAGGCTTGCCCGTGGTCAGGTCGCCGTATGGTGTCATGGTAACCAGCAGTTGGGGAATGCCCTGAGCGAGGGTGGTGACATCTTGGGCCTGGTCGTTCGCTGTGTTGACCTCGCTGCCGCCGCTGACTGAGGCGGTGTTGGTGACCGTCCCGGAGCTGTTGTTTACGAGGACCGTCAGAGTGAGGGCGGGGAAGGACGCGCCCGACCCCAGGCTGTCATTCCGCGTACACGTAAGCGGCGAAAGGGTGCAAGTCCATCCGGTCCCGCTGAAGGCGGTGGCGGTGAGCCCGGTCGGCAGAGTGTCCGTTACCGTGACCGTGCCGTTCGTGGCGGTCCCGCCGAAGTTGCTAACGGTGAGGGTATAGGTGCCGAACCCGTTTCCGAAGAAGGTCCCGGTATGTGTCTTGGTGATGGTCAAGTCCGGGAAGGAAGAGGGAGACTGCACGAACCACTCCTTGTCGCCCCTGCTGACCAGAACCGCAGTGCCGAAGACCGGAACGGAGGTTTGATCCTTGAAGCCGGGCACGTTGATGACATCGCCAGACTGGGCTTTGATATTGATTGCCCCGGCGTCTGTACCAAGAGATGTGGCCACAAGGGCGATGACTTCACCGGGCTGGGTCGCGTGCGGCAAGGTGATGGATGTCGAGACGCCGTTGTTGACGAAGTAGTAGTAGTAGGTCGACGTATCGGGGATGATGTCCCCGTTCTGCAAGGGGGTTGGATCTGTAGGCAGGATGTTAGTGGCGGGAAAGGTCTGGCCCGGAGCAAAAGTTACCAGACCTTCGAATTTCGTCGTGCCGTTCACATCCAGGGTTGCCGAAGGCGTGGTGGTACCGATCCCCAGATTGGCTCCGCTCTGGAACAAGTTGGAGTCTTCGATGGTGTAGGTTCCCGCCCACAGGGGAATAAAGCCCGGCGTCCCGACTCCATCGATGGTCCCCAGCGGATCATTCTTGAGCTTCGAACCGCCCGTGCGGCTCGTTGTGCCCTGGGCAACGCTCCCAGTCGGCGGGCCTGAGTCCGCCACCACGTACGCTGAAGCAGGCTTGCCGCCGAGCGTGTCCGCGTCGGCGGCCTTCAGGGCGTAGGGCACGCCCACCAGCAGGACGCGAGGCAATTCGCCCACACCCGGTAATTGTGGCGTGACTCCCAGCCACTTCGCCTGGCCGCTCGTGAACAAGTCAAGCGGCAGCCCTTGCGGCGTGCCAGCCCCCAGCATCACGGTGTAATGCCCCTGGGCGTCCGCCTGCACCGCCTGCGTCTCGATCCAGAGCGGAGCGCCGCCTTCCGGAAACTGGTAGAGCGAGAAGGTGAGCGTGGCGTTTCCCGCCACCACCTTGCCCGTTGCATCCTTCACCACGCCGCTGAACTGGATCAGGCGCGGAACCACGGAGCCGGCCGAATTGGGCTGCTGCGCCCACAAGCCCAAACTGCCCGAAAGCAGCACGCCAACGCCGATAATCCCAACACGCTTCCAATGCAGATCCCCCCGCATGGGCCGCCTCCTCTAATGAATTGGTTAATTGAAGTCTCGTCGCGCCCCCCTGAGCCCGGACGAAAAAGCCACGAAATACGGCGAGAGGCTACCACCGATTGTTTTTCAACTAAACTGATTTGAAGCGCTGGTAGTGGTCTAGTTTGGACGTTGTAGCGCCGGTCTGCGACCGGGGGCCTTTTCTTTTCAATCGAATCCGCCGCTCATAGAGCGGCGCTACAGCAAACTGACCCACTACCGAAGCGCTCGCGGCGGCAACGGAGGATTCGGCTGTTGCGGCATGGGCTGCGCCGTCGGATCGGGCGGCGACGTGCGCGGCAGGGGCAACGAGTGATCCGTCTGCTCCGGCTGCCCGGGCCGGTGCTCGGACATGGCCGCCGGCGCCGCAGATGGCGCGGGCTGTGAAACCTTCTGTACCTTCCGGGACGCGCCCTCGATGCCAAAGTCCCAGACGTCGAGGTTCAGCCTGTCCCCGACAAGTTCACCGACGGCGTACTCACCGGGCTTCAGCGGCTCCACAGGGTGAAGCTTGAAAACTCCGGGGGCGATCTCCTGCCGCTCAATCGCAATCGCCTCGCGCTGCTCGCCAGGCTTGCCCACGCCTCTGCCCGACTGCACTTTTTCGAGCACGCGCGACGCCTTGCCCGGCTTCACCGGCAGCAGCAAGGCGCGCGCTCCCCAGCCGTCCGCCGCCTGGACGAAGAACACGGGGCGCGTGGCTGAGATGCGCACCGCCGCCTGCGGCCCGGCCAGGACCACGATCGCTCGCTTCTTCAGGAGCGGCGCCGGCAGCGCCAGGTTCAAGACCATGCGCTCCTTGTCGGTGACGATCTCGCCCTCGTCCTGGATCATGGGAATCAGCCGCGTGCCGTCGTAGGCGTAAACGCCTTCGGTATTCGGCAGGTGGACTCCGGGCGCCACTTCGAGGCCGGTCGCGGCGGGTTTGTCGAAGCGTTCTTTCTCGATCTCCTGGGCGCGCTCCACTTCCTTGGCAGCCGTCGCCTGCTCTTCCTGCTGCGCGCGTTTCGTGGCATCAAAATCCACCAGCGAGGCGGGCATCTCTTCCCACTGCGAGCGCTCCAGGCTGTAATAGCGGACACGGTCGCCGTGGATTTCGTAGTTCTTCACAAGCTGATAGCTTCCGTCCTTGAGGTACAGTTTGATTCCTTCGGTCGCGCGCGCCCGCGGCACGCAAACGAGCGCCGCCAGCAGCAGGCAGAACGCGATGTGAAGGAGCCTAAGCCGGTCCACAAATCCTCGCACACTTGGATGCTGGGGGAGCCCTCCGCGTGCGCGCCTCTACTGAATCAGCGTTCCCTGCTCGGGACCGCCGTTGCCCCCGTTAGGACCGCTAGGACCGTTAGGAGCCGACTCGCTCACCAGGCACGCGGCTGCCACCTGGTCGCCGCCTTCGAGGTTAATCAGCCGGACGCCCTGGGCCGACCGGCCGCTCTCGCGGATGGTGCTTGAATCCAGGCGCGTGATCTTGCCCTGCTGGCTGATGATCATCACTTCCGACTCTTCCGTCACGCTCAGCGCGGCGACCACCTTGCCGTTGCGCTCCGCCGTCTTGACATTGATCACGCCCTTGCCGGCGCGCGACTGCAAGCGGTACTCGGTGATGGCGGTGCGCTTGCCATAGCCCTTTTCGGTGACGGAGAGTATCAGTTCCTTCTCGCCCACAATCTCCATGCCAACAAGGTAATCGCCTTCGTCGAGGTTCATGCCGTTCACGCCATAGGCGGCGCGCCCCATGTCGCGGACGTCGGACTCGGGGAACCGAATCGCCATGCCTTCGTGCGAGGCAAGGAAAATCGTGCTGCGTCCGGTGGTGAGCTGCACGCCGATGAGCTCATCGCCCTCTTCGATCTTCATGGCCATGATGCCGGCGGCGCGCGGATTGGAGAACTCGGAGAGCCGCGTCTTCTTAATGATGCCGTGGCGCGTGACCATGGTGACGTAGCCCTCGGCGGCGTAGGACTCGCCTTCCACCGTCACATCCTTCGGCTCGTCGGGCAGTTCCTTCACCGCCACCACGTCGGTCACTTTTTCCTGCTTCGAGAGGTTGACGAGGTTCAAAATGTGCTTGCCTTTGCCTGCCGCGCCCACGTCCGGAATTTCATACACTTTCAGCCAGTAAAGCTTGCCGGTGTTGGTGAACACCAGGATGTAACTGTGCGTCGAGGCGATGAAGAGGTGCTCGACAAAATCCTCATCGCGCGTCTTCATGCCCATGCGGCCCTTGCCGCCGCGCCCCTGCTGGCGGTAAATCGAAAGCGGCGTGCGCTTGAGGTAGCCGGAGTGCGAGACCGTAATCACCACGTGTTCGTCGGCGATAAGGTCTTCGAGCTGGATCTCCTCCTGCTCCTCAATGATCTCGGTGCGGCGGACGTCGCCGTAATCCTTCTGCACCTGCTTCAGTTCGTCCACAATGACGCGCTTCAGGACTTTTTCGCTGGCCAGGATTTCCTGGTACTCCTTGATCTTCTTCAGCAGCGCATCGTATTCCTCTTGAATCTTGCCGCGCTCGAGCGCCGTGAGGCGCTGCAACTGCAATTCCAGGATCGCCTGGGCCTGGCGCTCGGTGAAGCCGAAACGCTCAGACATCAGGCCCTCTCGCGCTTCCTTTGGCGAGGCCGAGGCGCGGATCAGCTTGATGATGGCGTCAATGTGGTCGAGTGCTTTGAGAAACCCTTCGAGGATGTGAGCGCGCTCCTGCGCCTTGCGCAGGTCGTAGACCGTGCGCCGCCGCACCACCGTGACGCGGTGGTCGATGAAAAGCTGGATGGCCTCGGGAAGGGCGAGCGTGCGCGGCTGGCCGTTGACGATCGCCAGCAGAATCATGCCGAAGTTTTCCTGAAGCTGCGTGTGTTTGTAGAGGTTGTTGAGGATCACCTCGGGCTGCTCGCCACGCTTGATCTCAACCACGATGCGCATGCCGTCGCGGTCCGACTCATCGCGGACATCGGAGATGCCCTCGATCTTCTTGTCCTGCACCAGCTCGGCGATGCGCTCAATCACCTTCGACTTGTTCACCTGGTAGGGAATCGCGGTGATGACGATCTGCTCCTTCTCTTTGCCGGGCCGTTCGATGGCCGCCTTGGCGCGCATGGTGAACTGGCCCCGGCCCGTGGCGTAAGCGGACTTGATGCCGCTGCGGCCATAGAGGTACGCGCCGGTCGGAAAATCCGGCCCGGGCACGAGCGAAAGGACCTCATCGAGGGACGCGTTGGGCTTGTTGATCAGGAGAATCGTCGCATCAATGATTTCCGTGAGATTGTGCGGCGGGATCTTGGTGGCCATGCCGACGGCGATGCCGTCCGAGCCGTTGATGAGTAGGTTCGGGACCTTCGTCGGCAACACGGTGGGCTCTTCGGTGGACTCATCGAAGTTGGGGACGAAATCCACCGTCTCTTTCTCGATGTCAGCGAGAAGTTCTCCCGCGAGGCGCGTCAGCCGGCATTCGGTGTACCGGTAGGCGGCCGCGCGGTCGCCGTCCACCGAACCAAAGTTTCCCTGGCCGTCAATCAGCAGGTAGCGCAGGTTGAAGTCCTGCGCCATGCGCACCAGGGTGTCGTAGACCGCAGAATCCCCGTGCGGATGATACTTCTTGATGACCTCGCCCACCACGCCGGCGCACTTGATGTAGCGTTTGTCGTGAGTGTTCCCCTCCTTGTACATGGCGTAAAGGATGCGGCGGTGCACCGGCTTCAGCCCGTCGCGGATGTCGGGCAGGGCGCGCCCGATGATCACGCTCATGGCGTAATCGAGATACGACGAGCGCATCTCGTCTTCGATGTTGACCGCGATCTGCCGCTGCGGCGGGATGAGTTCCTGGTCACCCATGAATCGACAATCCTTTCGAATGCTCAGGGCCGAAAAGCCGTGATTTCGAGGCCTGGAATGAAGTCAAAGTGTTTCAGGTTGCCGGTCGCCAATGCCTCGCCTCGGTTGAGCGCGGTTGCGGCGATCAACACATCGTCCGAGCCGGGTCGCCGGGACAGCACGAACTGCTCCATCAAGCGAAGGGCCGGGTCGCTGATCGCTTCGGTCAATGGAATGACCTCTGCGAAAAGATCTGTAACAAGCTGCCGCACCTGAGTCAACTCGCCAGAGTTACGGCAGCCATAGAGCAGTTCCAGGTAGGAGATTGCAGAAAGATTGCGTTCAACGAACGGGACCGCATCGACGAACTCAGTGGCTCGAGGGTGATTCCGGAGCACCCAAATCACGATGTCCGTGTCGAAGATCAACGCAGGTACCGGGGCGTTCTGATTTTGTTCAGCCAGGCGTGCACATCTTTCATGTCTTCGCGATCCGCCCACATGCCGACCGCGGGGTGGTCTGCGACTCGCATGGCCTTCCGACCCCGCAGAGCAGTGATTCTTACGACCGGCTTGCCCCGCAGGGTTACGGTAACAGTCCCCACCTGCTGTACTTTCTTCAGCACCTGCGAGGTCTTGAGACGGAGTTCCTTGGCGGTGACGGTCATGCGGCTCAATCTCCTCAAATATACACTTCGAAGTATACACTTGCCGGGTGGCGCGGTCAAGGTGAAGACCCCCTGGGCAGTGCGCGCGGCGTGCGAACCCCATCTAACTGTGGACACGCTCCGCCAGCCTCGTTAAACTGGCGGGCGATGCCTGCCCCAGTGAACGCCGCGGAGCGCAACCCCATCAAGTTCGGCACCTCCGGTTGGCGGGGCATCATTGCCGAGGACTTCACTTTCCAAAATGTCCGCCTGGCGGCGGCCGGCATCGGCCATTATCTGCTGACGCGTTCGGGCCGTCCCCGCGTCGTGCTGGGCTACGATACGCGTTTCCTCTCCGAGCGATTTGCCGCGGCGGCGGCGGACGTCCTTAACTCGCATGGCGTTGAGACCGATCTCGCGGAGCGTCCCGACCCCACTCCCGCTCTCGCCTATGAAATCATTCATCGCGGCCTCGACGGCGGCGTAAACATCACGGCCAGCCATAACCCGGCCGAGTACAACGGTGTGAAATTCTCCGGCGCGGACGGCGCTCCGGCCTTGCCGGAGGTCACGCGCGAAATCGAAGGATTCATCGGCAAAGTGCTCGCCGGGGAATACTCGCTCCAAGGTCCGATGTTTGCGGCGCCACTCCGTCACTCCACCGATCCGCGTCCCTCCTACCTGGCCGCGCTTCGCGAGAAGGTGGATTTTGGGGCCATCGCCGGCGCCAAATTGCGCATCGCCTACGATCCTCTTTACGGCACCGGCCGGGGATACCTGAATGATCTGCTGCGCGAGGCCGGCGCCGAGGTCCACACCCTTCACGACTATCGCGACGTGCTGTTTTCGGGTGTGGGCTCCGAGCCGAGCGAAAAAAACCTCAGTGAGCTGGCGCAGTTCGTCAAAGAAAAGCAGTGCGCGGTGGGTCTCGCGACCGACGGCGACGCCGACCGCTTCGGGATCGTGGACTCCGACGGCACGTGGATTCATCCCAACTACGTCCTCGCCGTTCTCGGCGATTACCTCATCGAAGCGCGCCGCATTCCCGGCGGCCTCGGGCGCAGCGTGGCCACCACACACTTGTTGGACGCGATTGCCGAGCACCACCGCGTTCCTCTTTACCAGACTCCCGTCGGCTTCAAGTACATCGGCGAACTGATCAAGCGGGACTTGGTCGCGCTGGGCGGAGAAGAGAGCGCCGGCCTGAGCATCCGCGGACACTTGCCCGAGAAGGACGGCATTCTGGCCGGGTTGCTGGTGGCCGAAGCAGTGGCGCGGCGCGGCCAGTCCGTCAAACAGCAGATCGAGGCTCTCTACCGCAAGGTCGGGCCGCGATACTCGACGCGGATCAATCTGGCGTTGCAGCCCGCCGTCCAGAAGCGCCTGCTCGAGAAACTCAGCCGCGACTGGGAACACTTTGACGCGAAGAAAATCGCTCGACTTGACCGCACCGACGGGCTTAAGATGATCCGCGAGGACGGCTCCTGGGTGCTGATGCGGCTCTCGGGGACCGAGCCACTGGTTCGCATCTACTGTGAGGCGCCGAGCCCGACGGAGCTCGATAGCCTGGTGAAGTCGGCTAGAACTTTCGTACTGGAGAAGTGATGAGTCGCTCTGCCGCCAAGCCCGAGCGCAGGCCCGAAGAAGCCGCGCCGGGCCCGCTGTGGCGGCGTCTGCTGAGGTACCCCCGTTCGGACCGCGAACGCTGGCGGTTCGCGCTTTTTCTGGGGCTGACTCTGGCGCTAGTGTTCTTCGTGGTGCGTGAGATTTACGGGCCGGGCGGCTACTTGGTGTGGCGGCAGCAGCGCAGCGAATATCGTGCCCGCCAGCGCCGCGTCCTCGAGCTCGAGCGGCAGGGCGAAGCCCGGGAGAAGTGGAACGAGCGCCTGCGGCAGGGAGATCCCGCCGCCATCGAACGCGTCGCGCGCGACCAGCGCATGGCGCGGCCCAATGAGACGGTCTATACCCTGCCGGACCAAGACAAGCCTGCCCATCCTCCCGCCGCCGAGAATGCCAACCCAAAGTGACCACGCCAGTAGCCTATCGAAGTAGCCTCCTACTTCGGCGCGACCGCGGTCTACTGCACCACGCCTGCGAGCGGGCTGGACGCCGTGGCATAGAGCTTCTTCGCCATGCGGCCGGCGAGATACGCCTGGCGGCCGGCCAGAACGGCGTACTTCATGGCTTCGGCCATGAGCACGGGGTCCTCGGCGGCGGCGATGCCGGTGTTCATGAGCACGGCGTCGGCGCCAAGCTCCATGGCCACGGCGGCGTCCGAAGCCGTGCCCACGCCGGCGTCGAGAATGAGCGGCACGCCGGTGATCATTTCGCGCAGGATGCGGATGTTCGAGGGATTCTGAATGCCGAGGCCAGAGCCGATCGGCGCGCCGAGCGGCATAATGGCGGCGGCGCCGGCCTCGAGCAGGCGGCGGGCCGAGACCAGGTCGTCATTGGTGTAAGGCAGCACGACGAAGCCTTCGCGCGCCAGCGTCTCAGTGGCTTTTACCAGCTCGAAGTTGTCGGGGAACAGGGTTTTTTCGTCGCCGATCACTTCCAGCTTGATCCAGTTGGAGAGGCCCACCTCGCGTCCGAGCCGAGCCGCGCGGACGGCATCATCTGCCGTGTAGCATCCAGCCGTGTTCGGCAGGATGAAGAACCGGCCCCGGTCGATATAGTCGAGGAGCGACTCCTTGGAGCGGTCAGTCAGGTTGACGCGGCGGACGGCCACGGTGACGATCTCCGCCCCGGAGGCCTCGTGCGCCCGCGCCATTTCCGCGAAGCTCGCGTACTTGCCCGTGCCCACAATCAGGCGCGAGCGAAACTCGCGGCCGGCGATGCGAAGGAGATCGTTTGGCATGGCGGCGCTAGCGAAGTTCGGGCGGGGTGAAATCGATGCCGCGCTCGTCGTTCAATTTGCGCGTCTGCGCCAGGTCAAGCTCGGCGAGCGGGACCTTGCGGGTCATCTCGTCTCCAAACACCCAGAGGGTCTGTCCCATGATGGCGTAGTTCTGCGCTTCAAGCTGGTGGCCGTCGTGATAGACGAACACGGCGGGCACCGACTTCTCTTCGAATCCTGACTGCGGCGCGCGCGAGGCCCCCGAATATTGAGCCGAGGCCTGCTGCTCGTGCAGGGACTCGACTTCGTCGGTCAACTCCTGCACCTGATTCACCAAGGCGTCGTTCTGCTGCTGTCCCGAGTCGTACGGCTCGGCGGCTGCTGCCGGCGTCTGGTCGTTCCCGTAATCGTCGTAGTACGGGTAGTACGGCGGAAACGCATACCAGAACGAGGTAGGGACCCCGAACCCGGTAAAGAAGCGGTTGTTGCGAAAGTGAATGCGCGGGATGAAGCGTGGCGACGAGGGACCCGGCCGACCGTGAAAACCGCCGGGCCGCCGCCCGAAGGAGCGGAACGGAGCAGTCCGAGCCGGACTCGGCCGAAATGCGCCCGACGCGATTGGCCTCGGCGCCGAACGGAACCCGGAGAAGCCGCCGGAGATTCTGGGTGGCGCCGCGGCGCGCGCTCCGCCGCGGAACTGAGCATAAAGCGTTGACGGCAGAGCCAAGCCTGCCAGTAAGGCCGCGACTGCGAATTGCCGCCTCATAAGAGTACCCTAGCACAAATCTGCCCTGGTGAGATGTAAACTTTTATCCGGCGGTTGCCGCGCCCCGCCGGCTACTTTCCGCCGCCTTGGGCTTGGGCGCGACGCTGATACATTCGCTCGATCTCGTCGCGGAAGTTGGCCTCGACCACGCGGCGCTTGATTTTCTGGGTGGGCGAGAGCTCCCCCGAAGCGATGGAAAACTCCCTCGGCACCAGCACGATCTGGCGGATCCTCTCATGCGCCGCGAGCCCCTGGCACGCCTCATCAACCTGCCGCTCGACGAAAGCCGCGATGCGCGGGTCGCCGACAAGCTCCTCGTGACCCTGAAACCCGATGCCCTGGCTGCGGGCGTAACTTTCGAGGCGCGGGAAGTTCGGAACGACGAGAGCGCCCACAAACTTTCTGCCGTCGCCCAGCACCAGGATCTGGGAAACGTACGGATGGCCCTGGAAAAGATTCTCCAGCTTCTCCGGCGCCACGTACTTGCCGCCCGACGTCTTGAAGAGGTGTTTCTTGCGTCCGGTGATGGCGAGGAAGCCATCCGAGTCAATGCGGCCCAGGTCGCCGGTGCGAAACCAGCCGTCCGCAAAGGCCTCGCGATTGGCTTCTTCCAGGTGATAGTAGCCGGGCGTAACGTTCGGACCGCGCACCAGGATTTCACGCCCCGCCCCTTCCCCCTCGGGGTCGAGCTGCTCGTCGCTCAGTTTCACCTCGACGCCAGGCACCACGCGGCCCACGGTCCCCAGCTTCACGCAGCCGGGGTAGTTGACCGCGATCACCGGCGAGGTTTCGGTGAGTCCGTAACCTTCGTAGACGGGCAGGCCGCAAGCGAAAAAGAACCGGCAAAGGTCGGGTGAGAGCGGCGCCGCGCCGGAGATCATCACGGTGATGCGTCCGCCGAGGCGGACGCGAATCTTGCGGAACACCAGACGGTCGGCGACGGCATGGCGCAGGCGCAAACCGAGCGGCGGGCTGCGACGTTCAAGCCGGTAAGGGAAATAGGCTTCTCCGACGCGGACGGCCCAGGCAAAGAGCTTGCGGCGCGGCGCGGGCGAGCTGCGCACCGCTTCCATCACCTTGTCGTGGGTTTTTTCGAGAACCCGCGGGACGACAGCCATAATCGTAGGCCGCGCCTCAAGGAGGTTTTGCGGCAGCGCCTCGAAGCTCTCGGCGTAAGCGATGGAGACTCCCTGCCAGAAGTAATCATAGTCGAGCATGCGCTCGAAGATGTGCGAGAGCGGCAGGAAAGAGATGGCCACGTCGTGCTGGCCGAGCGGAAACAGGCCTTCGCTGGCGACGATGTTGGAAACGATGTTGCTGTGAGTGAGCACCACGCCTTTGGAGTCGCCGGTGGTGCCGGAGGTGTAAAGGATGGTGGCGGTCGCCTGCGGCTGGACTTCGAGCGAGCGGGCGCGGAAAAACTCCACGGACTCGGAATCGCCCGGCTCGGCGAGCCCCGATGCAATCGGGGCGAGCGTCGCCCAGCATTGCGCTTCGCTTGGGGCGAGACTCGTGCAGTCCATCACGACCATGAAGCTCAGGTCCGGCAACGCGGCCCGAATGTTCATAATCTTCTGGAGCTGTAAGTCGGTGGAGACCACCACGCCCTTTGCCGCCGAATCCCGCAGAATGAACTCCACGTCGGGCGAGAGCAGCGTGGGATAGATGGGGACCACGACGGCGCCGAGGCCGAGAACGGCGTAATCCGTCAGCGCCCATTCCAGGCGGTTCTCCGCCAGAATCGCCACCCGGTCGCCCCGGCGAATCCCCAGCCGGTCGAAGGCGCGAGCCAGCGCGGCGACCTTCCGCAGCGCTTCATCCGACGACATGCCGCGGTAGCCCCCGCCCGATTTGTAAAGGAAGGCGTCCGGCTTGGGATGCTTCTCGATGGCGCGCAGAAACAACTCGGGGAGCGTGTTGAAACTGGCGAGCGGGTTGGACTGAGAGCTTGGCATTTCGCGCGCCGTCAAAGTTTTCTGTAGCGCCGCTCTATGAGCGGCGAAAGACGCCGGTCGCAGACCGGCGCTACAGCCTTGGCCGTCACTATATTTTGCAATCCTCAGTAAGTTAGCAGCCACAAGGAGGGCCGTCAATAAGGCGCCCGCCAAGCAGCCCCAAATGGGCCGCACAGGTCTCATGGATTTGACGCGCCCGGCGGGCTTGACTGGCCCGATTCACCTGCCGGGTCGAGCTGGCCCGATTCGCCCGATGGGTTTAAGGGGCCAGGCCCCGATAAGATCGGGGCAGGCTGGCCCGATTCACCTGCCGGGTCAAGCTGGCCCGATTCGCCCGATGGGGCGGCGGCACTCGCCGCGACCGCCTCGGCGACGGCCACCGCGACGTTGAGAATCGCCTTCCGCACCTCACGGTTCCACTCCCCGATCGCGTGCAGCGGCACGTCCAGGTCCAGATCCAGCCACGGCAGCGCCACCAGTCCCATCGTCAACTTCGCCTTATAGGGGGGCAGCACCCGCTCCGCCCGCCGCCGTTCCTCCGGCGTCCAGGCCGCCGCCTCCGCTTCATCCTCCCGGTCGGCGGCGAGCCGGAGCGGGGTGTCAGGATTTTCCCCCGCGATTCCCAGCTCGAAGGATTCCAGGACCTCGCTCCAATCCT
>DASYXW010000014.1:0-26499 GCA_035934405.1 Terriglobia bacterium
TCGATGTCGGCTCATCGCATCCTGGAGCTGTAGAAGGTTCCAAGGGTTAGGCTGTTCGCCTATTAAAGCGGTACGTGAGCTGGGTTCAGAACGTCGCGAGACAGTTCGGTCCCTATCTGGTGTGGGCGCAGGAGATTTGAGGGGAGTTGTCCTTAGTACGAGAGGACCGGGATGAACAGACCACTTGTGTACCAGCTGTCACGCCCGTGGCACGGCTGGGTAGCGAAGTCTGGAAGTGATAAACGCTGAAGGCATCTAAGCGTGAAGCACGCCCCAAGATCAGATCTCCCAAGGGTAAAAGGTGGTTTAGCTAGCCACCGAGAACCCTATGAAGGGCCGTCGAAGACTACGACGTTGATAGGCCGGAAGTGTAAGCGTGGCAACACGTTCAGCTTACCGGTCCTAATCGCCCGTTCGGCTTGACCATAATTTCTGCTCAATATACAGAAGACAGGAGTCAGAAGCCAGAAGTCAGAAGCGAGAATCAAAGCGCTTCTGCACTTTTGGAGCCTGACGCCTGGAATCGCCTTCGCGAGCATTTGACGCCGCACTGTTCAGTTGATTTGGCATCTGCCATTTCAAATTTGAGATTCGCTCGCCTTTGCGAGCGACAGGTTTTCCGGCGATCTTACCGGAGGGGCCCCACCCGTTCCCATCCCGAACACGGAAGTTAAGCCCTCCAGGGCCGATGGTACTGCAAGGGCAACCTTGTGGGAGAGTAGGTCGTCGCCGGGATTAAAGTGGAAAAGGCCGGGCCCTGCGCCCGGCTTTTTCATCTTATGGTCGCGCGCGCGCCGATTGGTCGCTAGCCCGCCCCGTGCAGCACTCGCCAGACGCTGGCCGGGCTCACCGCCACCAAGCTCGCGTCCAGCATCATGAAGGTCAGACGCCGGTAGCCTTCCAGCGGGAAGCGGTGGTAGAAGTTGAGAATCGCTTGTTTCTTCCACGCCTCCAGCCAGAAATCGCGGGGAATCCATCCGTTGTGTTCGTTCACTCGCCCGTAGCGCGTCTGCCAGTTGTAGAACTTACTGGAGGCCACGCCCAGCCAGCGAATAAGGCGCTGGGCGGCGATCTCGGTGCGCTCGTTCCAGCGGCGCACGAAGTCGATCATCGGCAAGACCGGGTTTATGGGAATGGATGGCGCTAGCGAAGTTGGCGCGGGTTGCACCAAGCAGGAGGAGGCAAGGTCGTGAACGGTATGCTACACCCGCACTTCTCCGAGCGACTGATCCATCAGCCGAATCGCCTGATCCACGTCGCCTTCTTTGATGTTGAGCGGGGGCGAAAGCCGGATGACGTTACCGTACAGCCCGCCCTTGCCGACGAGGAGGCCGTTCGCGCGGCAGCGCTCCATGAACTGATTGGTTTCCTGCGGGGCAGGCTCCTTCGTCTTGCGGTCCTTCACGAATTCCAGGCCCTGCATCAGGCCCATGCCGCGCACGTCGCCGATGAGTGCGTGTTTCTGCTGCAGTCCTTCCAGTAGGCTACGGAAGTAGGCTCCAACGCGGCTGGCGTTCTCGAGCAGATTCTCTTCTTCAATCACTTCGATGGTGGCGCGCGCCGCGACCGAGGTCACGGGATTGCCGCCGAAGGTGGAAATCGTGAGACCCTTGAAACCGCCGGCCACTTCCGGGGTCGCCACCGTGAGCCCGACGGGCGAGCCGTTGGCCATGCCCTTGGCCGAAGTGATGATGTCGGGCTCCACCTCCCAGTGCTCAATGCCGAACCACTTCTTGCCGGTGCGTCCCCAGCCGGTCTGCACCTCGTCAGCAATGAACAGCCCGCCGTATTTCTTGACGATGGTAAACACCATCTTGAAGTATTCCGGCGGCGGCGTGATGAATCCGCCGGCGCCCTGGATGGGTTCCGCGATGAAAGCCGCGATCGCGCCCGAGGTAGTGGTCTGAATTGCGCTCTCGACGTCCTGGGCGCAGGCGACGCCGCAACTGGGATAGGTCATGCCGAGCGGACAGCGGTAACAGTAGGGATTGAGCGCGTGGCTGATGCCGACACTCACCACGCCGCTCTTCCGCCACGGCGCCATGCCGGTGGCAGACTTGGCGAGCTGCGAGTGTCCGCTGTAGGCGTGGCGCAGCCCCACCACGTCAAAGTTGCCGGTTGCCATGCGAGCGGTAAGGATGGCCGCTTCGTTCGCCTCCGTGCCACTGCAAGTGAAGAAACTCTTCTGCAAGCGGCCGGGCGTAATCTCAGCCACTTTCTCGGCGAGCGCCACCATGGCCTCGGTGGGATAGACGGTGGAAGAGTGCTGGAGCTTGTCCAACTGCTGTTTGATTTTCGTGGTGACCTTCGGATTGCAGTGGCCGACGCTCACCGTCAGGATGCCGCCGAAGAAATCGAGGTAGCGCCGGCCCTCGATGTCCCACAGGTACTGGCCCTGGCCGTGATCGGCCACCAGCGGTTCAGTGTAGTAGTTCACCACGCAGGGAAAGACGTAGTCCTTCTGTTTTTTCAGTACTTCGTCTCGAGTCATGGCGTCTTCATTCCCCTTCTGGAGTGCGGCATCCGCGAACGAAGAAGCATATCTCTCTCCGGGTGAAACGCCAAGCGAAGGGATTCTGCCCGCCGCCTTACTTGAGCCGGTCCAGGTCTTTCTTCGCTTCCTGAAGGTCCGGCTTGAGGCGCACTGCCGTCTGCAGTTCCGAAACGGCATCCGCCTTCCGTCCCTCTTTCCCGAGCGTCAGGCCGAGCCGCCAGTGCGCCTGGGCAAGCGACGGCGCCCCGCCTTCCGGCTCCTGGGTAAGGTACTTGCGGAAGTATCGCTCGGCGCGCGGCAGGTTCTGGCCATTCTCGAGCAGCACCCGCCCCGCTTGGTAGTAAGGGCTGAAGTCGTCGGACACGTTTCTTGCCGCCTCGGCCAGCGCCGAATCGAGACTGCTCCAATCCTCGCGCGCGGCGCTGGCGGTGGAAAGCGCGGAATAAGCCTCCACCCGTCCCAAATCCACTTCGAGCGCCTGGCGGGCGTACTTCGCCGCCTCGCCGTATTTCTTCACGGAGTCGCGGGCGCAGAACGCCGCGAGCGCCACCAACGCGTCATAGTCGCGGGGGTTTGCCGCAACCGCCTTCCGGTAGGATTGCTCCTCGGCGGCAGTGTCTTTCCGGTCCTCGGCCAAGCGCGCCTCGGCAAGATACCCTTGCGCCGGGTCGATCTTCGCAATCTCGCGGGCCATGGCCGCAGCCTTATCCTTGCTCCCGCCGATCAGGCGCGGCGCCTGCAGGTAATATTCGATCAGCGCGAACCGGGCGTCGGTGTTCCTGCTGTCGAGCGAGGCGGCCTGTTCGGCTTCCGCCTTGAAGCGCTTCGCCCATGCCGCCGCCTTGAAGAAGGACGCATTTTCGGCCGTCTCGCCGCATACCTGCGCGAGCTGGTAATGGTAAGCGGCGTTGCCGCCGTCAAGCTGGACCGCCTTCTCGGCCAGCGGCAGGGCCGCGTCGAGATCGCCGAAAGCGTCCTTCACCTGCGACCGCCAGTAGGCGCACCGCGCGCCGCCGGAATCCGCCCGGCAGAGCTCGTCGAGTGTGGCGCGCGCCCGCTTCCAGTGTCCGGCCTTAATGAGCGCGTCCGGGTTGGGGACGGCGCCGGGGGCGGACGGCGACAAGGGCGTCGCGAGCAGCGTCCATGCCGAGAGGACTGCCAAGGCCAGGGGGTAGGCGAAGGACGCAGGCCATCGCCCGCGGGGCTCGCGAGACGATTTACTCATTCTAAATAACTTAGTTGGTTCGTTCTGCATTTCTACGATTACGAGGTCAGCTCGGCATTACTATCGCGCCGCCCATAAACGCGATTTAGCCAAAGTGCTTATTATCAGTTAGTTGGTTGGTTATAATGATCAAGATGCTTGTTTTCAATTAGATAGTGTGTTCCTCGCTCCTCATAAAATCTTATTTAATTTGTTTTCAATACTTTGGTGGCTTTGTTCGTAACATTTTCAGATCTCGCGCGCATCACCTCTCCCACGCCCGGGGGCGGCAGAAGCGGACCCCAAACCCTCGGCTGGGCCGCGATGGCCACAGTAGTGTTAACTGCATACCGCCGCTCCAAGGGTCTTCACACTCAGATAGTATCGCATTCTAGCCGATTGCTTGTCAACCCGCGGCGAGCTGCGAGGGTACTGTCCTAATTTCGCAATTGAGCTGACCAACACCGGAGGCTATCTTTCTGAGGAGCCGCAGGCGACGAAGAATCCGCTGTTGAACCAAGAACAGATCCGGCTACAGTTTCAGCTCCACGATCGTCGCGCCTGTGCCGCCTTCGTTGGGCGGCGCGGCGTAGAACTTCTCCACATGCGGATGCGACGCGAACATCTCGTGCAGCGTTCGCCTCAGGATGCCTTTGCCGTGGCCGTGGATGACACGCAGTCGGAAGCGCCGGGCGACGAAGGCCTGGTCGAGGAACTTGTCCACGTCGTCGCGCGCTTCTTCGGCCGTCGCGCCGATGACGTTGATTTCAGCGGGCGCTTCGGCGTCGGAGTCATAGGTAGCGCCGTCCTTTAGGGCGGCAGGTGCCGGTCTGAAGCCCGGCGCTACGGTCGGCTGGAAGCCGGCGCTACCTTTGGCGCCGCCGGCGCGAGCGACGACACGCACTTCGCTCTTCGGAACGCGCATGCGGAGGCGCCCGACTTCGACGTCCACCTGGTCGTCGCCCGCGAAGCCCGCCACACGGCCGGGCGCCGTTGAGGCCGGGAGGCCGTCCACCCGGACCAAGTCGCCGACGGCAAGCGGGCCGCTGCCCTCGCTCTCTGGCCGGCGGAGGGCGGAGGTGTCGTCCGCGGGCTCGCCGAGGGCTTCGAGCACCTGCGCGTCCCAATCCGAGCGGGCCTCGCTTTCGAGCCGGGCGCCCTGCTTCTCGATCCTCTTGCCGAGTTTGGCCGTCGCGTTCCGGGCTTGAATGTGGGCACGGAGTTCAGCCACCGTCGTTTCCCACTTCTTTTCGTACTCGCCGAGCGTTCGTTCGAGGCGCTGGTCAAGCTCCTTCAAGCGGGCGCGCCGCTCCACTTGAAACTCCCGCTCGAGCTCCTGACGGCGCAAATCGAGCTGAGCGCGTTCGCGATCGGCAAGCGCGCACTTCCGCTCGAACTCGGTCTTCTGCGCATGCAGCGTCGCGAGCAGCGTGGCCACTTCCGCCTCCGCCGGGTCAAGCAGCGTGCGCGCCTGCGCCACAATTGCAGGATCGAGGCCGAGCCGCGCCGCGATATCGAGCCCGCTCGATTTACCGGGCAGGCCCACCAGAATCCGGTAAGTCGGCTGGAGCGTCGCTTCGTCGAACTCCGTGGCCGCGTTGACGGCGGCAGGCGTATCGGCGGCCCAGGCCTTGAGGCGCGACTGGTGCGTGGTGACGAAGGTCATGGCGCCGCGCTCGCGGAAATGTTCCAGGATGGCCACGGCAAGCGCCGCGCCTTCGTGCGGGTCGGTGGAGGCGCCCATCTCGTCGAGCAGAACAAGATCGTCGCCGCCCCCACCGTCCGCGCCCGTCTCGATCATGCTTTGAATGTTCTTGATATGCGCCGAGAAGGTGCTCAGGTTGGCTTCGATGGACTGCAGGTCGCCGATGTCGGCGAGCACGCGTCCGAAGAGCGGCAGACGCGCCGCGCGCGCCGCGACCGGCAGGCCCGCCTGCGCCATTAGCGCCGCCATGCCGATGGTTTTGAGGGCCACCGTCTTGCCGCCGGTGTTCGGCCCGCTGATCACCATGAGCGTCTTCGGCTCGCGGAGCACGATCGAGATGGGAACCGGCTTGAGATTCCGGCCGCGAAGCGCGCGCTCGAGCAGCGGATGGCGGACCTCGTCGAGCTCGAGCGTCCGGCTGGACCGCATGGACGTGACCTCCGGCAGGCAGCAGTCGTACTCGCGCGCAAATGCCGCCTTGGCAAACGCCAGGTCAATCTCACTCAGGATTTCCGTGGCCGCGACCAGATCGGCGCCCCGATCGCGAAGGCGGGCGCTGAACTCAGCGAGGATCCGTTGGATTTCGGCAAACTCGCGGTCTTCGAGCTCCACTAGCTCGTTGTTGAGCGGCACGGTTTCGAGCGGCTCAAGATACAGCGTCGCGCCCGAGGCGCTCGCGCCGTGAACAATCCCGTCCACGCGGCGTTTTTCCTCGGCGCGAACCGGAATTACGAAACGGTCGTTGCGGATGGTGACCAAAGCGTCCTGCAGTACTTTGTCCTGGCCGAGACGGCGGACGAGCCGCTCGAGCGCCACTTGAATCTCGTGGCGCAGGCGCTCGATCGAACGGCGGATGCGCGCGAGCTCGGGGCTGGCGGAGGAATCCACCGTGCCGTCCGGCAGGATTTTGCCTTCAAGCTCGGAGAGCAACTCACGAAAGTCGGCGATTCCCGCGGCCAGCTCGTCGAGTTGTCGGCAACGGGTCTTGGAAAAAAGGCCGCGAATATCCCGAGCCGCGCGCGCGACCTCCACCACGGCGAGGATTTCAAGCGCCGAGGCGGAGGCGCCTTCAACCGATAGCTTGTCGAGAATCGGCCGCGGGTCCTTGAGCGCGCCAAGGCTTGGCCGCGAGCTGTCGCGGAAGTACTCCCGCGCTTCGCCGGCGAGGGCGAGGGTGCTGTGAATGACGGCGGCGTCGGTAGAGGGCTCGACTGTAGCGAGCGCCGGCAAACTGAGCGGGCCTGAGAGGTGCCCGCCCACCATCTCAATCACGGCGCCGAATTCGAGCGCCTGGCGCGAGAACATGTCAGGTATGTCGGTGGGCCTCGTCATGGGAGCGTTCGAGTCCACGATCATAGCGGCGCGGCCGCAGCGCTGTCAAAGCGCTTCTGGACTGAGTGCAGCGCTGACGCCGGTTTGACGCTAAGCGTTGCGAGAGTGACTCAAGGTAACTCATAAGTTACTATAGTATAATTGTAAATATAACATTAAATTATACCTCCGATTCGCGGAGGAATAGGAAACTGCTTTCCATTCTTGTACCACTCTTTTTCCGTTGAATATGGCTAATCAGGAGCGCCCTGCTTTAACCCGCTGATTCCGCATGAGATTCGAATCTAGCCAAACACCGTTTTTGGACTTGAGATTGCTCCGCATAGTAGTCGGTTCGGTAGGTGGGGTTTCCAAGCTGTTTCACACAAGTTAAAGGGGTCACCTGTGGAGAGGGAGACGGATGGCCAGCGAAGTGTTAGTTGGCGACTTCCCGCCCAGCTTGTGCTTGTCGTCCGATTTCCACAAAAAGCATATAGCATATAGGAGGTAGTCATGAGGAATTGGATGTTGGCGTTGATGGTGGTTGGCATGGTTGGTGTTTTTGGAGCGAGCGCAATCGCGCAGGACAACACTAATCTGCCTTATACGACTGGCGACGTGTTTGCAGCCATCGGTAATGGGCAGGTGGACGAATTCACGCCCACCGGGGTGCTGGTTCAAACGCTGAACGACACGACCGGCGCTGCTTTCACGACTGGCATGGCGTTCGACGCGGCCGGCAACCTGTACGTAACGAACTTCTCCGCGGGATCCGTTAGCATGTTTGACAACGCCGGGAACGTTACGAACGCAAACTTCATCACAGGTCAGGTCGAACCTGAGTCCATTGTGGCCGCGGCGTCAGGGTTCACGGTGGGCGATGCGGGACAGAATGTCATCAACCAGTACAACAGCTCGGGCATGCTGGTACACTCGTTCACGGGCCTGACGACTCAGAACCGGGGTACAGACTGGATCGACTTTCAGAATTCTACCACGATCCTATACACCTCAGAAGGATCGTCAATCCTCAGCTTAAACACCACCACGGGCTTGAACGGCCCCGACTTGGTGGATGGCCTGCCGGGCATTGCGGCTTACGCCCTGCGCGTCATACCGACTGGGAGCACGGATGCCGGAGACGTCCTGGTGGCTGACAGTTCGAATGCTTTACTCATCAGTCCGCTCGGGGCCATCCTTCAGACATACACGCTCCCGGGCAACGGCGGAGGCGACTTCTCTTTGAATATCGACCCCAACGGCACGGACTTCTGGACGGGCGATTTCACCACGGGCGAGATTTGGGAAGTTAACATCGCCACTGGCGCCATCGTCAGCCAGTTCAGCAGCGGGTCATCTGCCCTGTTCGGTATCACGGTGTTCGGCGAAAGAACCACATCGCAGACGCCGGAGCCCGCTACATTAACGTTGCTGGGTTTGGGCCTTGCCGGCCTCGCGGCCAAGAAGAAGCGAGCGAAGGTCTAATTTCCGCAATCGAATTGAGGTGGCAAAAGGCCCCTGGCGCGGAAACGAGCCCGGGGCTTTTTGGCCTTTTGGGACGCGGCTTGCCAAGCGTGGAGGTTTGCTGAAATCGGCCTGGCAACTTGCTGAAAAAGTCTGCGATGGTGTCATTCTGAGCCAAACGAGGAATCCCGGCATTCTTGGAATCAAGCAAATACAGAGATCCTTCGTCGGTCGCCGCGGCGACTTCCTCAGGATGACAGCTTGCGAGGTTTTCCACCATCCTGCTAGAGTGGTGTGGTGTCTCCGAAGTCCGGTGCAAAAATCAGTCCCGATCTGTCGGGGCGACAGGACGTAGCCCACGGCTTCTCTCTAGTCGGCCGTGCGCGGGCGCGAGCCGTGGGTTAACGCACTGGGCTACGATATTTTGCCCCTACGGAGCTGCGCAGGGAGCGACGAACCCCACTCATTTACTCGCCGAACTTTTGAGACGCGACACTAGAGGAAAGCAAGGGGCCATTGAAAGCACCCGCAATGCATAACACCCTGGCTTCGGCGTCCCAGCCCGCGGTTGCAGGCCCCGAAAGAGCGACCGAGAGGGCAAGCGTTCGTGGGAGCCGGTCTACGGGCTTCCTCATTCTTTTCCTGATCTATTTCCTCCTCTTTGGCGTCACAATTTCTCTGGGCGACGAGACAGGCGGCCTGAAACCCGTCCCACCGACGCCAGCCGACCTCGCGTACCGTAGCGGTGTGGCGGCCCTCGCCGAAGGCAATCTTCCAACCGCTCAGCAAGACTTCAACAAGAGTTTACAACTCGACCCCAAGCACGTTGAGGCTTTGCTCGGGTTGGCGGAAGTTAGCATCAGGAAACGGGATTACAAGACCGCCGGTCTGCAGCTCCAAAGAGCTACGGTCATTGCCCCGACCAATGCGGACGTGCGCACTACGTTGGGCCACTATCTCTTCTTCCAGAAGCGCTATGCGGAGGCTGAGGCAACCCTGAAAAAGGCCATCGAGCTCGATCCGCGCGCCGCGCGCCCGCACATCGAGCTGGGTAATCTCTACCTTGTCGGGATGCACCGGCCCAAGGAAGCCATTGAAGCCTATCGCGCGGGCTTGGCGATCGATCCCAAGCAAGCTCAGGCCCACTATGCCTTCGCCAACGCCCTGGCCAAGGTCGGCGCGTTTCAGCAAGCAGAAGATCAGTTCAAGGAGGCGACCCGCCTGGACCCGAAGAATCCTTTGATGTTCGAGGCTTTGGGGGTCTTTTATGCAGGTCGACACGAAAATGACTCGGCTCTTGACGCCTATAGTAAGGCGATTAACGCTGCACCAAACTTCTTGCCGGCTTACATCGATCGAGGTGACGTTCTGCTTGCGATGGGGCAGAGCGACAAGGCTCTGGCCGAATATCAGACGGCGCTCAAAGTGGCGCCGAAGTTTGCGAATGCCTACACGAAAATCGGCGTGCTGCAGCAGTCCAAGGGGGATGCTGATCAGGCCCGAAAGAGTTATCTCGAAGCCGTCCGGCTCGACCCGAAACAGGTGGTCGCCTACAACAATCTTGCCTGGCTCGCTGCCGATCGAAAGACGG
The DNA here is from genome assembly GCA_035934405.1 of Terriglobia bacterium. Classification (GTDB taxonomy): domain Bacteria; phylum Acidobacteriota; class Terriglobia; order UBA7540; family UBA7540; genus DASYXW01. The sequence continues at coordinate 9,770 of DASYXW010000014.1, forward strand.
ACTTGGCGGACGCCGAGGGCTGGGCAAGAAGAGCAGTAGAGTTGGCACCCAAGTCTGCTACCTGCCAGGACACGCTGGGCTGGGTGTACCGGGCTCGCGGCCAGCCGGAGAAGGCTCTCGTTGCACTCAGGAAGGCCGCTCTTTTGGGGCCGAAGGACGCTGAGATCTACTACCACCTCGGTGTAGTTTACGCCGAGAAGGGCCAAACACAGCAGGCTGCCGAAGCGCTGAAGAAGTCCCTCGCCCTCAGCAAAAACTTCGAAGGCGCGAACGACGCCCAATCCCGCCTCATGGCCTTGAGCCGGCCGCATTGAGTTGCCCGCGGCCGAGACTGCTCCTGCTTCTGAGACTTCCCTTGCCAGCAATGGTAGAATCAGTATTAAAAGCGCATTGGTGACGCAGAGCGATTTCGCGGAACCATCCGAAACTCGCCTGGAGGAGAATGGCCATGACGGTGGGAGATCTAATCGGCGAGCGGCAGGAAGTCTTCTCGATCACGGAAGAGACCACGGTTTACGAGGCGGCGCGCTATCTGCGCGAGAAGCAAGTGCGCTCGGTGGGCGTCCGGGACACTCGCGGCAAATTGAGCGGTGTCGTCTCGCAAAGTGACATTTCCGACAAGGTGGCGGCCGAGAACAAGTGCCCTTCCTGGTTGCATGTTTCTGAGATTATGTCCACGTCGCTCATTACGGTCCCGCTTGAGGCGCCGCTCGACGAGTGCCTGCGCCTCATGGAGAAGCACAACATTTACCACCTGCTGGTGATGGACGAAGCGTCCGGCTTTCGCGGCACGATCTCGACTCAGGACTTGCTGCGGGTGGTAGCGTCCGACGAGAAAAGCCGGGCCGACATGCTCGAGGCTTTTCTCTATCCGCAGCGCTAAGCCCGTCAGATTGTCGTCAAGGTAACGCCGCGGCGGCCATGAGGCTTACCTAGGCCCGCTGTTCGCGCCCAAGGAGAAACTGTTCGTGGAAGTTGAAATCCCCAAGGTCTATTCGCCCGAAACCATCGAACCTCGCTGGGCTCAGGCCTGGGTGGAGCAGAAACTATACCGCCCGGGCGACGATCCCAGGCGCTCGGACTTTTGCCTCACCATTCCTCCCCCCAACATCACCGGCTCGCTCCACATGGGGCACATGCTGGAGCACACCGAGATTGACATTCTCATACGCTGGCATCGCATGCGCGGCGAAAACGTCCTCTGGTTGCCGGGAACCGACCACGCCTCGATCGCGACGCAGTTGATGGTGGAGCGCGAACTGGGGCGAGAAGCGCTGCCCCAGCTTGAAGGGCGGGCAGAAGCGAAAAGCGCTTGGCAGCGCGAGGGCCAGCGCCGGCGACTGGAGATGGGCCGGGAAAAGTTCCTCGAACGTTGCTGGCAGTGGAAAGAAGAAAACGGGGGGACCATTCGCCGGCAGATGCAGCGGCTGGGAGCGTCGGTCGATTGGACCCGCGACCGCTTCACGATGGACCCTGGCTACTCGCGGGCCGTCGTCGAAACCTTCGTCCGCCTTTACGAAGACGGGCTGATCTATCGCGGCAAGTACATCGTGAACTGGTGCCCACGCTGCGGCACCGCGGTCTCGGACCTCGAAGTCTTGCACGAGGAGCGTCCGGGCCACCTGTGGTTCCTCCGCTATCCCTTTGAGGACGGCTCGGGCTCGATCACGGTGGCCACGACTCGGCCGGAGACCATGCTGGGCGACACCGCTGTCGCCGTGAACCCCGCCGACCTGCGATACCAGGCGTTCATCGGCCGGAACGTCCGGCTGCCGCTCCTCGGGCGCGTGATCCCGATCGTCGCCGACGAATTCGTTGATCCTACATTCGGCAGCGGCGCGGTAAAAGTCACTCCGGCGCATGACCCGAACGATTATGAAATCGGTTTGCGCCACGGACTGCCGGGCATCGCGGTGATTGACCTCGAAGCGCGGATGACGGAAGCGGCCGGCCCTTATCGCGGCCTCGACCGTTACAAGGCCCGCGAGGCCGTGCTGCGTGACCTTACGGCTCAGGGATGGCTCGAAAGGACGCAGGGCCATGCGCTTTCGGTGGGCGTCTGCCAGCGATGCCACAGCGTTGTCGAGCCGCTGCTCTCGACGCAATGGTTCATGAAGATACAACCGCTCGCTCAGCCTGCCATCGAGGTGGTGGAGGAAGAGCGCATCCAGATCCTGCCGGAGAACTACCGGAAGATTTACCTCGACTGGATGAACCGCCTTCACGACTGGTGCATCTCGCGCCAGCTTTGGTGGGGACACCGCATTCCGGCGTGGTACTGCGACGCTTGCAACGAGGTGATCGTCGCGCAGGAAACTCCCAGCACTTGCCCGAAGTGTCAGGGCGGCTCGCTTCAGCCCGAAACCGATGTGCTCGACACCTGGTTTAGCTCTGCGCTGTGGCCCTTTGCCACGCTCGGCTGGCCGGAAGAAACACCGGACCTGCGGCGATTCTATCCCAACAGCCTCATGATCATGGGCTTCGACATCCTCTTCTTCTGGGCCGCCCGCATGATCATGATGGGCATGAAACTGACGAAAGATGTGCCCTTCTGTAGATTGTACATCCACGCGCTCGTCCGCGATGCCGAACGGCAGAAAATGTCGAAGACCAAGGGCAACGTCCTCGACCCGCTCCTGGTGACCGAACAATACGGCACCGACGCGGTGCGATTTGCGCTGGCCGCGAGCGCCGCGCCGGGCACCGACATCGCCTTCTCCAAAGACAAGATGGAGTCCTACCGCGCCTTCGCCAACAAGATCTGGAACGCCGGCCGGTTCATCCTGATGAACCTTGCGAACCTGCCGGAGATCGCGCGGGAGCAACTCGGTGTGGCGCTTCAGCCAGTCCCGGAATTGGGCTTCGACGCCATGCCGGTTGCGGGGGATATTGGTCTCCCTGACCGCTGGGTCTTTTCGCGCTTGGCGGCGGTCACGCAGCAGTTGAACCAGGCCCTGGCCGAGTTCCGCTTTCACGAGGCGGCGTACACCATCTATCATTTTTTCTGGCATGAGTTCTGCGACTGGTATCTGGAGTGGGTGAAACCCGAAATCACGCGTGCCCATTCTGAAGACAAGATTTCACCGGCGTGGATCAATCTGGCGCGCGTGTTCGAGAGCGCCCTGCACCTACTGCATCCTTTTATGCCCTTTATCACCGAGGAGCTCTGGTATCAGCTTCCGCGCGCCAGCCGCCCGATTTCCATTTCGCTCACGGCATTTCACCTCGTCAGCGAGCGCGTCGCTGACCCGGTCTCGGAGAAACACTTTGAGACCATTCAGGAGCTGATCGTCGCGGCGCGCAATGCCAAAGCCGAGGCGAGTTTGCAAAAACAGAAGCCGAGCGCTCAAGTGGCAAGCGATGATCTGCGCGTCCTCGAACTCTACCGCGAGCATCAGGAGAGCATCCTGCGCCTGGCCGGACTTCAAGCACTGAACTTCACGCGCGGAAGGCTCGGAGGTGAATCGGGAAGCGTCCGGCCCGTGAACTCCTCGGTCGAGCTGCGCCTGCTTTCCCCGGAGGCACGGGTCGGCGGCGCGCGCGAAAGCGCTGGCGATGCCGCCGCCGAGGGCTCTCGTCTTGCGCGCGACAAAGGCAAATTGGAGCAGCAAATCACCAACCTGAAGAAGCAACTCGAGAGCGACGGGTTTCGCAGTCGCGCGCCGGAGAACGTGGTGCGCGCCGCCGAACAACGGTACGCCGAACTTTCCGAGCAATACCGGAAACTTGTGGAAGCGACGCTTGGCCCTTAGCTTCTACGGCACTTTCAACCGTAACGGGCGGCAGGACCCTTGGACACCCCTAAAAGATGACCGTTCAAAGCACCGACCGTCGCATCGACAAGCTGATTCATCTGTTGGTGAGGAACGCCACGGTTGTCGTGCCCGGCACCAAGATCGCGGCTGAGATTGGCGTGACGCGCTCGACTGTCTGGACCTGGGTCGAAAAACTGCGTTCTCTGGGCGTGGACATCAAGGGCCACACCGCCTCCGGCTATCAATTGCAGAAGCTCCCTGACCTGCTGGTGCCCAGCCTCATCCGGCCCGAACTGGAAGGTGAAATCGGTCACAAGATCGTCCACTACTTCCGGACGGAATCCACGAACAGCGTCGCGCTGGAACTGGCGGCGAGCGGCGCGCAACACGGGACGGTGGTGCTGGCGGAGGAGCAAACGGCGGGACGCGGACGCCTGGGCCGCACGTGGTACTCCGAGAAATCCAGCGGGATCTACTGCTCGGTGATCCTGCGTCCGGCGCTCTCGCCTGCGGCGGCGCCGATCGTCACGCTCGCCGCCGGGCTCGCCGCCCATCATGCCATTCAATCCGTCACCGGCCTGGCGGTGGACATCCGCTGGCCTAACGACATCATGGTGGGCGGCAAAAAAGCTTGCGGGATTTTGACCGAGATGAGCGCCGAGCTTGACCGGTTGCACGCCGTCGTGCTCGGCTTCGGCATCAACGTCAATCACGTCGAGCTGCCGGCGGAGCTCCGCCCGATCGCTACGTCGTTGCGCATCGAAGGCCGGAAGATATATTCGCGGGCGCAGATTGTGGTAGCCCTCCTGAAGGAACTCGGTCGGTGCTATGGGATGCTCTTCGAACGCGGTGGCGCGGGCATCGCGGCTGAATGGGCGGCTTCGTCTACCTACGCGCAAGGAAAACGAATCCGCGTGCAGTCGAACTCCGGGACGTTTTTGGCGACGACCGCGGGCCTCCATCCGACGGGCGCGTTGCGCGTGCATCGCGCGGACGGCCGCGAAGAACTGCTCGTGGCCGGCGAGGTTGTGGAAGTAAAATAAAGACGGCACAGCTTTTCCCGTATGCCGTCTACCATTCTTATGCTTCTCGTCATAGACGTCGGTAATACGAACACGGTTTTGGGCGTTTACGAGGGGAAAGACCTGCGCGCCCACTGGCGGCTGACCACCAACCCGTCGCAGACCGCGGACGAGTATGGCATTCTGATCCGCAATCTCTTCGCGCTGGACCGAATCGAGTCGAGCAAGATCACCGGCATCATGATCGCGAGCGTCGTGCCGCCCTTGAACGGGCTGCTCGCGGAGATGGCGGAAAAGTACTTCGGTCTCAAGGCGCTGTTTCTCGGGCCCGGCACTCGCACCGGAATGGCGATCCACTACGACAATCCGCTCGAGGTCGGCGCGGATCGCATCGCCGACGCTGTGGCTGCCTACGAGAAATACGGCGGGCCGTGCGTGGTGGTGGATTTCGGCACCGGCATCAACTTCGACGTGGTGTCGGAAAAGGGCGAATACCTGGGTGGCGCCATTGCGCCCGGCCTCGGCATCGCCGCCGAGGCGCTCTTCGAACGCGCGGCGCGATTGCCTCGCGTCGAGATTCGCGAGCCGGAGCGCGCCATCGGAACCAACACCGTCGCCAGCATGCAATCCGGCCTCTTCTACGGGGCTGTGGGCGCGATGGACGGAATCCTCGACCGCATCATCGCCGTGCTCGGCAAGAACGCGAAGGTGGTGACGACCGGCGGCCAGGCGTCGCTCATCGCCGGCGCCTCCAAATACCGGCCCCCGATTGATCCGTCTTTGACGCTCGACGGATTACGGATCATTTACGAGCGGAACCAGAAGTAAGAACTCAGAAGTCAGAAGACAGAAGTCAGAACAAAAAAGCTCCTGTCTTCTGACTTCTGTCTTCTTCTGATGGAAAACTACTTCAACTATTTCACCGAAATCGAGGAATGCTTTCGCAAGTGTCGCGGCACTCCGACGCTCCTTTCCACGCTGGACTGGGCGCTCATCGAGGCGTGGAAAGAATCCGGCATTCCGCTCGAAGCCGTGGTCATCGGCATCGAGCGCGCTTTCCAGAAATTCGGCAAGCGGCCGCAGCGCTTTCGCAAGATTAACGGTCTGGCGTTCTGTTCCCAATCGGTCCTCGGGGCCGCCGAAGAGTTGGCGGCGGCGCTCCGGGAAGGCGGCTCGCGGACTGAACCTGAGCCGCCTCCCAGTGCTGCCTTTACCGCCGAGGAAGTGCGGGCCTATCTTGATCGCAACGCGACGACCCTCGAGGAAGCCAGTGCTTACTGGAGCGAACATTTCGTTAGCACGGTCGCCGACGGCCTGCATAAAATAGCAATCTCGCTTTTCGGAATCACCCCGGATCCGGAAAAGCTCCAGGATCTCGAACAAGTGCTCTCGGCGTTCGAAGACAAGCTGACGGCCTCGGTCACCCTCGCCTCGCCCGTCGAACTGCTGGCGCAATTCCGGCAGGAGGTTGACCGCGGACTGGCGCCGTATCGCCGGAACATGACCGCTCTGCAAATCGAGTCTCTGCAGCGGCAGTTCCTGAAAAAGCGCCTGTTCGAGCACTACCGGATTCCGCGATTGAGTCTCTTCTACCTCTGAGCGCACTTGGGGAATATGTCTTTCGAGTTGTCGGTGGACAAATTGGTTTACGGCGGCGAGGCCCTCGGCCATCACCAGGGCCGCACCATTCTGGTCGAGCGGGCGCTCGCGGGCGAACGCCTCGAGGTTGAGGAAACTCGCTCGGCCAAAGGCGTAGTCCACACGCGTCCGCTCCGGGTGATCGAAGCGGCCCCGGAACGCGCCGAGCCTCCGTGCCCGTATTTCGGGCGTTGTGGCGGCTGTCAGTACCAGCACCTGAACCCCGAGACCCAGCCGCTCGCCAAGCGCGAGATTCTCCGTGAAACGCTGCGGCGGATCGGCAAGATCACCTGGGACCTGGACATTCCGATTCACTCCGCCGCGCCGTGGAACTATCGCAATCAGATCGAGCTTAAGGTCGCGCGCCAACCGGACGGCGGCACGGCGCTCGGTTTTTTCGAGTCCCAGTCTCACCACGTGGTTCCGATTGATTCCTGCGCCATCGCCTCGCCGCGCCTGAACGCCATTCTTGCTTCGTTGCGCAGCGACGAATGGTTGCAGCGGCTCGCGGCGTTCACCGCAATCGAACTGCTCGCGGACGACCGCGACGAGCGCGCCATGCTCACCTTCTGCGGCGCCGGCGCGGCGTGCAAGGACGAAGCCCTGGCGCAGGCTTGCCTCGCCGAATTGCCGGGCGTCGTGTCCGTGGCCGTCGAACGCGCGCGCGTCGCGCCGGGTTCGCCACCGGGTGCTCGCGGTCGAGGCGAACCCCGGCCACGAGTCTTCGGACAACCAGCGCTCTCTTACCACGCCGGAGACTTCACTTACCGGATCAGCCCCGGCTCGTTCTTTCAGGGGTCGCGCTTCCTTCTTCCTGAACTGGCGGCTGCCGTCATTGCAGACGCCAACACCGCGCCACCGCCGGTTGCAAGCAGCGGTGCTCTCGCGCTTGACCTTTTTGCCGGCGTCGGCCTCTTTACGCTTCCGCTCGCCCGGCGCTTCGAGCAGGTGGTCGCGGTTGAAGCTGGATTCAGCTCGGCGGCGGACCTCGCCGCCAATGCCGCCGCCCACGCCCTCTCGAACATTCGGGTGGCGAGGGAAGACGTCGCTGACTTCCTGCGCCGCTTCGCCCAGCGTGAGCCGGATCTCGTTGTCCTCGACCCGCCACGTGCCGGCGTCGCCGCCGGCGCGCTCAAGCTTCTGGCGGGCTTGCAGCCGCGGCGGATTCACTACGTCTCCTGCAGCCCGCCGACCCTCGCCCGCGACCTGGGCTACCTCACTAGCCATGATTACGCCCTCGAGTCCATCGAGCTTTTCGATTTCTTCCCGCAGACCTACCACATCGAGTCACTGGTCCGGCTCGTCCGGCCCCCAGTGCAAGCCACTGCTTAGGGGTAGCCCTTGCCGCCGGCCGGGCGGTATCTTCCTTCCTGAGCCTGCTGTTGGGTCATCGAAATGCCCATTCGAGCCTTCCGGCACGACCAGTCACCGGGACAGTGATAGGCCTTCGACTTCTTGTCGGCCCACACCGATACGTCAGGGTTGCCAGCCCCGGCCAAGCCTGTTCCGGCGATGACAACCAGGGAAGCGATAAGAGAAGGACGGCCGGCACTTCCAACGTCTGGCCGATACCTGGCAGAACCGTTTCAGTGACAAGGCGAACGGCAAGACAAGGGTTTCTGCTAGTATCAAGAATCGGTGGTCTGCGGTTGCGTTCTGAGGTGGAGTGTGCTTCGAATCGGTATCGTGGGCCTGAACCAGGTCGGCAAGACCACGCTGTTTCGCATCTCGACCGGCGCGCACGCAGACGCTGCGGTCGCGGCCGGCAAGCCGGAGACGCACGTCGGCGTGGCCCACGTGCCGGATGCGCGGCTCGACCGCCTCATCGAGATGTACCATCCGAAGAAGCAGGTATACGCCAGCGTGGAATACCTCGACACGCCGGGCAGTGTGATTGACTTGGCGCGCGCGGGGTCGCAGGCGCAGACGTTGCGCGAGGTACAGGCGCTGGCTCACGTGGTGCGCGCCTTCGAGGACGAATCGGTGCCGGCGCCGGGCGGGTCAGTGAATCCGCAGCGGGACATCGAAAGCGTGGAACTGGAGTTGGTTCTTTCCGACCTCGCGGTCGTCGAAAAGCGGCTGGAGCGGCTGGAGAAAGACATCAAGAAGCAGAAGAATCCGGCGCTCGAAAAAGAGCAGCAGGTGCTCGAGAAAGCGAAAGCAGCGCTGGATCAACAGACTCCGCTGCGAGAGCTGCCTTTCAGCGCGGACGACGAGCGCGCCGTTCGCGGCTTCACCTTTCTCTCGCTCAAGCCGATGTTGTACGTTCTCAACATGGGCGAGGCGGACGCCGCGCGCACCGGCACGGCAGAGGACTTTGCCCGTGAGGCGGGTCTCAAGCAGCGCTCCCGCACCGGTGTGACGGCCATCTGCGGCAAGGTGGAAGCGGAACTGGCGGAACTTGGCGAGAGCGAGGCGGGGGAGTTCATGGCCAGCTACGGCCTCAAGGAATCTGCGGTGGCGCGCCTCATCCGGTCAAGCTACCAGCTTCTGGGGCTGATCTCCTTCTTCACCGTCGGCGAAGACGAGTGTCGCGCCTGGACGATCCGCTCCGGCTCGACCGCGCTCGAAGCCGCCGGCGAGATTCACACCGACATCCAGCATGGTTTCATTCGCGCCGAGGTCGTCCGTTACGAAGACCTGATAACAGCCGGTAGTCTCGCCGAAGCGCGGACCCGGGCCACGTTGCGCCTCGAAGGCAAAGGATACGTGGTCGAGGACGGCGAAGTGGTGCACTTTCGCCATTCGGGGTGACAGGAGTCGGGAGTCAGAAGACAGGAGTCAGAATGAAAACGTGGAGAGTTGAGCGTGGAAACTCAGGGGTTTCTTCCGCCGTAGTTCTCGACCTCAGCTCTTCGGGCTGCGGCGGCTTCAAAAACTTCCCTGCTCAATGTCATTCTCACTCCTAATTTTCTGACTCCTGACTTCTGACTCCTGTCTTCTGACTTCTGATTTCCATGTCTCCTCTCGGCATCAGCCTCGGGCTCGGCGTGGTGGCAGGCGCCGCCAACGTGCTGGGCGGCGTCATTGTCACGGCGCGGCCCTGGAGCCGTACGTTTCTCGCCTACTTCATCGCTCTGGGCTCGGGTTTCATGCTGGCGACGGCGCTCACCGAGATGGTGCCCGAGAGCCTGCGCCAATCGCCTGTCGCGGCGCCGTTGCTGATTCTGCTCGGCTACTTCATCGTGCACTTCTTCGAGCATTCGTGGCCGGCGCATTTTCACTTCGGGGAAGAGACGCACGTGGCGGAGTTCATGAATCCGCGCGTGGCTTACCTGGCGCTGGGCGGCCTCTCGATTCACACGTTTTTTGACGGCGTCGCGATCGCTTCGGGATTCCTGATTTCCCGCTGGCTCGGCATGGTGATTTTCGGCGCGGTGATTTTGCATAACATTCCCGAGGGGTTCACGATGGCTTCGATCATGGTGGCGGCGCGAAAGAATCGCAGCGCCGGCATTGGGGCGACGGTGGCGCTGGGCGTTTCGCGGCTGGCAGGGATTCTAGCGATGGCGCTCGCCCGCGATCTTGCCGGCTACGGTCTGGCGGTCTCCGGCGGCGTGACGCTTTACGTGGCTGCCTCCGACCTCATCCCGGAAGTGAACAAGATGCATGGCATCCGAACCGCGCTCACTGTCGCCGCCGGTGTGGCGCTGGTGCTGCTTTTGCGGCATTGGTTTCTTTCGTGAAATCTGTGTTATCCGTGTAATCGGTGGATTCATGTATTCCGAGCAAGTTCTCGATCACTTTCATCATCCGCGCAACGTTGGCGAGATCGCCGGCGCGGCGGCTGTGATCGAACTCTCGAACCCCGTCTGCGGTGACGTGATGAAACTGTGGGCGGCCGTGCGAGATGGAAAGGTCGATGAGGCCCGGTTCAAGGTCGAAGGGTGTGTGCCCGCCGTTGCCTGCGGCTCGTGGCTGACGGAACGGATGCTGGGCCGGTCGGTCGCCGAGCTTCGCACGGTAACGGCGGAGGAAATCGAATCGGGACTGGGCGGGTTGCCGCAGGCTTCGCGGCACGCGAGCGCGCTCGCGGCCGCGGCCTTGCAGCAGTGGCTCGAATTGACCGGCAGAGAATGACCCGCATCTGGACGGTCCGGCGGCGGCCAAGCAATGATAAAATGTGCCGTCATATTTCTAACTTCTGACGCGGCTTTTTGCCTGGCGGATGGAGACTCTGCATGACGACGACACTGGAGAAAGTTCAACTCGCCCAGCGCATGGAGCGGCTGGGCACGGAAAGCGCATTTGATGTCCTGGTGAAGGCGCGCGCGCTCGAAGCCGCCGGCGCGGACATCGTTCACTTGGAGATCGGCGAGCCGGATTTCCCAACCGCCGGACACATCGTCGAGGCCGCCGTGCGCGCCTTGCGCGACGGCTGGACGCATTACGGTCCCTCTGCCGGACTGCCGCAGTTGCGCGAAGCGGTGGCCGAGGACGCGGGCCGCCGCCGTGGCATCTCGATTGACCCCGCCGAGGTTGTGATCACGCCGGGCGCGAAGCCCATCATGTTCTTTGTCATCCTGGCGCTGGTGGATCCTGAGGACGAGGTGCTCTATCCCAACCCGGGATTTCCCATCTACGAATCCATGGTGGAATTTGTCGGCGCCCGCGCTGTGCCTTATGCGCTGCCGGAAGCGAACGAGTTTGAAGTGGATGTCCAGGAAATCCTCAGCAAGATGACGCCACGGACGCGGCTGATTATTCTCAACTCGCCGCACAATCCTACCGGCGGCGTTTTGGGGCGAGAAAAGCTTGAGATTCTCGCCAAGGCGCTTCGCGGGCACCGTTCGGATCGCGAGCTCTACGTCCTCTCGGACGAGATTTACAGCCGCCTGATTTTCGAGGGTGAAGCGGCCAGCCTGACACAGTTCCCTGATATGAAAGACCGCACCATCATCCTCGATGGCTTTTCGAAGACGTATGCCATGACGGGCTGGCGGCTGGGTTACGGGGTCATGCGGGCGGACCTTGCCGAACAGGTGGCGCGCCTGCAGACCAACGCCAACTCCTGCACCGCGAGCTTCACGCAGATCGCCGGCGTCGAGGCCCTGCGCGGCGACCAGGCTTGCGTGGACAATATGGTCGCCGAGTTCCGGCGGCGGCGCAGCGTGATGGTTGACGGTCTCAACCGCATTCCGGGGTTCCGCTGCCGCCAGCCGCACGGCGCTTTCTACGTGTTCCCCAACATCACCGGCACCCGACGCAGCTCCCGCTCGCTGGCCGACGCGCTCCTGACCGAGGCGGGCGTGGCGTGCCTCTCTGGTACGGCGTTCGGCGCCTGGGGCGAGGGGTATCTGCGGTTTTCGTATGCGAACTCGGTGGAGAACATTCAGAAGGCGCTCGATTGGATCGGAGCATGGGCGAAGAAGAATCTGTGATGGGACGTCCAGTTCCCGAATGCCATGAATGACCAACGCCGCTTCCGCATCTTCGCCACCTGCAACATCGGCGACGACGCCCTCAATCTGCTGCGGCAGCGCGGCTATGACGTGGAGGTGTACGATCATCTCGAAGCTCCTCCCAAGAGCCTGATTCTCGAGAAAGTCCGCTCCGGCATCGACGGGCTGATCACCACGCTGCGTGACGCGATTGATGCGGAGGTCTTTGAGGCCGGTCGTGGCACGCTGAAAGTGGTGGCGCAGGACGCCGTCGGCTTCGACAACATCAACCGCGCTGACGCCAATCGCTACAAGATCCCTTTCACGCACACGGCGGACGTTCTCACCGAGGCCACGGCGGAGTTTGCTCTGTTCATCCTGGCCGCGGCGGCGCGGCGGCTCTATCCCAGCGAGCGGCTGGTGCGCGAGCATCGCTGGGGCGCGTGGCACCCCTTCCTGCCTTTCCTGGGCGACGAAGTGACGGGCAAGACCCTCGCCGTCATCGGCACCGGCCGCATCGGCCAGGCCTTCATGAAGAAGGCCGTGGCCTTCGACGTTAACTTTCTCTGCTACGATCCGGTGTACGAGGCGCACGACTTCATCAAGAAAATCCAGGAGGAGCTGGACCTTCGATTCCGCTCCGGCTTTACGAGCGAGGCGAGGACCATACGCTACGTGACCTTCGAAGACGCCTTGCGCGGCGCAGACTTCGTTAGCATCCACGTGCCGCTCGTGCGCCAAGGCGAATCGAAGACGCCCACCTATCACCTCTTCAATCAGACGACGCTCCGGCTGATGAAGCCGACCGCTTACCTCGTGAACACTTCGCGCGGCCCGGTGATTGATGAGGCGGCTCTGGCTGCCGCTCTGAGAGCAGGCGTGATTGCGGGGGCGGCGCTCGATGTGTTTGAGCAAGAACCGTTGCCGGCGGACTCGCCGCTGCGGGATCCCGCTCTGGAAGACCGCGTCCGCCTGTTCAACCATTTCGCGAGCGCGGGCCGCATCACGCGGCTTTCGACCGATCCCAACAAGGGCATGGCCGGACGTTCGGTGCAGGGGCTTATAGACGTGCTCGAAGGCAACTACGGTGGCGATCCCGCCGCCATGCCGTACGTGGTGAACAAAGAAGCGTTCCAGTGAGGAGTGTTTCATGACGGTGCGAAAGGCAGCGCCATCTGCCGCCGAACGAGCGGCGCCGGCGGCTGCCACTCGTTATCGAGATGATAGCGGGATCGCAACTCCCGCATGAGCGTTACCATCCGCTCCTTGTATTCGCCGCGCAGATAGGCCGAGCGGGCATAAAGCTTGCGGTAGCGCGTGACGAGCCGTGGAAACTCCGCTTCGAGAAACGGCATGAACTGCTTCATCGCCGAAGGCATGAGGAAGAGCACGTTGCCGTGAATCGCTTTCGCGCCGGCTCGGGCGGCGGCGCGCACCAGCGCATCGAGCGCACGCGGATCGTCATTAAGACCGGGCAGAATCGGCGCGGCGCTGACGGTGACGAAAATGCCCGCCGCGGCAAGAGCGGAGAGCGCCTCGAGACGCTTGGCGGGCGGCGGAGCCTTGGGTTCGAGCAAGCGCGCCAGGCGTTCGTCGAGGGTGGTCACAGTGATATGGGCGCTGAACCGGTGCTTCGCCGTGAGCGCCTGCAGGAGCTCAATGTCGCGGAGGATGAGAACGGACTTCGTGATTAATGAGAGATTGAGGCCCTCGAACTCTGCGAATACCTCCAGCATCCGCCGCGTAGTCTCGAACTGCTTTTCGGCCGGCTGGTAAGGATCGGTCACGGTGCCGATTGCAATCGGCTGACCCTTGTCTTTGGCGGCCCGCAGCTCGGCGCGCAGCAGCTCGGGCGCGCTTGCCTTGGCGTAGATCTTGCGCTCGAAGTCCTGTCCGTCCCACATCTCCATGAACTCATGGGTGTAGCGCGCGTAGCAGTACTTGCAGCCGAACTCGCAGCCGCGGTAGGGATTGAGCGTCCAGGCAAACGGCATGCGTCCGCTCGACTCGCGATTCAGCGCCGAGCGTGAGGCGAGCGAGAAGTACTCCACCTCGGCGCGCTCGCGCGTCTTTGGACTCTCGGCCGCGAGGCGCGCGATGCCCACCAGCCCTGACCGTGCCGGAGTGATGCTCACCAAGCTGTCGTGAGCCTGAGACTCAACCGTCGCCATGCTTTCCATGCCGGCCTCCGCCTCGAATGGCAGCCTTCGAGGAGCGGTCAATAGTTTCGCTTTTTGTTCGCCCATCTGTCAACAGGAAAATTAGGCCGGGGGCCGTCCAAGGCCGATCCTACCGTCCTGCGCTGGGGTGTTCGGCAAGGGCGCAGAAGGCGCCTTCGGAGAAGCCTTGCGCTTCGATGCCGAAGGCATGGTCGAAGCGGGCGCGGTAGTTCTCCCAGGCGATGGCAGAGGTGAGTTCGACGAGCCGCGCTTCATTGAAGTGCGCTCGCAGGGCGGCAAACAGCGGGTCGGGAACCTCGACCGGCGTGAGTGTCATAGCTTGAGCGTATTCAATCACGAGCTTTTCGAGCGGCGAGAAAGCGGCGCTGTCCTTGTAGGCGGGCAAATCGCGAAGCTGCGCCTCGGTCACCCCCGCCGCTCTGCCCACGGCAGAGCCGATGTCGATTCAAAACGGGCATCCGACCAGGGTGGCAGCCTTGATGCCGGCGAGCGCCTTGAGTTTCGCGTCGACGCGGCGCGAGCGCGCCAGCGCCAGTTCGAACATGCCGCTGCCCCAGGAAATCGAGGGGTGATGGGCGGCGACCGTTAACGGCTCGGCCACCTTACCGAAGCTGCGCCGGCAATACCAATAGGAAAAGCGGGCGAACAGTCCGGGTTTACGAGCGGCCTCGATTCGCGCCATAGGACCTCAGTGCCCGTACCGCAACTCTCCCGCTTCGATCGCAATCCCCAGCTTGTTTTCCTCGGGCGGCAGCGGGCAGGTGGCGTAGGGCGTGAAGGCGCAGGGCGGATTGTATGCCTTGTTGAAGTCGAGCACCACAACGCCGTCCTTCGGCATGGCGGTGTCCAGGAAGCGTCCGGGCGGATAGGTCTCCTTGCCCGAGGTCAGGTCCTTGAAGATGAAAAAGAGCGAGTCGCCCTCGGTCACCGGATCGAGGCGGCACGCGTGGCCGTTGAGCGTGAACTCGACGTAGCCCGGACTCGGCGTATCTTCCACCTGGCCCAGGATGTTGGGAACCGGAATCATCTTCGGCGGATTGTACGGCACAAACTTCGCCTTGACGCGGTAGGCTTCGTTGGCGGGATAGTATTTCAATCCTTTGAACCGCTTTCGCACCTCGCTATTCTTATCCTTCACACGAATCCCGTAACGGTCGCCGCGCTGGATGACGAACATGGTGAGGTCGTTGATCTGGAGCACGTCGGGCGAGTCCGCGGAGTCTGCCTTGAGGACTGGCGATGTTCCTTGCTGAAGCGACTGGCCGTTCACTTGGATCGTCACTCCCGGCGCCGCCTGGAACGAGGTCTTGCCGGCGTGAAAATCGAACTCACCGACGAGATCCGGCGCGGAGCCTTTCGGCAGCACGATGTCACTCGCGGCATCGGCGCCCACGGTGTTCGAGCCGTCTTTCAGCCAGAAGAGACCCGCCAGCGTCAGCCATCCGTCGTCGGCCTTAAGGCCGGCCTCGCGCCGCTCGCGCCACCGGGCAATTTCGGCCTGGTACGAGGGTTCCGTCGCCGGCGTGCCGGCCGCGACTACCACGGCTAGGAGAAGGGAAGTCAGCATGGGGTCACGCTCCACAGTAGCTCCGAATGGCAATCGACAACCAGATTCGGTGCTAACTTTCGGAAAAACCGGCGTAAAATCGCCCTAAGCATATGACAATAGACACGATAATTCGATTGGCTTCGTTTGTCAAGAATATCCATTATCCAATTGATATACCACGGTTTAGCTCGATTGGCTTCGATTGGCTTCGTTCTCAGTGTCGGGCGCCGAGCCAGTCTGGCCAGCGCCGAAGACGTGAAGCCTCGACTCGATGCGCTGCCGGACGTCGGCCGGCCTTCCAGAGGCGACCCCGGCACGGAGGCCAGCCGGACCTGCCCTACGCTGTGCTTCCGCTGGCGCCGCGCTCCACTCTGCGCCAGCCCGCGGCGCACGTCGGCAAGCACAGCGGCGAATTCGTGGCCTAGCGGTTGGTTCTGAAACACCGGCGTACGCCGATAGGTGCTGGTGGTGATAAATTGAAGATGGCCAGGCGTGAAGGAACGCCCGAAGAACGATGGTCGAGAGGCACGGCAGCAAGGAAGTATAACTCGGCATCAAGTCGGCGTGGCGCTTGCCAGCCCGCAACCCGCTCTTCTGAAAGGAACACATGAAGAAGTTCTTTCTTGTATCTGCTATGTCCGTTCTGGCGTCGATGGCAGCATTTGCGGCGGCCAGTCCTTGGGTGGGGAGATGGAAACCAGATCCCGCCAAGAGTAATTATGTCGAAGTCGAAGACACGATGATCATCTCGGCGCCTTCGGCGGGTGTTTTGCGCTGGGAATATCCTGCGGTCAAATTTGAAATGGAAGGGAAGCCCGACGGCTCGGAGATGAGCCTTAACTACCCAACCAAGCCGAAGGGCCTGACGGAAACAGTCACGATGCTCACTCCCAAAAAGTTGGCTTACTCGGTCAGAATCGATGGCAAGCTCGTTCAACAGGGGACAGATGAGCTTTCCGCGGACGACAAGACCCTGACGGCGGTGTCGTGGAGGGTCGGCAAAGAATCGGAAAAAAGGATTGAAGTGTTTAATAGGCAGTAGCAGGTAGATTCTCTCTTGAGCAAGGTAGATTCTCTCTTGTTTGTAAAGCGTAAATTTCGTTCAGAATCATGCGAGGACCTCCTCGGGCGCAGGGGCCGGGGCGTTCGCCAAGGCGTAGACTTTGCTGCCGTCGAAGAGCTGGTCATGTTTGAACATGCCAAAG
>DASYXW010000018.1:0-14162 GCA_035934405.1 Terriglobia bacterium
GAATTCCAGATTCCAGATGCAAGGTTCCAGAGCGCCAGCCGGAGAGATCGCATACATCCCGACAAAAGGCGTCGGGACGTATGCGCCACCCGGGATTCGCAGACATCAGAAAACGATGTTTGCGCCACCCGCCCGCGAGCACGCTCGCTCGCGGAAAGCGGCGGCAAGCCGCCGCACTCCAGAGCGCCGCGATGCGTACTCGCATACCCGCCACGGCGAGCCAAACAGCGGCGAGGTATGTGCCACCCGCGCCGCCGAGATTTGAGATTTGAGATTCAGAATCTGAGATTGAGAATTCAAGATTCCAGATGCAAGGTTCCAGAGCGCCACCCGGAGAGATCGCATACATCCCGACGAAAGGCGTCGGGACGTATGCGCCACCCGCGTCGGGACGTATGCGGCACCCGCCAAGAGAAATATGGGGGGCAAACTTCGGACTTGCCAGGCCGGGAAAATGGTAGAATGTCGCCCGTCCCAAGGAGGGAAGAATCCATGCGTAAGATGACGTTGTGTTTGCTGATGCTGCTGTTGGGGTCAGGCGCCAACAGCTTCGGGCAAGAGACCAAGACGAAAAACTCTACCCAGCTCGCCTTGCCGAGGGTGATCCGTACGATCGCTTTGACCGGCCAGACGGGTACGATTCCTCTAACCACGATCTTTACCCCCAAGAGCACCGGTCTGATCCGAGTGTCTGTCTATGCGACGATAACTGTGCCTTCTTCGCAAGGGTTCGGGTGTTTTTTTGGGCAGTTGAGCTGGACCGACGACGGTGGGCCACAGTCTGCACTCCTCGTCAATCTATCCAATTTAAACGGCGTTTTGAGTGGGGGTTGCGAAGTCCTTGAGAGTGATGTTCTCAATTCCTTCTCAGAGACGGTCGTGATGAGGGCTAATGCAGGGCAGCCGGTCAGCTACACGATCAACTTGGTTCCGGGGAACCCGACGTACGAGCTGTTTATCACGGTAGAGCAGCTAAGTTAAGATCTATGGCGGCTTGCAAACGCCAACCTGTAGCGCCGGGCTTCAGCGCGGCGCTTTGGAGTGCGGCGGCTTGCCGCCGCTTTGATCCCGCGACCTTGCTCGGGGCACTCGCTCTGGGCCTCGGAGCCAGGACGCGGCCAGCAAGCTGGCCCCGATAGGATCGGGGCTGGCCTGGTCGAGAGCGGTAGCAAGCTACCGCACTGCAGAGCTACATTCACGGAGGTGAATTGCTATGAAAAAGTACATTGCAGAGTTCGTGGGCACGTTCACGCTGGTTCTCTTCGGGTGCGGGACGGCAGTGGTTTCGGGCCAGGACGTCGGCCACCTGGGCATCGCCTTCGCCTTTGGCTTCGCGCTGCTGGCGATGTGCTACGCCATCGGACCGGTTTCCGGGTGTCACATCAATCCGGCGGTCAGCCTGGGGTTTTTCACTTCCGGGCGCATGACCAGCGGCGACCTAGTAGGCTACATCGTAGGCCAGGTGCTGGGAGGCATTGCGGGCGCGGCGGTGCTCTCGATGATTGTGCGCGGCATGCTCGCCGGGTATGACGTGCCCACGAACGGCCTGGCGCAGAACGGCTGGGGGCAAGGGTACCTGGGCGGGTACAGCCTCACCGCGGCGATCGTTTTCGAGTTCGTCGCCACCCTGCTCTTCGTCATCGTGATTCTGGCCTCGACCGAGGAAGGCGCCGCGGGCCACATGGCGGGCGTGGCGATTGGCATTACGCTGGTGGCCATCCATATTTTCGGAATCAACATCACCGGCGTTTCGGTGAATCCGGCGCGAAGCCTGGGTCCGGCGCTGCTGGTGGGCGGGCACGCTCTCGCCCAGGTGTGGATGTTTCTGGTGGTGCCGAGCGCGGCCGGGATCGTTTCGGGAATCCTGCACCGGGCGCGAGCGTTCACGGCGTAAAACGGTAGACGGCATACGGCATACGGGTAGCGATCCACGACGCGGACGAGCTGTTGTGGAATGGATTCCCGCTTGCGCGGGAATGACAGCGTGGGACAGCGCGGGAATGATGTTAAAAGAGGGGATCGCCCAATTGAGACACTGCTCAATTGAGACATCACCCAATTGAGACACTAGCCAAGGAGGAGACGATGGACATTCTGTGGTGGATCATCGTAGGGCTTATCGCCGGCTGGCTGACCGGCAAGATCATGCGGGGCGCGGGATACGGGGTGATTGGGGACATCATCCTCGGCATCCTGGGCGCGGTGATCGGCGGCTTCATCATGCGCCACCTGGGATTCGCCGGACAGGGCGGCCTGATTTACACCATCCTGGTGGCGGTCGGCGGCGCCGTGCTGCTGACGGCCGTGGTTCGAGTCTTGCGAAGAGCCTGAGAAAATTGTTGATTGAAGATTGGCGATGGATGATTGAACGGCAGGGGGAGGTGCGTGCGTAGCGGGAAGGGGAAACTATTCTCGATACGTCGAGACAAAGGAGAACCCAAAGTGCGAAAGACGGTCGATTTCGTGTCCCGAGTGAGAGCTTCGCTTAATAAGTTGAGTCTGTTCGCAGGCACAGCGTCCAGTCCCGTAGGGGCGAAATATCATAGCCCAGGGCGTGAGCCCTGGGTTAACCGCCCTCACCCCGTCCCGACAAGTCGGGACACCCCTCTGTCGCCGTGGCGACCGGGAAAGGGGAAGGGGGAGAGGGCCGGTTCGCTAACCCACGGCTCGCGCCGTGGGCTACGTTCTGCCGCCCGCCACGGCGGGCTGACTTATTCCGGGAATTTGCGACTCAGGATACTGGTACTCCTCATCACTTGCTTCTTTGCCTCCAGCCTCTCGCTCACGGCTGACCAGCTAACCCTCAAGAACGGCGACCACCTGACCGGCAGCATCGTCAGTTCGGACGCCAAGACCCTCACCTTGAAAACCGATTACGCCGGCGCGGTGGTGATTCAATGGAGTACCGTCGAGGAAATCACCTCCAGCAATCCGGTGTACCTCACCTCGAAGAGCGGCCAGGTGGTAGTGGGGACCGTATCCACTACAGAGGGCACGTTCAACGTGGCCACCAAGGAATCCGGCACGGTGCCGGTGCCCAAAGACACGGTGACGGCGATTCGTTCCGAGGACGAGCAGAAGGCGTACGAGGCCACGGTGGAGCGGTTGCGACACCCCCACCTGCTCGACTTCTGGAGCGGCAACGTGGTCTCGGGTCTGGCCCTGACTCGCGGCAACTCCGACACCTCGACTTTCAACCTGGGGATGACCGCGGCGCGCACCACTGAGAAGGACAAAATCAGCGTCTACGCCACGTCGCTCTACACCAAGAGCAAAATAACCGGGACGTGTCCGATTCCGGCGGGCGCGACCGTGGCACCCGCTTCCTGCAGCGTGACCACGGCCAGCGCCGTCCGCGGCGGCACGCGTTATGACTTCAACCTGACCCCCCGGACCTTCGCCTTCGGCCAGCTCGATCTCGAACACGACCGCTTCCAGCAACTGGACCTGCGCACCGTGCTGGGCGGCGGATTGGGCTTCCATGCGGTCAAGAACGACCGGACCACGTTCGATTTGATGGGCGGCGGCGACTTCGATCACGACGCGTTCACCATGGGTACCGCGGGCGTCACCGGCGCCACGGGCACCACCGGCCTGACGCGGAGCCAGGGCGAAATCCTGGTGGGCGAGAGCCTGCTCTATAAAGTTTCAAAGAGCACGGCGCTCAACGAGGCCTTGCAGTTCTTCCCCAACCTCTCGGCGACGGGCGAGTACCGCTTCACGTTCGATTCCGGCGTGGTCACGCAGTTGAGCAAGTGGCTGAGCTGGCAGGTGACTTACAGCGACCGCTTCCTGAGCGATCCGATTCCGGGAGTGAAGGAAAACGACGTGCTGGTGACGACGGGACTGCAGGTGAACTTCGGGCACCCGACGCCGTAGGGCGTCCGTGCTGCGTGGAGGACTCACAATGGACAGGATTGGCCTGGCCACCGACGACGCACTCACCCGGACGATTGCCGCCCGGCTTCTCGCCCTGTGGGAGGCGTATCGCAAGCTTGATACGCGCGCCCACAACGCCATCCTTGCGGACGACTACACCTCGATACACGCGGACGGCACCTTTCATGACCGCAAGCCGACGGCGCAGGAGATCGCGGCGGGCCGCATGACCGCATACACGCTCACCGAGCTGCGCGCGGTGCCCGTCGGCTCCGGCGTGGCGCTTGCGAACTACGTGGCGGACGCCGAAGGTCCGGTGCGCGGGCGGACGGTTCAAATGCGCTTCATCGTCGGAGAAGTCTGGATCAAGAAGGCGGGCGTGTGGAAGTGCCGGTATTTCCAGGGGACGCTCGTCGCCTGAACGAGCTGACGGTTCGAGCCCAGCTTGACTTCAGCCTTCGCCACGGCTGATGCAGCCCGTACGACACGATAAGGAGGAGCAGACACCATGTGGAGCGAGTTCAAGAAGTTTGTGATGCGGGGCAACGTGCTGGATATGGCGGTCGGCATCGTGATCGGGGTGGCTTTCGGAAAGATCATCACCTCGCTTGTGAACGACATCATTATGCCGCCCATCGGCCTGGCGCTGGGGCACGTTGATTTCTCCAACTTGTTTGTCAGCCTCTCGGGGCAGCACTACGACACGCTGGCCGAGGCCAAGAAAGCCGCTGCCGCCACCGTGAACTACGGGCTGTTTCTCAACACGATCATTGAGTTCCTGATTGTGGCCTTCGCGGTCTTTCTTGTCATCAAAGGGGTGAGCCGGTTCATGCCCAAGCCGGCCCCGGCGCCCGCCCCGCCCCCGACGAAGGACTGTGCGTATTGCAAGATGAGCATTCCGGCGGGGGCCGTGCGCTGCCCGAACTGCACGTCGGAGCTGGGCGCGTAGCGCTGAGGCCGGTGTCGTGCTCGCTTCGTCCGCGCGCGGCGGGCAGCCACGCGCGCCGTCACAGGAGCGACGGCTGCAACGGCGGGTAGGTGACGCGCTTCCGCACGACGCGCGCGAACGGCGTCAGCTTGTGTTTCTGGCGGCGCGTCTCCGTCATGATGTCTTCGACTGCGATGCCGCGGGCGACCAGCGCGTCGGCAATGAGAGACCGGTGACAGCGCCAAGGAACGGCCTCAGCGCACATGATGGCGACCGGCTCCTGGCGAGCAAGCTCGATGAGCGCTTCGAGCGCCGCTTCAAACTCCGGCGTTTGCATGTAATCGGCGAAACCCCGGAACGAAGCATTCCTCCAGCCGGTGTTGATCGAATCCGCTCGCGCGTGACGCAGGCCGCCGAGAGCTTTCACGTGCCGGTAATGAAGGCGGGCGGAGCGCAGGGCCGCCGCGAGCGTCTCGCGATTGAATTGCGGGTTGTGGCGCGAGCGCGGAAGGGTTCGAACGTCAACCAGGCGTTTGACGCCGTGCGCCTTCAGCAAGGAGACGAAGTCGTCGAGAGGCCGCGTGGAATGACCTATGGTCAGGACGAGCAGTGGACTGGGGTTCTTCCTCGGCATAGGAACAGAAACTCTATCGGCCTGGCCGGTGGGAGTCAACCGCTCCCAGCGCCCGTACGCCGGCGCAGAATCTGTGCAAGCCGCCGATTAGGGTATAAACTCTTAACCTAAGGCGCCTGTTGCCGGCGTCACGCGGGGGGATTGTGCCCAACAGTAAGGGTCACCGGATTCTGGTGGTGGAAGACGACGCGGGCGAGCGGCAGGGGCTCGCCGAACTGCTCACGGCCTGGGGTTACGAGACTGAGACCACGGCGGACGGCAAGCAGGCGCTGGAGAAAATTGCGGCCTTCCAGCCCGTGGTCATCATTTCCGACCTGCGCATGCCGGGGATGGGAGGCATGGACTTGCTGAAGCAGGTCCACGCCACGAGTCCGCGGACCCAATTGATTATGCTGACCGGTCAGGGGAGCATCGAGGAAGCCGTTGAAGCGACCAAGCTCGGGGCCTTCAACTTTCTCGAGAAGCCCGTGGATCCGCAGAGGCTCCGGGTAGAATTGCGCAATTGCCTTGAGCGCCACGAGAGCGAACGGGAACTTGCCATCGCTCATCGCCGTCTGCGCGACGCCGGTATTCTGGGCCGGTTGGTGGGCGGCTCGAAAAAGATGCAAGAGGTGTTGGCGCTGATTGAGCAGGTGGCGCCCTCGAGCGCCTCGGTGCTGATCGCCGGGGAGAGCGGCACCGGAAAGGAACTGGCGGCGCGCACCCTCCACGAGCTCAGCCCGCGCAAGGACAAGCCGTTCGTGGCCGTGAACTGCGCCGCTATTCCTGAGACGCTGATCGAAAGCGAAATCTTCGGCCACGAGCGCGGGGCGTTCACGGGCGCGCTCGAGCGCCGCGCCGGATGTTTCGAGCTCGCCGACGGCGGCACGCTGCTGCTCGATGAAATCGGCGAGATGCCCATCGGCACCCAGGCCAAGCTCCTGCGCGTGCTCGAAGACTCGCGGGTGCGGCGGCTGGGCAGCAAGCATGAGGTGGCCGTGGACGTTCGAGTGCTTGCGGCCACCAACAAGGTTCCGGAAGAGGCGCTGGCGAAGGGACAGCTTCGAAGCGACCTCTTTTACCGCCTCAACGTCTTCCGCATCGTCATGCCGCCCCTGCGCGAGCACCTCGACGACCTGGAGAGCCTCATCGCGGCGCTCGTCGAAGACCTGAACCGCAAGCACCAGCGCGGCATCAAGGGCGTTGAGGACGAGGTCTTGCAGATGTTCCGGCATTATTCCTGGCCCGGCAACGTGCGCGAGCTGCGCAACACGCTGGAGCGCGGCGTGGTAGTCTGCGGCGAGCCGGTGCTCGGCCGCCAGGACCTTCCTCCTGAGTTCGGACGCGTCACCGCGTCCTTCGAGGACAGCCTCCGCCTGCATGCCGGGCTTACCGTGGACGAGGCCGAGCGGCGGCTCATCATTGAGACCCTAGCCTTCGCCCAGAACAACAAGACGCGGGCGGCGGAGCTCCTGGGCATCAGTCTCAAGACACTGCACAACAAGCTGAAGGAATATGAGAGTCAGCCTCAAAGCTAAACTGACGGCGCTCATTTCCTTATTGGTGCTGCTGGTGGTCGTAACCGTCTCTGGCCTCTACTTGTGGGGTCTCGTCCGGCAGGCCCTCGGCAATGCCTCCACGCGCGGCGCTGACCTTGCTCAGCAGGTCTACGATGAGGCGCGCGCCGTGCTGGCGGCGAGCCGCCTGCCGGCCGGGTTCAACGTCCAGGACCCCGAGCAGCTTCACAGTTTCCTGCAGTCTGAGCTTGAGGGCGATGCTGGTCTGAACTCCGCCATCCAGAACGACGTTGCCGATGTCCCGAGCATCGACTACATTGCCATCACCGACAGCCAGCCTCGATCGCTGGTGCATAGCGACCCCAGCCAATCCGGCCAGCCGTTCTCGCCGGCGCCTCCTTTCTCCGAACTGCTTCGGGCCCGTTTTTTTCGCCAACTCCAGATCATCTATGGGCGGCCCCAAGTGTACGAGGTCGTTCTACCCCTGCAGTTCGGCGGCCCGTCACCCGCATCGGCAACCACCATCTCGCTGGACGTGCGCGTCGGGCTCTCCACCGTGTTGCTCGGCTACTCTGTCAAACCCGAATTGTGGAGCGCGCTGCGCGGATCGCTCCTCATTATGGTTCTCGCCACGCTGTTCTCGGGCATACTCTCCTTCCGGCTGCTGAGGCCGCTCGAGACCATCTCCCGGAGTGTTGATCGCATCGCGCGCGGCGAGTCCTCGGGACTTCAGATCAACCGCAAAGATGAGTGGGGTATCCTATCGTCGAAGCTGAATCTGCTCGGCGAACAGGTGCGAGGTGAAAAGGCTGCCTTTGTGGCCTTGAAGGAAAATCTCGGCCAGCTTTTCTCCAACCTGGCGGACGGCCTGCTGTTGTTCGACCATCAGGACCGGCTGGTGCTGGCGACGCCGGCCGTTGAGCGGTTTCTGGGTCACGCGCCCGACGGGCTTCTGCATCAGCCGGCCTCGGACGTGTTTGCCGGTGAGGGCGCACTCGACCACTTGCTGGCCGAGGGTTTTCGCAAAGGGAAGTCAATTCCGTGGCGCACGCTCGACCTGGGCGAGCATGTCCCCGCGCCGCGCGTCGCGCGCGTGGCCGTGAGCGCCGTTTTCATCGAGGAGCAGGGCAAGCGCGTTGCCAGCCTGGTAACCCTGCGGGACGCCTCCATCCGCGCCCAGATCGAAGACCAGATTGACGTCACAGCCAAGCTGGCGGCGCTCGGCCGTCTCACGTCCGGAGTGGCCCATGAGGTGAGGAACCCGCTGAACTCGATGGTGCTGCAAGTCGAGCTGCTGAAGACGAAACTCGAAGGAGAAGGCGGGACCGCCGAACCGCATCTGGAGATTCTGTCCGGGGAGATTCGCCGTCTGGATCGCGTCGTCAAGACCTTTCTCGATTTTACACGGCCCGTCGAGATTCACCCCGTCGAGACCAGCATCGAAGAGCTCATCGGCGAGGTTTTTCGCTTGGCGGAGACCGACGCCAGGCAGCAGCGCGTTGAACTGGCGTTCGAATCGAACGGCCCCCTCCCTCGCCTCCCGCTCGACCGCGACCTGATGAAGCAGGCGCTCCTGAACCTGGTCCTGAACGGATGCCAAGCCATGCCCTCCGGAGGCCGCTTATGCGTCTCGCCGCGCGTCTCGGCAAACGCCGTTGAGATTGATGTTGCTGACCAGGGCGTGGGCATACCATCCGAGGCTCGGCAGAAGATTTTTTCGCTTTATTACACGACCAAACCCAAGGGAACCGGCGTCGGCCTGGCCATGACCTTCCGCATCATTCAGCTCCACCAGGGAACGATCGAATTTACCAGCGAGCCGAATCTCGGCACGACGTTCCGCATCTTCCTGCCTCGGGGCGGAACGAATGCAGGGAGTTGGGGAAGCGGAGGGCGAACGTCGTGAGCGGCCCCCAGCCCATTCCGCCCATACGGACCGTTTCGCGGGCGCAGCCGGAGTGGATCACGCCCCTCCAGGCGCTCGGCCACGCGTATGATGACAGCCTGACCCTGCTGTTCCATCCTTTCGACCTCGGCTTGTGGCTGCGCCTCGGATTCATTTGCCTGCTGCTCGGCGGCGGAACGCCCACGGCCGCCTTCGACTGGAGCCTGGGATCCTTGCCTGGCGATCTCGGGTTTCAGACGTTCACGGGGCGGCTGCGGGACTATGTGACGGAACACCTCTGGCTGATCGCGGTCTTTACGACCGCTGGACTCGCGCTCACCCTCATCGTGCTCTACCTTCGATCCCTCTTCCGTTTCGTCCTGGTGGACGCCATCTTGAAGCGCCAGGTGGGACTGCGGCGGGCGTGGCGCGAAGTGCGGCCGCTGGGGCGGTCTTACTTCCGGTGGCTGGGTGGCGCGCTGGCCACGGTCGGCTTGGCGCTCGTCACCGGTGCCATTGCAGCCTACCCATACCTTCGCTCGGCGGCGGGCGGCGGCATCCGCTCCGCCGCATTCTGGGCCACTCTGGTGGCAGTGCTGCTGGTGGACGTAGTCGTCGGCTTGGCCCTCGCCATCGTCATTGTCCTGACCGATGACCTCGCCGTGCCGCTCATGTACGCCGAGCGGCTGCCGCTTCCCGCTGCCTGGCGGAAGCTCGCGCGGCACGTGGCGGCGGAACCCGGCGCCTTCACTCTCTATGTCCTGTTGCGATTCGCCGTGGCCGTGGTCACGAGCTTTGCCGTCCTGTTTTTCCTGTTTCCGGTTTTGCTCAGCCTCTTCTCGGGCGCCATCATCACCGGAGCGCTCGTCGTCGTCACGCTTCATTTGCTGGGATTGCTCTGGAGCTGGAACCCCTTCACGGTGGCGCTCGCTGCTACCGCCCTTGTGGTTCTGCTCGGCCTGGTGCTGGTTCTCCTGAGCCTGGCGGGAATGCCGGCGCAGGTCTTCATCCAGGACTACGGCATTCGATTCGTCGCCCCGCGCGTGCCGGCGCTCGCGGCGCTGCTCCCACCATCCGAAGCAGGAGACTAACCCCCATGAATCGAATTCGCATGAGAACGGCGACAATCCTCAAGCTGACTTCGGTCACGCTGGCGCTTCTGGCGTGTTGCATGGCGCCTCAGGCGCGGGCGCAGGCGAACCCGCCGACGCAGGGCACCCCGACCGCCCAAGCCGGCCCACCGCCTGCCGCTGGCGCTGCTCGCGCGGCCAGCGCAGATTGGCCCGCCCTGGGCAAAGCCGTCATAGGCGAACTTGCCTCGCGGCAATTTGCCAAAGCCGAAGCCCGTTTCGACGAAGCCATGACCGCGGCCTTGCCCGCCGGCAAGCTCGCTGGAGTGTGGGACAGCCTGCTCGCCCATGCGGGCGCGTTCCAGGCGATTACTGGAACACGCGTCGAGCCGAAGCAGACGTACCACATCGTCTTCGTCACCTGCCGGTTCGAGAGGGCGTCGCTCGACCTCGAAGTCTCCTTCAATTCGGGCCAGCGCATCGCTGGTCTGCACGTGCTTCCGGCCGCCGGCCCGGAGGCTCCAAAAACCGATTGGACTCCGCCTTCGTACGCCCACCCTGCCGCCTTTCATGAGCGCTCCGTGACCGTCGGCGCCGACCCGTGGAAGTTGCCGGGGACCCTCACGCTGCCCAACCGCGCAGGCCCGTTCCCTGCCGTCGTTTTGGTCCACGGTTCAGGGCCGGAAGACGAGGACGAAACTATCGGTCCCAACAAGCCATTCAAGGACCTCGCCTGGGGACTGGCGAGCCGGGGCATCGCCGTGCTGCGTTACAACAAACGCACGCTGGAACATCCGGTTGAACTCCAGCAGCACTTCGCAGGATTTACGGTGATGGACGAAACCGTGAACGACGCTCGTGCGGCCGTGGCGCTGGCCGCCGCCCAACCGGAAATCGACCCGAAGCAGGTTTACGTGCTCGGGCACAGCCTGGGCGGGACTCTCGCGCCGCGCATCGCGCTCGGAGACCCGCAGGTGACCGGCATTATCCTGATGGCCGGAGGCGCGCGGCCGCTGGAGAAAGTTATCGTCGAGCAGCTCAAATACATCGCTAGCATTGACCCTGACAGCTCCAAGCAAGCGGCCAAGCAGATCGAGCAAGCCGAGCAGACAGCGCGCCAGATCGAAAGCCCGGGGCTCAAACCCGGCGACACTGTGTCCGTTCTCGGCGCCAAAACGCCGGGCTCCTACTGGCTCGACCTTCGCAGCTACCATGCCGGCGAAGTGGCCGCCCGGCTCAAGATTCCAATCCTTGTGCTGCAAGGCGGGCGAGACTACCAGGTAACGCGCGAGGACTTCGACCTCTGGAAAGCGGCGCTTGCCCACACCTCGAAATCCCCGCGCGCCACATTCAAGCTCTACCCCGGACTCTTTCACCTGTTCATGCCCAGCACGACGCCGGGCTCCGGCCTCGGGACGCCGGCGGACTATGAGAAGTCTGGCCACATCGCCGAACCGGTGATCAACGACATCGCGGCGTGGGTTCGGTCCAGCGCTCACTCATCCCAGCGTTAAGCCTCTCGGTACTTCAGTATTTCCGTACTCCAGTTTTCCAGATCTTTTCAGCACTCAGTCTCCCAGCTGCAGTGACACGCTCAAAAAAAGGGTAAATCTTCGCTTGACAACCCGGCCCTCCCTCAAATAGCATGAGGTCGCTTCCTTGGTTGGGGCTGCGTTTCTGAAGTACGCTTTGAGAAGTATTCTGAACTATTCTTCGTCGCCATTAACATCAAGCTCGCGGCGCAAAACTTAGGATAATCCGAGGTAGTGAATGAGACCGAAGAGACGTCTTTATACCCTTCTGATTGTCGGACCGCAGGGGAGGCTGCGCAAGTTCCAGTTGCCCCATTACGCGGTCCATCTGGGTCTTGTCTTCGGGGTTCTTGCCTTGACGATGGTGGCGGCTCTCGCCAGCAGCTACGCGCGAATGTTGCTGAAGGTAGCCAACTACGACAACGTCCGGGACGAACACGAGGCCTTGAAGACTCAGTACCACACGCTTGAAAACGTCGTCACCGACACGAATACCAAGCTGAGTTCGCTCGAATCGCTGGCGTCGGAAGTGGCGCTGACTTACGGCTTCGGCAGAGCCACCCGGCCCGGGTTCCCACAGGCCGTGCTGGCTCTCGCAACCGAGAGCAATTCGACTCTGGAGTCGAGTTACAACGCCTCGCTCTACGCGTTCAACCTTATGAGGACCACCGCACTCAACCCGCCGCGTGATCCGGTGGCGCGGGGCCTGCTTTCCGCTCCTGCTTTTGATCGCTCAGAGATTCCCTCCATGTGGCCGGTGCGTGGCCAGATTACAGGAGGTTTTGGTGAGCGCCTCGATCCGTTGAGCGGGGAAGGTGAATATCACTGGGGAATCGACATTTCGGCCCCCAAAGGGACCGAAGTGGAAGCGCCGGCCGGCGGCGTGGTGCTGCAGGCGGGGCGGGAGTCGGGTTACGGTAACGAGATCCTGATTGACCATGGCAATGGGATCACGACCAAATACGGCCACCTGAGCGAGATTTACGTCGTCGTAGGCCAGGAAGTCAGGGAAGGCCAGATTATCGGCGCCGTTGGGATGACCGGCAAGGCGACTGGGCCCCACTTACACTACGAGGTTCTGGTGAATCAGACGCCGGTGAACCCGGCGAAGTACCTGGGTGGGTAGTCTAGGTCGAGCCGGAATCTCAATTCCAAGGTGGTGCCGAGGGTTCCCGGCGCACTCATCAAAATAATTTTCCGACAGCTCTTGCAATTCAATTTCCTCTTCCTTATAATTGATGGCTTGGAACGGCTGGCGTAGCTCAGCCGGTAGAGCATCTGATTTGTAATCAGAGGGTCGGGGGTTCGAATCCCTTCGCCAGCTCCAGTTGAGGCGTGAGGAGCCTGTTAACGTTCCATCAGTTTGACGTTCGGCTTTAGAGCGGGGAGTGGCGGCTTTTATTTTTCTGACTCATAAATTGGCAGGCGGTTAAGTGTCTCTGCGTCCCTCCGCGGATTGCGAATATTCCGGCTCAAGCGACCGGCTCAAGTGGAAAGGAACGGCGCGTCAGACCAGCGGGAGCGCGCGTTCCCGTCTGTCTTTGTGACATTGGTTTGGACAGGTGGCTGAGCGGTCAAAAGCAGCAGACTGTAAATCTGCCGGCCCATGCGGTCTACGGAGGTTCGAATCCTCCCCTGTCCACCAGAAAGGCAGTGGTTAGTGGCGAGTGGTCAGTGGCTAAGGCACGGTGGCTGCGGGTGCTTTCACTAACCACCATCCACTTGCCACTGTCGTTGAGGGCGGGAGTAACTCAGTGGTAGAGTCACAGCCTTCCAAGCTGTTGGTCGCGGGTTCGATTCCCGTCTCCCGCTCCAGAAGGCAGTGGTTAGTGGCGAGTAGTTAGTGGCCAGCAGTCACCGGTGGCGTTTTGCTCGCCACTAGGTACTAGCCACTCGCCACTGTTTTTGAGGGGCCGATGTAGCTCAGTTGGTAGAGCACGTCCTTGGTAAGGACGGGGTCAGCGGTTCAATTCCGCTCATCGGCTCCAGAAGTTTATCAATCCAGCATTTGATGAGGTATCAAAGATGGCCGGCGGTTCGGTTTCGGAGTTTGGGGTTGTAAAGGGGTGCATCGACAGTATTCTCAGCCCGACGGGTCCGCGTCGGGAGGAGGTCGAGCGCGTGCTGACTGGCGCTTCCGACCATTCCCTAAGCAGTTTGGTTCCACGACTCGACCCTTTTTGCAGCGGAGGGTTCGTGCCTGCCGGAGGGCAAGTGCCGAAGATCTCCGACTCGTATTTCCGGCTTTCTGCTGATGAACGGAGTCGATTGGATGACTACTGGCAACGCAAGCTCGATGCCTTTAGGAGGGCCGACGCGACTCCTGCCGACCCACTGTCTGACAACTGATAAGCAACGGTGAAGCGACCATGGCCAAGGAAAAATTTGATCGATCGAAGCCGCACATGAACATCGGGACGATCGGTCATATTGATCACGGGAAGACGACGCTGACGGCGGCGATCACCAAGGTGCTGTCCAAGCACAACCCCAAGGTGAAGTACCGGGCGTTCGATTCGATTGACAACGCGCCGGAGGAGAAGGCGCGGGGGATCACGATCGCGATCGCGCACGTGGAGTACGAGACCAAGAACCGTCATTACGCGCACGTGGACTGTCCGGGTCACGCCGACTACATCAAGAACATGATCACGGGGGCGGCGCAGATGGACGGGGCGATTCTGGTGGTGGCGGCGACGGACGGGCCGATGCCGCAGACGCGGGAGCACGTGCTCTTG
>DASYXW010000019.1:0-21678 GCA_035934405.1 Terriglobia bacterium
TCTTGATGTCGCGCTTGGTACGGCTCACGTCGCGCTGCGTGGCGTAGTCGGCGTCGGCGCCGCGATAGAACACCGTCCCTTCGCGCTCGGCCCCCGAGGGCAGGCGGACGGTGAACTTGTCGCCCAGGTGGATGCCGTCAAGGTAGGTCTCCGGCACGTCGGCCCGCACCCAAAGGTTGTCCGGGTTGACGAGCGTCACGATGGGCTGCGCCGGATTCACCACTTCGCCTTCGAGCGCCGCGCGCACGTCCACCGTGCCGTCCACCGGCGACCGGATCTCCGTGTAGCCAAGCTGCACCTGCGCCTTGGTTTTCTGCGCTCCGGCCGCCGCAAGCTGGTGACGGCTGGCTTCAAGCATCGCCCGCCGCGACGCAATCTGCTGCGCGTTCGACCGCGCCAGCGCCACGGCAGCCTGCGCCGCCTGCGCCTGCTTTTCGAGCGCGGCCACGTGAGCTTGGTCGGCGGCGAAGGTGGTGCGCGCCTGATCGTAGACCTGCGCCGAGGCCACGCCTTGCTGGTAGAGGGCCTGGTTGCGCTTCAGGTCGAGCGAGGCGTTCTCGAGCGTCGCCTTGGCCTCCGCGACGGCCGCCTCGGCGGCCGCCAGATTCGCCTCCGCCTGGCGGGTCTGGTCCGCGGTCTGCGCCTCCTGATATTTCAGGTCGGCCTCCGCCTGCGCCACCTGCGCCGACGATTGCTGCTCGGTGTGGGCGAAATAGGCCACGTCGGCCTTCTGTTCGAGCGGCAGAATCACCGCCAGGAGCTGCCCCGCCTTTACCGTGTCGCCCACGTTCACAGCAAGCTGGCTGAGGCGGCCCGGCACCTGCGAGCTCACCACCACTTCGTCCGTGGTCACGATTCCGGTCAGGCTCAGCACGGTCGGCTGGCGATGCGTGAAGTACCACGCCGCCGCGCCGGCGGCAATCAAGATGATGAGAACAGTCAGAACCTTTTTGCTCTTCATGCGACGGACGCCTCCGGGCGCAAGAAAAGGCCGTAGCGGATGAAATCGAGCACTTCCCGCTTGCGGCGCTTGAGATTGGCGGCGCTAAAGGCGTCGCGGCGGCCGAGCATTCGCATCACTGGCTCGGACGAAAAATAGAAAACAATCAACGCCACCACCGAGACGGCCACGTGTTCGCGGTCGCCCCGGCGGAACTCCCCCTCGCGCATGCCGCGCTCGATCAACCGCCCGAGGGCTTCGGCGCGAGGCGCGAAGTATTTGCGAACCAGGCGCTCGAAGGGCTTGCCGCCGGTCATCATCATCTGCTGGAAGAGCGGCGCGAAACGATGCCGGGCGCCGATGAAATCCAGGTGCAGGCTCACGTAGCGCAGCAGGACGGATCGCGCCGAGCCTTCCGATTCCAGCACCTGCATCGCCTGGCGGTGGAATTCACTGAACTGGTCGTCGAGCACCGCCAGATACAGCGCGTCCTTGTCCTTGAAATAATAATACAACAGCGCCTTGTTTACTCCGGCGCGGGCGGCGATGGCGTCGGTGCGCGCGCCCGCCAGGCCCCGCTCGGCAAAAATACGCTCGGCGGCGGCGAGGATAGCCGCGCGGGTCTCCGCGGCGCGCTCCCGGCGTCCCGCCACGGCGGATGAGGCTCGTCTGCGCATGACTAACTAACCAGATAGTTAAAATAGCAGGCGATCGAACATGCTGTCAAGATCCCAGCGCACCGGAGTCGTAGGTTCGGTGTGAATAAATCAGCGCGCGGCGGTATCAGGGTCAGGGTGTTATGGGACAGCCCGCGCGGAGCGGGCGCAAGGCCGTAGCCCACGGCGCCAGCCGTGGGTCGAGGCGCCCCCATCGCAACAGAGCCCCGCCAGGGGCGAAAGAAATCGCGACGCCCAGGCGACGGGCGGATGGGTACAACCCCGATGCCGGTCCTGGGCGCTGAGAATCAGGTGACCAAGCAGGTTCTTGCGCCCCTCCGGGGCTTGCGTTCTACTGAGACTCGCTAACCCACGGCTCGCGCCGTGGGCTACGTCCTGTCGCCCCGATGTATCGGGGCTGATTTATTCAGCGAACTTATGACTCAGGACACTGGGTCGCTTTGACAAGACCGAACCCGAATGGTACGCTTCGGGCGCATCCACCATCACAGCCGAAAGCCTTGATTGTGGCGAGGAGGCAACATGGATGGACTTAATTGGGTTAAGACGACCTTCGGTCTCTTTCTGCTGTGCGCAACCATGGCGATCACCTTACCGGCGCAGACTTTCACCACGCTGCACAGCTTCGACAACACGGACGGCAATGGGCCCTCGGCGGCGCTGGTCCAGGCCACCGATGGGAACCTGTACGGGACAACGTTGGCAGGCGGGGACAGTACCGCCTGCCAGAATGGTTGTGGCACCGTCTTCAAAATCACCCCAAGTGGTACGCTCACGACACTGTACAACTTCGGCGACCCGGGCGGCACCAGCCCGTACGGGGGGCTGGTGCAGGGGACGGACGGGAACTTCTACGGCACAACGTTCTATGGCGGGGCCCAGGGCTTGGGGATGGTCTTCAAAATCACCCCAGGCGGTACGTTGACGACGCTTTACAGCTTTTGCTCGCAAAGCGGTTGCGCCGACGGTAGCGCCCCCTTGGTGGGGCTGGTCCAGGCCACCAATGGGAACTTCTACGGGACAACGTCGAGTGGCGGGACCAGCGCCTCCTGCCCGCCGTTTGGCTGTGGCACGGTCTTCAGAATCACCCCAGGTGGTGCGCTAACGACGCTGCACAACTTCGACCTGACAGACGGCGAGTACCCCGCTGCGGGACTGGTCCAGGCCACCAATGGGAACCTCTACGGGACAACGGCGTTTGGTGGGACCAACAATAGTGGCACGGTCTTCAAAATCAGCCCAAGTGGCACGTTGACGACGCTCTACAGTTTTTGTATCCAAGGCGGTTTCTGCACGGACGGCGCCGTCCCCGTCCGTGCGCTGGTGCAGGCCACGGACAAGAACTTCTACGGGACAACGCAGAATGGCGGTGGCGGCAACAATGGTGGCACGGTCTTCAAAATCACCTCGAGTGGCACGCTGACCACGCTTTACAGCTTTTGCTCGCTAAGCGGTTGCGCAGACGGCGAAAGCCCCGAAGCGCTGCTGGTCCAGGCGACCAATGGGAACTTCTACGGGACAACGTACGGTGGCGGGGACCACAACAGTGGGACGGTCTTCAAAATCACGTCTACTGGCGTGCTGACGACACTTTACACTTTTTGCTCCCAAAGCGGTTGCCCGGACGGCCAACAGCCCTTCGGGGGGCTTGTCCAAGACACCAATGGGAACTTCTACGGGACAACGCAGTCAGGCGGGGCCAAAGGCGGCTACGGCACGGTCTTCAGCCTGTCGGTAGATCTCGGCCCGTTTGTGGAAACACAGACGACCTCCGGCAAGGTGGGAGCGACCGTCAAGATTCTGGGGACCAATCTGACCGGCGCGACCAACGTCACCTTCAACGGCACATCGACTACGTTCACCGTGCTGTCCAGCTCCTTGATCAAGACCACTGTACCCGCCGGCGCCACCACCGGCAAAGTCCAGGTGGTAACGCCCAGCGGCACGCTTTCCAGCAACGTGCCCTTCCGCGTGCTGCCGTAAGCCGAGAGGCTGACTGCGAAAAGTTGTGGGACATGAAGACCGTCCCGTATCACATACCCAAGGGTAGTGGGTCAGTTTGACGCGTAGCGGCGGGTTTACCCCGCCATTTTGTGACGGCATGAAGCCGCCTCTACATCAAACTGACCCACTACCCGTTTTTTGGGTAAAAACCAGAATGTGTGAGTCGCTCCGCAGAACCGGAGCGCGAATGGTAGCCGAATCCTTACAAAATCAGCCGATGCAAGCCCACTGTAAACAAGCCTGTATACGTGTGACCCACTACCGTGCTCAAGATTCCGTTTGTCTGGCTGTCGCGTTATGTTATAGTTCGCGGCTTTAGGATAGATGGCTGAAACGGATGGTGACTATGCGTCTTCGCTCGATTCTGGCCGCGAGTTTCGCGGTGGCCGTCTGGCCAGTGTGGATTAGCGGCAGCGCGGTCGCGCAAACGGCGCCGCCGGTTGAGACGGCGACGACGACGGAATCGCAGCCGCTCTCCGTCCGAGTTGTAGCCTACCAGATTGAGGCCAAGCTCGACCCGGCCAGGAAAACCGTGGACGGCCAGGAGACGCTCACCTATCACAACCTCACCGGCCAGCCGCTGCAAACGTTTCCCTTTCACCTCTACCTCAATGCCTTCCAGCCGAAGTCCACCTTCATGACGGAAGTGCGACTCTATGGCACTCGCGGCACCGGCCCCGAATCCGGCTGGGACCGCAAGCATTACGGCGCGATCGAAGTGAGGAAGTTTGAGGTCGAGGGTGTCGGCGACCTCACCAACAAGATGGAGTTCATCCAGCCGGATGATCGCAACACCAACGACCACACCGTCTTTCAGGTCACGCTGCCGCAGCCCGTGCCGGCGGGCGTGGACGTCACCTTCAAGATCGCCTTCCACGATCAGCTTCCCGAGGTCGTCGAGCGCACCGGTTACAAGCGCGATTTCTTCATGGTGGCGCAGTGGTTTCCCAAGGTCGGCGTGTGGTGGCACGGAAAATGGAACTGCCACCAGTTCCACGCCACCACCGAGTTCTTCGCCGACTTCGGCACGTTCGATGTGAAGACGACGGTGCCTCAGAACTACGTGCTCGGCGCTTGCGGCGACATGGTCTCGAGCGTCAACAATCCCGACGGCACCAAGACCGTGACCTGGCACGGGGAGGATATCCACGACTTTTCCTGGACGGCAAGCCCCAGCTTCCATCTGGTCGAGGATTCCTGGACCAGCCCCGCCGGTCATGTGGTGAAAATCCATCTGCTGATGTCGCCCCACCACGAGAGCACCACCGCGCGCTACCTCCAGGTGCAGAAGGGTACGCTCGATCGTTTTGACCGCTGGTACGGCCCCTATCCGTACGACCGCATCACGATCGTGGACCCGCCCGAGGGCGGCTCCGACGCCGGCGGCATGGAATACCCCACGCTCTACACCGCGGATACCAGTTGGTTTGTGCCCTCCGGTCTCAAGCTTCCGGAATTGGTGGCGGAGCACGAATTCGGCCATCAGTATTGGTACGGCATGGTAGCCACGAACGAGTTTGAGGAAGCGTGGCTCGACGAGGGCATCAACAGCTACACGGAAGCGAAGATCATGAGGTCCCTGTACGGAAAGGGTACGAACGAAATCAATTTGTGGGGCATGACGATGGGGGAGAGTGGCTCGCAGCGCCTCAACTACCTCGGCGTGGCGGAAGACGATCCGCTCACGCGTTACGCCTGGCAGTTCATGAGCAGCAATTCGTATGGCGGCAACACTTATGGCAAGACCGCCACGGTGTTGCTGACGCTTGAAGGCATCATCGGCGAAGAGACGATGCAGCAGGCCATGCACGCCTACTTCATGAAGTACCGGTTCACGCATCCGACCGGAACCGACTTCATGAACACGATCAGCGAGGTTGCGGGCCAGGACCTGAGCTGGTATTTCAACCAGGCGGTCTCGGGCACCAACATTCTGGATTATGAGATCCTCGGTCTCCGCTCCGACCGCGTGGACTGGTACGAGAAGAATCCACCGAAGGAGAAAAAGGGTCAGACGCTCTATCGCGACACTGTGCTCGTCCACCGCAAGGGCGACTTCATCATGCCGGTGGACGTCCAGATCAAGTTTGACGACGGCTCAACCGTGAACGAGAAGTGGGACGGCCGCGACCGCTGGATTCGCTACAGCTACGACAAGAAGGCCAAGGTCACATCGGCCGAAATCGATCCGGGGCACAAGATCCTGCTCGACAAAGATTTCTTCAACAACAGTTACACGGCGGAGGAGAATAAGTCCGCCACGCATAAGCTCACGACTTACTGGCTCTTTGTGACCCAGTGGGCGGCGCAGCTCGCGGCGTGGCTGGCGTGAAGAGATCGGGTCATCGGGTGATTGAGTCATCGGGTCATTGCCAGCAGGATTGAATGGCTCGATGATCCGATGCACTGATGATCCGATGAACGGCGAGGGCACACCATGACCGACAAGGAACGAGGCGTGGTTTCGGAGGGCGCGGGCCTGGTGTGGCGCCGCCAGGGCGTGCTGTGGTGGATTTTTGTCGTCAACCTCATCCTCGGCCTGCTCGGCACGATGGGTGTGTCGAGCAAGCTGGGCGCTGTGCTCAATCACAGCCTGGAGGCCCAGCGGCTGGTGAAAGGCATGGACATGGCGGCGCTGGGTTCGCTCGCCATGCAGCCGAGCCAGCCGTTTAACTCCGGCGCCGGCGCCGTCATTGGAGCCGTCGTCTTTTTCATCTTCATGCTGTTCGTCGAGGGCGGATTCCTCGAAGTCTACCGGCAGGATCGCAAGCTCGCCAAGGGCGAGTTCTTCGAGGCGGCGGGGCGGTTCTTCTGGCGCTTTGTGCGCCTGCTGCTTTACTCGCTGATTGTATTCGTCCCTCTCTTGATGATCGTCTCGCCCGTCTTCAAGGCGGCGGGTAAACTCGGCCCCGATTCGGGCAAGCCGGTCGCCGGTTTTGTGATCACCCTTGTTGCCGCGCTGGCGACTCTGTTCCTGATGATGGCTGTCCGGCTGTGGTTCGACGTGGCCCAGGTGCATGCCGTAGCTGAAGACGAGCGGGCGATGCGGCGCTCCCTCCGCCGTGCCTTCAAACTGACCTTCGGAAACTTCGGCTCGCTTTACTGGATGTACCTGCGCATCAGCCTGGTGGCCTGGATCGCGCTCGCGGCGGCTTTCTGGGTGTGGGTGAAACTGGTGCCGCCGCCATCGGTGGGCATGTCGTTCGTGCTCGGCGAGTTGGTGTGTTTGCTGTGGCTGGGCACGCGGCTCTGGCAGCGTGCCGCTGAGACACTGTGGTACCAAAGGCGCGCGGAACCGGCGGCGATTCCTGCCGCGCCCGCGCCCTACGTTCCTGCGCCGGCGCCGATCGGAGCCGAAGGGGAGGCCAGCCCGGAGATGCCCAGTGCCTAGCCTACCTGGATAGCCCCGTGGAATTGCACGATTCGGCCACCCGCTCAACGCGGGAGCAGCTTCACCGCCACTTCGCTGAAGTACACCACATCCTGGTCGTTGTGGTTCTGCAGGCCGATGTAGCCTGTATCGGGCCGGGGTCCGCGGTCGGGTTCCCAGGAATGCTTTTTGGGGGGCACGGGCTGGCCCTCGGTGTAGTCGGTCACCTTGACCCCGTTGAGCACGACGATGGTGTGCGGTCCGTCAATGGTGATGTCCATGGTGTTCCATTCTCCCGGCTTCTTCTGCGGGCGCGCCAGCGCTTGGGTGAGCGAGTAGAGGACTCCGGTACAATGGTAATCATTGTCACTGTTGTCGATCTGTACTTCGATGCCTTTGTTCACGGGCATCCACGGCTCGGTGGGTTTGTCGGGGATGCGGATAAAGACGCCGGAGTTCGAGTTGTCCCGGACCGTCTGAAACACCACGCGGAGCACGGCGCTGCCGATCTTCTCCCTCGTGTACCACAGCAGCCCCATGCCGCCGTGGGTCTTCAGCAAGCCGTCGACGATGCTGAAACTTCCCGGGCCCACGTGTTCCCAGCCGTCGAGGCTATGGCCGTTGAAGAGTTGGGTCCATCCGGCGGGCTCCTTGGGCGGAGTGGATTGCGCGCCTCCCGCCAAAGCGCCGAAGGCAACAACCGCACAGACTAGCATCAAGCGGGGCATCATGATTCACCTCGATTCATCAGAGATTGATGCATTGGTTCAATGAGTCAATCTCACGGACTGGGCATTGTACACGATTAGAAGGTGAGTCTGCACGGCGGCCATCAGCATCGATATCGAACCGGAGCGCTTCATTATGGTGGAAGAGGCGGGCATAGTGTGGCAAGAGCGTTACCGCGAGTGGCTGGGGTACGTTCAAAACGTAACGCGCGCCGCCGATGCTGGCCGCGCCATCGCGCTCGGGCCTTCCACTGCGCCGCTACGGCTCCCGCCGGTTTCTGTTGTCGCGCGCCAGTTGCAATCACCTGCCCGGGTGGTTTTTTGCGCGCCACACCCGGACGATGAATCGCTGAGCGGGGCCCTGGCGCTGCGGTTGCGGCTTGACTCGGGAGCGATGGTCACCAATGTCGCCATTACCCTCGGCAGCGACACCAGCCAGCGGGCGCGACGGCTGCGCGAGCTCGAGTCTGCTTGCCAGGCGCTCGGCTTCAGGCTTATCGTGGCAGGCAACGAGGATGTTGTCGAAGCATCCGCGATGGACCTCAAGCCGGCGGAGGCCCGCGGCCTTGACCACGTCAACCTAAGGGGAAGGCAGGACTCGCGAGCCTGGGCGGACAAGGTCGATGGACTGCGCCGGATTTTCGATAGTGAAGCGCCCGATGTCGTCTTCACGCCACACGCTGAAGACTTTAACAGCACTCATATCGGCACACACCACTTGGTCATCGAGGCTCTCGGAGCGCATCTCGAACGAAGTGGCCGCGGCCCGATGCTCGTGGTCGAGACCGAGTTCTGGCATCAGATCGAACGGCCGAACCTCATGGTGGGCCTCGCGCCGGAGACGGTTGCCACGCAGTTGGTGGCCATCGCAGAGCACGGCGATGAGATGCGGCGCAATCCGTATCACCTGCTCCACCCTTGCCGTCTGATGGACAACGTGCGGCGCGGATCGGAGGTGGTGTGTGGCGAGGGATCGGCGGCGCAGAAGTTTGCCTTCGCTGAGCTTTACCGCGTCCGTTGCATGACGGGCAGGAAACTCGCCGACGCCTCGCCGGGCGGGCACATTCTCGAACCTCAGAAGAAGGCGAGTCTCGGCTGGCTGGACGAGCATTTTCGGACCGGTGCCTGAAACGGCAACTTCGCGCTGCATCACTTTCGGGCAACGAAACCTGTCGCGCGCGACATCGTAGATGGTAGATACGGCGCGAGTCACATTGCGAAGCCCAGGAGACACTCTTGGGCAGAAAGGAGAACCTTTTTATGACTCGATTTTCCCCTCGCCATGTTTATTTGATCCCTTTGATGTTTCTGACTCCCGGCCTGATGGCCGCTACCAAGAACCCGGAGTGTACGGTTGGCCCCACGACTGCGGCATCCTACACCTGGAATTTCTCTAACGAAACGTCCCAACTGCTTCAGAAATTGCAGGCGAAGGCCCTCACGGTAAGAGATGAGGCCGCTCACCTACAGGCCGTCGGGCGCGACAATCCCGACCTCACGGGCTGGCAGCCGCACGCGGCAATTCTCAACCGCGCGCGCGATAACGTGAACGACATGGATCGTATCCTTTGCCGCCTCCGCACCATCAAACGGGTCGATCCGTCCTGGCAGCAGCGGGAGATCGCTCGCATCACTCCAACCACCCTTGAACTCACAGATTACACTCAGGCCGCCATTGCTTTTCTGGGGCAGCACGAGGACGACCTCTGGTCCCCTGACTATCGGGGAGACGTGAGAGGCATCTATCAGCGCGCTTCCAAGCTGACGAATTCCCTCGGTAATTTCGAGGAATACACCGCCGACCGGCAGGACATGCAGCGGTTGGGTCGGGAGCTTCACGTGCGCAGCAGTTCCTAGCTCCAGCGCTTCGAGTGGGGAGCCCTTAGAAGGGCTCCCCGACTTCTGATATGTCCTGATGAGCCAATTTGGACGCGCGCAGGCATTTATCAAGAAGCGCCGGCTTCGAGCGCGGGCATTTCCTGGTCCTTGTACTGAAGCTGATAGAGCTTGAAATAAATCCCCCGCTGCTGCAGCAATTCCTGGTGTGTGCCGACTTCGCGGATCCTTCCTTTGTGCATCACGATAATCTTCGAGGCGTTCTGGATGGTGGAAAGCCGGTGGGCGATGATGAGCGACGTGCGGTTCTCGATGAGCCGCCGCAGGCCCTCGCGGATCATGTACTCGGTTTCCGGGTCTACGCTCGAAGTGGCTTCATCGAGGATCAGGACGCGCGGATTGTGGGCCAGAGCCCGGGCGAACGAGAGCAATTGTTTCTGACCCACGGAAAGGGTTACGCCGCGTTCTTTCACCAGCTCGTCGAAGCCGCCGGGCAGACTTTGGACAAAGTCCAGGACGTTCACGCGCCGCGCCGCCTCGCGCACCTGCGTGTCGGTGATCCACTCGGTTCCCAGGCGGATGTTCGAGGCGATGGTTCCCGAAAACAGGAACGGGTCTTGCAAGACCATTCCGAAATTGCGCCGCAGGTCCTGCAGTCGCAAGCGCCGGGCATCCACGCCGTCGAACAGCACCTGGCCGTCTTGGACGTCGTAGAAGCGCAGCAGCAGGCTGGTGAGCGTGGTCTTGCCCGCGCCGGTGTGTCCCACCACGGCCACCGTCTCGCCGGGATCGATCGTGAACGAGATGTCTTCGATAACGCGATGCTCACCGTCGTAAGCGAAGCCGGCGTT
This sequence comes from Terriglobia bacterium, assembly GCA_035934405.1. Taxonomy (GTDB): domain Bacteria; phylum Acidobacteriota; class Terriglobia; order UBA7540; family UBA7540; genus DASYXW01. The sequence continues at coordinate 10,407 of DASYXW010000019.1, forward strand.
GCGGAACTCAACCAGCGGCTGCTGGAGCGGCGATCTCTGATCGCCATCCGGTGACTGTAGCGGCGGTCTGTGACCGCCGTCCGCCGGCGACATCACAGTGGCCGTTCGGCGGTCAGAGACCACCGCTAAAGACTCCGCCGGGTCGGTGATCTCGACCGGCGTATCGAGCAGCTTGAAAATCCGCTCCGAAGCTGCCATGGCGGACTGCAGGATATTGTACTTGTCGCTGAGGTCCTGGATGGGCCGGAAGAAGCGCTGGGAATACTGGATGAAGGCAATCGCCGTTCCCACCGTCACCGTCCCGCGCAGGCTCATGCCGCCGCCGGCGTAGATAATGATGGCGACCGCGGTCACGCCTAGAAATTCGACAGCGGGATAGAACAGCCCGTAGGCGAGAATCGAATCCTTGTAAGCTCCCATGTGGAGCCGGTTGATCTTCTCGAACTCCTGGTAGCTTCGCTCTTCGCGATTGAAGAGTTGCAACACCGCCATGCCCGTCAGGTGTTCCTGCAGATAGGCGTTGATGCGGGCAATGGCGATGCGAATGCGCCGGTAGGAATCGCGCACCGCCTGGCGAAACCACATCGTCGTCATCACAATCAAGGGCAGAACGGCGAACGTCAGCAGAGCCAGCTTCCAGTTCATTTCGAGCATGATGGCGATGATGCTGACCAGCGTGAAGAAATCGCCGAAGATCGCCACCACGCCCGAGCTGAACAGGTCGTTGAGCACGTCCACGTCGGTCGTGACCCTCGTCACCATGCGGCCCACCGGGTTGTGGTCGTAGAAGCTGAGCTGCAATCGCTGCAAGTGCGCGAAGATCTCTTTCCGCAGGTCGTACATCACCTTCTGTCCGACAAGCTGCATGGTGAACGACTGCCCAAACTCCAGGAAGAACGTGACCAACACTGTTGGAAGAAAGAGGGCGAAGGCGATCTGAAAAATGCCGGCCGCTGGATTCGGGCTCAGGAACCGGGCGAGATAACGTGGAATCTGCCCGTGGCGGGTGGGATCGAGGTAGCGGTCTACTTCCACCTTCATCAGGTAGGGCGGCACCGCCTGCAGGATGCCGTATAAGAAGATCGCAACCAGCGCCAGCGTCACCACGCGCCAGTAAGGACGAAGGTAGGCGAGCAGCCGCCGCATCAGGCGCGAGTCGTACGCCTTGCCGAGAATTTCCTCTTCGCGAACGTTGTCAGGCATAGCAAAGAACTGCGAACGGCGAACGACCCTAAGCCTCCTTCTCCAGCTCTTCCTCAATCAACTGCCTGTTGTACAGCTCGGAATAGTACCCATCGAGCGTCAGCAACTCCTCGTGTGTTCCCCTCTCCACGATTTCACCGTGGTCGAGCACAACAATCTCATCCGCGTTCTGGACCGTCGAGACGCGATGCGAGATCAGCAACGTCGTCCGGCCGGCCATCACGCCGGTGAGGTGCTGGAGGATTTTCTCTTCCGTGCCGGTATCGACGCTCGAAAGCGCGTCATCGAGAATCAGGATGCGCGGGTCGCGGATGACGGCGCGGGAGATGGCGGTGCGCTGCTTCTGGCCGCCCGAGAGCGTCAGGCCGCGCTCGCCCACCAGCGTCTCGAATCCCTTGGGGAAGCCGTGAATTTCGGGAAGAATGTTGGAAACGTCCGTGGCCTGTTCCACGTCGGCTTCCGAAGCATCCGGGGCGCCGAACCGCACATTCTCGCGGATCGTCTCGCTGAACAGGAAAGTTTCCTGTGGTACAAAGCCGATGTTTCGCCGCAGCGTTTCGAGCGGAATCCGGCGGATGGGCACGCCGTCGAGCAGGAGCGCGCCGTCGGGGGCGTCGTAAAGTCGCGGAATGAGGCTGACCAGAGTGGACTTTCCCGAGCCGGTAGCGCCGACAATCGCCACCGTCTTGCCGGCGGGCACGCTCAGATTGATTCCCTTGAGCACCGGCTTGCCGTTGTAAGCGAAGTCGAGATCGCGGAACTCGATTTCGCCGCGCAGGCTGGTGAGGGGTTGCGCCGGCACTTCGCGGTCGTCGATCTCCGGCCGGGCCAGGAAGATCGTCCACAGGCGCTCCAGCGACGCCAGGCCGCGCTGCATCAGGTTCACCACCCAGCCCAGCGCGATGATGGGCCAGATGAGATACATCAGGTACACGTTGAAGGCGGCGAAAGTGCCAAGGGAGATGGCGCCCGAAATCACGTGCCGCCCGCCGGCCACCAGAATCAGCATGAAGGAGAGGGCAAACATCATCGCCAGCACCGGCCACAGGAAACTCGATATCCAGATGAGCCCTTTGTTCCGCTCCACAAACTCCTGGTTCATGCGGTCGAAGAGCGCCATTTCCGGCTCTTCCTGGCAGAAGGCACGGATGACCCGCACGCCGGAGAGATTCTCCCGCACCCGCTCCGTCAGTTCCGAGTACATCGCCTGGATGCGCTCGAAGCGGTCGTGAATCTTCTGCCCGAACACCTTGACCAGCACGGACGCGACGGGCAGCGGAATGAGCGCCAGCAGCGTCAGCCGCCAGTCGAGATGGACCATGAGACCGATGGTGGCGACACCGACCACGACTGTCGTGGCTGAGTACATGATGCCCGGACCCACCATGTTGCGGACGGCGTTCAGGTCGTTGGTGAGCTTCGACATCAGGTCTCCCGTGCGCGTTCCGGTGTAATAGCGCTGCGAAAGACGGCACAAGTGGGCGAAGAGGTCGTTGCGAAGGTCGTACTCGACGTCGCGCGAAATACCGATCAGAATCCAGCGCATCCAGAATTGAAACACCGCCTTCACCACGGCCAGGCCCAGCATCAGGCCGGCGAAAAACAGCAGGCGACCGAGGGCCGCCCGGTGGGTGAGTCCGTCAATGCCGGCTTTGATGAACAGCGGGATGGTGACGCCGGTGAGCTGGGCGATGAGCAGCGTGACAAAGCCCGCGACGAAACGGCTTCGGTAGCGGGCGAGATAAGGTTTCAGCGGGTAGAGGCGGCGCAGCATCTTGGGATTCGCCGGAGATGAAAACGGCGGCGACATTCAGTATAGCGAAAGGTTCCTCTTGCACGCAATTCCCTAAAAGGCCAAAACAGTTGGTTGCCGACTTGCGCCGCTCACGACCCAACATACTTCGCATAGATGGCGCGCGCCACGGCGGGATCGTCCGTACCCTTCACCAGGGCGCGCCCGTCGGCGAAGACGGTCAACTCGTAGGGGTCGAGCCGGCAGCGCAACAGGTATTCGTTCGCGTGGACGGGTCCGAACGGTTCCAAGCGCTCGCGCAAAACCACGAAATCGAGCGGCCGGTTGTTGGGTTGGCGAATCTGAACCGAGTCGCGCCCGCAGAGCACCGTGGTATGTGAAAGCCCATCGCCTTCGAGATATATGAATTCGCGCTGCTGGCAGGCCCGGCATCCGGGATCGGTGCGCGGACTCACTTGTGCCAGCCGGTTCTGCCAGAGGTCATACGCCAGGAGCCTGCCGTGCAGTTCGCGGTGGTTCCCGGTGAGGATCTTCAACGCCTCCGCCACCTGCACGGCCGCCGCCCAGGCCGCGGCCGGCGAGATCACGCCCACCGTGTCGCAGGTTTCCTGCAAGCCCCGCGGGCGCTCCGGAAACACGCACGCCAGGCACGGGGTGCGGCCGGGGACGATGGTCAGCGTAGTGGCGTAGCTGCCCACCACGGCGCCGTAGATCCACGGGATGCCAAGTTTGATCGCCACGTCGTTCAGGAGATACCGGGTCTCGAAGTTGTCGGTACCGTCCAGAATCACGTCGAAGCCGGCGACGAGGTTCTCGATGTTGCCGCTCTCGGCGTCCCCCACGATGCCCTCGACTACAACCTCGGAGTTGATCGGCCGGAGCTTGCGCTCGGCGGCGACGGCCTTGGGCAGGTTCGCGGCGGCGTCAGCCTCGTCGAAGAGCATCTGGCGCTGCAGGTTGCTTTCTTCCACATAATCCCGATCCACGATCCGCAGCCTGCCGATTCCGGCGCGCGCCAAGGCGTTCGCTTGCGCCGTGCCCAGCGCACCGCAGCCGATAATCACGCAGCTCGATTCGCGTATCTGCTCCTGCCCTTTGGCGCCGATGGGCGCGAAGAGAATCTGGCGGGAGTATTTGCCATTGTTCATTGGGACCCCGCTCGCCGGGCGCCTGATCGAGCGGTGCGCCGCGTTCCCGGCACCTTGCCGAGTCGCTTGTCCCCGCCGAGGATCAGCTCGCAGGCGCGCAGCGCCGCTTCCTCGAAGTCCGGCGCGCTCGCGGGAAGAACCTGCCAGCCGGTTACTTTCTTCCCCAGCACCGCAATCGACCGCATGTGGGGAAACTCGCGGCGCAGGCTCTCGTGGTGCTCGTGGGTAGTGGCCAGCCACACGCCGTTGTCTGCCGTGCGGACGCGTTTGTCGCGCAGGATGAGCATAATCTTCTCGCCGACGTACACGGCCAGGCAGCCGAACATGGGGCGGGTGACGGGCGAGAGAGCAGCGAGTGCCTCAAGCACGAATTCGTGCGGGACAGCAGGGCGCCGCTTGACGCGGAACAGCCCTCCGTCGAGATCGAGGCGGCGTGTGCCGGATGGCCGGGACATCAAGTCTACGATACCGAGTTCACCGCCGGTTTGCCAGCCGGAACCCGGAAGGAGGCATTCGGCCGCCAGAGGTGTTGCCCATGCGATTCCGGGCGCATAGTGCTATGCTGGTACCAGCCGAGTTCGACGATAAAATCCGGCGGTCCGGGAGAGTCGGCAAGCCGGTCCCTATGAGCGCCACGCCGTTTGAATCCGAACGCCAGGGTATGATCGAGCAGCAGCTCCGCCGCCGCGGCATCGTGGACGCGCGAGTGCTGGAGGCCATGCTGCGGGTTCCCCGGCACGAGTTTGTGCCGCGGGTTCATCTCGGCGCGGCTTATGACGACCGGCCGCTGCCCATCGGCGACGCGGAGACGATTTCGCAGCCCTACATGGTGGCCATCATGACCCAGGCGGCTCGCGTCGAGCCGGGTGACCGGGTGCTCGAAGTCGGGACGGGGACGGGCTATCAGGCGGCGATTCTGGCGGAACTCGGAGCGAAGGTCTACACGGTGGAGCGCAATTTCCGCCTGGCGCAGGAGGCGCGCGCGCGCCTGGCGCGGCTCGGCTACACCGGCGTGGAGGTCATCTGGGGAGACGGGACGGAAGGTTATGCGGCGGCCGCGCCGTTCCAGGCCATCATCGTGACCGCCGCCTCTCCCAGAGTTCCTGATACGCTCGTCGATCAACTGGCGGAAGGCGGCAGGTTGCTGATTCCGGTGGGTGACCTTCAGCGGCAAGACCTGCTGCTGATTCTCAGGCACGAGGGCGGGATGATCACGCGTGTCCTCGATCCCTGCCAGTTCGTGCCTCTCGTCGGCCGGTACGGCTGGCAGGAAAACAGTCCAACAGTCAAAGAGTCGAAGGTTGAAAGTCGAAAGGACGAGACTTTGACTTTTGACCTTTAACTTTCGACTATCGACCTTTGACTTTCGACCCTTCTATGCCCGATCTTCTTCTCACCATCGTCATTCCCGCTTACAACGAAGGCCTGAGAATCGGGAAGTCGCTCGACCAGATCCGGCAATACGTCGCTTCCAAGACATTTTCCTCCGAGGTCATCGTCGTGGATGACGGCTCAACCGACGCTACGCCGCAGTTGCTCGCCGAGATCGCGGCGGAATGGCCGTTGCTGCGCGTCGTGCGCAACCCGTGTAATCGCGGCAAGGGCGCGAGCGTCCGCCGCGGCGTGCTCGAAGCGCGGGGCAAGTATGTGCTGTTCACCGACGCCGACCTTTCGGCGCCCATCGAGCAGGCCGGCATGCTGATCGCGGCGCTCGAATCCACCGGCGCCGACGCTGCCGTCGGATCGCGCGCGCTGCAGCGCGAGCTGATCGGAGTGCATCAACCGCGCTTTCGCGAATACGCCGGCATGGGGTTCAACCTGCTGGTGCGCCTGTTCACCGGACTCCGGCTGCACGACACGCAATGCGGTTTGAAATTGTTTCGCCGCTCCACGACCCGCTGGGCCTTTGAATGCCAGCGCGTGGAAGGGTTCGGGTTCGACCCGGAGATTTTGTTCCTGGTCAAACATCGCGGCGGCAGCGTGCTCGAGGTGCCGGTGCGCTGGAACGACGACCCGGCCACCAAGGTCCGCTTCCTGCGGGACTCGACGCGCATGTTCTGCGAGCTATTCCGCATCCGCTGGCGCGCCTGGAGGGGAAAGTACCCGACCGCGGCGTCGGGCCAGCCTGACCCATCACCTCCGGAGTGTCGAGTGGCGGATTAGCTTGCTTCGGTGCATCACGGTTGGTATGAATGACTCCAGTCTTGTGTAGCATTTGTGAAAGGAGGATTTTCCGTCATGGGCGATTACAAGCATCCCGAAGTATTGGTGTCCACCGACTGGGTGTCCCAACACACCGACGACCCGAAGGTGCGGCTCGTGGAAGTGGACGTGGACACCAGTTCCTACGAGAAGGGACACATCAAGAACGCCGTCGCCTGGAACTGGACGTCGCAGTTACAGGATAACGTCCGCCGCGATCTGCTGGGCCAGCGCCAGTTCGAGCAATTGCTCGCGAGTTCCGGCATCTCCAACGATACCACCGTGGTCGTCTACGGCGACAACAACAACTGGTTTGCCGCCTACGCCCTTTGGCAGCTCAAATACTTCGGCCACCAGGACGCGCGGCTGATGAACGGCGGCCGCAAGAAGTGGGAGCTCGAAAGCCGGCCGTTCACCACGGACACGCCTAAGTTTGTCGCGGCGAGCTACAAGGCCGTGGCGCCGGACGAATCGCTCCGGGCGCGGCGCGACCGGATTTTTCAGGTGCTCGACACCAAGAGCGCCTACCTGGTTGACGTCCGCTCGCCGGACGAGTTCACCGGCAAGGTGATCGCGCCCGCCGGCATGACCGAGACGGCGCAGCGCGGCGGACACATTCCCGGTGCGGTCAGCATTACGTGGTCGAAGGCCGCGAACGACGACGGCACATTCAAGTCGTATGACGAGCTCGCCAGGCTCTACGAGTCGCAAGGCGTGCGGCCGGGCAAGGAAGCCATCGCCTACTGCCGCATCGGTGAGCGCAGTTCACACACCTGGTTCGTGCTGAAGTATCTGCTGGGGTTCGATCAGGTGCGCAACTACGACGGCAGTTGGACGGAGTGGGGCAATCTGGTGGACGCGCCCATCGAAAAGGGCGAGGCCGCAGTCGCCAGCCGGGCGTAAAGCAGGTCTCGCTGGGTGGCGCAGACTTCGCGCTTTCTGCGATGTCTGCGCCTGCAGTTCGCAGACCTGGCCAACCACGCCACGGGGTGGCGAGCCCTGCGCTACCATCGCGACCGCCATTACCAAACGGCTTCAACGCCGGAGGTCCGCGCGATCTGCTGACGCTTCGACGATGGCGGGGCGATTCGCCAGGCGATAGAACGAGAGTTGCGTGTCGCCGTGACGAAGCTCCCGGGAGCGATGCAGGTTGCCGTACGCATCCTCCAGGACCGTGTGGCGCGAATGCTCGGCGACCACGAGCGACGTCCCGAGCAGCAATCCGGAGCGGCCGAGTTGGCGCAGCGTGTGGTGATACTCGCGGTACTCGACGTAGGGCGGGTCGACGAAGACGAAGTCGAAGCGATCGCCCTCCCCGGCCAGGCGATCCAGCGCCTTCGAGACGGGCGACGAGATGACGTGGGCGCCGCCGTCCAGGTTGAGCGCGGCGAGATTGGCGCGGATGAGCAGAGCGGCAGGGCGGTGATGCTCAATGAAGACCACGTCGCGGGCGCCGCGGCTCAAGGCTTCGAGGCCCACGGCGCCGCTGCCGGCGTAAGCGTCAAGAAACGTGGAGTTGACGATGCCCGGTCCGAGCACGTCAAACAGGGTCTCACGCATCTGGTCGGAGGTGGGACGCAGGTGCGGACCCTTCAGGGTCTTGAGGGTCAGGCCGCGGTATTTGCCGGAGATGATGCGCATAGGGGTCAGGGGCCGGGGGTCAGGGGCCAGGGGCTCGCGGGAACCCTTCAGTCGCCTTGTAGATTTCAATGGCCAGGCTTACGGCCTTCTGCCAGACCTCCAGTTCTTCGTAGCTCTTCACGTCGCCTCCCGAGCAAGGGCATACCGTTTGCACCGCAATCGCCTGACAAGTACGCGAGCCCTGAACCCTGGCCCCTGGCCCCCGACCCCTGGCCCCCGATTCAGGCGACGCTGGCCAGGCCGTAGCGCCGCGCCCAGGCGTTGCGCAGGTAACTGACGAACGCCTCAAACTCCTCCCGCGACTTCGGGCGCTCGATGAACTCCGCCGCTTCGCGCTTGGCCCACTCCAGGATTTCCTGGTCGCGAATCAGGTTGGCGATGCGGAAGGCCGGAATGCCGGACTGGCGCGTGCCGAAGAATTCGCCGGGGCCGCGGATTTTGAGATCCATCTCGGCAATCTTGAAGCCGTCGGTGGTGGAGACCAGGGCGCGCAGGCGCTCCTCGGCCACTTCGCTGCGGCGGTCAGCGGCGAGCAGCAGGCAGTGCGACTTGACGCTGCCGCGCCCGATGCGTCCGCGAAGCTGGTGCAGTTGCGCGAGGCCGAAGCGCTCGGGATGCTCGACGAGCATGACGGTGGAGTTGGGCACGTCCACGCCGACCTCGACCACGGTGGTCGAGACGAGAATCTGCGCCACGTTTTCTTTGAAGGCCCGCATGACGCTTTCTTTCTCGTCGCTCGGAAGGCGCCCATGCAAGAGTCCGACGTTGAATTCGGGAAAAACGTTGCGCGCCAGGTGCTGGTGCATGTGGACCGCCGCCTGAACGTCGAGCTTTTCCGACTCTTCGATGACCGGGTAGACCACGTAGGCCTGCTCGCCGCGCTTCACGCGGTCGCGGATGAACTCAAAGGCTTGCGCGCGCCGGCTCTCGTCGAGGAGCCGGGTTTCGATGGGCGAGCGGTGGGGCGGAAGCTCATCAATCACCGAAAAATCGAGATCGCCGTAAAGCGTGAGCGCCAGCGTGCGCGGGATGGGCGTGGCGGTCATCACGAGCACGTCGGGCGGCAGTCCTTTGCGGATGAGCTGGTAGCGCTGCAGGACGCCGAAGCGATGTTGCTCGTCGACGATAACGAGGCCGAGGCGCGCGAACTCGACGTCTTTCTGAATCAGGGCGTGCGTGCCGACGAGCAGTTGGACGCTGCCGGCGGCCGCGCGCTCTTTGATTTCCTTTTTCTCACGCGGCTTGCGCGCGCTCGAGAGCAATTCAACCTCGTAGCCGAGCGGCGCGAGAAGCTGCTTGATGTAAAGGTAGTGCTGCGTGGCCAGGATCTCGGTGGGCGCCATCAGCGCCACTTGGTATCCGTTCTCGATGGCCACGATGGCCGCCTGGACGGCCACGATGGTCTTGCCCGAGCCGACGTCGCCCTGCAGCAGGCGGTTCATGGGGCGCGGCGACATCATGTCGGTGACGATTTCCTTCAGCGCCCGCTTCTGCGCCGCGGTGGGATGGAACGGCAAAATCTTCTTGATGGCCTGGCGGGCGCTCGCGGTAACACGGAAGGGGATGCCTTCAACCGTCTTCGCCTTGCGCCGCTTCAGCAGGAGTCCGGCGCTGACGTTGAACAGCTCTTCAAAAATCAGGCGCACCTGGGCGGGCGCGCGAAAGTTCACGAGCGAATCGAGCGGTTGATCTTGATCCGGGAAATGCGTCAGCCGGAGCGACGTGGCACGGTCGAGCAACTTGTTTTTGAGCCGGACGGAGGGCGGCAACGGATCGGGGATGCGCCCGGCGAGCGCCGCGAAAGCGTTCCAAGTGAGGTGGCGCAGCACGCGCGAGGAGATGCGGGCGATCGCTTCGTAAATCGGAACCACGCGGCCCACTTCCAGCGATTCGCCGCTGTGGGCTTCGTCCTCCACGAGGATCTCAAACTGCGGCTGGATCATCTGCAGGTTGCCGGTGCCGTAGGGGTCGCGCTCGACCTTGCCGTAAAAGAAGACGCGCTGGCCCTCGCGGAAGACCCGGTTCTTTTCCAGATAGACGGCGTTGAACCATTTGCAACGCAACATGCCGGAGGCGTCGCGCGCCGCGAGGTCGTAAATGTAGACGCCGCGCCGGGTGCGCATCAAACCGCAAGTGAGCACGACGGCCTCAACGGTGGTGGTCTGGCCGGGAACCAACTGGCGGATGGGCGTGAGCCGCGTGCGGTCTTCGTAGCGGAACGGCGTGTAGTAGAGGAGGTCTTCCACGGTGCGAATGGCGCGCGCGTCAAACATCCCGGCGCGCGCCGGGCCGACGCCTTTCAGATATTTCACTTCCGTCGAGAGCGTGAGATTCGATGCCGGCATGTTCGAAGCTGCATTATAAGCGGAATGGCGGCGGGGTTTCCGTCACGACCACAGACCGGACCCAACATTCCTCTTCCCCCTCGCTGACTTTGGCGGTATACTAATACGCGAGCCGGTAATTCCTCAACCCCGCTTGGGGGGTCCGCTTGTGGACGTGAAGCCGCAGTCGCTCGAAGGAAGTGACTCGCAGTCGCAGATTCTTCGCTTCGTTGGTTCCGGTATTAGGGCGCTTGAAACTGGAAATGCCGGCTGGAAGCCGCGCTACCGTTCGCGCAGAATAACCATTTACCGGGCGATGCGAATCGCCTCACAACAAAATCTCAGGAAAGAGCAAGGAGGCAATATGGCAGCAGCAACAGCAGCAGCTACAAAAGCAGCGCCGGCGGCGGCGCCGCCCAAACCAGCAGACGTGAAAAGCCAGGTGGGCATTACGGCGGGTCAGGTGTGGCAGGCGCTCGAGAGCGGCGGCCCGCAGACCGTGGCCGAGCTCAAGAAGAAACTCAACGGGTCAGGCGAGTTGGTGAACTTCGCGCTGGGATGGCTGGCGCGCGAGGACAAGATCGAGCTGGCGCCGGAAAAGCGCACGTTTCGCGTGACGCTTCGCTAGGAACCCGGCTGGCGCTCTGGAACCTTGCATCTGGAATCTTGAATTCTCAATCTTAGATTCCGAATCTCAAATCTCAAATCCCGGCCGGCCTGGTGGCGCATACGTCCCGACGCCCTCCCCGGCGCGGGTGGCACATATTTCGTCGCTGTTTGGCTCGCCGTGGCGGGTATGCGATTACGCATCGCGGCGCTCTGGAGTGCGGCGGCTTGCCGCCGCTTTCCGCGAGCGAGCTTGCTCGCGGGCGGGTGGCGCAAACATCGTTTTCTGATGTCTGCGAATCCCGGGTGGCGCATACGTCCCGACGCCTTTTGTCGGGATGTATGCGATCTCTCCGGCTGGCGCTCTGGAACCTTGCATCTGGAATCTGGAATTC
>DASYXW010000024.1:0-3031 GCA_035934405.1 Terriglobia bacterium
ATGCAAATCTGATAATCAACAATGAACCCATTCCCGGAGCCATTTATCGGTATGATGCAACAACGGGAGACTTCTTGAGTGCGCTCGTTCCATACACCGCAAATAAGGCTCCCCCCGCGCCCCGCGGAATCATCCTTTACCGGACAGCGGCAGGCCAAGTTATCTTGTTCGTAGCCTCTCCAACGGGGCTAGTAGTGAATGGGCCAGCCTGCGATCCAACGCTGCAAATGGCTGGGTTCTCGGGAACGGGATGTCTTCAAGCGTTTAATGCAGCCACTGGAGCATTTTTCGGGTTTCTAGACCCGTCCACGACCTCACCCCTTGCACCTTTCTTCCATCCACGTAGCGTAGTCATCGGGTCGGACGGGCTTCTCTACGTATCCAATGACCCGGAAACGCTACGCTTCAAGGCACCACCGTGGTGCTAAGACCCGTCGGCGCGGCCGTAAGGTATTGATTCAGCGAAGTCTTTCTGAAACGACTGTTAAAGATGGGTCTCAGATAGCCTGCGTTCATGGTCACCGATGTTCTCACCGATTGTACGTCGAAAGTGACCCTTGATTGCGCGTCGGGCCGTTTATGATTGCGCGCCGCTGCACATAGTTGGGGGCTAACTAATGCTCAAGTTGGACAGTTAGTTGCATTGCGGCGAGAGATGAAGCGAGTCATTTCAAAGAGTTGGCAGGTGACGGCCGGGATTTCGGGATGATTTGCGGTGCCACGTCGTGCGCTTATTGGATGGATAATGTGTTGACAGTTAATCGATTGGTGGCCCTATGATTGCGGTGTCCCGATTCGGTGCCGCATGTTCTTCCGCATCAAGCCCTCTGGTGCCCGCCGCTACCTGCAGATCGTCGAGAACACACGCGACGGCGCGCGCACTGTCCAGCGTGTGCTCGCCACGCTGGGACGTATTGAGGAGCTGCAAGCCGGAGGCAAACTCGACGTGCTGCTGCGCTCCGGCGCGCGTTTCTGCGACAGCGCCCTGCTGATCTCCGCCCTCCAGGCAGGAACGCTCGAGACCAGCGCAGCGCTGCGCCTCGGTGCACCGATGATCTTCGGCCGTTTGTGGGAGCAAACCGGCTGTCGCAAGGTGATCGAGCAGCTCGCCACGGGGCGTGGCTTCGGCTTTCCGCTCGAGCGCGCGGTGTTTGCCAGCGTGCTGCACCGGTTGGTGATCTCCGGCTCGGATCGCGCCTGCGAGAAGTGGTTGGACGCCTATCACGTCGATGGCGCCGAAGGCTTGGAGCTGCACCAGCTCTATCGTGCGATGGCCTGGTTGGGGGAAGAACTGGCCGATCAGAGTGGCGCAACGCGCGCACCCCGCCGGAACAAGGACCTGCTTGAAGAAGCGCTGTTCGAGCGCCGCCGCAGTCTCTTCAGCGATCTGTCGGTGGTGCTGTTCGACACGACGTCGCTGTACTTCTACGGCGCGGGCGGCGCGAGCCTGGGCCGGCATGGCAAGTCGAAGGACCATCGTCCCGATCTGCGTCAGGTGGTCGTCGGGGTGGTGCTCGATGGCGAAGGCCGCCCGATTTGTTCGGAGACCTGGGCGGGCAATGCCACCGATGTGAAGGCGCTATTGCCGGTGGTCGGCCGCTTGCGCGAGCGTTTCGGCATCACCCGGATGTGCGTGGTCGCCGACCGCGGGATGATCAGTGCCGCGACGATCGCCGAGTTGGACGCGCAGGGCATCGAGTACATTCTCGGTGCCCGCGAACGCAGCGACAGCGAGGTGCGGGAGATCGTCCTGGCCGACAACAAGCCGATGGCGCCGCTGGTCATTCCGCGAGCACGCGGTGCCGAGACGATACTCGAGGTCAAGGAAGTGGTGGTCGGCGACTGGGGAGCCGGAACCAAGCCGCGCCGCTATGTGGTCTGTTTCAACCCCGAAGAGGCGAAGCGTGACGCGGCCGCGCGCGCCGCCATTCTCGACAGCCTGCGCATAGCCCTACAGCAGGGCGACAAGCAGTTGGTCGGCAATGCCGGCTATCGCCGGTTCCTGGCCACACCGCGCCAGGGGCATTTCGAGATCGATGCCGAGCGGATTGCCGAAGACGCCCGCTTCGATGGCCTCTATGTGCTGCGCACCAACAGCAAGCTTCCGCCGCTGTCGATCGCCCTTGCATACCGGCAGCTGTGGAAAGTTGAGGCTATTTTCAAAACCGCCAAATCGATTCTGGAAACCCGGCCGATTTATCATCAATCGGACACCACCATCGCCGGGCACTTGTTTTGCTCGTTTCTCGCGCTGTTGTTGCGCAAGGAGCTGGACGAGCGCCTCGCGGCGGCAGGTGTATCGGCTGAATGGGCCGATGTCGTGCGCGATCTCGATCGCGTCGAGCAAATCACTGTCCAGCAAGACGCCAAACGCTTCGCGCTACGCCCGCAGGCACCCGGCTGCGCCGGCAGCGTGTTCCAGGCCGTTGGCGTCGCCTTGCCGCCGCTGGTGCGTCAGCTGCCGCACGCCACTCCACCGCCTCCGTCGCCACCAATCCCACCCCAACGCCGCCGCGGGCGCCCGCGGCGTGGTGCCACGTCGCCTTGAATTTTCCGAATTCTTCTTCCTGATCAACAGCTTACAGAATCATGGTGTTCAACTTGAGCTTGACCGTGCTCCGGTGCAGCCCGGTTCGCCGGGCAATCGCCGACACGCTCATCCCCTGCTGGTGCAGCTCCAGTATCACGATCAGCTCCGCCAACCCGACCACCCATGACCTCCTCCGACCCAATGGGAGGAGAGGTAGCCTCAGCCCGGACGCTGCTCTGACCGCCTTGCTCAGACGGCACTAGCCAAGCCACCTGCGCATCGAAATGTCGGTTTTTCAGTCGCCCGATTTGGCGAGAATTCACCCGGCGATGACACCGCGATGCTGATGCGCGTGTTCCTGGGCTGGCTGCGCGGTGAGCGAGGGCACTGCGGGATGGTCGCGATCCCGACGCTCCCAGACGAGGATGCCAAGCGTCCGAGCCGTGAGCGTGAAAGCTTGGTGGGGGAGCGCACGCGGATCGTCAACCGCATGAAGTCGGC
>DASYXW010000054.1:0-7533 GCA_035934405.1 Terriglobia bacterium
ACGCGGCGTTGCTGCATCACCCTTTCGGGCATTGTGCAAAATTCCCCACTGCTGCCTCCCGTAGGAGTCTGGCCCGTGTTTCAGTGCCAGTGTGGCCGTGCGCCCTCTCAGGCCGGCTACCGATCATCGCCTTGGTGGGCCGTTACCTCACCAACTAGCTAATCGGCCGCAGCCCCCTCCTCAAGTGACCCTTGCGGGCCTTTGCTCCCTGTGACTCGCGTCACCAGGATCTTATGCGGTATTAGCCCGAGTTTCCCCAGGTTATCCCCCGCTCGAGGGTAGGTTAGCTACGTGTTACTCACCCGGTCGCCACTTTACTCAGGCAGTCCGCCTTGCGGCGGACCGCCCTTTCTCGTTCGACTTGCATGTGTTAGGCACGCCGCCAGCGTTGATTCTGAGCCAGGATCAAACTCTCGTTTGAAACTTGGCACGCCTGCCGGAATCCGAAAACTCCAGCCGGCGTTAAATTTTTGGAGCTCCCCTGCGCGACCTGTAGCGCCGGTCTATGACCGGCGTTGTGCTCTCGATGGCTTTCGGTCCCACCGGCCTGTGGCCGGCCTTCTGCCTTTCGCCGCTCATAGAGCGGCGCTACAAGAGCAGGAGATTGCATGTCCCATCCCTTGCCGTCAGAACGGAACATGTCGCTCAGCTTCGGACTTTCAAATCTCAAATCTGAAATTTCAAATTCAAAATCTGGCGTCCGATTGACGTGGCATGCTCAACTCAATTGTCAAAGAGCTTTTTGATCCCGGTGAAACCGGGACTGCCCGACAGTTCGGGCTTTTCAGGCAGCGTCCGAGACTTCCCAATTCATCGGCCGCCCGCTCCGTGAGGTATTTACCTTGCAGAGCAATTTCTGATACTAATAGAACTTCATGCGACTGTCAAGAGGCAATTTCAAGAAACTTTCAAGCGAGATTCTCGCTGCTTAAATAGCGATTTGCTGTCTAATCCGATCGCGGACCTGAAAATGATGCCCCCTCCCGACACCACTTCCCCAGAGACTCTGGAAACCCTGGTCGACTCCGCCCGCATTGCCCAGCGTGTGCGCGAGCTCGGCGCCGAAATCTCCGCCGATTATCGTGGCCGCCCGCTGCGCCTCATCGGCATCCTCAAAGGCGCCTGGATGTTCCTCGCCGACCTCATTCGCCACATCGACCTCGACGACGTCAGCGTGGACTTTCTTGGCCTCGCCAGTTACGGCGCCAGCCAGTTGTCCTCCGGCGAAGTGAAAATCACCAAGGACCTCGACATGAGCATTGAGGACATCGACGTCCTCATCGTCGAAGACATCCTCGACACCGGCCAGACCTTCACCTACTTGCAGGAAGTCCTTGTTGCCCACAAGCCGCGCAGCATGAAAGTCGTCACGCTGCTTGATAAGCCTTCGCGCCGCGTCGTGCCCGTCCACGCCGATTACGTCGGCTTCACCATCCCTGACGTCTTCGTCGTCGGCTACGGCCTCGATTTCGCCCAGCGCTATCGCCAGCTTCCCGACGTCTGCGTGCTTCACCCCAAATAAGTCGAAGGTCGAAAGTCAAGAGTCGAAGACACTTTGATTTTCGACCTTCAACTTTCGGCCCCTTTCGACTTTCGACTCCTTTCGCCTTATACTCGGTTCCGGCAGTTTCGCGCTTAAAGGAGACACTTCGATTCCATCCACCAGCGGCAAGTTGCGAGCCATTCCCCTTGGAGGCCTGGGCGAATTCGGCATGAACATGATGGCCTTCGAGTACGACGATCACCTGATTGTGGTCGACTGCGGCGTCATGTTTCCTGACGCCGAGTTGCTGGGCGTCGACATCGTCATCCCCGACATCACCTACTTGCGCGAGCACCGCAATCGCATCCGCGCCATTCTGCTCACCCACGGCCACGAGGATCACATCGGCGGCCTGCCCTACGTCCTCGACGAGATCGACGCGCCCGTCTACGGCACGCCGTTCACTCTCGCCCTGGTGCGCTCCAAGCTCGCCGAGCACGGCATGGCCGACGGTATCGACCTGCGCGAGATGGGCCCCGGCGCGCCGTTCGACGTCGGCCCCTTTCACGTTGAGTTCATCCACCTCACCCACAGCATCATCGATTCCGGGGCGCTCGCGCTTACCACCCCCGTCGGCACCGTGATTCACACCGGCGACTTCAAGTTTGACCCCACCCCCACCGACGGCCGCACCAGTGACCTGCACAAGCTCGCCGAATACGGCAGCCGTGGCGTGCTGGCGCTCTTTTCCGATTCCACCAACGTCGAGCGCCCCGGCATGACGCCTTCCGAGCGCGGCGTGCGCGAGCGTTTTGCCGAAATCATGTCCGAAGCCAAGGGCCGTCTGCTCATCTCCTGCTTTTCCACCTCGCTCCACCGCATGCAGATCGTCGCCGACCTCGCGCATGAGCACCATCGCCGCCTCTGCTTCATCGGACGCAGCATGCACCGCAACTCCGAAATCGCGCTCGAGATGGGACGCCTGCGCGTTCCTCCCGGGCTGCTCATCGCGCCGGAGGACGTCCGCAAGCTGCCGCGCCAGCAGGTCGTGCTGGTGGTCGCCGGCAGCCAGGGCGAGCCGATGTCGGCGCTCGCCCGCGTCGCGGTCGACAGCCACCGCTGGGCCACGGTCGAGCCGGGCGACGAGGTCGTCCTTTCCGCCCGCATCATTCCCGGCAACGAGAAATCCATCTTTCGCATGATGGATCACCTCTACCGCCGCGGCGCCCACGTCCACTACTCCGACGGCAGCCAGCCGCCCGTCCACGTCTCCGGACATGGCTCGGTGGAAGAGTTGCGCCTCATGCTCAATCTCGTGCGGCCGAAGTATTTCGTCCCCGTTCACGGCGAATATCGCCAGCTTGCCCGCCACAAGGAAGTGGCTCAGGAGCTCTCCGCCGTCTCCGGCGAAGTCTTTCTGCTCGAGAGCGGCGAAGTGCTGGAGCTTGATTCCTCGGGCGCGCGGCGCGCCGGCAAGGTGCAGGTGGGCCGCGTGTATATCGACGTCGGCACGCTCGACGAGGTCGGCGAGCTCATCCTGAGCGAGCGCCGCAAGATTTCCGAGGACGGCATCGTCATCCCCATCCTCGCCATCAACAAGCACACCGGGCGCGTCGAAACCCCGCCCGAGATCGTCTCGCGCGGCTTCGTCCCGCTCGACGAGGCGACTTACCTGGTCGAATCGGCCCGCGACGTGGTCCTGGCCACCGTCGAGAAATCCAACCTCGAAGAAGTGGGCGACTGGGGCGTGATTAAAGACAAGATCCGCAGCGCCCTGCGCAAGCACTTTGACAAGGAAACCGGCAAGCGGCCCATGATTCTGCCGGTGATTCTCGAAGTGTAGCGGAGCCAACAATCTATGCCTACGAACAACGCCGACGTCAACCGAAACCACTCCGCCGAGTATGTGATCCTGGGCGGCGGAATGGTGGCCGGTTACGCCGCCAAGGAACTGGTGAAGCTTGGCCTAAAGTCCGGTGAATTGATGATCGTCTCCGCGGACGACTTTCTGCCTTATGAGCGCCCTCCCCTCTCGAAGGGATTTCTCTCCGGCAAGGACACCGAAGAGAGCGTATTCATCAACCGTCCCGATTTTTATCGGGAGCACGGGATCGAGGTGAAGCTCGAAACCACAATTTCAAGCGTCGATCTCAAGAACAAGCGGTTACAATCCAGTTTGGGTGAAGATTTCTCCTTTCAAAAGCTGCTGCTGGCGACCGGCGCGCGCCCGAGAACGTTGGACGTGCCGGGCGATGATCTCACGAATGTCTTCTACCTTCGCTCCCTGGCTGATTCGAGGAATATCCGGTCGCGCGCGAGCACCGGCGCGAAAGCCGTGGTGATTGGCGGCGGGTTTATCGGCATGGAAGTGGCTTCCGTGCTGGCCCAAAAAAAAATCGAAACCACGATTGTTATCCAAAGCGATCGCGTCTGGGACCGCGTCTTCACGCCTGCCATGTCGGCCTTCTTTGAGCCCTACTACCAGGAGCGCGGCGTAAAGCTCATCAAGCAGGCGTCGGTCGCAGCGTTCGAGGGCCAGGAAGCGGTTCAGTCCGTGCGGCTGGCCGATGGCCGGAAACTCCCCTGCGACCTCGTCGTGGCGGGCGTCGGCGCTCTGCCTGTGACCGAGCTCTTTGCCAAGAGCGGAATCGCCGTCAATAACGGCGTGGTCGTCAACGAGTACCTCGAAACCGCTCATCCCGGCGTTTACGCCGCCGGCGACATGGCCAACTACCCCGACCCGCTCTTCGGGAAACGCCGCCGCGTGGAACACTGGGACAATGCCGTCTCCCAGGGAGAGCATGCGGCGCAGATGATGCTGGGCGGCCGGAAGCCGTTTGACCACGTCCCCTATTTTTTCTCGGACGTGTTTGATCTGTCGTACGAATTGTGGGGCGACACCGCAGGTTCCGACCAGACCGTGGTTCGTGGCGACCTGAACACCCCGAGCTTCAGCGTGTGGTGGCTCAAAAACAACCAGCTTGTTGCGGCGTTCGTCATGAATCGTCCCGACGACGAACGCAGCGTGGCTCCCGAATGGATCAGGGCAAAGCGCGGCAGCGAGGATCTGTTGTGAGCACTTGAGGTTTCAATCCAGGAATCTTAAATCTCAAATTTGCAATTCTGAATGCCATGAAGCATCTCGGCGCCAATCTCGCTCTTCTGGCACTGGCGCTGGCAACCGCCAGCCCGCGCGGATTCGCGCAGCAAACGCCCTGCCTCGACCGCATGATCGCGGTCAACGTCACCACTTTGGACGGCACTCCCGCCAAGGGGCTTACGGCTGTGAATTTTCGTGCCAAGGTTCGCGGAGGCGCCGCTGACGTTGTTTCCGCCACGTACGACACTGGCCCACGTCGCGTCGTCTTCTTGCTCGATACGAGCGCGAGCATGTTTGAGGGAAATACGAATAAGTGGAGGCCTACCTTACTCGTCGCCGAGGACTTGGTTTCTACTGCTCCATCGCAGGTCTCGTTCGCCCTGGTCACTTTTGCGTCCAAGGCAGAGAATCGAGTCAGCTTCGGCCAAGACCGCAGGGCCCTGCTCGACGAGTTGCAGAAGCTGGAAGGCATCTCGCAGCGCGACATCAAGGGTGGGCACCTGACGGCCCTGCGAGACGCCATGCTTGAGGCGCTCTCCTTGCTTAGCCCAGCCCGAACGGGCGATGCAATCTACGTCGTCACCGACACCGGCGAGAATGCCAGTCGGCGCAAGGAATCCCAAGTGCGGCCGCAGTTTCTATGGTCCGGTGTTCGATTGTTTGGCTTTGTGCCAGCCGCGCCCACTGAACCCCCTCTCCCCAGTGAGCCCTATGATGGACTCAATCTTCTGGACGACTTGGTTGCAAGTACCGGCGGGGACGGAATCGTGCTGTATCCTCCGAGCGAAGGAAGCGCTGATTCGCGGGCGGGCGAAAAGTCGTTCGGCACGGGTGGCCCTTTCCTCCCGAAGTCGGGCGTGCCGCCCACAGTGCGCGATATCCTTCTCTTCGCCTCGCGCGGCCTCGGCCAAGAAATCAGCGAGTTCTACCGAGTGAACATCAGACTCCACGAACCCGTGCTCGGCAAGCCTCGCGATTGGAAGCTCGAAGTCATCGCCACCGCGACCGGCAAGAAAATCCCACACCTGCGGCTCGTCTATCCCCGAAAGCTCGCGCCGTGCCCGTGATCTGACTCATAGAAAACCGTGAAACACCGGCGGGGCAGCGCGTCTTCGACCAGCAGAAGGGCAAGTGGAAGCAAACCGCGCCCACCGCCAAAGACGAGCCCAGCGGCAAGATGGAGCAACTCCTCACCGACCTCGGCCAACTGTAGCGGGGAGCTATGCTCGCTGGATTCGGCGCAAGAGTGCGGGTAGGCATCCGGCGAGCGCAGCTCGCCGCTACAGGCTCAAACTGGCCAGGGTGGCAACCCTGAGCCGCGCAGCAGACGCTAACGCATCCGTTAGCGGCTCGACATCCATCATTGCATTCCGACGCCGCCAAGTGTATGGTATCGGCCGGTCGAGATTGGAAAGTGCCATCCTGGATGGAGCGGTAGCCACGGCGAGCGATTCCTGTCGCCGTGGGCCTTTTCGACCATCTTCCAGTCATTCCGAAAGGGAGAATTATGAAAAGCAGAGCGCGATACCTGGGTTCGACTTCCGGCAGGAGCCTTACAGCGGTAAGCGCGGCGCTGGCGGTACTGCTTTTCGCCTGGCTTGTCGGGTTCGGATGGGCGCAAGACACGCCGGTCTATACCGTGTTGTACACCTTCACGGGCGCGGGTGGGAGTAATCCCTTCACCGGTTTGATTCGGGACAAGGCGGGCAATCTGTACGGAACAAGCGTCCAGAGCGGCCTTTTCAGCTGCGGAGAAGTATTCAAGTTGGACCCCTTTGGCCATGACACGTCCCTGTATTCCTTCACGTGTGGAACGGATGGGAGCAGGCCGTCCGCCAGCGTGGCCCTGGATCCGGCCGGGAATGTATACGGGACGGCCTCTCGGGGTGGCGGGACATCGTGCAATTCGGGACAGGGGTGCGGAACAATATTCAAGCTGAACCCGTCCGGCGCCGAAACCACGCTATACGCTTTTGAAGGTGGGACGGACGGGGCGTGCCCACTCGCGCCTTTGAACCGGGACACGAGGGGAAACCTGTATGGCACCACATTTGATGGCGGCGACCCTTCGTGCAACTGCGGAACTGTGTTCAAGCTCGATACGTCGAACGTCGAAACCGTGCTCTACGCATTCAAGGGCGGGACAGGCGGGAGCAGTCCCGCCGGGCCTTTGACCAGGGACGCCACGGACAACCTTTACGGCACAGCCGGGGGAGGCGCCTTTGGCTTCGGCGTGGTATTCAAGCTGGACGCTAGCAACAACGAGACCGTGCTTTACTCCTTCACCGGAGGAAGCGATGGGGCGTATCCTCAAGGCGGCGTGATCATGGACGCGGCGGGTAACCTCTATGGCACGACCTCGGAAGGTGGGGACACGTCATGCTTCGCCCCGAACGGCTGCGGGACTATCTTCAAGCTGGATGCGACGGGCAAAAAGACTGTGCTGCGGACGTTCACCGGCGGGTCGGACGGGGCTATTCCTGCCGGCGACATAATCCGGGATGGAGCAGGTAATCTCTATGGCACAACCGTCCAGGGCGGCGCCTATGGTCAGGGCGTAGTGTTTAGGCTGACTGCGACGGGCAGGGAGAGCATACTGCACGCATTCACGGGCGGAGTGGACGGGGCATCACCTCAGGGCGGTGTGATCGCCGACAGCACCGGGAACCTTTACGGTATAGCCACTAACGGCGGTGTTTATAGCCTTGGCGTTGCATTCAAGATCAGCCTGAAGTAGCCGCTTACAATGAGCGTGGCGCTCAGCGTCTTGGGAGCCGTCCTGCGATGGCTGGCTGGCATCAGACCTTCCAGGTCTGATGCTATGAAGGGGGCGGCTGGATTCGAGTAGGATTGGGTTGTTGGAAAACTCAATCTGAATCGAAAGGAGCACCCCCTGAAATGTTATACCTCGGAGTGGATGTTCATAAGAAGAATTGTTGGGTGACCGTCC
>DASYXW010000055.1:0-81791 GCA_035934405.1 Terriglobia bacterium
TGGTGCGCACTCATGACGATGTGGCGCTCTATGACTGGATCTACGCCCAGGCGTGCCTCGCCTTCTCTCCGGCGCAGAAGGAGGCCTGGAGCGACGCCGCCCAGGTGGCCCGTGAGGTGTGGTGCCTGGTGCGCGAAGGCAACCGGCGCGATCTTCAACCAGGCGGGGCGGAAGGCTGGCAAAAAAGCCAGACGGGCTTGGGGGGCCGAGCGGGCTCCTCGGAGGGGGGCCCAGAGAGCGGTCAAACGGCCGGCCCACAGGGCGGCCCAGAAGGGGACCAACGGGGCTGGCGGCGGCCGGGTCGCGCCTCCCTGTGGTGCCATTTCCGCATTCCGACGCGGTTAAATGGAGGCTATGGAACAAAGCCACGATATGCCGTGAAATCACTAGATACGCGCCTTACGTCTCGGATCCGATTTACCGTCAACGGACCCTTCGAGGGCTTTCGCACCAATCTGCGGCTGAAGTTCTGGGTGCGAGGCCCGAGGCGGCCCCGGCGTCCGGGCCTGGAGTGGCCTCCGCACCTCGACCCCAGGGCGATCTGGGAGGAGGCGCTGGCCGGGGAAAGGCCTGGGAGCCCGGTTGCCTACTCTCCGCCGGCGGGCTTGAGCGACCGCAGGTAGGCAGCGATGGCGGCGGCGACACGTACGCCATCCCGATCCCTGAAGACGTGACCGAGATTGACCGCTCAATTGAGGCGCTCTTGCGGCAGTATGTTTCAAGACCAGTAAACCATCGAAAAACTCACAAACATCAGAATGTCGGAGATTCCTGCGAACAAATTGCCCTCTCGCCGCCGCCGTTCTCTCTTGCTCCCCAACTCCCTACTGGCGACTCCCCGGTCCATCCTTTCCTTCCCGAATCCCGAGTCCCGAACCCGACGAGCAACCCGGCATTGACAACCGGCTGCCGACGGCGGACGATGAGCGGCTGGCCGCGTGCCGCCACCCAATTGGCTGACTTAGCCATGAATATCCCCGAGCGCTTCAACGCCGCCTCTTACTTCATCGACCGCCACCTCGACGAGGGCCGCGCCGCCAAGGTTGCGGTGCTGTGCGGCGGCCGGCAGTTTACTTATCAGCAGATCGCCGAGTCTGTGAATCGGGCTGCGAACGCTTTGGCGCGGGCGGGCGCCGGGCGCTCGGACCGCGTCCTGATTGCGCTGCACGATTCGCCCGCCTTCATTGCCGCTTTCTGGGGCGCGATCAAGCTGGGGGCGGTGGCGGTTCCCGTCAGTACGGCGCAGTCCGCCGCAGAATACGCGTTCGCCCTCGGCGACAGCGGCGCTCGCGCCGTGGTGGTTCAGGATGTATTGTTCGACAAGATCGCGCCGGCCCTGGCCGGAACTCCGGGCGAAATTGGGCAAGGGGCACGCGGGCAGACGGGTGTGTCGCCAGCGGTTTTGCTGGCTGGTGGAGCACGGGACGCGAACTCCGAGATTCGAGTTTCGAATTTCCAATTTCAAATTTCAAATTTTGAATCCGAGTTAGCCCAGAGCTCGCCGGAGGCCACTGCCGCCCCGACGCGCCGCGACGGCCCCGCCTTCTGGCTCTACACCTCAGGCAGCACCGGGCGCCCGAAGGCGGCGATCCATCGGCATCGCGACATGCTTTACTGCCTGGAAGGTTTTGCCAAGGGCGTGCTTCAGATTACCGCCGCCGACCGCACCTTCTCCGCCTCCAAACTTTTCTTCGCTTACGGACTCGGCAACGGACTCTATTTCCCCTTCGGCGTTGGCGCCGAGACCGTGCTCGTGCCCGACCGGGCGACCCCCGAGCGCGTTTTCGAGGTTATCGCGCGCCACCGGCCCACGATTTTCTACGGCGTTCCCAGCCTTTACGCCGCCATGCTCCAAGCAGCGTCGTCTCTGCCCGGCGATGCGGGTGGCACGCCGGGCGCGGGTTGCGACATGAGTTCCGTCCGCGCGGCCGTCTCGGCCGGCGAGGCCCTGCCCGCCGCGTTGTGGCAACGGTTTCGCGACCGCTTCGGTATCGAGATTCTGGACGGCATTGGTTCCACGGAGATGCTCCACATGTTCCTCTCGAACTACCCGGGCGACATCGCGCCCGGCTCGAGTGGGCGCCTCGTGCCGGGCTACGCCGTGAAGATCGTGGATGAGCACGGGCAGGACGTCACACCCGGCGAGATGGGGAACCTCTGGGCGCGGGGCGGAAGCGCCGCGGCGGGCTACCGGAATCGTCCCGAGCTCACCGAGGCTACCTTCCTCCATCACCCTGACGGTGAATGGATCGTGACCGGCGACAAGTACCGCCGCGACGAGCGCGGCCGTTACTGGCACTGCGGGCGCAGCGACGACATGTTGAAGGTCCACGGGCTGTGGGTCTCGCCCCTCGAGATTGAATCCGCCTTGATCGCGCATCCGGCGGTCGCGGAATGTGCTGTCGTTGGCGCGCGTGATAAGGATGGTCTCGTAAAGCCGAAGGCATATGCGGTGCTCGCGGGACCGGTTGCGAATACGGTGGCGCTTCAAAGCGAGCTTCTGGAATTTTTGAAAGCGCAGCTTCCCAGTTACAAGGTGCCGCGCTGGCTCGTCATCGCCGGCAGCCTGCCCAAGACGGCGACGGGTAAGATTCAGCGATACCGGCTGAGGGGTCAATGATCGGGGATCGGGTTCAGGAGTCCATTCGACTTCAGAAACTCCCGGACCACCTGTTTCGCGTCGCGATGCTGGCCGTCCACGGCGTAATTCATGCGGCGCATGTCCTCGTCCGTAATCTTGCCGGCCAGCGCTTCGAGCGCGGCCAGCACTTCCGGATGCCGTCGGATCGTGCCCTGGCGCACAATCGGGACGGCCTGGTAGGGCGGAAAATAATGCCGGTCGTCATCGAGCGCGGTGAGGTCGCGCGCCGCGAGCAATCCGTCGGTGGAATTGCCGGCCACCAGGTCCACTTGCTTTTCGAGCAGCGACCGGTACAGCAGCCCCAGGTCCATGATTCGCGGCGGGGCGGCGAACCTAAGGCCGTAGGTTTTCGCCAGACCCCGATAGCCGTCCGGACGCTCCATGAATTCGTAGCCGAACCCGGCGCGCCACTGCGGCGTGTAGCGGGCGGCATCGGAAATGGTGCGCAACTGAAGGCGTCGTGCGTCTTCGCCGCGGACGACGATGGCGAAGGTGTTGTTGAAGCCGAGCGGATCAGTAACGTCAAGATGAAATCGCTGGGCGTAGGCTTCCTTCACCTTCGCGTAGATCTCGGCGGCGCTTCCTCCTGCGGGCTCCTTGAGGATGGCGGTCAGCGCCGTGCCGGTGTATTCCACGTAAACGTCGATCCGGCCGGCGAGGATCGCCTGGTGACAGATGTAGGAGCCTGCCAGGTAGAAGCGTCGCTCGACGGGCAGTCGCGTCCTCGCTTCGATTTCCTGAGCTACCAGTTCGCCCAGGACAAGCTGCTCGGTAAAGTTTTTCGAGCCGACCACGATCCTCTCGCTGCGCGGCGGGCCGCAGGAAGCGAGAAGGCAGAAGGCGGAAAGCAGGAGGGAAAGGCGGTAGACGGCATACGGCATACGGTATACAGAGCAGAGCACGGGAGTTTGGCCGCGCAGGCCGGCTCGGCATTTCTGCATGGAATTTGTCCCCGTATACCGTCTACCGCCTACCGCGGCCGCAGCCGACGCTCGATCAGCCCCAGGCTCACGTCGGCGAGAAGCGCCAGCAGCGCAGCGGGAATCGCGCCCGCGAGAATCAGTTGGTTGTTCACCATGGCCAGGCCGCGGAAGATGTATTCGCCCAGTCCGCCCGCGCCAATGGCGGCGGCAATCGTGGCCACGCCCACCGAGATGACCGTGGCCACGCGCACTCCGGCAATGATGACGCCCAGAGCGAGCGGCAGTTGCACCTGCCACAACAACTGGCCGTTGGTCATGCCCATGCCGCGGCCGGCTTCGACTACTGCCGGATCGACGCCCATGATTCCCGCGTAGGTGTTGCGAATGATGGGCAGCAGCGCGTACAGCGTGAGCGCCAGGATTGCCAGACGGTCGGCGCGGTCGCCGAGCCACGGTACGGGCAGCAGCAGACCGAACAGCGCGAGCGAGGGAATGGTCTGCATCACGTTCGCGCCGCCCAGGATGGGCTTGTCAAGCGCCGGCTTCCGCGTCAGCAGAATGCCGAGCGGGACACCGATGGCCACTGCGAGCAGCGTGGAGATACCGACCATCCACAAGTGTTCGAGCATGAGCTCCAGGACTTCGGCGCGGTTGGTGAGGAAAAATCGCAGCAGGCTCACGAAGGCAACTCCTTTTCGCTCGAGCGGAAGGCGGCAACGTACTCCGCCGCCACCGGATCCGTCGCATGCAAGAATTCACTGGGCGTGTACAAGCCGCACAAGCGGCCCGCCTCGAACAAGCCAATGCGCGTTGCGAGCAGCAGGGCTTCGCGCAGGTCGTGGGTGACAAAGACGACCGTCTTTTTCAAGCGCCGCTGAAGCTCACGAAATTCGCGCTGCAGCTCGGCGCGGGTGATGGGGTCGAGCGCGCCGAATGGCTCGTCCATGAGCATGATGTGCGGGTCCGCCGCCAGAGCGCGCGCCACGCCGACGCGCTGCCGCTGGCCCCCGGAAAGCTCGCGCGGGTGGCGCGAGGCAAGGGCCGGATCGAGTCCCACTACTTCGAGCATCTCCTGCACCCGCTCGCGCACTCGCCCCGCGGGCCAACCTTCCACGCTGGGCACCAGCCCGATGTTGCGCTCCACCGTGAAGTGCGGAAACAGGCCCACTTCCTGGATTACGTACCCGATGCGGCGCCGCAGGCGGATGGGGTCCCACTCGGTCGTCGCGCGCCCTTCCACAAGGACCTCGCCGGCCGTCGGCTCGAGCAGGCGATTGATGAGCTTCAGCGTCGTAGTCTTGCCGGAGCCGCTGCGGCCGAGCAACACCAGCGTTTCGCCGGCTTGAACTTCCAGGCTCAGGCCGGAGATCAAGGCGCGCCCGCCGTCCAGCGAATACGCGGCGTCGCAGAACTCGATGGTGGAATCGTGGGGCATGACTCACTCATCCTACTACGCCATCCTGTTGCGCGAGACACGCAGGTTGCACGGCGCAACCGCCCATGCCATCATTTTGTACCCCGGCAGAGGCGACGGGCATCCAATTCGAGGTACGGGTTTCGTGCACGGAGGAGAACCATGAACGGCGCTCAGGCCAAGATGGAGGTTCATGAGGACCTGTTTCCCCGGCTTGAGGAAGCGCGGGCGATTACCGACCGGCTGTTCGACGTCGTCAAGCCTGAGGCGCTTTACGACCGGCCGATTGCCGAGCGTCATCGCATTGTCTTCTATATCGGGCACCTGGAGGCCTTCGACTGGAATCTGTTTCGGGGTCGCGCTTTTGCGGCGGAGCCCTTTCACCCACAGTTTGACCGGCTCTTTGCCTTCGGTATCGATCCTGTAGGCGGCGGGCTGCCGGCTGACCAGCCGTCCGACTGGCCGCGGCTTGAGGAAATCCGGGAATACAATCGCCGCCTGCGGCAGGAGATCGACTCCGGGCTGGGAGGTGGCCGGGCCGGCTCGGCTGGGGCCGCGAAGCCGGGTGGTGCCGCTAATGGCCCGAACGGTTCGGCGACTGAGATGCCTTCTAGGGACCTGCTGCTGCACGTGGCGGCCGAACACCGCTTGATGCACGCCGAAACGCTGGCGTATATGTTTCACCAGTTGCCGCTCGACCACAAATTCGCCAAAATGTTTCAGGCGTCGCGCCCCACGCCAGCCGTTCCCGTCGAATCGCTCCGCCCGATTGAGATCCCCCCCGGGACCGCGACGCTCGGACTGGCTCGCGGCGACCGCTTTGGCTGGGACAACGAGTTTATGGAGCATGTGACGGAGGTACCCGGCTTCACGATTGACGAATACAAGGTGACGAACGGCGAGTTCCTGAAGTTCCTCCGCGAGGGGGGATACCAGGAACGCAGCCTGTGGGACGACAAAGCCTGGCAGTGGATCACCAGCGCGGGGGTGCGGCATCCGGCCTTCTGGAGCGAGCCCGATGGGCGCGATGGCCACTGGTTCTACCGCACGATGTCTGCCGAGATACCCCTGCCCGCCGGCTGGCCGGTCTATGTGAGCCACGCCGAAGCTTCCGCCTACGCACGCTGGGCGGGCAAGCGGCTGCCCACTGAGGCGGAGTGGCACCGGGCGGCGTACGGCGCGCCGCATGGCCCCGAGAGAGACTATCCGTGGGGTTCTGACGCTCCGAACGCGCGCTTCGGTAACTTCGATTCCGCGCAGTGGGACCCCACGCCCGTCAATGCCTACCCGGCGGGACGCAGTGGGTACGGCGTGGCGGACCTGGTGGGCAACGGCTGGGAGTGGACCTCGACCGTGTTCGCGCCCTTCCCCGGCTTCGAGCCGTTTTCGTTTTATCCCGGCTATTCCGCCGGTTTCTTCGACGGCCAGCACTATGTGATGAAGGGCGCCTCCGCGCGCACCGCCGCGTGCATGCTGCGGCCGAGCTTTCGCAACTGGTTTCAGCCGCGCTACCCCTTCGTCTACGCGGGCTTCCGCTGCGTGGAGAACTGACCAACGATGCCTCTCGCAGCCACAGCGCGCTCCACTTCTCCCGAGCTTTCAGCGGCGCTTCGCCTCGCCGAATTCGCCGACGACGTCCGCGACGGCTTGAAGAAGAAGGATCAAAAAGAGCTTCCCTCGAAATACTTTTACGACGACGTAGGTTCGGCGTTGTTTGAGGCTATTACCCTGCTTCCCGAGTATGGGCTGACGCGCGCCGAGCAACGCATCCTCGCTGCCCACGCCGACGAAATCGCCGCACGCCTCGGCGCGCCCGTCATCGTGGCCGAGCTCGGCAGCGGCAGCGGCAAGAAAACGCGCCTGGTGCTCGAAGCGCTCGCGCGCCGGCAGCCTACCACCTATCATCCTATTGAAATTTCGCGTACCGCGCTTGAGATGTGCGAGCGCGAGCTCGACCACATGGAGTCGGTCAGCATTGTGGGCTATGAAAGCGAATATCTTGAAGGCCTGCGCGCTGTGGCATCGCGCCGTACGCGAGCCGGCGGCCCTTTGCTGGTCCTCTTCCTCGGCAGTTCCATCGGCAATTTCGACCGCAAGCCCGGCGACGAATTCCTGGCCGAGGTGCGGCGGGCGCTGGTCCCCGGCGATGCGCTGCTGCTGGGGACCGACTTCGAGAAGCCGGTATCCCGCATGGCGCTCGCCTATGACGACCCCGCCGGTGTCACCGCCGCCTTCAACCTCAACCTTCTGGCGCGCATCAACCGCGAGCTGGGCGCCGATTTCGATCTGCGGCGGTTCCGCCATGAGGCGCGTTACGATTCCGCGCGACGCCGCATCGAGATGCACCTGCGGTCGACGGCCCGTCAAACCGTGACCATTCCGCAGGCCGGTTTCGCCGTCATCTTCCGCGAAGGAGAAACGATATGGACAGAGAGCGCCCACAAGTACGACCGCGAGTCCGTGGCCGAAATGACCGCCCGGTCGGGCTTCCGTTGCGAGGCGCAATGGGTGGACAACGAGTGGGCGTTTGCCGATACGCTGCTGACTCCGGTGTAAACGGAGAATCGAGCAGGTTCGAAATCAGCGAATTCGGCTCGTAACCGAAGCTTCATATTCCGCTCATCTCGTCTTAACCTGCCTGCCTCAGGTTGCCTAAGTGGAGCACCATCTCTCGCCGCAAGCGGACGCCTTATGTTGATGGATAATCCCCAATGTTATAATCAGCGCGTGCCCGGACGCGTCGTCATTATTGAGGACGAAAAGGACATCGTTGAGCTGGTGCGCTACAACTTCCGCAAGGAAGGCTTCGACGTCCAGAGCTTCGGGCGCGGCAAGGAAGGTCTCGATTATCTCCGCCGCAACACCGCGGACTTGATTCTGCTTGACATCATGCTGCCGGACCAGGACGGTTTTGAGATTTGCCGGCGGCTGCGCGCCGACAGCCAGTTGAGGGCCGTGCCGGTCATCTTTCTGACCGCGAAAGGCGAGGAGATTGATCGCGTGCTGGGCCTCGAGATCGGCGCCGACGATTATGTCGTCAAGCCCTTCAGCCCCCGCGAACTCGTGGCCCGCGCCAAAGCCGTGCTGCGGCGGCAGGAGCGCGCGGTCGAAAAAAGGGAAATCGCGGAGTCGGGCGGCGTGCGGCTGGACTCGAGCACGCAGGAAGTGACCGTGCGCGGCCGGCTGGTGGGGCTCAGCACGCTGGAGTTCAAGCTGCTCCACTTCCTGGTATCCAACCCGCGCCGCATTTTCAGCCGCGACCGATTGCTCGATGAAGTCTGGGGGCGCGATCGCTTTGTGACCCCGCGCACTGTGGACGTTCACATACGGCGCCTGCGCGAAAAAATCGAGATGGAGGCAGAGAATCCGCGCTACTTGCAAACGGTGCGGGGCTCGGGGTACCGCTTCTCCGCCGACGCCCCGGAGGCTGAGGCAGTATGACCCAGGGCTAGAAGCGGCAGGCCACACCGCATGATTCTTCGCAGTCCGATTTTCCGCAAACTGCTTTCGAGCGCCTTCTTTCTGATTGTTGTCACGCTGCTCCTGGCTACACGCTGGCGCGTGCTCGGGGCCGCCCTCGTGGCGGCGGCGCTGGCGTTCGGGATGGCCTATCTCTTCTCGCGATCGTACGCGCGCCGTGTCGAACGCCTGAAAGGTTTCGCGGACGACCTGGCGAACTTCGCCGCAACCGGGCCGACCGCAGCGCCAACCGCCACGACCCTGGCTTCCGAAGCGACCAGCGACGAACTGGGAGTGCTGGCGCGCGCTCTCAACGGCATGGCTCGGCGCCTCGGCGAGGTGGTCGGGCGGCTGGGCCAGGAGTCTGCTGAGCGACAGGCCATTCTCTCCAGCATGGTCGAAGGCGTTCTCGCCGTCGACGCGGAACTGCGGGTGACCTTTTTCAACGAGGCGTTCGCGCGGGCCGTGGGAGCAGGGCTGGCGTCGGCGGATTTGCTCGATCGGACTCCGCTGGTCGACTTGGTTCGCAACCCCGAGCTTTCGGAGATGCTCCGCCGCGTGCTCGAAAGCGGGGAATCCCTCCAGCGCCGCTTTCAGTTTCCCGGCCGCAATGGAGCCGAAAGCGCCTTCGAGGTGCAGGTGACGCCCCTGGCCTCCGCTTCCGGGTCCTCGGGCTCTTCGAGCAGGGGCGCGCTGGCCATACTGCATGACATCACGGACCTCGAGCGCCTGGAGCGCATCCGCAAGGACTTCGTGGCCAATGTATCCCACGAACTCCGCACACCACTGACGGCGATTCGTGGTTATGCGGAAACCCTTCTCGAAGGTGGATTGGAGGATCAGGAGAACAACCGGCGCTTTCTTGAGATCATCTCCGCGCACGCCATCCGCCTGAACAATATCGCCTCGGACTTGCTTACCCTGTCGGAGCTCGAATCGAGCCGCCCGAGCCGGCCGGGGGCCGAGCCTGAGCGCGTCTCGACGCGCGCTGTGATCGAAGCTTCGCTCCGCACGGTGGAACCGGAGGCACGGCTGCGCGGAGTGACTTTGGTGAGCGAGAAGCTGGAAGACGCCGAGGTGGTGGGCAACCGCATCCATCTGGAACAGGTGGTCGTGAACCTGCTGTCGAACGCCGTCAAGTTCAACCGGCCCGGCGGCGAGGTCCGCGTCGGGTGCGGCCGGGCGAACGGACAGGTCCGCATCGTGGTGGCCGACACCGGTATCGGCATTCACTCCGAGCACCTGCCGCGAATCTTCGAGCGTTTCTATCGCGCCGACAAGGCCCGTTCGCGCGAGGTGGGCGGGACCGGCCTGGGACTCTCCATCGTCAAGCACATCGTGGAGCGGATGAACGGGACGGTCGCAGCCGAGAGCCAGTTGGGCAAGGGCTCGACGTTCACGGTGCTGCTGCCAGCCGCTGAGTAAGGGTCCAGGAAGCGGGGCTTGAAGAGCGTGGAGAAACTCCACACTTTTGGCCCGCGGCTCTTATCGCTCTATCTTTGTTCGCGCTAACTGGCTGGAACTAAAGGCTCAGCAATAAGCGTCTCAATTGTCTCATTTGTCTCACCTTTCTCACTCTTCCGGCCTCGAAACGGCCGGTGCAAGATGATTGTAGCCTAGTCATGTAGACCTACATTGGCTTCTCCACCCATCACGAATCGCAGCCCGGTCATCGGCGAGCGTTCAATCGCGCGATGGCCCGACCGCCCGATGCCTTCATTCATGTCGGAGCGCCGCCATAGGATCCACCCGGGTCGCCCTGCGAGCCGGCAGGTACGCCGCGAGCAATGCGGCTCCCGTGAGCAGCAGCGGCGACGCGATGAGGGTTGCGGGATCGGCCGGGCGAATGCCGTACAGGAGGCTCGATATCAGTCGGGTAAGGCCCAGCGCCGCGAGGATTCCGGCTCCCACGCCGGCGAGCGCAAGGCGCAGCGCTTCTCCCAGCACCAACCGCAAAATCTCGCGCCGGGTCGCTCCAAGCGCCATGCGGATGCCAAATTCGTGAGTGCGGCGCGAAACCGAATAGGAGATCACGCCGAAGATTCCTGCGGCGGCGAGAGCGAGCGCCAGGGCGCCGAAGAGACCGAGCAGCCAGGCGCGCAGGCGGACCTGGCCCAGTGAGGTCTCGACGGCCTCCGACATCCACTCGATGTCCGTCACCGGGAGATCACGATCCACCTCGTGCACGTCTTGCCGGATGGTGTGAGCTGCCGCGGAGCCGCTCAACGACGTCTTGACCACCAGGCCCACGCCCCAAAGCGGAGCCTGAGCAAACGGCGCGTACATCATCGGGCCGGGCATCTGATTGAGCGCAGCGTCCCGCACGTCTCCGACGACCCCCACGATCTCCCGCTTGACGTTGCCGGCTATTGGAAACCCGAAAACGAGCCGCTGGCCGAGCGCATTTTGATGTGGGAAATAGAGCCGCGCCAGCGCTTCGCTTATGATCGCAACGGGCGGTGCGGACATGGCATCCTGCTGGCTGAAGTAGCGGCCGCGCAGGAGGGGAATGCCCACCACGTGGAAGTAGCTCGGACTCACTGAGACGAAGTCGGCTGTGGTGCTCCTTCCCGGCGGCAGGGGAGGAGCGTTTGCAATCCGGAAAGCCATAGTGGCGGGGCCCTGGTGACCCAGAGGCAGGGGCAGAGCTATGGCGGCATCGTGCACATCAGGCTCGGCCTGGATTCGAGCGAGAAGTTCGTTCGAAAACGTTACCCACTGTTGAGGCGTTCGGTACTCGAACCGCGGCAGCGACACCTCAGCCGTCAGAATCTTCCGCGTATTGTACCCCAGGTTGACGGACATCAGCGCGGCGAAGCTGCGGATGAGCAAGCCCGCCCCCACGAGGAGCACCATCGCCAGCGCCACTTCGGTAACGATCAGGAGACTGCGAACACGCCGCCGGCCCTTTCCTTCGCCCGGGCGGCCGGCGCTTTCCTGAAGGGTCATCTGAAGACGCGGATCGGAGGCGAAGAGCGCCGGCGCCACTCCGAACAGCAGGCTTGCCCCGACGGAAAGAAGCAGAGCAAAGGCGAGCACTGGCCCGTCTACTCGAATGGGCTCCGCGCGAGGGAAGCTCGGCGGCAGCAATCCGCTCAATGCCTGAACGCCCCAGTAAGCCAGAGCGACGCCCACCGCGGCGCCGAGCAGACCGAGCACCGCGCTTTCGGTCAGCAACTGGCGCAGGATTCGGGCGCGGCCGGCGCCCAGGGCCGCCCTTACGGCAAACTCTCTGGCGCGGGAGGTTGCACGCGCCAGAAGGAGATTGGCCACGTTGGCGCACGCGATCAAGAGCACCAGTCCGACAGCGGCGAGCAACACGAGGAGCGGGGCCGAAACGTTGTCGCCGGTCATGGCCTCTCGAAGGGACGCGAAACGAATCGTCCAGCCGTGATCTCCCGGCCGGAACTGAGCGGCCAGCCGGTCGCCGAGCGCCTCCATCTCCGCCTGGCCCTGCTTCGCGGAGACGCCCGGCTTCAGCCGGGCAACGGCGGTAAAAAAGTGGCCGTTCGGACGCCTGGCCAAGCTGCCGAACAGGGGGTCTTGAAGGATCGGGATCCAGAGCTGCCGGCTCGGGCCCTCTTCAAGGAATGAAAACCGGAAGCTGCTGGGCATCACTCCGACCACCGTGAACGCCCGCTTGTCCAGGTCAATGCTGCTTCCAATCAGGCCGGGGTCAGCGCCGAAACGGTCGCGCCATAATCCCTCGCTGATCACCGTCACTGGCGCCGCGCCCTGCTGGTCGTCGGCAGGCAAGAATGTGCGCCCCGCCAGAGGCGGGGCGCCCAGAACCGAGAAAAAGTCGGCCGTCACGTCGCCTACCTTTACCACCGTGGGTTCCCCGCGCCCGGTCAGCGTGAGTTCGTGCCCCGAAACCGCGGCCATTCCGCTGAAGACGTGATTCTGCTTCTGCCATTCCTGGAACTCACGGTAGGAGCAGCCGCTCCCCGAGATGCCCGCCAGATCGTTCGCTTCAAACACCCTCACCAACCGGCCGGCGTTCGCATAGGGCAGCGGCTTCAAAAGCACGGCGTACACCGCGCTGAAGATGGCCGTATTGGCGCCGATGCCCAGGGCCAGCGTGACAATGGCCACCGACGTGAACGCTGGATTCCGGCGCAATTGGCTGAGACCGGAGCGAATGTCCTGAGCTAATGTCTCCATGACGGGCAAACCCCTTTGATCGCGATAGACTTCCTTCACCTGCTCGACGCCGCCGAAGCTCCGCAACGCCGCGTAGCGCGCCTCTTCGGGCGACATGCCTCTTCGCTGGTTTTCCTCGATGAGCATTTCGAGGTGCGCGCGCAGTTCTTCATCGAGCTGCTGCTCGAGGCGCTGCCGGCGCTTGAACAATGCTCTGAGACGTTTCAGCCAAACCACGTTACTCTCCTAAGCGAGGAGCAATTGACTCATTGAATCAATCAGCCAATGGCTCAACGATCCGATCACCCGGCGGCCGGAGGGCCCGATCCCTTCATTCGCTTCCATGCCGGCACAAGACCAATCCGCGGCGCACAACGGGAAAGGTGCGTTATGATGTAACTTGTGAATTCCATCGTTCGGGACAAGGCGCGCGAGGTTGCGGAAATATGCCGCCGGCGGCAGGTACTGCGTCTATCGGTGTTTGGCTCCGTCACGAGTTCCTCTTTTGATCGCGCATCGAGCGATCTAGATTTCGTGGTCGAGTTTTATCACCTGACCCCTGCCGCTCACGCCGATTCCTACTTTGGATTGCAGGACGACCTGGAGCGGCTCTTCGGCTGTCCGGTGGACTTGGTGGAACCGGGACCCATCCGCAACCCCTATTTCCGCCAAGCCGTGGAACAGACCCAGGTGCTGGTTTATGCTGCGCCTTGAGGCGAGAAAATACCTCTTCGACATCCTCCAGGCGTGTGACCTGCTCGTCCAGTTCACGAGCGGCAGGTCGCTTACCGACTATTCCGCCGACGCTCTCCTGCGCTCTGCCGTGGAACGGCAATTCGAGATTATCGGCGAGGCGCTCGGTCAGGCGCTGCGCCTGGACCCCAGCCTCTCTAGCCACATCAGTGACACCCACCGGATCATCGCCTTCCGCAACCGGCTGATCCATGGCTACGACTCTCTGGCGGATGAAATCGTGTGGGGCGTGCTCGAGGCGAATCTGCCCGTTTTGCGCCGCGAGGTACAATTCCTGCTGCAACCGCCAGTGGCTGAGCCATAGGAAACCGATCCTTCGCTGACCCAATCACCCAAATCAGCCCTGACTCGATCACCCGATGTCCTCACTCGTATCGGAGCGCCACCATGGGATCGACGCGGGAGGCGCGGCGCGCCGGGAGAAAGCCGGCGAGCGCGGCGGCGACCGCCATGAGCAGCGCCGCTCCTGCTATGGTGAAAGGGTCGTTCGGTTTCAAGCCGAAGAGAAGGGTCGAAACCAGGCGCGACGCGCCCAGCGCCATCAGAGTCCCCGCAGCGATTCCAATCGCCACCAGCAGGAACGTTTCACGCATTACCATTCCCAGGATTTTCTCACGGGTTGCACCCAGGGCCACGCGGATGCCAATCTCGCGGGTTCGCTGCGAGGTGGCGAAGGCCATGATGCCGTAAACCCCAACGCAGCCCAGCATTGCGGCCAGTAAGCCGAAGAAGCTGGTGAGACGGGCAAAGAGTCGCTCCTGAAACAGGGTCTGGTTGATCTGCTCA
This sequence comes from Terriglobia bacterium, assembly GCA_035934405.1. GTDB lineage: Bacteria > Acidobacteriota > Terriglobia > UBA7540 > UBA7540 > DASYXW01. The sequence continues at coordinate 14,120 of DASYXW010000055.1, forward strand.
ACTTCACTCTTGACTTGATAGAGAGCCAGGTTCGGGTCCGCGGCCTGCGAGACGCGGCGGACGGCCGGCGCAAGCGCCATGGGTTCGCCTAAGGTGCGCACCTCGAAGTGCATCGGGCCGAGGAACTTCATGTTCTGGAGGTAGGGTGTGTAGACCGTGGGAGGAAACTCGCTCCGCAGATCGGTGTACTTGGCGTCGCCCACTACACCGACGATCTCAATATCTGCGCTGCTCTTCTGGTCGCCAAAACCGAATCTCCTGCCGACGGGGCTCCCGCTCCCCAGGTATTTGTGAACGAACTGTTCGTTGACCACCGCCACCTTGGGTGCTGTCGCCGTGTCGCCTTCGCTGATGCCGCGCCCGAGGATAATTGGAATGCCCATGGTCTCAAAGAAGCCCGGGCCGACGTTGTTTGCCCAAGCCTCCACGCCGTCTTTCCTCTCACCCGCCTTGGGCATGTAGCCGAGGATGCGGGTCTCTTGGATAGACACGCCGCCGCCAATCAGCGTGTGCATGGACAGGGTTACCGAGCGCACGCTGGGCAGGGCTTCCAGACGCCGCGTGAGCTCCTGGTAGAAGTCCGCCAGGCGCTGCCCCTTGTAGCCGTCCTGGGTGGGGTCGATGCCGAACAGCAGAAGATTACGTTGGTTGAATCCTGCGTCGATGTTCTGCAGATTGGCGAGCGTGCGCACAAATAGCCCGGCGCCCACCAACAGCAACAGCGAGAGCGAAACCTGTGTGACCACCAGCGTCCTGCCGAGTCCCAAGCGCAAGCCGCGACGGTGCCCGTGCAGGCCCAGCAGTCTTCCTGCGCTTTCTTTAAGCGTCGGCGTGAGATCCATGCGCGTGCTTCGCAGCGCTGGCGAAAGCCCAAACAGAATCACCGTAAGAAGTGAAACCGCGGCCGTAAAGCCGAGCACGCGCGGGTCCGGCGTCACGCTCAAGCTGACAGGTTCGCGGCCGCTCGACATCAAGGCTACCAGAAGATGCGTGGCCCAAAAGGCCAGGAGCAGCCCCAAAGCACCGCCCATCGCCGCCAGCAACAGGCTCTCCGTCAACAGTTGCCGGACCAGCCGCGATCTCTTGGCCCCGATCGCCAAGCGCACTGCGATCTCCTTTTGCCGCGAGGTAGCGCGTGCCAGCAAAAGGTTTGCAACATTCGCGCATGCGATGAGCAGCACCAGACCCACCACCGTCATCAAGACAAACAACGGCTTTGAGAATTCGCCGCGCAACTCATCAAGGCCCTTGCTCCCGGGTTCCACATCGAGGTGGGGGATGGTTTCGGGCTTGGTCGCCGGCTTCACGTCCGGCGACATGCTTTGCTGAAGTAACACATCAAGCTCAGCGCGCGCCTGCTGTTCGCTGACGCCCGGCTTCAGCCGGCCCATGATGAGCACCCACCACTGGTCGCGTGCCTCGAAGAGCGTCGCCGCCGGCTTTGATTCGCCGGCTGGGGTGGCTTCCGGGGGGCCCGGCGACCAGCGCGGCTCAACTTGCGGTTGCGCATGAAGCGGCAACCAGACTTCAACCGCGCGTCCGGGCTGCACACCATAGAACTCGGGCGGGCTCACGCCCACAATTGTCACTGGAACGCTGTTCACCGTGATCGTGCGGCCCAGGACGCCCGGATCCCGCCCGAAGCGCCGTTCCCAATAGCCATAACTGATGACCGCCGCAGGCCTGGCGCCAATTCGGTCGTCATCGGGAGCGAGGGCGCGGCCAAGGATGGGTTCAACACCCAGGGTCGAGAAAAATGTCCCGGAGACGAGCTCTCCCTCGGCGCGGCCCGGCTCTCCTTTGTAGCCCACGTTCAAGTCGCTTCCGTTGCCGGCCAGTGCCAGCACGCCCGAAAACACCTGGTTGTGCGTGCGAATCTGCTCATAGCCGGGATACGCAAAGGAAGTGCTTGTGGTGCGCCCGCTCTTATCCTCGTCCATGTTGCCCGAGATGCCATTCATGATGCCTTCCGCCCAGCCGTGCGACGCCCACTTGAGCAGAAGAAGCTGCTGGGGACTCCGGACGGGCAGCATTTTAAGCAGCACGGCGTCAATCAGGCTGAAGATGGCCGTGTTTGCGCCGATCCCCAGGGCCAGCGTGAGAATGGCCACCGCCGTGAATCCCGGACTCCGGCGCAGTTGCCGCAGGCCGTAGCGCAGGTCTGCAATGAGCGTTTCGATCATGGGCAGTCCCCTTTGCTCGCGATATTCTTCCTTCACCTGTTCGACGCCGCCGAAGCTCCGCAACGCGGCGTATCGCGCTTCTTCAGACGTCATGCCTCTTCGCTGGTTTTCCTCGATGAGCATTTCGAGGTGCGCGCGCAGTTCTTGGTCGAGCTCCTGTTCTCGCTGCCGAATGCGGAACAGCGAAGCGAGACGCGAGACCAGCGTGCGCAGCCGAGTTGCTTCAATCACTCAATCACCCGATCACTCAATGACTCAATGGCCCGGTGGCTCAATCACCCGATCGCCTCGCCTTCGAGCAGCCGGGCGATCACACCCGACATCCGCTCCCAGCTCTCGGCCTCGCGGACGAGCTGCTTCTTTCCGGCCCTCGTGAGTGAGTAATAGCGGGCGCGCCGGTTGTTGTCCGAAGTGCCCCACTTGGACGAAATCCAGCCTCGCTGCTCAAGGCGCAACAGCGCCGGGTAGAGCGTGCCCTGATTGAGGTGCAGCAGGTTTTCCGAGACTTGTTCGATGCGGCGGGCGATCCCGTAACCGTGCAGTGGCCCGAGCGTCTCGAGCGTCTTCAACACCAGCAGGTCGAGCGTGCCGCGCAGAATGTCTTCTTTCGATCCAGCCATGCGACCTCCATTAGGATACCAACAGGAGTGTAAGGGATGCTTGGGTTGGAAGTCAACAGGACAAGAGGGAGCTAGCAGTGGCCGGGATCGTCGCGCATCCGTCCACCAACCTGCTCATGCACGTTATTCGATGCGGGTTCCTTTCGCCCCTGACGGGGCTTGGATCTCCGCGAACATTTGTTCCCACGGCTCACGCCGTGGGCTACGACCTTACGCCCGCTCCGCGGGCTCCGTGATCACGGAAGGTCCGCGCCACGCTTGGCACGAGATTCTCTGTCGTTCCCGTACTTGGCTGAGAAACGCCGCGGACCTTGGGCAACAGGTCCGCGCTAGCGGCTTTGCACACGCGCCAGCCGGCAAAGATGCCGGTACCTCCTACCGCAAGGTTTCGTCCACTTCGCGCAGCCAGTCGGGGCGCTTCAAAACCTCGCGGGGCCGGCCGCCGTCGGGGGCGCTGATGATGCCGTCTTTTTCCATGAGGTCGAGCAGGCGCGCGGCGCGGCCGTAGCCTAGCCGTAGCCTACGCTGTAAGAGCGAAGTGGAAGCTTTGCCCGATTCGACGACGATGCGCACGGCGTCTTCGTAAACCTCGTCGAGCTCGGCGGCCTCTTCTTCGTTGGCGCCGTCCGCGCCGTCGGAACCGCCGGGGCCCACCGCATCCTTATCCCGCACCGGCTCGAGGAAATCTTCGTTGTACTCCGGCCGCGACTGCGCCTTCCACCAGTCCACGACTTTGTTGATCTCCTTCTCGGTCACCAGCGGCCCGTGCAGCCGCTGCAGGCGGGCGCTCGCCGGCGGCAGAAACAGCATGTCGCCGCGGCCGAGCAGGGCTTCCGAGCCGTTGGAATCGAGGATGGTGCGCGAGTCGACTTTGGAGGCCACGCGGAACGAGATTCGGGCCGGCAGATTCGCCTTGATGAGACCCGTGATGACGTCCACCGAGGGGCGCTGCGTGGCCAGAATCAGGTGGATGCCCACGGCGCGCGCCATCTGCGCCAGGCGCGTGATGGATTCCTCCACGCTCTGCGGCTCGACCATCATCAGGTCGGCGAGCTCGTCAATGACGATGACCAGGTAGGGGAGAGGCCGCTCGCGCGCGCCCTCGGCGTCAAACAAATTGAGCGTCGAATCCGGCTCGAACAGCTTGTTGTATTGCTCGATGTTGCGGACGCCGTGCTCGGCCAGCTTCTTGAGCCGGTTTTCCATCTCCTCGGTGGCGTGCCGCAGCACGTTGGCCGCGACTTTCGGCTCGGTCACAATCGGCGTAAACAGGTGCGGGATGCCTTCGTAAAGATTCAGCTCCAGCCGCTTGGGATCGATCATGATGATGCGCACGTCGTCGGGCGTGGACTTGTAGAGGATCGACACGATCATGGAGTTGATGGCCACGCTTTTGCCCGCGCCGGTGGAGCCGGCGATGAGCAGGTGCGGCATCTGCGCCAGGTCCGCCACCTTCATCCTGCCGGTGATGTCCTTGCCGAGGCACAGCGTGATCTTCGACGACGACGCGGCGAATTCGCCCGATTCCACCAGCTCGCGCAGATGGATGATCTCGCGGTGCAGGTTGGGCACTTCGATGCCGACGGTGGATTTGCCGGCGACGCGCTCGATGAGGATGGACTCGGCCTTCATGGCCAGGCACAGGTCATCCACCAGATTGGTGATGCGGCTGTATTTGATTCCGGCTTCCGGCTTGAACTCGAACGTGGTAACGACCGGCCCGGGGTGAATCTGGGTGACGGCGCCGGTGACCCCGAACTCGGCGAATTTGTCCACCAGACCAATGGCCCGTTCTTTCAACTCCTCTTCGTCCACTCCCTCCTCTTCATCGGGTGGACGCAGCAGCGTGGAGCTGGGCAGCTTGTAGGGGCGCGCGCCGGAGCGCGCGATGCGCGGAGACGCCTTCCGCGCCGCGCCGCCGATAAGGCCTGCCTCGCCCGTCTCGCCCAGGCCCTGGCCGTGGACAACCGATACGGCCGGCGCCGGACCAGCCCTGCGCCCGTCAGTGTCGTCGAGCAGGATTAAGGGCTCCTGCATCGGAGTCCGCTCGCCGAGCCCGTCGGGCTTCACGGTGCGCGGCACCACGGGCGGCTTGCCCAGCAGACGGTCGCGCTCCATCTTCTTCTTCATGCGCTCGCGCTGGCGCGCTTCCCGTCGCACCGCCCAGCGGGCGCGTAGGCGTCCGGCGAAGGCGAATCGAGCCTTCGCGAACTGCGCCGCCGATGAGAATGAGAAACGCGTCACCAGGAACAGCGACGCGAGGAAGACCGTCCCCGCCACGATCGCCGCGCCGACGCGGTTGAACGTCTGCGCGAGGCCGAGCACGGCGAAATAGCCCACCAGTCCGCTGCCGTGAATGAACCCGAACACGCGCGGCGTGTAAGGGAAAAGTTCGAGCAGCGCGGCAAGCGATGCGATGAACAGCGCCGCGCCCAGGAGCTTTGCGCCGGGGGAGTGGAATGGCCGCCCCAGGACCAAGCGCGCGGCCACAATGAACAGCGCCACGGGCGTCAGCCACGCCGTCCAGCCGAGCGTCTGGAAGAGCACGTCGGCGAGATACGAACCGGTGGGGCCGATCCAGTTGCGCACCAGCGGCCAGGAGGCGGCGGACGTGTCGGGCGAAGGATCGAAGGGATGATACGAGGCGAGGCTCAACAGCAGCAGCAGGCCGAGAACACCGAGCAGCAGACCCTCCAGCTCGGCAAGGCGCCGGGAGTCCAACAGCGGCCGCCGCTCTGAGCCGTTTTTGCCCGATTGGCCCGATTTACCCGATTGAGAAGATGCGCTGCCCATGTTGACACCGGGTGTCAGGTTACAGGTTTCAGGTGTCAGGCCAAACCGCAAGCGTCAAGTTCCCACTGGAAACGCCGAAAGAGTCCGCTCTTTCCGACTACCTCCGCTGGGCACCCGACACACTTACACTTCTGGCACCTGACACCTGGCGCCTAACACCTAGACGCAACACATCCCCATCCACCGGCCATACTAGCACGGCTACAGCAGTGACGCAAACAAACAAAAGCCCGCGAACGCCTCTGGGCCCACCGGTCCCATCGTGCCGATAGCGTGGCCGCGCGCGAAGATGAGCACGAGCGCGCCCAGCGCCAGGCGGTAAATCACGAAGAGCGTGAATGTGCGAGTGGCCAGATACCGGATGAGCCAGCCGATCACGATGTAGCCTACAACAGCGGAGATGAGGATGCCGACGAGCATCGGCGCGCGCATCTCGTGGGGCAATCCCTCGTGGCGGATTTCAAGCCCCTTCTTGAGCGCCGCGCCGGCAATGATGGGCGTCGAGAGCAGGAACGAGAATCGCGCGTCCGACTCGCGGTCCATGCCGCGAAAGAGCCCGGCGGTCATGGTGGCGCCGGAGCGCGAGACGCCGGGAACGACGGCAAAGGCCTGGGCGATTCCGATCCAGACGGCGTCCGAGAGCGTTACCTGTCCCAGGCTCTCGTCGCGCTTGCCCATGCGCTCGCCAGCCCACATGAAGAGCGCCACGACGACAAGCGCCACGCCGATCACCACCGGCGTGCGAAACTCCGCGTCGGCCTGCTTCTCCAGCAGGTACCCGGCGATGCCGCCGGGAATTGTGGCGATCACCAGGTACCAGAAGAGCCGCCGATTCTCCTGCACCTTTGGATCGGCCTTATCGCCGATTCCGGCGGCCGCCCCGAGCATCTCCATCCACCTGCGCCAGAAAAAGAAGAACACGGCAATCAGCGTGCCGGCGTGGAGCGCCACGTCGAAGGTAAGGCCGGGATCGGTCCAGTGGGCAAACCAGGGGAACAGCACGAGGTGAGCCGTGCTCGAAACGGGAAGGAACTCCGTGAGGCCTTGAACGATGGCGAGAACGATCGCCTGGTAAATGGGCATGGAACTCCTTAAGAAGTTGAAAGTCGAAAGTCGAAGAGCAGAAAAGCGGTCAACCAGCCGACAGGATGGGGCCAGGGGGGCGAACTGTCAAGAGCAAAGTGCGCCCGGGACCACTGCCCGCTCTTGACTTTGTGGGAAGGCCCGCCATCATAGTTGTGTATGATCGCGCTCGTGCGAAACATCGGCCGGGTTGCCGTCCTTGCCCTTCTTGTCCTTGTGGCCCTTTCGGTTCTCGCGCCCGTCGCGCCCATCGTGCCCATCGTGAATGTCAGCCGCGTCTTCGCCGCCGCGACGCCCGCGCAAGATCAGAAACCGGACGATCCGGTGGCGCGTGAAAGCCTGAAACTCGCCGAGGTATACAGAGCGCTGGAGCAGAACTACGTGGGGAAGGGTGACCCCGACGCCGTCATCCTCAACGGCGGCATCCGCAGCATGTTGTCGGTGCTCGATCCGTTCTCGGCCTTCTTCGACCGCGACCAGTTCGAAAGCCTCCAGCAGCAGGCGCGCGGTGAGGCGCTGGGCTTCGGCTCGATTCTCTACGTGCAAACCGGCAAGGTGCTGGTGCTGCAAACCGCGCAAGGGTCGCCCTCGTGGCGGGCGGGACTGGGGCCGGGCGACGAAATTGTGGCGGTGGACGGCACGCGCATCGCCGGCCTCGATTTCAACTCGCTCGTTCAGCTCCTGCAACAGTCGCGGTCGAAGCCGGCGCGCCTGGGAGTGATTCACCCCGGCAAGGATGTCTCGGAGGACGTTCAATTGCGGCCGGCCGAGGTGGCGCTTCCCACGGTGGACAAGGTTTTTCTGCTGGACCACGGTGTCGGCTACATTCACGTGTCCGGGTTCGAGTCGAAGACACCGCAGGAGATCATTGACGCTGTGCAGAAGCTTAGGTCGCAAGCCGGAAAGGGGGACACGAGCAATCGGGGCAAACGGGCAAGAGGGGAAGAACAGGGGCTGGCGGGGTTGATTCTCGACTTGCGCGATAACCACGGCGGACTGGTGGAGGCCGCGCTCGGCGTGGCCAGCGTCTTCCTCAAGCCGGACGAGCTGGTGCTCAACATCCGCGGACGCAGCGGAGCGGGCCGCGCACCAGCGAAAAGCTACAAGACGGTTCCCGCGCCCTTCCACTACAACGGGCCCCTCGTGGCCCTGGTGAATGGGGAAACAGCGAGCGCGGCGGAAGTGGTGACGGCGGCGCTCGAAGAGCACGACCGCGCGCTGGTGGCGGGAGAGCCCACCTATGGAAAAGGGGTGGTGGAGACGGTCGAGCCGCTCAGCGAAAAGATGGGCCTGGCGCTGATCACGGCGCAGTATTTCACGCCTAGCGGCCGATCCATCCAGCGGCCCCTGCCCGGAACGCAACTCGCCGCCGCCGTTGCACAAGGCTCGCCGGACGGGCCTGCTGATTCGGCGGCTGGCTCGAAAGGCGCAGCCGCGTTCCACACCGACGACGGTCGGCCGCTTCAATCGGGTGGCGGCATTACGCCGGACGTCCTCGTTCCGCCACGCCCGCTCGACCCCTGGGCCACGTTTCTCGACCAGCGGGGCGCTTTCACCCAGTTCGCTTCCGAATACATTTCAACCCACGCCAGCGTGACGAGTTCGTTCGAAGCTGACGCGGCGGTGATGCGGGAGTTCCGGGACTTTCTCGGGCGCCTGCAGGTCCGCGTGCCGGAGGAATACTGGACGCCGGACCAGGGCTACTTGAAGATGAGGATCAAGGCTGAGCTCTTCAATCTGGTGTACGGACTCAGTCGCGGCGACGAAGTAGAGGTCCGCGCCGACCCCCAGGTGCAGAAGGCCGCGACGCTGTTTTCGGAACTCCCGGCGCTGTTGAAGCCAGCAAGGACGAAGTCAGCGCGGAGATAAGCCGGATCAGGCCCGCTTGGCCGCCACGTCGCGGACGACTTCGAGCGTCGAGTCTATTTCCGCTTCGCTATTGTATATCTGGCAGGAGTGCCGGATGCCGAGCGGGTCGCCCACCGAGCGCGGCCGCAAGTGGCGTCGAGTCCACAATTCGTCTTCCAGCTTCGCCGCTGGCACGCCTTCGAGACTGTAGACGGCCACGGCGCCGGCAAGCTCGGGATGAACCGGCGAGTTAATCTTGACGCCAGGAATCTGCTTGAGCCCGGCGCGCAGACGGTCGGCGAGCGAGCGGATGCGAGCCCGGACCCTTTCCGGCCCGATGCGAAAGTGAAAATCGAGCGCCGCGTCGAGCCCCGCTTGGAGGGCCGGATTCCCCGTCCCGTACTGCATGAAGCGGTACATACCATCCTTGTGGTTGTCCCACTCGGCGCTGCACAGCGTGGTCCAAAAACTGTCCTGGCGGTCGCGACGGATATAGAGCATGCCGTTGCCCGCCGGGGCCAGAAGCCACTTGTGAGGGCTCGAATAGTAGGCGTCGCAACCGATGTCCTTGAGGTCCACGGCGACTTGGCCCACGGCCTGGGCGCCGTCAACGATGGCGAGCGCATGGTGTTCCCGCGCAAGCTGGGAAATGCGCTTCACCGGCATCACTACCGCCGTGCCCGAAATGATGTGCGGCACGGCAATGACGCGCGTGCGCGGCGTGATGGCGGCTTCGAAAAGGTGAACGAGCTCGTCAGGATCATTGGCGGGAACCGGAATCTTCACCTGAGTCCACACCGCGCCGTCGCGCTTCACCCGCTCTTGCCAGCCGCACACGCCACCGGGATGCTCTTGGTCCGTGGTGACGACTTCGTCCCCCGGTTTCAGGTCGATACCGTGCGCGAGAAAGTTCATCCCGAACGTCGCGTTCTGCGTTATGGCCAGCTCCTCGGCGCTCGCGTTCACCAGCTTGCCGAGCTTTTGCCGCAAGGGCACCTCGGGGGAATAGCCGCTGATCCAGTTCGGAGTTTCCGCTGTGTAGTCCCAGCGGGTGATGGTCTGTTGCAGGACGCGCATCTCGTCGATGACGCGCTCAAGCACCGGACGCGGCGTCGCGCCGAGCGTGCCGGTGTTGAAGTAAGCTTCACCCGGCGTGATGTAGAACTGATCGCGGATGCGATCCCAGAACTCGGCGTCGGAGCCGGCCGGCCATGGGGGAACATCCAGCGAAGGCGCACCCGTCCAGTCAGCAAGGCCCGGACGCGGGCTTGGCCCCGCGGGGGCCGGCCCGCCGCGCCCACGAAGGAACGGCGACGTGGCTAAAGCAGCAAGGAAATTCCGGCGATTGGGCATGAGAGAACCTCCGCGACGCCGACGCTAGTGCACGGCGACGGCTTCGATTTCGACGAGCATCTCGGGATCCACGAGGCGCGCGACGCCGATCAAGCTGGTGGCGGGATGGATTTCTCCGAAGAACTTGCCATGCATCTTGGCCACCGATTCCCAATGATCCATTTGGGTGAGGTAAATGCGGGTGCGGACGACGTGTTCGAGGCCCAGCCCCAACCGCTGCAAAGCACTTTCGATGTTTTGGATCGCCCGCTCGGTTTGCGCCGCGGCGTCGCCGGGCGCGAGCACCTTGCCGGAAGGATCGGTCCCGGTGGTTCCCGAGACGTAGACGATCTCGCCCGCCTGCACGGCGCGGGCATAGCCTGCCATCGGCTCCCAGGGTGTACCGGAGAAAATCTTGGTGCGTTTGGTCTTCATTAGGCCTCTCCTTATCGGGCGGCTTCTCGGACCGCCTCACGATCGATGTTCGTGCTCAAAATAACGCCGGTGCGCGCGCGCCGCGAGCGCCAGCCGGCGGCGGCGCCGGTCGAGCGCCTCGCGGTAACGCCGCTTCTCTTCCGGCGTCCTGACGATCAGCGGCGGCACGGGCTTCGGCAAGCCTTCCTCGTCCACGGCGACGTAGGTGACAAAGGCGGAGCTGGTCTGCCGCCGCTCGCCAGTAATGTAATCCTCCAGGTAAACGCGCACCTCCACCTCCATCGAAGTGTGGAACGCCCGCGTCACTTGGGAGCGAAGTAGAATGACCTGGCCCACCTTCACGGGGTGCACAAAGTCGACATTGTCCACCGAGACCGTTACCACGTGGCTCCGTGCGTGGCGGTGGGCGGCAATTGCTCCGGCGATGTCAACCAGGTGCATCACCTTGCCGCCCAAAATGTTGCCGAGCGGATTGGCGTCGTTCGGCAGGACGACTTCCACCATCTCCGCCTGCGACTCGGCGACGGTTCTCCCCGACATTCCGGGCGGGCGGCCCGCTGTGCGCCGCGCGACTTTCCTGCTTTCCGCGCTGGCCTTCGCCTGCGCCATACTTAAGTGCCCCCGATAGTCAAACCCGCGAGCGCCCGGCCTGCATCGCCGGCGCTTGTTCCCTTCACCGGACCTGAAAAGACTCTTGTCCTGCGGGTTAGGACGCCTATACTATTCGAAACGGGGCCTGGATTGCAACCGGAATTGGGGCGGGCACGATGAGCGATTGAGGCCGGTAATATTGCCCAATGAATGAGACTCGCGTCCAGTTCCTCGAAGAGGCCATTCGAAGAGACCCGGCGGACAGCTTTGCGCGTTACGCTCTGGCGCTCGAACTCTCCAACTGCGGCCAGGCCGACGAGGCGTGGAAGCATTTCGAGTATCTTCTCGCGAATCACCCGGATTACGCCGCCACTTACTACCAGGCCGGAATGCTTCTGCTGAAGCAGGGCCGCGACCCGGAAGCCCGCCAGGTCCTGGAGCGCGGCATCGAAGTGACCGGCAAGCAAGGCAATCGCCACGCCCAGAGCGAACTCGAAGCCGCGCTGGATTCGCTGACGGAATGAGTCATTGTGGGTGCGCGATACGAAACCCACAAGTGTTGACAGGAAGGCGTAGCAACGTCTATAGTAGAGTTTCCAGTCAAGCGAGAGAGGGCACTTTATGTACGCTATTTTTCAGACCGGCGGCAAGGAATATAAGGTCTCCCCAGGCGACGTGATCCGAGTGGAACGGTTGCCCGGCGAAGCCGGCGCGACGGTGGAATTCAATCACGTCCTGGCGGTTCGCAAGGAAAGCCTGAAGACGGGTTCACCGCTGATCGAGAACGCCAAAGTGGCCGCGACCATCGTGCGCAACGACCGTGCGGCGAAGGTGCGAGTACTGAAGTTCAAGGCCAGCAAGCAGTACCGGCGCACCATCGGGCACCGGCAGAATTACAGCGAGGTTCTGATTAAGGATATCGTCGTCGCCTGATGAAGCCGTCTGGCGGAATTAGGGTTGAAGCGAAAGGATTCACGTAAATGGCACACAAGAAGGGTTTGGGCAGTTCGCGCAACGGGCGCGACTCCAACGCGCAGCGGTTGGGCGTGAAACGGTTTGACGGGCAGTTTGTGTCCGGCGGGTCCATCCTGGTTCGCCAGCGCGGAACGCCGCTGAAGCCCGGCGACAACGTCGGCCTGGGCAAGGATGACACGTTGTTCGCCAAGGTGGCCGGCGTGGTGAAGTTTGAAGATAAGGGCAAGTCGGGACGCTACGTCCATATCCTTGTTCCCACAGCGAGCTAAACGGTCCGGCGGTGGATGCGTGTCGCGCACGATGTCCACCGCCATTTCTGTCTTTGGAGCGCCATCTCACCACGGACAACTGCGTGTTTATTGACGAAGCGAAAATCCATATCGCGGGCGGCTCCGGCGGGAACGGGTGCGTGGCCTTTCGCCGCGAGAAGTATGTCCCGCGAGGCGGGCCGAGCGGCGGCGACGGCGGGCGTGGCGGAAGCGTCTATTTGGAAAGCTCCGAGCATCACAACACTCTGCTCAAGTTCCGTTATAAGCGCGAATTCGCCGCCGGGCGTGGCGGGCACGGTGAGGGATCCAACTGTCACGGCCGCGACGGCGAGGATCTCGTGCTCACGCTGCCCGCCGGAACGGTGGTCTACGACGAGGCGACCGGCGAGAAGCTGTGGGATTTCGACGCGCCGGGCGAGCGGCAGCTTGCCGCGAAAGGCGGCCGCGGGGGGCGGGGCAACGCGCGCTTCGCCACCTCCACTCACCAGGCCCCGCGCAAAGCTGAGCTGGGCGGCGCTGGCGAAGAACGCCTCTTGCGGTTGGAACTGAAACTTCTCGCCGACGTTGGCCTGGTGGGTTTCCCCAACGTCGGCAAGTCGACGCTGATCTCGCGCCTGAGCGCGGCGCGGCCGCGAATCGCGGACTATCCTTTCACCACTTTAGAGCCTCACCTCGGCGTGGTGGCTCTGGACCACGATCGCACTTTTGTGATGGCCGATATTCCAGGCCTCATTGAGGGCGCGCACCTCGGCCGCGGGCTCGGAATCCGGTTCCTGAAACACGTGGAACGGACGCGTCTGCTGCTTCATCTGATTGATGTGGCCCAGAGCGACGACCGAGACCCGGTGGACGATTATCGAACCATCCTCAGCGAGCTCGCCAGTTTCAGCCCCGCCCTGGCTGAGGAGCCCATGTTGCTCGTCGCCTCACGAGTGGACGCGGCCGGCGATGGGCGGCGTCTCTTGGCTCTGCGAAGGTTTTGCGCGCAGCAAGGCAAGCCACTGTACGAGATTTCGGGCGTGACCGGGCAAGGACTGGAAGAACTGATGCGCGCCACGTGGACCGCGCTCGAGCAGACACCTCGCGGCGCTCCGGCCCTCGATGCGACAGCGCCCCGACCCTAGGAACGGTCCGACGGTGAACATCGCTCTTTTCGGCGGAACCTTTGATCCCATCCATGCGGGGCACCTGCGAGCTGCGAAGGTGGCGGCGCGCAGGTTCGGGTTGGACAGGGTCCTCTTCATCCCCTCCGGGAACCCGCCCCACAAGGTTCAGGAGCGCCTGACGCCGTTCGTGCATCGCCTGGCGATGGTCGCGCTCGCCTGTTCCGGCGACACGGGGCTGATTCCGTCGCTTCTCGAAGCCCCTCATCGTGACGGGCGGATTTACTATTCCGTGGATACCGCGCGCGCGGTGCGGAAGGCTCTTGCGCCCGGCGACCGCCTCTATTTCCTACTGGGTCTCGATTCATTTCTGGACTTGCCGCACTGGCGGCAGTACGCCCGTCTGTTTGACCTGATGGATTTCATTGTGGTTCCTCGGCCGGGCTTGCGCAGGCACGAGCTCGCGGCTGCGATACCGGCGGGACTCGTGCCCCGGGTGGCCCCTGCCACCGTCCACCTGCTGCGTGGCGTCGAGATGGCGGTCGCTTCCCGCGACATTCGGGAAGCTGTCCGCGCGGGACGCAAAGTGACTGGCCTTGTCCCCAAGCTTGTGGAAGAATACATCATGAAGGAGGGCCTATACCGCCCATACAACCGACACAAGAAGAAGACAGCGGGCAGAACCCGGTAGGTCCCGAGCCGGAACAGCGGTCGGACGTCGCAACGACGACTAGCGCGACGGCAGGCCAAGCAACCTGGGTTTCACCCCTCCTGAGGGGCGCGATCCAAGCCGCCCAGGGCCGGAAGGCGCTTGACCTCGACGTCCTCGACTTGAAGGACGTCTGCGGCTTCACCGATTTCTTCCTGGTGTGCAGCGGCACGTCGACGCGCCACACGCAGGCCATCTGCGACGCCATCCGGGAGGAGCTGGACGAATCGGGGATGTCGCCGGCGCACGTCGAAGGCTACGCGCAGGCGGAGTGGATTCTGCTCGACTACCTCAACTTCGTCGTGCACATCTTCGTGGACCGGGCGCGGCAGTTCTATGACTTGGAGCGGTTGTGGAAGAAGGCAGCGAAAACCAGGATCAGGGACGAGTGACGGGCGGGTGCGGATAGCGTGCGGATTCGACTCATCGCCGAAGGCCGGACCCGGAACGAGCATCTGCGGGCCCTTCAGCAGGACTACGAACAGCGCATCGCGCACTTTGTAGAGTTGAGCGTCGAGCCGATGCCCCGCCCGAGAGGGCGCGGCGGCGCCGCATGGAAGCTGGCAGCGCCGGCCGAACAGCGGTTGCTGGAGAAGCTGCGGGGCAGTTACAAGGTGGTGCTCGACGAACATGGGCGTGAATGGACCTCGGAAGAATTGTCCCGCTGGCTGGGGCAGCAGGCTCTGCGCGGGACGCGTGAGCTCGCGTTCCTAGTGGGCGGGGCCGACGGCTTTTCGGCGGCGTTCCGGAAGGAAGCGGATCTGCTTCTCGCCGTGTCCCGGATGACCTTGACTCACGACTGGGCTCACACGCTGATGCTGGAACAGATTTACCGTGCCTTCACGATCCTGCGCGGCTACCCGTATCCACGCTGACTGAGGTGAAGTTGCCCGACATCCGAAAAGGGTTGATTATTGTTCACACCGGCCCGGGTAAGGGGAAAACCACGGCGGCGCTGGGCATCGGGTTCCGCGCCGTCGGCCAGGGCCTTCGGGTGCTCATGGTCCAGTTCATCAAGGGGTCCTGGCACTACGGCGAGCTCGACGCCGCCAAAATGCTGGGTGAAGAGCGGTTCAAGATTTTGCCGATGGGCCGGGGATTTGTGAAGGTGGGCGTCGAGAAGCCGGACTCCGAAGACGTTCGGCTGGTCACTGAGGCATGGCAGTTCGCGAGCGCGCAGTTGATGAGCGGACAGTACGACCTGGTGATTTTGGATGAGATCAACTACGCGGTGAGTTACCGGATGCTGGACGGCAACAAGGTCGCTGCGACCCTGAAACGGAAACCTGAGATGGTTCACGTGATTCTCACGGGACGCAACGCGCATCCGGCGATTGTGGACTGCGCCGACTTGGTGACGGAAATGCGCGAGGTCAAGCATCCGTTTCAGCAAGGAATCCTGGCGCAGCGCGGAATCGACTACTGACACTTGGTTTGCCATGGCATGGTTTCGCAAAGAGAAGCAGCCGATTGAGGCGCCAAAGGAGAAGCGCGTGCAGACGGAGGGCTTGTGGGTGAAATGCGAGGGTTGCAAGCAGACCCTGTGGAAAAAAGACCTCGAAGCCAATCTTTTCTGCTGCACGAAGTGCGGCCACCATTTCAAGATGGGTTCGCGAGCCCGGCTCGAAATGCTTTTCGATGATGGCCGCTACACCGAGCACGATGCCGGCCTCGCTTCCTCCGATCCGCTGGAGTTCACCGACACCAAACCCTACCGCGAGCGCTTGCGCAAGGCGGAACGCGCCACGGGTCTGAAGGATGCGCTCATCACCGGCGAAGGGCTGGTTGAAGCCAGACCCGCCATAATCTGCGCCATGGAGTTTCAGTTCATTGGCGGGAGCATGGGCGCGGTGGTCGGTGAGAAAATCGCCCGGGCCATCGATCGCTCGATCGCGCAGGGACTTCCTTTAATTATCGTTTCCTGCTCAGGCGGCGCCCGCATGATGGAAGGCGCCATCAGCCTCATGCAGATGGCCAAGATTTCGGCTGGGCTGGCGCGGCTCGACGAGGCGCGCCTGGCCTACATCTCGGTCCTCACCGATCCCACCACGGGTGGCGTCACCGCCAGCTATGCCATGCTCGGCGACTTGAACATCTCCGAGCCCGGGGCGCTGATTGGATTCGCGGGCCCGCGGGTGATCGAGCAGACCATCAAGCAGAAGCTCCCCGAAGGCTTTCAGCGGGCGGAGTTTCTGCTGGCACACGGTATGCTTGATGCCATCGTGCCCCGCAAGGAGCTGAAGGCGTACCTGGGGCGCGCCCTCGGGTTTCTCGCTGCCTAAGACCGCCCGGGCCTGAGTTCCCATGAACTATACCGAGTGCCTCGCTTACCTCAATGACCTCGGCCACGAACTGCGCGGGGTGAAGTTCGACCTGGAAGCGATCCGCCGCATCACGGAGGCGCTGGGCCATCCCGAACAGAGGTACCCCACCGCCATCGTGGCCGGCACCAACGGCAAGGGCTCCACGTCGGCGATGCTGGCGAGCGTCTTGGATTGCGCCGGCTACCGCACCGGCCTTTACACTTCTCCGCATCTCGTGAGCGTGAACGAGCGGATTCGCGTCGCCGGGCGCGCCGTCTCCGACGAGGAGTTTGCCAGCGCCTTTACCGAGGTCAGGGACGCCGTCGACCGGCTCGTCGCCACCGGGGTGCTTCCGCACCTGCCGAGTTTTTTTGAGTTCTTGACGGCGACTGCGTTCTTGCGCTTTGCCGCCGCCCGAGTGGACTTCGTGGTGCTCGAAGTCGGTATGGGCGGGCGGCTCGATGCCACCAACCTCACGGAACCGCGCGTGGCCGTGATTACCAACGTCGAGCTGGATCACACGGAGTTCCTGGGCGCCACCCACGCTGCCATTGCCTTTGAAAAGGCGGGAGTGATCAAACCTGGACGCCCCGTGATTTCGAGCTGCGAGAACCCCGTGGCGGCGGAAGTGATTCGCCGCCGCGCGGCGGAACTCGGCGCCGAACTGATCGATCTGCCGAGTTATGTCGCACCTGGCAACCTGCGAGATCAGGCCGGCCGTTACGCTTTCGACCTTGCGTTGAATGGCGACCGCTTCCCAAACCTGGCGTTGCCGCTCGCAGGCAAGTTTCAGGTGAAGAACGCACAAGCGGCGGTGGCCGCGGCTTGGCGGCTCGCGCGGGAGGGCTTTCACATTCCAGCCGAGGCGATTCGTGCCGGGGTGCATGAGACGCATTGGCCCGGACGCCTCGAGATCGTCGGCCGCCGACCGCTCGTCCTGCTCGACGGGGCTCACAATCCTGCCGCAGCGTTCGAAATCGCCCGTTTCATCCGCGAGGAACTTGCCGATAAGCGGCTCACCCTGGTGTACGCTTCAATGCGAGACAAAGCGATCGGCGAAATCAGCGAGATCCTGTTTCCGCTCGCCGCCGAGGTCTACCTCACTAGGGTGGAGCAGGCGCGAGCGGCCTTGCCGGAAGAAATCCTCGCTGCAGCGCGTCACACCCCGGCGCGCGTCGTACTGGAGCCTCACCCCGTACGCGCCCTCGAACGGGCACGGCAGCACGCCGCGCCCGACGACGTAGTGCTGGTGGCGGGATCGCTGTTTCTGGTGGGAGCGATCAAGCAGGCGCTGGAGCAACCGGCGAGTAAATGATGGAATCCGTGGAAACTCGAAACTCGAAACTCGAAACTCGAAAGCCTGGAGCTGAACCGCGAGAACCCCGATCTGACGAATTTCGAGTTTCGAGTTTCGAGTTTCGGTACTACCTCAGTTACGCCCGTTCGCTCCTGTTCACCGACCTGCTCATCTATCTTTACACTGCAATTTTCGGCACGGCATCGCTGCTGGGTTCAGTTTTCGATTCCGGTGGACGCTGGCAGCACGCCTGCGCGCGAGCGTGGGCGTGGATGATACTCAAGACGAGCCTCATTAGGGTGAAAGTGGAAGGCCTCGACCGCATCAAGGCCGGCAAGACCGTCATCTTCTGCGTCAATCATCCGAGTGCCATGGACATTCCCATTTTGCTCGCGAATCTGCCGGTGCAGTTCCGGTTTCTCGCCAAGCGCGAACTTTTTCGGCTGCCGTTCCTCGGCTGGCACCTGCGCCGCTCAGGACATATCGCCGTCGAGCGCGGACGCCCTAAGGAGGCGATGAGGAGCTTTGAAGAAGCCGCGGCCAAAATTCGTGAGGGATGTCCGGTGGTCCTGTTTCCAGAGGGTAGCCGCAGCCGCACCGACGGAATGCTGCCGTTCAAGGCGGGGAGTTTCTATCTGGCGATCCGCTCCGGCGTACCGGTAGTGCCGATCACCTTGAACGGGACTCGGTACGTTCACGAGCCTGACACCTATCACGTGCGTTCCGGTGAGACGGAACTGATCATCCACGAACCGATCCCGACGGCTGGCCTGACGCAGGACGACGTCGACGCGCTATCCCGCCAAGTGCGCGAGCGGATTCTTTCAAGATTCCAGGTTGCCACAGAGGCACAGAGGCAGGGAGATTGGAAGAAATCAACCATCTGACATCTCCTTGGCGAGAGGCTTTCTTGAACGAGGAAACAAGAACAGCCTCGCGTCTGGACGCGAAACGCTCAGCGTAGCCATGAAAAAATCCTAGCCTCCGTGTCTCTGTGGTTAAGCCTTTGGAGCGTTTATGCGAATCAGTTTCGAGAATCAAGTCACCGTCATTACCGGCGGCTCGCGGGGCATCGGCGCGGCCACGGTGAGGCTTTTCGCCGGGGCCGGCGCGCGCGTCGTCTTCAGCTACCGCAAAGCCGCGCGTGCCGCGCAGGTACTGGCGCGGAGCTGCGCAACGAAGAACGTCCTGGCCGTACGAGCCGACGTTTCGAAAATGCACGACGCCAAGCGGCTGATCGAGGCCGCGGTCCGGCGCTTCGGCCGGCTGGATATTCTGGTGGCGAACGCCGGCATTTGGCCGCCCGAGCCGCTGCCCATCGAACGAATGAGCGAGCGCGACTGGGACGAGATGATGGCGGTCAACCTGAAGGGCGTCTACACGGTTATCCGTCAGGCGGCGCCCCACATGATCCGGCAGAAGTCCGGGAACATCATCGTGGTGTCGTCCACGGCCGGCCAACGCGGCGAGGCGTTTCACAGCCATTATGGGGCTTCGAAAGGCGGTGTGATCAGTCTGGTGAAAGGACTTTCCACCGAACTTGCGCCGCACCGGATCCTGGTGAACTGCGTCGCGCCCGGCTGGGTGAACACCGACATGGCGGCGGCCGTTCTCACTGACCCGAAGCAGGCGCGCAAAGTCAGCGCCGGCATTCCCCTCGGGCGCGCCGGCCGGCCTGACGAGATCGCCATGCCGATACTGTTTCTCGCTTCCCCGATGGCATCGTACATCACAGGCGAGGTGCTGAACGTGAATGGAGGGAACGTACTCTGTGGGTAAATCGATTTTGGATTTTAGATTTTGGATTTTGGATTCGCTGCGCCGGCGCTCGGTGCTGCACGTCCTGGCCGCAGCGATGTTACTGAGCAGCCCCGCGAGCCTCGTCTCCGCTGGAGGCGCACAATCGCCAGCGCCAATCCAAAATCCAAAATCCAAAATCCAAAATGCGTTGCCCTCGAGGATCGACCCCAAAGCGCAGGCCATCCTCGACAAGACCCTTCAGGCGCTCGGCGGCCCGGCATTTCTTGGCTTCAAGACCCTCTCGACCAGCGGCCGGGCGTTCTCGATTTCTGACGGGACAACGGTGGGCTTCGTCACCTTTGACAGCAGTATGGAGTATCCCGACAAGCGCCGCCTGGCCTACGGCCTCGGCAAGAAAAAGCCGATCATTCTCATCAACAACGGCGACGAGGCGTGGGAGGTGGACCCGGTGGGACTCACCACGCAGCGCGCGGAACAGGTTCGCACCTGGAAGATTTCGAACCCTTACAGCCTCGAAAATTTGCTTCGACTCCGCTTGCGCGAGCCGGGAGTGCTGGTGCAACTCGGCGGCGTGGACTTCGTTGATCTCACGGCCGTGCAAATTGTGGAGATCTTCGACGCCCACCACGTGCAGGTGAAGCTGGCCATCAGCAAGAAGACCTGGCTGCCGGTCCGCATCAGTTACCGGGTGCAGAATCCGAAAACGCAGGACTGGGACGAGTACGCGGACGACTATTCCGACTACCAGACCATCCAGGGCATCGCGACGCCGATGCACATCGCCCGCTTCGTAAATGACGAGCGCGTGGCCGAGACCTTCCGCAGCAAGGCGAAGTACGATGACACTTATCCGCCGGGATACTTCGAGCCTCCTTCGTCATGAAAGAGGACCTGTCATCCTAGCCGCCAGCGATGGCGCCTATCACCAGGAAAGGCTCGGCCCCCGTCGCGACCGTGTCGGGCAATGGAGCGTCCGGAGGTTCGTGGGACAGGTCCTCCTCGCAGGCGAAGAACCTGATGAACGGCCTACGCTTCTTCGTCACGTGGTCGCGGATCGCGCCGCACAGCGCCGGATAGGAAGCTTCAAGGGCGTCGAGAACTGCGCGTTGGGTAACCGCGCCCGTGATGTCGAGCGTTACTTCACCGTCCACCTTCGCCAGCGTCCGCAGATGTTGAGGAAGTATGACTCGGATCATGGCAGTGACGACCTCCAGGAGAACTCGGAAAACATCATATAAGCTGTCCGCTCCCAATCCTTCCAACGGATTTTGAACAAAGGTTCCGCTTGAGGCACGGCGAGACTGCAATCCACAGCTTGAAGCCATGATATCGTAGCAGTATGCAACCGAGCATAGACCTCACTAAACCAACCCCCGATTATGTCCAACAGCGAGTGCGCGAATTCGACGCAGATGAAAAGCTTAAACGTGATGAACGCGCTGTGGCACTCGTTTTCCAACAGTGGCCTGCGAATAGTGACCACGAGCAGGTGCTCGTGAAGACCGTCGTCCTCAATCGGCTCTACAGCACAAACATTTATGCTGTGCAGACGGTTGCGAATCACATTGTCGGCCTCCGCATCGATGAACGTTTGCATCGAGGAGACACTTCATTGATCGATGATATTGCCTCAGTTCAAATCAAAGGGGAAGACCACTTCTTCCTGTCGTTCGCGACGAAATACTGTAGTTGGCATCAGCCCGAGCACTTTCAGATGTTTGACAGCAATGTTGAGTCCATGCTCTGGAGATACGAGAGAGAATTCAAATTCGGCTCATTTCGCAAAGACGAGCTCCGCAAGTATCCGCGATTCGTTCAGATCATTGACTTGTTCAGATCACACTTTGGCCTTCCCGACATCGGACGGAAAGAGGTCGACAAGTTTCTTTGGATCGAGGGCCGAAAGAAACCGGTCACTGCATAACGCGCCATCCCGGATCATGGCAGTGTCTGGACCTCCACCGAAAGCACGCCCGGAAGGTCCCGGACGATAGGAGCCCAACTGTCGCCGGCATCAGCGGACGCGTACACCTGCCCGCCGGTCGTGCCGAAATACACGCCGCAGGAATCGAGCGAGTCCACGGCCATGGCGTCGCGCAACACGTTGACGTAGCAGTCGCGCTGCGGCAGACCTTTCGCGAGCGGCTCCCACTCGTTGCCGCCCGTCCGGCTGCGGTAGACGCGTAGCTTTCCCTCGAACGGAATGTGCTCCGAATCGCTCTTGATGGGGACCACGTAGATGGTGTCCGGCTCGTGGGCATGAACGTCGATCGCGAACCCAAAGTCGGTGGGCAGGTTTCCGCTGACTTCGTGCCACGAATCGCCGGCGTCGTCGCTGCGCATCACGTCCCAGTGCTTCTGCATAAAGAGCGTGTTGGGGCGCGACGGGTGCATGGCGATGTGATGGACGCAGTGGCCGACCTCGGCGTTGGGGTCAGGGATATATTGCGATTTCAGGCCGCGGTTGATCGGCTTCCAGGTTTGGCCGCCGTCGTCGGTGCGGAAAGCCCCCGCCGCGGAAATGGCGATGACGATTCGCCCGGGATGGCTCGGATCGAGAATGATGGTGTGGAGGCACATGCCACCGGCCCCCGGCTGCCATTTGGGACCGGTGCCGTGGCCGCGCAATCCGGGGAGCTCCTGCCAAGAGTGCGCACCGTCGGTCGAGCGGAACAGGGCGGCGTCCTCAACCCCGGCGTAGACGGTATCCGGGTCGGTGAGCGACGGCTCGAGATGCCAGACGCGCTTGAACTCCCACGGGTGCTGCGTGCCGTCGTAAAATTGGTGGGTGGTGAGGGGTTTGCCGGTTTCGGGCGTGGTGTCGTAGATGAATTTGTTGCTCTGGCCGGCAGGAAATTCACCCGGCGCGGGCATCTTTTCGCCTCCAGGCGTCTCCCACGTCTTGCCACCATCGCTCGATCGCTGGATGATCTGCCCAAACCAGCCACTGGTTTGCGACGCATAGATCCGGTTCGGATCAGCAGGTGAACCCTTCATGTGGTAAATCTCCCAGCCCGTGTAGTGGGGGCCGCTGACGTCCCACTTCTCGCGCTTCCCGTCCGACTTCAGAATGAACGCGCCCTTTTTTGTGCCAACCAGTACTCTTACGTTGCTCATGTGCCTCTCCTTTGTGAGTTTTAATGAGTAACCCAGAGTCCCGATCCGATCGTGACTCTGCGGTCCTTGATCTTGCACCGCCGGAAGCTCAGTTTTCGACGAACCGCTTTAATCTGGCCAAAGCCTCATCCCACTGCGCGGAGACGAGATCGAGGTATTCTTTGATTTCTCCAATCGGCTCCGGATCGAATCGGAACAGGCTCTCGCGACCCGAACGGACGCTGTGCACCACCCCGGCGCTTTCCAAGACTCGAAGATGCTTGGTGATCGCCTGCCGGGTCAGCCTGGAACCCTCCGTGAGCTGAGAGATCGAACGTGGTTGCCCGCCGCAGAGCACTGCAACCAGCGATAGCCGCGTGTCGTCGCCCAGCGCGGCAAAAACCGGCGCGTGATGCCGCCGTCTGGCGGCCACGCTGCTACGACCCTTGCCCGACATAGCTCTCGATGTTTTTCATTTGCTCTGTCCAACCGCCGTCATTCATGCGGAATGCTTCGAGGCGGCGGTCCGCCGGGATTTTGTCGAAGCCGGACTCCGTCAGCACGAGCAGTGTGCCGTTCGCAGTCTTCTCCAACCTGAATTCGACGAGCGTCGGCGTCTCCTTCGAGTAGTCTGCTTTAGGATCCACGGCATAGGGATGCCAAGTGAATGAAAAGAGCCGTTCGGGCTCCATCTTCTGCACCACGGCTTCCCATTTGACGTGCTCGTAGCCAGGATAAGTAATATGACCACGCGAGACCTGGCCCGGCACGAATGGGCCGTCCAGCTTCACACGAAACCACTCGCCGAACTCACGGTGGTCGGTTAACGCGCGCCAGACCCGCGAAACCGGCGCCTTGAGTTCAATTCGCTTCTCAATACGATTGTCCACGTTAAGCAACCTCCAGGTTGCATATTAGCATGGGCCAATGAATACTGCAACCTTTTTGTTGCCTTTTCTTTCCGCTGATTGGTTGGTGGCTGCGTCACTCTTGCTCATACGCTTGCTTCAAGCATTTGATGTCAATTTTCTTCATTTTGAGCATGGCTTGCATGACCCGCTTCGATCTCTCAGCATCCTTGTCTTGCAGCATCTCGATCAAGGCAGTAGGAACGATCTGCCAGGACAGGCCAAACTTGTCTTTGAGCCAGCCGCACTGGATTTCTGATCCGCCTTCGGAGAGCTTCTGCCAGAACTCGTCCACTTCTTCTTGGGTATCGCAGTTCACGACGAACGAAATGGACTCGTTGAATTTGAAGAGAGGCCCGCCGTTTAGAGCGGTGAATGGTTGCCCGTCAAGCTCAAATCCAACGGTCATGACGGTTCCTACGGGTCCTGGCGATCCTTCTCCATAGCGGGAAATGCTTCGAATCTTTGAATTCTTGAAGACTAAGGTATAAAACTTCGCCGCCTCTTCAGCTTGATGATCAAACCACAGGAATGGAGTGATTTTTGGCATTTGGTCTTACACCTTTCTACCCGATCTCGAGGATTTGCGCCGGTGACGGCCACTTTCGTGCGCACGGAGCACCGGTTGCGCCCCTCGAACTTCCGCCGTCGTCACATTGTCGTCGTTCGAGCCCACCGAAAATCGACAAATCTCTAAAAATCGTCCAAACGAAATCGCAGCTGCCACCTCGTCATCCACCATTCCGCATGTCGTGCTAAACCGCGCCGCTACGCCGAAGATAAGCCGCCACCTCGCGGCGCCCACCGTACTCGGCCCAGCCCAGGGGCGTTCCCTTAAAGATGGTGTCTTCGATGTCGAGCCTTGCTCCCCGCTCCACCAGCAGCCGCACCACGGACTCATGGCCTGAGCCTGCGGCCTGGTGCAAGGGCGTGCTGTGCGTGTGATTCCCCTCAGGGTTGTAGCGGTTGGGATCTTCCCCCGCGTCGAGCAGCATCCGGACGATCTCGGTGTGGCCGTGCTGGGCGGCGAGCGCCAGGGCGCGGTGCCGGTCACCGCTGGCGGCGCCTGCCAGCAGGTCACGCGCGCGGGTGATTCGGCCAAGTCCCGCGGCGGCGGCCAGGCTGTCCACTCGCGCCCCGCGCCGGGCGAGCACCTCCGCAGCATCCAGGTACCCGAAAGCCAGGGCCGTCATCAGCGGCGAGACCCACGTCCCGGAGCCGCGCCCTTCGATGGCCGCGCCCCAATCAAGCAGCGTTTCCGCAAGCGCCACCTGCAATCCAGCCTCCGCCGGATGAGAACTCGAAACCAGCAAGCTCATGGTGGTGCATTGTCCGCCATACAGATCGGCAAGGGCGTCAACCTCGGCGTCCGCTTGGAGCAGGACTTCCGCCACGGCGTTCGGCGGGCACCTTTGACGATAGCCCTCCGTGCCATTGGCGGCCACGTAATGGAGAAGCGTGGCGCGGTGTGCGGGCGGGTCAAAATGCGTCACCCGCGCCGAGCGCGCCCGCGACAGTTCGGGATGCTCCTTGAGCGCCCCCCGGAGCGCTTCGAGGTCGCCGCTGATCACCGCCTCCACTGCGCCTTCGAATTGATAGGCCGGGGAACTCTCCTGAGCCACCGATTCCGCGTATTCAGCCAGCGCCGGCCAGTCCCGAAAATCGTACCAGCGGGCGAGGGCCAGCTCGGCGTCAGTAAGCTCGATGGTGACCGCGCGAATCTCGGAGTCGGTGAGCTTCTTCGGAAGCCAGGGTATGCGCTCGTCGAGAAACCGGGGATGGCGCGTTTTGAAGATCTGGACGGCGCCGGCATCGCCTGCCCTCCAGCCGTCGAGCAACTCCTGAGCCTGGGCGCGGTACTCGCGGAGTCTGGAGTGAAATGGCAAAGGCTTGAAATCCATTACGCAACTCCTTTGTACTCACCTGTATTATCGCCGCGCCTCGCTCTGCCGTTGATTCTTTCCGGCGACCGAGTCTTCGCGCCAAACTGTGGCAGCACCGGAGTTCGGTCCTGTTCCTGCCACCGCCGCCGCACGTCGGCCAGGACGCCTTGGCGATTCTTCGCCATCTTTTCGATGCGAGCGCAAGGCAATCCGGTATTCTCATGCCGCGCTCCCCAAATGAGCAACTCAAAGAGCACCGGCGCCAGATCAATCCCTTTCTCTGTCAGCCGGTAGTTTACCTTTCGTGCGTCCGTTTCCTCTACCTCCGCCCTGATAATCCGCGCCGCTTCGAGCTTCTGCAAGCGGTCCGCCAGGATGTTCGTCGCAATCCTTTCGCCCGATTCCCGGAACTCCTTGAACGTCCGAAAGCCGCGAACCATCAGGTCGCGGATGATGAGCAGCGACCAGCGATCTCCCAACCTCTCGAGCGAGATACTCACCGGGCAGCCGGACCGGCGTCTTCGCTGAGGCTTCCCACGCACATTCGACACCGTAGCAACATCACTTGCGGAAAGCAAGTTATATTATCGAGCGCAAGTCGGCGCAATCGTTCGCTTGCCCTTTCCTCCAGTTGGGCTAGCGGCTAAGGAGTATCGTAACCAGAAAGTTGAGGCAGAGAGCGACGAAGCCGGCGTTGAATCCAAGAAAGGGGTCATGTTTGCTGAGCCCCAGGAAGGCGACAGTGGCCACACCCACAACCATTCCGGCGAAGACGCCGCGCCGGGTGGCGCGCTTCCAATACAGTCCCAGCACCACGCCGGGGAAGAACTGCGTGACGCCGGAGTATCCCAGCAGCAGGAGCGATACGAGCGTGGTGGAACTGTATATGGCGAAGTACAGGCAGATGAGGCTGAGCACCACCACCATCACGCGGGCGAGTCTCGCCACCTGATCGTCAGTCATGGCAGGCGCGAACAGGGGGCGGCAGAGGTTCTTGGCAAAGAGCGTGGCGGCGGTGAGCGTGAAGATGGCTGCGGGCACCATGGCGGTGAGGGCGCCGGCGCCGCCAATCACGCCCAGAAACCAAACCGGGAAAGTGTTGCGGACGATCGTGAGCAGAGCCATGTCGCCGTTCGCGAGGCCCGGGACCGCGAGAACTGCGGCGAAACCCGCGAAGAAAACGAAGGCCAGCGTGAGGGTGTAGAGCGGCATCACCACGGCGTTGCGGCGCAGGGTGTCGCCGCTCTTGGCGGTAAAGGCGGCCGCGAACGAGTGCGGCCACATGTAGAAGCCCAGGGAAGTGAGCAGGACCGTGGAGATGTACCACGTGTGGCCCAGGTTCGGTGTGGAACCAGGCATGGTGAGGTGCGTGGGCCGGGCATGCGCCAGCGCGGCAAACATGGCGCCGATGCCACCAAAGTGGACATAGGGCACGCCTATGCCGATGGCGAGTGCGGCGAACACCATCAGCGCATCTTTCAGGACGCTGACCCAGGCGACAGCGCGCACGCCGCTGGCTAAAACGAACGAGGCGACAATGACTACCGCGATCACCATGGCGGGCGTGCGGCCGATTCCGCCGAAGCTCGCCACCTCCACAATGATCCCCAGTCCGGTGAGCTGGAGCTGCACGTACGGAATGAGGAAGGCCACCCCAACCAGGCAAACGAACGCGGCCAGGTACTTGCTCCCATAGCGCCGTCCAAAGAAATCGGATTCCGTTTGCAGGCCGTACTTGCGCCCTACTTCCCAGATCGGCGGCAGGATGAAGAACGAGACCACATAGGCCAGCGTGAGGTAGGCCATGATGTAGAGCGCCGGCCCGCCGCGGGAATACGCCCAGCCGCTCGCGCCGAGGAACGAGAAGGTGGTGTAGACTTCGCCCGCCATCAGCAGGTAGACGAGCACCACGCCGAAGCCGCGTCCGCCCACCGTCCACTGCTCCAGGTCCATCTTGCGGTGGGCTCCGGCCAGTAAGCCGATACCGGCGCCCACTGCGATGATGGCGAAGATGACCGTCAAGGCAACGCCGCTCGCGCTCATCGCGTTTCGTCGTCCTTCCTGTTCCGCGCCGCTTCCACGCGGTAGGCTGCCCACAGACACAAAGTGCTCAACACGATCCACGAGATGAGCCAGAACAAGTTGAATGGGAGGCCAAGAAGCATGGGATCCACGCGGTCCCAGAGCGGGACCGAGAAGCACATGGCGACGAAAGGAACAAGGGCGAGCAGAATCGCCCCGAGGGATGGTCGTTTCATCTATTTCTTTACCCCGCCGCACGACCGAGGCACGATGATCTCATAGGGACCCGGGAAGGTTTCAGGGGCGATCGGCACGTTTCGGATTATACTTCACTCGCGACTCCCCGTTTGTCGCCCACACGGAAGCCGGCGCAGAGTTTCGTTTCTCAGAAACTCTGCGGCACTTGCTCATGCGGAGACAATCCGTGTGAAACGTGCCGGAATTGTGGTATAAGTCCGCATTATGTCTTCGTTGACCGATTTCGAGAAGCGACCCTCACCAGGGGCCGGCGACGACCCCAGCGAGCTGCAGAGCTTCGCCCCTCTCGGCCCGGCGCTCAAGGTTCTCATGATCTGGCCGCGCTTTTCGTCCTCCTTCTGGAGCTTTGACGGAATCATGGATCTCGTTCCTATAGAGACCATTCATCCGCCGCTTGGTCTACTTACCGTGGGCGCTCTCTGTCCGAAGAACTGGACACTGAGGCTGATCGACAGAAGCTTTGAAGACCTGCTTGATACGGACATCCTTTGGGCCGACCTCGTCATGGTGAGCGGAATGCGCGTCCAGAAAGATGACATTCGCGAAATCCTTCTCCGGGCCCGGGCGCTTGGCAGGCGGACGATGATCGGCGGCCCCTTCGCCAGCAGCGAGCCCGAGCTCCTGCTTCCCCTGGCGGATCATGTGGTCGTCGGCGAACCCGATGAGATTTTCCCCGAGATCGCCGCCGAGGTTGAGCGCGGCTCCGCGAAGCGGCTCTACGTTGTTAAGGACAAACCCGATGTCAGCAAGACACCCATCCCGCGGTTTGACCTGCTCAAGCTCGGGAAGTATGCCTGCATGGCAGTGCAGTTCTCCCGCGGCTGTCCCTTCCAATGCGAATTCTGCGACATCATCACCATTTACGGCAGGAAGCCCCGAACCAAGAGCCCCAGCCAGTTGCTGGCGGAGCTCGATGCACTGTATGCGCTCGGCTGGCACGACGACGTCTTTATCGTTGACGACAATTTTATCGGGAACCACAAACTGGCTCTCGAGCTCGCCCTCAAGCTGGGAGACTGGCAGAAATCTCACGACTATGCGCTGCTGTTTTACACCGAGGCATCGATTGATCTCGCCGAGAGGCCGGAATTGATTAAAGCCATGGTGGACGCAAACTTTTTTTACGTCTTCATCGGGATCGAAAGTCCCTCCCCAAAGTCCCTGACCGAGGCCAAGAAATATCAAAACCTGCGACGCGATCCGCTGGAGAGCATTCGCTTCATCCAGAGTGAAGGTCTTTGGGTGACGGCCGGCTTCATCATCGGTTTCGATTCCGATACCGAGGATGTCTTCGAGCAGCAAACGGACTTCATTGAGCGCGCCGCCATCCCCTGGGCTATGGCCGGGTTTTTGCAGGCGCCTGCGACCACTCCGCTTTATGATCGAATGATGAAACAAGGCCGGTTGCTGATGGAAAGCACCGCCACCAGCAACTTCGATCCACCCAATTTCAGAACGCTTCTCCCCTTGCCGGTTCTGCTGGAGGGTTTCCGCGAGGTTCTCGCTTCCCTGTACGCTCCCTCGGCATTTTACGACCGGTGTTATCGTTCCCTTCAGGTGTGGAAAGCCCGCAAGCCGCAGAAAGCGCCGGGCATTCCGGCGTGGCCTCTGCTGGGAATCGTGCTTCGCTCGATCGTCCACCAGGGCATCCTCTCCTCCTATCGCAAAGCGTACTGGAAGTTCCTGTTGCGGCTCGTTGCCCGGTGGTCCCTCCACCCGCCCCAGTTCAACCTGGGATTTGGGATGCTGCTGTCAGGACACCACTTCATACGCTATGCCGGAAACTTGGTGGTCCAACTGGAAGCCGAACTTGAGAAATCCCGAGTCCAGCGCGGCGCCGCCGACCTGATTTGCAACTCCGCGGTTCGTTCCTCTGCCTCAATCGCTCAGTGATCTGACCCCCCGCTGGCGCCCCAGTAGTGCTAGAATAGAAGGTTCATGGGCAATGGACCTCGAATTCGCAGCACCACCATCCTCGGCGTGCGCCGGAACGGACATCTCGCGATCGGCGGCGACGGCCAGGTGACCATGGGCGAGAGCATCGTCAAGACCAAGGCTCGCAAGATTCGCCGCCTTTATAATGACAAGGTCGTGGCCGGATTTGCCGGCTCCACCGCTGACGCCCTGTCGCTCTTTTCCCGCTTCGAGCAGAAGCTGGAGGAGTACCACGGCAACTTGAGCCGCGCCGTGGTGGAACTGGCCAAGGAATGGCGCACCGACCGCGCCCTGCGGCACCTCGAGGCGCTGCTGCTCGTGGCCGACGAGAAGAATACCTACCTGGTGAGCGGCAACGGCGACGTGATCGAGCCTGACGACGGCATCGTGGCCATCGGCTCCGGCGGACCCTACGCCCTCGCCGCCGCCCGCGCCCTGGCCAAGCATACCCAGTTGGGAGCCAAGGAGATTGTCCAGGAAGCTATGGGAATTGCCGGTCAAATTTGCATTTTCACCAATGAGCAGGTCACCATCGAGGAGATATGATCCCGGCGTGCAGGCTGCGAAAGGACCCCAAAATGTTACGAACAAATCCGTCAAAGTATTGAAAACAAAGCATTGGTATTTTTTGAGAACGGCGAAAGCCGTCAGATAATTGAAAACAAATATGTTATCGAATAAAAGCCGTCAGATAATTGATTATAAATGACTTATTAAATGGTGACGCGCCTTAGTGGTTGGCGAGCGCGCTCGCCCCAAAGCCCCTAGGAAAGCAAGGAGCAAATGGTCTTTTACCTACCCGAAACCATCGATTCAGCAACCTCGCTCGACGACCTGACGCCGCGCCAGATCGTCTCCGAGCTCGACAAACACGTGGTCGGCCAGGCCGACGCCAAGCGTTCAGTGGCCATTGCCTTGCGCAATCGCATGCGCCGCCAGAAGCTGTCGGACGACCTGGCGGAAGAAATCCTGCCCAAGAACATCATCATGATCGGGCCGACCGGCGTGGGCAAGACGGAGATCGCCCGACGCCTCGCCCGCCTCACCAACTCGCCTTTCCTCAAGGTCGAGGCTTCCAGATTTACCGAAGTCGGCTACGTCGGCCGCGACGTGGAATCCATGATTCGCGACCTGGTGGAGATCTCGATCGACATGGTGCGGGAAGAAAAGGTCAGCGAGGTATCGGAGAAAGCCGAGCAGAACGCCGAAGAGCGCCTGCTCGACCTGCTGCTGCCGCCCACGCCCGCGCCGCGGCCGGCCCCAAGCCAGGGGTTGGGTTTTGGGCCGGGATCAGGGCCAGCAGGCCCGGTAGGGTTAACCCGCCCCGACACCGATAAGGCCTCGAACCACGAGCCAAGCGAGACGCCGGCCGAGCCCGCGCAGCGCACCCGGGAAAAATTGCGCGCGCAGCTTCGCGAGGGCAAGCTCGACGAGCGCCAGGTGGAAGTGGACGTTCGCGAGCGCAATTTCCCCGCCTTCGAAATCATCTCCAACCAGGGCATCGAGGAGATGGACATCAATTTCAAAGACATGCTGCCCAACATTTTCGGCCAGCGCTCCAAGAAGCGCAAAATGCGCGTGGCCGAGGCCATGGATTACCTCATTCAGGAAGAGGAAGGCCGCCTCATTGACATGGACCAGGTGACGCGGGCGGCGGTGGAGCGCGTGGAGCAGTCGGGGATCATTTTCCTCGACGAGATTGATAAGATTGCTGGCCGCGAGCGCGGTCACGGGCCCGACGTGAGCCGCGAGGGCGTGCAGCGCGACATTCTGCCCATTGTGGAAGGCACCACTGTCAACACGCGCTACGGCATGGTGCGTACCGACCACATTCTGTTCATCGCCGCCGGAGCTTTCCACGTTTCCAAACCCTCCGACCTTATCCCCGAGCTGCAAGGCCGCTTCCCCATCCGCGTCGAACTGCAATCGCTCTCGGTCGACGACTTCATCCGCATCCTCAAGGAGCCCAAGAGCGCGCTGGTGAAGCAGTACACGGCGCTGCTCGATACCGAAGGCATCAAGTTGAGCTTCAGCGACGAGTCGCTGGAAGAGGTGGCGCGCTTCGCCGCCACCGTGAACGATCAGACGGAAAATATCGGCGCCCGCCGCCTGCACACCATCATGGAAAAATTGCTCGACGAGATTTCCTTCGAGGGTCCGGACCTGAAGAAGAAAACAGTGCGGATCGATGTCGCTTACGTCCAGAAGCGGCTCGCCGACATCGTCAAGAACCAGGACCTGAGCCGCTACATCCTCTGATCCACAGATTACACAGAGTAGTTTGATGTAATTTGATTTATTACATGATTCAAAGCGGTTCTGTAGATGACCTCAATTGACACCGCCTCGCCATGTATTTTGTGGGCGAGGACCGGCCCTTTGCTTTTTCGTATCTGTGTCATCTGTGTCATCTGTGGATTGTTCTTCTCCTGCGCGGCACAGGCGCCCCCGCAACCGCCGCGCGTGGAGCGCCCGCAAGCCATCAAAGACCTCGCTGTTCATCAAGTCGGCCGGACCCTCGAAATCAGTTTCACCCTACCCACGCTCGCGACCGACGGAGAACGTCTCACCAAACCGATTGAGGCTGCGGTATTTCGGACACTACAAGGCGTCACGGCCGTGCCGCTTTCGAGGGCCGCTCCGTGGACCACTTTTTCCGCCGCTGACCTGGCGCGGCAGACGCGGCGAGGCAAGCTCATCCAGGCCATCCCGCTCACGCTGCTGGAATACCGCGCGGGGCAGAGTGAAGTGCTGCGGTTTACGGTCTGCACGCTGACGCGCGGATTCCGGCGCCGCGCGATTGAGAGCGGCGATTCAAACATGGTGAGCTTGCAACTTCTCGATGTCTCCGAACCTGTGACCAATCTAAAGATTGAGACCACCGAACACGCCGTCAAGTTAAGCTGGTCGGCGCCCACCCGGACACTCAGCGGCCGTGCGATCTCCGACCTGTCAGGCTATCAGGTCTATCGCAGTGGCAACGGCAAACCCGGCACGTATCAGTTATTGGGCGAGACTCAGCCGCCGGCATTCTCCAATCCGAATTTTCAGTTTGGCCAAACGTATTTCTACAAGGTGCGCGCCGTCTTCAGCGAAGATGGACAGACGGCCGAGAGCGACGACTCGATTCCCGCCGTCATCACTCCGCGCGACGTCTTTCCGCCCGCCGCGCCCGCAGGCTTGACCGGCCTCTACACGGCGGGCGTGGTCGAGCTTATCTGGAACGCCAGCTCCGAAAGCGACCTCGCGGGATACAACGTCTACCGGCGCGGCGCCGCAGGTGAATTTCGCCGGCTTAACACCGAACTCGTTCCCACGCCGATCTTCCGGGACTCCACCACCGCGCCCGGCGGCCGCTACACCTATCGCGCGACGGCCGTGGATTTGAGCGGCAATGAAAGCGCTCCCAGTCAGGCCGTCGACGTAGACGCGCGGTGAGCCCTACCCCCGCCGTGACCTCAAAAAATGAACTTCATCCCGAACTGTAGAATGCGCGGGTTGTGAGCGCCGCCCGGTATCAGAAAGTTCGTCGTGCCGAAGCAACTCGAATCTCCGGCGGAATTGTTGGCGCCGCCGACGCAACTAAAGCTGTTGTTGCCGTTCGACGAGAAAGGCAGCCACTGGGTGTGATTGAACACGTTAAACGCCTCCGCACGCAACTCGAGCGAGGCCCTTTCCCTGATGCGGACGGTCTTGAAAAGGCCGGTGTCGAAATTGAGGCGGCCCGGACTGTAGAGGATGTTGCGTCCGGCGTTGCCGAAGGTCAACCCGGTGGGCTGGGCGAAGGCGGCGGGGTTGTAGAGGAGCGGCCCGTTGAAGTTCGGCACGTTGGTTGAGGGCGGCGCGGCGTTGACGTTGCCGATGATGTCGGCGTAACTGCTCGAACCTGCGCCGTTGGCCACGCCGGCGTTATCGGCGAACGACAGGCCGTTGACGATGCTGAACGGCGTCCCGGTCTGCGCCGTGGTGATGCCGGAGAGTTGCCAACCGCCCAGGAATCCCCGCTTCCAGCCCGGCCCGGCATAGTAGGGCAGATCCCAGACGTACCCGAAAGTGAGAATGTGACGCTGGTCGAAGTTGGAGCTCGACCGCGAGCGCTCGACGTTGTAGGAGTCAACGAAGTTGTTATCGTAGCGGTCGGACGAGTCGTCAATCGCGTGACTGTACGTGTAGGCTAGGGTGAAGTTGAAGTGGCCCGTCGTGTGCCGCGCCGAGATCTGCAGGGCATTGTAAGTGGAGTTGGCCTGGGTTTCGAGGTGCGTGATGCCACCGTAACCGATGAAAGGCCGGTTCGGGTTCGGGTCATTGCCGCAGGCGACGCCCAGGTTGACGGCGGCTTGGCCGGTGAGCGGCTGCCCGTTGACGGCGAGGTTGTTGCAAATGTCGCTGGTGATGACCTGCCCGGGCTGGAACGGATTCTGGGAAGCGGGGACGGGCTGAAGCTGGTTGAGGTCGGTCTGGAGCGTCAGATGCGTCCCTTTGCTGCCCACGTAAGCCACACTCACGACGGTATTGGGAAGCACCTCGCGCTGCACGTTCAAATTCCATTGTTGGACGTAAGGCCAGCGGGCGCGGGTGGGGATGGCAGTGACGCCGAGCGGGAAGAGCAAGGGCGCTCCTCCCGTCGTGCCGATATTGTTGTATCCCACGATGTTGAACTGGGTGGGCGAGAGCACCAAGGGCACGGAGCCTTCCAGCGACTCGGTGTTGCCTTCGTTGCCGTTCGTGTGCTCAAAGAAGATGCCGTAGCCGCCGCGGACAGCCGTCTTGCCGTCGCCCCTGGGATCCCAGGCGAAGCCGACGCGCGGCGCGGGATTGAAGAGATGACCCTGCACGCAGCCGGCCGGGACGCCCGCCGCGCCGCACTGCACGATGCCGTCAAGCGCGCTGAGATTGTAAGTGCCGGGCACCAGCGCCCCCGTCTGCCCCGTGATGTTCCCGGTCACGTCAATTAGCGGGGCCGTGGCCGGGTTGTACACGCCAGCATTAAAGTTATACGCCTGCTTGTATTTCTCGCGGTAGGTTCCGAAAAGGCTCACGCGCAGGCCAAGATTGAGTGTCAGGTGCGAGTTCACGCGCCAGTCGTCCTGGAAGTACGGCTCCAAAATCTTGTAGCGGTTGTAGTACTTGGTGATGAGGTTGGTCTGGCTGTACGACGAGGCGCGGCCGAGCAGGAAGTCGGCGAAGCCGTTGCCGGTGGAGACGGGAGAGCCCGAGGTGAAGTTGAGCGTGCCCTGTGTGTCGGCGGTGTTGTCCTCGTTCTTCTGCCCGAATACGGCGTAAGCGCCCATCTGCAGGTTGTGGCCGCCCAGGATCTTGGTAACGCTGTCGCGGAAGGTGTAGGTGGGGTTGGCGTTGTTCCAAGGATAGTAGCCGTCGTCCTCGTTCAAGCCTCCGCCGAACTCGGCGTTGCAGCAGATGGAGACCGCGGGCAGTTTGTTGCCGAAGCCGTTGTTGAAGATGCCGCCGACGGTGAAATTTGCCGGGCGGGCGACGTTCCCGATGGTGCTCAGGAAGATGTGGTCGGCCGTGTAACTGAAGACGAATTCATTGAGCAGCGTGGGGGAGGCGTTGGCCGTCAGGTGCGCCACCATGCTGGTGCCGGGTCCCACGAAGTTGGTCTGGACGGTGGGGAACTCGGCCGTGCCGACGGGCCAAAGCGAAGTGGCGGTGACCGTGGACCAGGAGTCGTGAATGTAATGGACGAAGGTGCGCAGCTTGGGGCTGATGTTCTGGTCCACGCGGACGAGCTCCTCGCGCCAGGTCGTGGGCGTGGAGAACGAAGCGTTGTAAAGGGACTGCGCGCCACTGCCGCTGGTCGGCGCCGGGAAGAGCGCCGTCAGCAGGGCCTGGGCGTTAGGATCCACGGGGACTTGGTTGCCAGCGAACGGCTGGCCGGTGGCCGGGTTGACGGGACAGTCGGCGCCCGGGCAGACATCGGAAAAGTTTCCGGCCCGCTCCTGGTTCGATGGCACCTGAAGGTTGGAGAAGGTGTTGGGGTCGCGCTCGCGGCGCCACTCTTCGGAAAAAAAGAAGAAGCTCTTCGTCTTGTCAGTGTTGTAGTGGTTGGGGATGAAGAACGGCCCGCCGATCGTATAGCCAAAATCATTTTTCTTATAGGGTGAGCGGTCAGGGTAATCGAAAAAGTTGCGCGCATTGAAAACATCGTTACGCACGAACTCGAAGGCATCTCCATGGAAGTCTTGCGTTCCGGACTTGGTGATGGTCTCCACCGTGCCCGAGCCGTTGCGCCCGTACTGCGCGCCGTAGTTGGAGGTGAGCACCTTGACTTCGGCGATGGCGTCGACGTTGGGATAAACGTTGAGCGTATCGTTCGAGCCGTTGTCCATGTTGTCGCCGCCGTCCACTTCCCAGTTGTTGTACTCCACGCGGCCGCCATTGACGCTGAAGCTGATGTTGCCGTAGACGCCCACCGTCCCTTCGTCCTGGCCCGTCTGGTTGCTCACGCCGGGCACCAGAGTGACGAGCTGGGTGAAGTTGCGGCCATTAAGCTCGAGCTGGCTGATTTGCTTGCCGGTCACGGTGCCCGAAAGCTCGGAGGTCTGCGTTTCCACCTGTCCCACGTTCACGCCTTGCACCGTGACTTCGGTGGTGGCTGCGCCCACCTCTAGAGTCGCGTCAGCGCGCGCTTTGTCCGCGGCGCGCAGAATGATGCCGGCGGCCCGGTACTTCTTGAAACCGGCCGCCGAAATTGTGAGGTTGTAGGTGCCGGCGGTAAGGCCGGCCACCAGGAAGTCGCCCGCGGAGTTGGTGCTGGTGGTCCGCCTCAGGTTCTGCGCCGGGTTGCTGACGCTCACGGCAGCGCCGGGGACCACCGCGCCCGAGCTGTCGCGCACCGTTCCCGTGATGGAACCCGTGTCTTGCGCCGAGAGGACGGCAGACAGGCAGATGCAAGCCAGCGGCACAGCGAACCACAATCGGATGAAACGCCTCGATCTCATAGGTCGGCTCCTTTTCGTAGACTCCTACCGATGTTGGGATGAGGGCATGCGGCCAGTTTTTGGATCTCCTCCGGCTTCATCGCCCGCTTCGTACCGACGCGCAACGCATAGGGCCAAACCATTTCGCGACTTAGTAAAGTTTCCTAACAAACATTTCCTATCACTCGGCAGAAGGCTTGTCAAGGGTCTTTGTGTAACTTTCTTGCGCCGGTCGGGTGAGGCCGGGGAGCGCCGGCAACCTGGCGCCCTCCCAGGCGGCGCGCAGTTCGGCCAGCCAGTCCGCCAGGGGCTCCAAATTCTCTTCCTGCTGCTCCTCCCTGGCCTCTCTGGCTTCGGCCCGCTGCAAGGTTCGATACTGCCGCTGGATGTCGCGACGCCAGTGGTAGAACCCCGCCGGGTCGGTCTCGGGGTCGGGCAGGGGCTCCGGGTCCCAGTCCTCCACCGTGCAGTCTCCCCGCCAGATGGCCCGCACGGTTCGTACCCGCGGCCTCTCGTCGCCCGGGTGGCGCACACCTGAAAAGAAAGGTGTGCGCCAGCCACCGGTCTTATCCACTGGGTCCACCGGGTCCCCCGGGTCGACCGGGCGGTGGGGATTCCGTCCCCACGCATGCGTCCGGAAGGTGAGCAGGCCGTTGGGGTGCTCGCGCTCCAGCCGGAAGCAGATCAAATCGGGCCTGCTGTGTTCGAAGTGTAGTAGCTTGTAATCAGTAACATACACGCTTTGATCGTCATTCTTCCCGGCCAGCTCAGCCCTCACCTGACACCATACCTGGAGGGCCACGCGACGGAGCTTTACCTCTCGGACCTCCCGGCTGCCCCGAATCCCTCCGGTTAGGCTGTCTTGCGGCAGAAAGCCGTTGCGGATGGCGCGGAAAATCCAGTTATAGAGCAGGCGGTCTTCGAAGCTGAGGCCGCGGGGCAGAAGCCGGGCCAGGACGGGGGCGCGGCGTCCGTGGCGGAGGGCGTTCAGGGCCACGCGGGCCTTGCCGGCGGGGGTGCGGGGTCCGGTGGAGTGTTGGGAGTTGGCGCGGCAAGCGGCCAGGAGAGCGGCGGAACGGACCGGGGACTTTCGCAAGGACATGGGTAACCTCAGTGGAAAACGTAGGTTACCATAGATGGACGTGCCTGTCAAGTAAAATATGAGGGTTCCGACGACTCGCCCGACGTAGTCAACGCGCCGATGGCGGCTTTCTCGCGCTCTAGCACGCCCTTGAGGTCGCGGACGTAGTTGGCGCCGATGTAGCCGCTATTCACCTGCGCGATCACGTGCTTGGCCTGGCCGCTCTTGTCGTCGAAAAAGTTGATGTAGCCGTCGATGCCGCTGTCCGCGCCCTTCTTGTGGTCCTTGGCGGGCCGGGCGTTCACCAGGTCCACCGCCCACCATTCGAACTGGTGCGGGCTGATTTCTTTGAACGCGTCCGTCCATAGCACAGATTTGAAAGGGGCCGTGCCCCAAACTCAAGAGCCGTAAACCTGAAATATGAGGTCCGGGCTACTTGGTCCTCTCAGTAAAGCCGCAACGCCGTAACCGCCGCCTCAGTTAGTTTGCAGAGTCTTCTTCTTGAGCCTCGCCTCGCGCTTGGCAATTGTCTCCACTTGTGCTTTTCTTCCAATCTCCAGACAGAAGTTACGGTAGTCGTCTATTTCTTGGAGGGCCTCAGGGAATCGCCTCGACCTCTCTAAGATTAGTGTGAGACGATTATATGAGTCCTCGAGGTAATCCCACCTAGAAGCCTCGTCTGCCCTCAGTGTGGCTTTCCACGCTTGAATGGATTCACGGTACAGAGAAATCGATTGCTCTGGAGATTCCTTCTCTAACCGATAAGCTTGCTGCCATAATTCAACGTTCGCGTGCTCTCGTGCCCTCCTTTCACGTTCGGGAGCCAATTGAGCATCAATATAAGCGGCGATCTGGTGCTTTGTAGCCACCCCGTTTGACCGTTGGAGGAGCGCCACGACGTCCGCTGCATCGCCTGGCTGATGATAAGTGTCTTGCTTCCCGACCCGGTCGGACGTTACGACGGTTCCCTCGTCTGAGTAGACGCCCACTATCCCACACCAGCAGATCGCGTATTTGCATGTCGAAATCGGAAGACGGTAACTCAAAAGTTTCGAGGACAAGAAGCTAAGACCATCCAGCTTTCTGCACTCCTCGCATGCGCCCTCGCAGCAGACGAAATTATAGTAGGCAATTTTCGGATCATACTCCAGGGGTCCGTCGGTGTCGCTGAGTTCGAATGGACGTGGGAAGCTTGCGTCGCAGTGTACACAGGCGATCCGTGCGTCCAGAGCGGTTGATCCGCACTTCATACACTTTACGTGCTTCGACTTCGCTCTCTCCTCCGGTGTCTCGAGAGTGGCCGGCGCGTCCGGCAGGGTCGCGTTGCACACCATGCAGGCGATTCGAACGGGGAATCCTTTCTTTCCACATTTAGGGCAGAACAACTAGCCTCACTTCGCCTGGGCAATACTCGCTCAAGACGTGCGCGTTGCGGCCCATGGCTCTATAGGAACCCTTGAAAACTCGCTTGACCGCTTCCGGCCCCTCTCGATATGCGTGCAATAAAGGCCCTAGGTCTCTGATGAACCTGGAGACAGTTGTCTTCGATGGGACGCGGTATTTCTTGTGTTGTGGATCCATCTGCTCGACCTTGTTCACGAGGGAACGGTAACACTGCACTTTTGTAAGCTTGCACCAAACCCAATCACGCTCCACCCATGTCTTCATCCAAGTCGGCAGTGAAACATAGCCTGAGGCCGGAGGCCCGGGCCGTCTCTTAGCTAGCGCTGCGAGGCCCCCCTTCTTGTACAGCGACTCCCATCGAAGAATGGTCCTGGCCGAGGTCCCTTCCTCTCGGGCGAGCTCTCTGAGGTAGTCTTCCCGCTTCAGGTATCCCAGGCTTCGGTGATTCTCTTTGGCCTTTCCTATCAGCCGGAGTCGTTTGGACACATTTTCCTGCTGGTCGAACCGCGGCAGTGAGCGTAGTAGACGAACATTAGGATCGGATTCTTGGGGCCCCGGGCCATAGCGACCTTCGAATGCCGACTTAGCCTGCTGAAGCAGCCACGCGTTGTGAGCCTTGGGAGACAGCGAACGCAGGTCAATCAGTCGGCCCTTGGGCGATTCCTTGTAAACGATAGCGGCCGGGTAGGTCGCCAGACACCGCCGATATATGACTTCTCGCCTGACGCCCTCCAATGCTGCTGCCTCCATTACCGTGATCCAAGCGGGGTTAATGTCGGTTGCCATTTGCGACCTTCCAATTCTGGGTTAGCCCCCTTGGTGCATTTGTTGGAGGGCGGCCCGCTGGTGACGATCTCCTTGTACACCGCCTCCGATTCCAGGCCCCATTGCCAAGTGTCCTCGAAGGCGGTGATCTGCGCGGCGGACTCTTCGCCGCTCTTTTCCTTGAACAAGACGTTATAGCTGGCGTTGGAATTGAAGGGCGGGTCGAGGTAGATGAGGTCTACGCTCGCTTCCGGCACGTACTCGCGCAGGCTTCGCAGGTTATCGCCGAAGTAGAGCTGGTTTTTCCAGTCCATTTGTCCGCGAGCATAGCACAAGAACTCCACGGGCGCGCCTCAAAACCCGCAAGGCGTGGGTTCGCGTGTCTCCCCTCACCCCCACGACTCGCGCCGTGGGCTACGTTCTGTCGCCCCGATACATCGGGGCTGAGTTTTGGAACGAACCCATGAGGCATAGCACTAGCACGGCGGCGTCAATCCGAGGAAGGGCGGAAGGAACCCGGAACCCTCGCTGGAGGCGAGCCGGCGCGAGGCCTCGGTGGACGAAGGCAGGATGCGCTCCTCGGCGGCGTCGAGCGCGAGGCCGACAGCACCGTGGAGCGGCGCTTCGCTGCCCAGGGCGCTCTGCGCGAGTCGGGGGCGGGCGAAGTCGTTGTGCTCGACGATGCGGCGCGTGGCCTCAAAGAGCGCCGGATGCGACCCGATGCGCCCGCCGAGGATGACCAGCGACGAATTCAGAATGACGCAAACATTGGTGATGGCATCGGCCAGAATCCGGGCCGTCTGGTGAAGGATGGTTCTCGCCGGGCTTTCGCCTCGCTGGGCAAGATTGAAGATCTCGGTGACGTCGAGGGCGCGCCGGCCGTCGGACCGGGCTGCGCCGTCTGAGCCGTGTGGTCCCTGCGGGTCGCAGAGCCGCTGCCAGGCGCTCCGGATGCCCCGGACGCCGATGATGCTTTCGAGCGACCCGGGCCGGCCGAGCGCCAGCGGGGTTTCTTCGGTGCCCGGAACGTAGAGGTAGCCAATCTCGCCCGCCGTCCAGTCGGCGCCGTGGTAAAGCCGTCCGTCCACGAAGATGCCTGCGCCCACACCGGTGCCAATCGTCAGGAACACGAAGTTCCGCACGCCCCGCGCCGTGCCCAGCCGG
The DNA here is from genome assembly GCA_035934405.1 of Terriglobia bacterium. Lineage (GTDB taxonomy): Bacteria > Acidobacteriota > Terriglobia > UBA7540 > UBA7540 > DASYXW01. Next base: position 54,879 of record DASYXW010000055.1, read on the forward strand.
CTCTCACCGCAGGCGGCGAGGTTCACGTCATTCTCAATGCGGGAGGGAATCCCGGTGGCCGTTTCGAGCATTTGCTGCAGCGGCACGGCCTGCCAGCCGGACGGCAAAATGGGCGCCGAAAGCACGACCCCCGCGCGCGCATCGGTGATGCCGGGAACACCGGCGGCGAGAGCCAGGAGCCGCTTCGCAGGCAGCCGGTGGTGACTCTGTAACGTCCGGATGCCGGTGGAGACGAGCGCGGCGACGCGCTCCGGCGTGCTGTGAGCGCGCGTGGAGGCGCTCCAGCGGTCGATGATGCTGCCGTTGAGATCGGCCAGAGCCACCCGCACCACGGAGGTTCCAATGTCAACGCCGGCCACATAGCCAAGCCGGGAGTTGAAGCGAAGCAGACTGGGCGGGCGGCCGCCGCTCGAAGAGCCGGGCCCCATCGGCTCCACCAGCCGGCGGCTTTCGAGGTAAGCGACGCCGCTCGAAATCGTCGGCGCACTCAATCCCGAATAACGAACCAAGTCCGCCCGTGAGCACGGCCCGTGCTGCCGCAACAGCCGCAGAACCTGCCGGGCGTTGATCTCCCGCAACAATTCCGGCCGGCCGGGGCCGATTCCCGTCTCGCCCCCCGGCTGTAGCCGCCGGACATTGCTGCTATTGCGGCCGTTATCGCGCAACCTCTTCATGGCACGAACCCTGTCACTCCACATGACTAAGTTAAACAACCTAAGAAAGTCCGTCAACTGGTTTGGGAAACACTCTTTGGTTCGGTAGTGGCTCAGTTTTGAAGCGCTGTAGCGGCGGTCTCCGGCCGGCGGCGTTTCTTTTCAAACGATTTCGGCGCTCAGAGAGCGCCGCTACAACAAACAACGGCCTTTGAAATTCCATCCACCCTGACGCACAATATCTCAGCATGAAGGTTGGGGTCGCCATCCTGGGATCATGGGTCTCTGCGGTCGCAGCTCTCACCTTTATGGCCGGCCCGGCCGCGCGAGCCCAAGAAGCTTCCGCAGTATCAGCCCGGCAGGCCTTCGAGGAAGGTCAGCAGGCGCTCTCCCGCGGCGATTTGGACCGTGCCGAGCGGTCTTTTCGCAGCGTCCTTGCCCGCGACCCCACGGACGCCGGAGCCTACGCTAACCTGGGTGTCATCCTGATGCGCCGCCGCCAGTGGCCGCAGGCGTTAAACATGCTGCGCCAGGCGAAGCGCTTGGCGCCCGGCGTCGCCGGCATCCGGCTCAATATCGGCCTGGTTTACTACCGCCAGAACGAATTTGTCCCCGCCACGCCCGCCTTCGAATCTGTCGTCAAAGACGAGCCGGAATCCTTGCAAGCGCGATATTTGCTGGGCCTCTGCTATTTTTTCACCGACCGCGATGCCGAGGCCGCCCACACGCTCGAGCCGTTGTGGGCGCAGGAGTCTTCCAATCTGAATTACCTGTATGTTCTGGAGATCGCCGCCGAGAAATCCAACCGGACGGACTTGCGGAACAAGGCGCTCGCCCGCATGGTCGAGGTGGGCGCCGATTCGGCGGAGTTTCACTTGCTCATGGGCAAGGCGTTTCTGACCGAGCTTGACAACGACAAGGCGATAGCCGAGCTCCATCATGCCGCCCAAGCTGACCCGAAACTGCCTTTCGTCCATTACAACCTCGGCATCGCCTATCGCCGCCGTCACGATTTTGCGCGCGCCCAGGCAGAGTTCTTGAAGGACACGGCGATCGAGCCTGACGTGGCGTTTAACTATGACCAGCTTGGGGCCGTGCTCTCCGACATGCAGCAGAACTCCCGTGCCGAGGGCTATTTTCGTCACGCGCTGCGGCTCGATTCGCACATGGCGAGCTCGTGGTTCGGGCTGGCGAAGATCGAAGAGCGGACGGGCCGTTACGCCGAAGCTCTCAAGTCGCTCGATCGCGCCGGCAGCATCGACCCGAAGAGCGCCAGCGTCCATTACCTGCGCGGCGAGGTCCTGCAGCATTTGGGGGAGCACGCCCGAGCCGCAACGGAGTTCGCGGCGGCGACGCGCATGCAGAAGCAGGTCCGCGACGAGCTGGAGCGCGAGGTGAGCGGCGAGAAAGTGTCGAATCCCGAGTTGACCACGGAGCCTTGAGGGGTGCCGTGATATTCTGACGCTTTCCAGTTTCCATTGTCGAGCTTCGCATCCATGCCGGGAATCATCAAAGAACGACTGTTCACACCCGGACCGACACCGCTGCTGATGGAAGCGCAGGTTCGGGCGCTCAGCGCCACGCTGCACCACCGCACTGACGCTTTCCGCGAGCTCATGCGGGAGACGCTCGAAAATCTGCGCTATTACTTCAACACCGCGAACGACGTTCTGATTTTTTCGAGTTCCGGGACGGGCGCGATGGAAGGCGCGGTCTCGAACCTGCTCTCGCCCGGCGACCGCGTGCTCGTCGGGACCGCCGGCAAGTTTGGCGAGCGCTGGGTGGACTTGGCGCGAGCCTTCGGATGCGAGCCGGTGGTGGTGGAAGCGCCTTACGGCCATACCGTCCCGATGGACGAGATGGAAAAGCGGTTGCGATCCGGCGCTCCATCCGGCGCTCCGTTTCGGGCCGTGTTCATCCAAGCCACGGAGAGCTCGACCGGAGTGAGCCACGACGTCGAGCGGCTCGGCGAACTGGTGAGGGCGCACCCGGAGACGTGTCTCGTGGTGGACGCCATCACCGGCCTCGGTACCACAGACCTCCGGCCCGATGAGTGGGGCCTCGACGTCGTCATTGGCGGCTCGCAAAAAGCCACCATGATTCCACCCGGCCTGGCCTTCGCGAGCGTCAGCGAGAAAGCTTGGAAACAGATCGGGCAATCGAAACTCCCGCGCTACTACTTCGACTACGCCAAGGAGCGCAAGAGCCTGGCCAAAGGCGAGTCAAGCTTCACGCCGGCAACCACGCTCGTTGTGGCTCTCGACGCCGCGCTGAAGTACATCCGCGAAATCGGCCGCGAGAACCTTATTGCCAATGCCGCGCTGCTGGCCGAAGCCGCGCGCGCAGCCGCGGTGGCTTTAGGACTGAAAGTCTTTGCCGCCTCTTCGCCCGCCAATGCCGTCACCGCCATCTGCGCGCCGGGCGGCTGCGATTCCAGTTTGATCGTCAAAGAAATGCGCTCCCGCTTCGGCGCCATTATTTCCAACGGCCAAGGCTCGATGAAAGGACAGATCTTCCGGCTCGCGCATCTCGGCTACTACGACTTTCTGGACCTGCTGGCTGTGGTTGGTGGCCTGGAGATCGTGTTGCAGAAGCTCGGCCACACCGTTGAACTCGGGAGCGGTGTGCGGGCGGCCCAGGAAGTCTATTTGCGCCACTCGTAGGCGTCCTGCTCGTTCCGACTTGCCACTATGAAAGTCCTCGTTGCTGATGACATTTCCGAACGTGCCGTTCAACTGCTCGAAGCCGAGCGCTCCTGGACCGTTGTCAACGTTCCCAAGGTGAAGGCCGTGGTCGCGGACGAGATCCGCGACGCCGACGCGCTCATCGTCCGCAGCGCCACCCCGGTGACGGCGGAGTTGCTGGAGCGCGCCGGGCGGCTGCGCGTGGTGGGGCGCGCCGGAGTGGGCGTGGACAACGTTGACCTCAACGCCGCCACGCGCCGCGGCATCGTGGTGATGAATACGCCCGGCGGCAACGCCACGAGCGTCGCCGAGCACGCCTTGGCGCTGCTCCTGGCGCTGGCGCGGCGAATCCCGCAGGCGGACCGTTCGCTCAAGGAAGGGAAGTGGGAGAAGAAACAGTTTCTCGGGACCGAGTTGCGCTCGAAGACGCTCGGATTGGTCGGCCTCGGCCACATCGGCATGGAGGTGGCGCGACTCGCGCAGGCCTGTCAAATGGACGTCCTCGCCTGCGACCCCTACGTCCCGGCGATGATGGCGGGCCAGCACAACATCAGGCTCGCGGCTCTTGAAGAACTTCTGCCGGCGAGCGACTTCATCAGCCTGCACTCGACCTTAACTCCGGAAACTCAACACCTCATCAACGCGCGGACGCTCGGGCTTATGAAGCCGGGCGTGCGCCTCGTCAACTGCGCGCGGGGCGAGCTAGTGGATGAGGCGGCGTTGCTCCAGGCGCTCGAAAGCGGGCAGGTGGCGGGCGCGGCGCTCGACGTGTTCGAGACCGAGCCGCCCCGCGAGGCCGCAGCGCAACTCGCCACGCACCCGAACGTCATCGCCACGCCGCACATCGCCGGTTCTACCGAAGAGGCGCAGGAGACCATCGGCATCCGCATCGCCGAGCAAGTGCGCGACTATCTCCTCGACGGCGTGGCTCGGAACGCCGTGAACATGCCGTCGATCTCGCCCGAAGAATACAAGAAACTTGAGCCCTATCTCAAACTCGGGGAGAAGCTGGGGGCGTTTCTCGCCCAGATCTCCCCGCGGCCGCTCGAAGAAGTCCGCATCAGCTATGACGGCGGCCTCGCCGACCTCAACACGCACCTGGTTCGCAACGCCGCGCTCAAGGGCATTCTGAACCAGATTCTCGACGAGCCGGCCAATCTGGTGAACTCCGGCGGCCTGGCGCAGGCGCGCGGCATCGAAGTGGTGGAACTGACGAGCGCGCGGCGCGCGGCGTTCTCCAACTCTCTCGGTATCGCGCTGCGCAGCGGCAACCAGTCGGCCTCCGCGCTCGGCATGGTGGGCCTCGGGAACACGCTGCGCATTCTGGGCATCAACGACATTGACATTGAGGCGCCACTGCGGGGCACCATTCTCTACATTCGCAATCAGGACGTGCCTGGCGTCATCGGACGCGTGGGGACCGTGCTCGGCAACGGCGGCATCAACATCGCTAACTTTGCTCTGGGCCGCAATGTGGAGTCGCACGAAGCGATCGGCTTGGTTAACGTTGACAGTGACGTCTCCGCTGCAGCTCTGGACGAAATCCGCGGGATTCCCGCCGTGCGCGCGGCGCTGTTAGTTGAGGTTTAGCTACAGAGGCACGAAGGCACGGAGAAGCAGAAGGCAGGCCGCAGAACGAGAGCGGCCGGTTGAACGCTGACGCTTTCCTGCTTTCTAATTAGTTTCTGATTTTGAATTCGCTCCGTGTCTCGGTGCCTCTGTGGCCAAAGCTTGGGTCTATAAAGTTAATACGAAGCGCGGCTGGGAGTTCGACCAGTACTTCCGCTCGCGCAGCCGCCAGCCGTACCCGATGGCGAGCGCGGGCTGGATTCGGAGCGCTTCGAGCCTGCGTTACCTGCGCGAAGAAGTGAAGCGCGGCGACCTATTCTTGTGTTACGAAACGGATCGCAAGCGCGTGGTGGGGCTGGCGACGGCCGCCTCCGACGGGCGCGACGTCGTCTCCGGGAGCCCCGGCGGTCCGGGCTCATTGCTCGACTTCTGCCCGCCGAGCCGTGCTGTGCGGCTGAAGAATCCGCTGGCGCGCCGTCCGGATCTCGACCACATCCTGGCCTTCTCGCCGCACCGCGGCCGGGGAACCGTGCAGCGCATCGACGCCGACGAATTCGCGCGCCTGCGCCGCATCATGCTGCGCAAAAACCCGAAACAGCACCGAGTGCTCGCTCGCATCCTGCGTGCTAGCTAGCTTCTGCTTATCCGGTTGTTTCAGCAAGACGCTAGTGGTAGCGTAAGGAGTGTCTCGCCCCGCGGTTTCCAAGGGAATCGCACCAGTTTCACCGACCGAGTCGGAGATTGCGTCATGAAAGCGCAGAGAAAGATCATCGTTTACATTGCGACGAGCGCGGATGGCTACATCGCTCGGCCAGACGGCGATGTCGAATGGCTAAATCGCCGGCCGCGCACGGTCGATTACGGCATGACCGAGTTCTACCCTACGATCGACACCATCCTGTGGGGACGCAAGACCTACGATTGGATTCTCGCCTATTACAGAAAAAAGGGTAGGAAAAGCGGGATGTTCGACACGAAGCTCGCCAACTACGTCTTCTCCCGGAAACCGCCGAAGCGGGCGACGCCAGGTGTGGAATTCGTGTCGGAGCCGGTGAAGGCATTTGCGCAGCGTCTGCGCGCCACGCCGGGAAAACACATCTGGATGATGGGTGGCGGTGGGCTGATCGCCTCGTTCCTCGACGCCGGCGAAATCGACGAGTTCGACATCCACGTCATTCCCACGCTCATAGGTGAGGGCATTCCACTTGTGGCGCCGCGCCATCGGGACGTCCCGCTTCGCTTACGTTTAGCCAGGAAATACCCCGACGGCGTCGTCCGACTGCGCTACGAGGTCGTGAGTAGCTCCTGAGGATGCGCCTAATCGCAACATATAGCGGTCTGCTGAAACAACCGGATAAGCAGGAGCTAGCTAGAGGGCGCTGAGAGGATAGTTTGAGCTTAGGGCGTTAGTCCAAGTCGATATCGCGCAGAGCAGGCGTCACCGGCTGGTCCTTCGTCTTCTTCAGCGCCTCGGCGAACTTTCGCTCCAGCAACTGCGACTTGATCTTCTCGTCTTCCGCGCCCTGTTTGAAAAGGGTCTCGCGCCGCGCCGCTTCTTTTTCGAGAAGCTGGGCCACGTGGTCGAGGTCGCGCTCGGGTTTGGCTTTGGGAGGTGGCTCGTGCGCGATGACCTTGCGCAGTTCCGCATCCACTTCGAGTTGCGCACCGCAGCAAGGGCACATCACGTCGATTGTCTGCGTCGTCGCCGGCTTTTCTTCGCGCATGGCCGCCAGCCCGCTCAAAACTCGAGTGGACGCGGGGTCCTAAAGGGGGTGCGACTCTGAGGCGCCGCAGAGCGGCAGCCAACCAGCGCGACGAGGCTTCCATCCCCAATCCTCGTTCTTCAGTACAGGTTCACCCGCGTCCGAGCAGTATTCTAACTCGTTCGCGTTTCGGGCGTCAATTTCTTGCCGGCGGCAGATACCATGAAAGGGCCAGCCGCCAACGGTCACTCGCCCTCACCCGGGAAGGGCGGCGTCAAGCCGGTATAGTCGCCGATCACCTTGGCGTCATAAGGCGCATTGAGCAGGTCGAAGCTGTCGCCATCGGTATTGATCTGTCCCTGCTGGAAGACGATGGTTTCCGACCGATTGATCTCAATCACCTGGTCGTCAAACTGATTGCTGATCAACGTATTCCCATTGCGCAGCCTAATTGCGCGCGTCGGAAGCGGACAGGCCATGCTGCCCGGCTGCGTGTTGGTTACGTACGTGGAGACCACCACGCCGGCCATCGTAACCTCGAGCACGCGATTGTTGTTCGAGTCGGTAATCAGGGTGTTGGCGTTCGGCAGCCGGCTGGCAAACGCTGCACCGCTCAATTGGTTGCCCGTGCAGGAACCGTAGCTCCAGACGATCTGTTTTTGCCGGGTCACCTCGACCACGCGGTTGTTGTTTTCGTCGGCGATCAGGACGTTGCCGTTGCCCAGGAGCTCCGCGCTATTGGGATTGTTGAGTTGATCGGCGCCACAGCCCGATACGCCCGTCATCCCATATTGCCAGGCGATCTGGCGGCTCTTCGTCACCTGGATCACCCGCTCGTTGGCTTGATCCGTTATCAGGATGTCGCCGTTGGGCAGATAGGCGTTCTGCACCGGCGTGTTCAACTCATTGAACCCGGAGCCGCTCACCCCGGCTTTGCCGTATTGCCAGACGATGGCGCCCTGTTCGTCCACCAGCATCACCCGGTTGTCGGGGCAGCCGTTGGTCAGGGGGCAGCTTGGGTCGGCGCCGGCGGGAGTTCCAGTGCCGGCGATCAGCGTCAGGTTTCCGACGCGCTCTGCGTCATTCGTGCCGACCACTGAGTTCGGGCCGGGGATGTACGAGCCATCTCCGAATTGCCACACCACATTGTGCTTGGTGTCTACCTCGATCACGCGGTTGTTGAACTGATCGGCAATCAGAATGTTGCCGGGCTTGTTGAACCCATCTCCGGCCGCCGCGTTTCCAAGCCGGGCCGTCGCCAGGAGGACCACACCTCCGGCGAGCAGCAGCCCCACGGCCGCTGCGCGAAGCAGCGTCAATCTCCTATGGCGTTTCATGACGGAACCTCCTTAAGTAGGCATCAAATTTGGGCGTCAAAATCGACGCCCGAAACTTCGATTCCGGGCAACGCCCGGGCGGGGTCACGTCTATGTCCGGGCACTGTAATGCAATTGTAAAAAATTTGTCACGGCGAATGGGGAGAGCGGGATCGACGACCTCTCACGCCCATGGGGCGAGCGTTTGGCTCCGGACGCACGGGGTCCCCGGAGTTGAGCGAGTGGCGCCGGTGTTACAATATCCAAGAAAGGCGGAGCCAGGTCATGCCTCACCGGCCTGACACTTACACGCGCTGGGTTCTTGAAATGCGGCACGCTCAACTCTTCCAGCCTGGCTGGCGCGTGGGCGTGGCGGTTTCCGGCGGGCCGGATTCCGTCCTGTTGCTGGATTTTCTCCACCGGCTCGCGGCAGAGGTGGGCCTCTCGATTGCCGCCGTTCACTTCAATCATCACCTGCGCGGCGCGGAGTCGGATGCCGACGAGCAATTCGTGGGCGATCTTGCCCGCGCCCTGGGAATCGAGTTCATTCACGCCGAGGCCGACACGGCCCGTATCGCTCGCCAACGACACCGCAACCTGGAAGCTACGGCGCGCGACCTGCGCTACCGGTTTTTCTTTTCGCTCGTCAATCAGGGCCGGCTGGAGCGAATGGCGACGGCGCACACCGCGAACGATCAGGCTGAAACCGTCCTGCTGCGCCTCGTGCGAGGCGCCGGCACGCGGGGGCTGGGGGGCATCCATCCCGTGCTCGACGGCAAGATTGTGCGGCCGTTTCTGAACCTGACTCGCGCCGAGGTGGAAGCCGAAATCGCCCGGCGGAAGCTGCGTTTCCGGGTGGACTCCAGCAATCTTGACACGCGATTCGCCAGGAACAAGATCCGGCAGCAACTGCTGCCGCTCATCGAGCGCGAATACAACCCCGGCGCCGTTCGCCTGCTGAAGCAGCTCGCCGATCGTGCCCGTGACGACGAGAGCTTTCTCGAAAGAGCGTCGGCGGACCGTGCTCAGCCCTGGCTGGTGCGCGAGGGAAACGAGGAGAGAATTCCAACCCATGCCTTGAGCGAATTTCCGCCCGCCCTCCAGCGGCGGGTTTTGCGGCAGATGATTGCGGCCGCGTGCCGCGGTCCGCACTCGAGCCCCGGAAGAGTGACCTATGACGCGATCGAGGCGCTACGGCGGCTCGCCCTTCAGGGGCAAAGCGGGAAAAGGCTCACCCTTCCGGGGGGCCTTGCGGCACGGAGAGATTTTGAGTGGCTGGCGATCTCGTTCGACGCCGTGGCCGCCGCGCCCACCGAATATTCGTTCGCGGTCACCCTGCCCTGCGAGATCACCGTCCCGCAACTTGGTGTGGTCTTCCGTTTTCAGGTTAGCGAATTTCCTGATACTCCAGCGACCCGAAAGGCGTATAATCAAGCTGGGCTCGCTTTAGACGCAGGCAAGCTGTCGCCGGATTTACTGTTGCGTAACTGGCGCGCCGGCGACCGTTTTCAACCCTTGGGAAGCCGGCGATCGTCTAAACTGAAGGAGCTTTTTCAGGAGCGAAAGGTCCCGCAGCAGCAAAGGGAGCTATGGCCGGTTCTGGAGTGCGCCGGAACGATTGTCTGGGTGCGGGGGTTTCCGCCGTCGAGCACGGCGGCGATTTCCGGCTCTTGCCGGCGGGTCCTATCCATCGAGGAGCGGCCGCTCGCAAGGAAGGACCTTGCACCTGAATTTAAAAAAGTTAAGGAACGAACCGAAGAAGTGGTTTAGAATCAGCGAAAGCTTCGGTTCGTTTCCAGAAACGAACCGGAAATCTCGATAAATGCCGAAATATCGGCACTCTGATGCCTATGCCCAAGCCTTTGAAATCAACCGGGGCACGACGACCGCGTACTTCTTCTAAAGTCTCCTCTGAGTTGGACGCTGGCCTCCGAGTCGTCTACACTCCTAGTCAGATCCGGCAGCGCGTGAACCGCCTCGCTCGCCAGATGAACCGGGACTACAAGGGCAAGACGCTGCACGTGGTCGGCATTCTCGAAACCTGCTTTATGTTCATGGCCGACCTGGTTCGCGCACTCCGGGTGCCGGTGGTCTGCCACTTCGTCAGGGCCGATATGGCTGATACCACGGTGGAAGGCGTTCCGGTGCGCGAAATCCGTTACACGCCCGCGGTCGACGCGACCGGAAAGGACGTCCTGTTGGTTAACGGAGTTCTTTACTCTGGAGTGACCCTGGATTACCTTTATCGTTACATCCTGGGCCAGGGCCCGGGCTCCGTGCGCACCGCTACTTTGATCGAGCGGCCGCAGGAAAAGAAGGTGGATGTGGCCACGGACTACCTGGGATTCAGGACCGCGGCCTCCGGATATTTGGTTGGTTACGGTTTGGCGTACCAGGGCAGGCATCAGAATCTGCCGTGCATCGCTTTGGTTGCGCGGGCGTAGGATTCCCGGCCCCGGCCATGGTCGTTCCCGCCCGCCGCGGCGGGGGAATCAGGCTGGCGGCGGCCAGTCCGGTTGATGCTCTGGCGCATCGAATAATCAGGGGGAGCAGTCAGAAGCAGGAGGCGTTCAGTGAACTCGGTCCTTAAGAACATTATTTTCTGGGTGGTGATGGTGGCGACCGCGCTCCTCCTTTGGGCCGTGGTGCGGTCGAGTACGGGAGAGAAAGTGCAGGATCTCTCGTTTACCGCCTTCACCAACGAGGTGAACCAGGGCAACGTGAAGGAAGTCACCATCGCCGGCATGGACGTCACCGGAACGTTCAAGAAGGACAATGCCAAGTTCAAGACCACCATTCCCGCCAACTACCCCGACATTTACAAAACGATGCTCGACAAGGGCGTGAACATCACGCCCAAAAGCGACTCCAGCAATTCCTGGGTGACCTGGCTTGAGAACGGCCTGCTTCCGATTATCCTGATTGTCGCCTTCTGGATCTTCTTCATGCGCCAGATGCAGTCCGGGGGCAACAAGGCGCTTTCCTTTGGCAAGAGCCGCGCCCGTCTGCTTTCCACACAGCAGAAAAAGGTGACCTTCAAGGATGTGGCCGGCGTGGAGGAGGCCAAGGAAGAGCTGCACGAGATTATCGACTTCCTGAAAGAGCCGCAGAAGTTCCAGAAGCTCGGCGGACGCATCCCCAAGGGCGTGCTGCTCGTCGGCCCGCCGGGAACTGGCAAGACCTTGCTCGCCCGCGCTATCGCCGGCGAAGCGAACGTGCCTTTCTTCTCGATTTCCGGCTCGGATTTTGTGGAGATGTTCGTCGGGGTGGGCGCCTCGCGGGTCCGCGACCTCTTCGAGCAGGGCAAGAAAAACGCCCCTTGCATCATTTTCATTGATGAAATTGACGCCGTCGGACGCCATCGCGGCGCGGGTCTCGGCGGCGGCCATGACGAGCGCGAGCAAACCCTGAACCAGTTGTTGGTGGAAATGGACGGCTTCGAGTCGAACGAAGGAGTCATCCTGATTGCTGCCACCAATCGGCCCGACGTGCTCGACCCGGCACTGCTTCGCCCCGGCCGCTTTGACCGCCGCGTGGTGGTGCCGCGGCCCGACGTGGGCGGGCGCGAAGGTATCCTCAAGGTTCACACCAAGAAGATTCCACTCGCCGAGGACGTGGATATTTCCGTGCTCGCCCGCGGCACGCCCGGCTTCTCTGGCGCCGACCTGGCCAATCTGGTGAACGAAGCGGCGCTCTACGCGGCGCGGCAAAATCGCAAGACCGTGACCATGCGCGATTTCGAGGGCTCGAAAGACAAGGTCTTGATGGGGGCGGAACGCAAGTCCATGATCCTCTCGGAGGAGGAAAAAAAGAACACCGCGTTCCACGAGGGCGGGCACGCGCTGGTGGCGCTGATGGTGCCGAACGCCGACCCCTTGCACAAGGTGACGATTATTCCGCGCGGCATGGCGCTCGGCGTCACCATGCAGTTGCCGGTGGACGACAAGCACACTTACACCAAAGACCATCTCGAGTCGCAGCTTGCCATCATGATGGGCGGGCGCGTGGCCGAGGAGCTGTTCCTCGCCCACATGACCACCGGCGCTTCGAACGATATCGAGCAGGCGACCGAGCTCGCCCGCCGCATGGTGTGCGAATTCGGTATGTCGGACCTCGGGCCGCTCGCCTACGGCAAGAACCAGGGTGAAATCTTCCTGGGCCGCGACCTCGCCACCTCGCGCGATTTTTCGGAGGACACCGCCATCAAGATTGACCAGGAAGTGAAGCGGTTCGTCACCACCGGCTACCAGCGCGCCAAGGACATTCTCTCTTCCAACCGCGAGGCCCTGACGCGCATCGCCGAGGCGCTGCTGGTGCGCGAGGTGCTCGACGTGAGCGAAGTGAAGATGCTCGTGGAAGGCAAGCCCTTGCCGGAGCGCATCATGCCCGAGCCGCCGCCCCCACCGCCCGAGACCACGCAGGTGCTCAAGCCCCAACCGGGCTCGACCGGCGCCAAGGTTCCCGGCCGCGAGCGTCCGCAGCCGGCGTAGCAGCCGTTGGCGTACCGCCGGCTTCCAGCCGGCATCGTTCTTTCATCCAGAAGGCTCGTATACCTTCACCGCGCTTCGTTGAATCCGGCCACCTTTCACGTCGACGCCAGCATCCCATCTCGGCTACACTCCGCTCGTAGCCCAAGCCCGGCGTGGAAAGGACTCCGATGAAGCTTTTCACCGCAGAGGCCGTCGGCACCATGCTTCTGGTTTTGCTCGGTGATGGCGTCGTAGCCGGTGTGCTGCTGGCCAAGTCGAAAGCGCAGAACTCCGGCTGGATCGTCATCACGACCGGCTGGGGGTTGGCCGTAGCGATGGCCGTTTACGCCGTGGGGCGCATCAGTGGCGCGCACCTCAACCCGGCGATTACCTTGAGCCTGGCGCTGGTCGGGAAACTGCCGTGGCGCGAGGTGCCGGCCTATCTCAGCGGACAGTTCCTCGGCGCCTTCGCCGGCGCGGTCCTGGTGTGGCTGGCGTATCTGGCGCATTGGGATAAGACCGAAGACGCCTCCTCGAAACGCCTCGTCTTCGCCACCTCTCCTGCCATCCGGCGGCTCCCCGCCAACTTTCTGACCGAGGTCATCGGGACCTTCGTGCTGATGTTCGGCGTCCTGGCGCTCGGAGCCAACAAGGCGCCGAATGACACGGGCCTGACGCCGCTGCTGGTGGGCTTCCTCGTCTGGGCCATCGGCCTCTCGCTCGGCGGTCCCACCGGATACGCCATCAACCCGGCGCGCGACCTCGCCCCGCGCCTGGCCCACGCGCTGCTGCCGATTCCCGGCAAGGGCGGCTCGGACTGGGGATATTCGTGGGTGCCGGTCGCCGGCCCGCTCGTGGGCGCCGCCATCGGCGCTGTAGCCTTCGTGGAACTGTTCGGACGCTAATTGGTGGTTCGCCGTCAAGGGTCGGTATGAGCCTTCGTCAACGCTTCGAACTCCGCATCGGCGGTGCGCGAACGCGCCTCGGCGAGCGCACGCTCATCATGGGCGTGGTCAACGTCACGCCGGATTCGTTTTCCGACGGCGGCCGGTACTCGACGCCCGCGCGCGCCATCGCGCGCGGCTGCGAGCTCGCTCGCCAGGGCGCGGACTGGATTGACGTGGGCGGCGAGTCCACGCGGCCGGGCTCGAAACCGGTCGCGGCGGAGGAGGAACTGCGCCGCGTGCTGCCGGTGATTCGCGGGCTGAGGAAGCGCCTGCGTGAAGTTCCAATTTCGATTGACACCGCCAAGGCCGCAGTCGCCGAAGAGGCGATTCGAGCCGGGGCGACGATTATCAACGACGTGAGCGGCCTGCGGTTCGACGCGCAAATCGCAGAGGTGGCGCGGCGTCACCGGGCGCCGCTCATCCTGATGCACCTGCGCGGCAGTCCCGAGACGATGCAGCGCGCTCCGTTCGCCCGGTCGGTGTGGCGTTCGGTCGGTGGCGGACTCGCGTGGTCTGTCCGGCGCGCGCTCGCTTCCGGTGTGCGGCGTTCGCAGCTTATCATTGACCCGGGGCTCGGCTTCGGCAAGACGCGGCGGCAGAACTTCGAGCTTCTGGCGGGCCTCGGAAGGCTCAGGAGATTTCGCTTGCCGATTCTGGTGGGGGCATCACGCAAATCATTTGTCCAGGCGGTCGTGGCCGGCGAGGGATTGTTCCCGTCAGCCGCGTCAAGCTTGTGGGCGCTCACTCGCGGCAAGGCGCTCGAAGCCGGGACCGGGCGAGCCGTGTCCCTGTGCTTGGGTGACGCGGCGGCGATCACGGCGGCCATTCTTGCCGGCGCGCACATCGTCCGCGTGCACGACGTAGCCGCCGCGCTGCCCGCCGTGCGCATCGCTGACGCGATCCTGGCGGCCGGCACGGGCGGGTAGGCGGTCGCCGCGGCATCTGACCGCCCCTGGCGCGGAGTTCGCCCGGACTGCGTCCGCCAATGTTAGAATCGCGAAGTATGGCTTCGAGACCCCAGTTGTTCGGCACCGACGGCGTTCGCGGCGTGGCGGGCCAGTATCCGCTTGACCCGGACACGGTTTGGAAGCTCGGGCGCGCGCTGGGCATCGTGCTCGCGAAGGCCACGTCCACGCGGCCAATCGAAGTGGTGCTGGGCGAGGACACGCGCGAATCGAGCGCCGGAATCTCCCGGACGCTCGCCGCCGGACTGCGGTCGAGCGCGGTCGAGGTGTCCTACGCTGGCGTCATCCCCACCCCCGGCGTGGCTTTCCTCACCCGGCGTCATGGTGTCGCCGCCGGCGTGGTGGTCTCCGCCTCACACAATCCTTACCAGGACAACGGCATCAAGGTGCTGGCGCAGACCGGCACGAAGCTCGCGGAAGAAGTTGAGCTCGAAATCGAGCGAACGCTCGACGGAACCGATGCTTCCGCCCCACCCGGTGAAGCTCCGGAGCTGGCGCCTCTGACTTATCTGCTTGATGATTACGTCGGTTATCTGCACGGCCTGGCCCTGAAAGGCGGTCCGTTGCCCCGTTACCGGCTGCTTGTGGACTGCGCCAACGGCGCGGCGTGCCGCGTGGTTCCACCGCTCGTGAAACGGCTGGGGATGGAGGCGCGCATTCGCAACGCCACGCCCGATGGCCGCAACATTAATCTCGCTTGCGGATCGCTCCACCCGGAAAAGATGGTGGAGGAAACCAAGTCCTGGGGGGCGGACCTGGGGGTGGCGTTTGACGGCGACGCCGACCGGGCGGTGTTTTCCACCCGTGACGGCCGCCTGGCCGATGGCGACCATGTGCTCTTCGCCGTGGCGCCCTTCTACAAACAGCACGCGCTGCTGAAGGGCGAAGCCGTGGTCGGCACACTGATGACTAACCTCGGCCTCGAACTGGCCCTGGCCCGCCTCGGCATCGGCCTCAAGCGGGCGCCGGTGGGAGACAAATACGTCTACGAAGAGATGCTCCGCTGCGGCATCAACCTCGGGGGCGAGCCTTCGGGTCACATCATCTTCTCGGACCTTTCCCCGGCCGGCGATGGCCTCATCACGCTGCTTCAGATCCTCCGGCTCATGGCCGACACCAAGAAGTCGCTGGGCGACCTGGTGGGCAAGCTGCGGCAGTATCCTCAAATCATTCGCAACGTGCCGGTGCGCGGGAAGCCGCCGCTCGAACTGATCCCTTCCGTCGCCCGCGCCATCTCGGAATCGGAGCGCGAGCTGGGCGGCCGGGGCCGCGTGGTGGTGCGGTATTCGGGCACCGAGTTGCTGGCCCGCGTGATGGTGGAGGCCGAACAAGCGGCTGCGGTCGAGCGCAACGCCACGCGGATTGCCGCCGCCATTAACGCCGCGCTCGGCTCCGGAGCAACCGCGAGCGCCACACTGCCATCGTAGCGAGCAGATTTCAAGATGGGGAAGGTGGGGATATCATGTCAACCCGAGCGATCCGAACGGTCTTGACCCTGGCGGTTACCCTGGCCTGGGCTACATCAATGGCCTACGGCCAGGCGTCTGCCGCGGCGGCCGCGGTGGCCAGCCAGAACGCCGCCAGCCCGCCGAAGGAAGCACCGAAAGCGGAGTCGAAATCCGAGCCGGCTGCCTCGAAGTCCGCGCCCAGCGAGATCGTGGTCCCCTCCGAGACCACCATTCCGGTCGAGTTGCGGGTGGCGCTCAATTCCCGCACCGCCTACGTGGGCCAGGCGATTTACTGCGACACGGTATATCCCGTCACCGTCCAAAACCGCATTGTGATTCCGGCCGGCAGTTACATCAAAGGCACGGTCACCCAGGTGGTGCGCCCCGGCCGCGTGAAGGGCCGGGCGCAGATCGGGTTGCGCTTTGATTCCATCACGCTGCCGAACGGCACCACGCGCGACTTGCGCGCCACCCTCTCCGGCTTCGGCTCCACCGGCAACGAGAAGTTCAATCGCAACGAGGGCAAGGTGCAGGGCGATTCCAGCAAAGGCAAGGACGTCGGAACTGTAGCTCAGACCGGGGCGGAGGGCGCCGTCATCGGCGCCATCGCCGGCCGCGGCGTCAAGGGCGCAGGGATTGGCGGCGCGGCGGGCGCGCTCGGCGGCCTGGTGTGGGTGCTGGCGACGCGCGGCAAGGAGGTGGTGCTCCCGTCCGGCACCGACCTGGAAGTGCGACTGAGCCGTCCCCTCACCTTCTATCCCGACGAACTCGGATTCCCGGCTTATCAACCCGCTGGCCCGGTGATCGCCCAACCGGCCTCCCCCGGCCCCGGTTATTGAGTCATCGTGCGATGCTTTGATTGAGCGGTGGCCGCGCTCCAGTCCTATAGGCAAGCCTACATAGCGCACGAAAGGTTTACACGGCGGGAGGCACTGCGGCGTCCGGACGGATTCCATAGAGCCCTTGATTTCATATGATTAGCAACGGCCCGCGCTCGTGTCGAGTGGTAGGCGGTCTGCTCCACGTCAGAGCATGGGACGAGCGCGCCAAGCCGGTTTTATCCTGGTGGTCGAGGACGACTTGATCCTCAGGGAATCCATTGCCGCGGCACTCCGGTCCTGGGGCTACGAAGCCGAAACGGCATCGGATGGCGTCGAAGCGCTGGAAAAGATTCGCGCCGCCTCGCCGACACTCATCCTCTCGGACTTGCGGATGCCGCGCATGGGGGGACTTGAACTCCTCAAGGAGCTTCAGCACGAACTCCGCTCTGTTCGCTGCATCGTTATTAGCGGCGAGCAGGACCGCGCCGAGGAGTTCGAAGCAATCACCCTGGGTGCTTTCAGTTTCCTCGAAAAGCCCGTCTATCCCGAGCGGCTCAAGGCCGAGATCGAGAGCTGTCTCGTCGAGTCGAGGCTTGGCCACCCCGCGATCACGTAACGTGGAAACCCCGACTCCCCCAACTGACCGCGCTGGTCTTTGTGCCTCATGCGCGCACTGCCGAATCGTTCACTCGGATCGCCGCTCGATTTTCTACCAGTGCCGGCGCGCCGAGACCGACCCGCGCTACGAGCAGTATCCGCGCCTGCCCATCCTGCGCTGCGCGGGGTACGAAGAAGCAGTAGCCGGTGACGAGTGACAAGTGGCGCGCCGGCCACCCCACGCGTCATGCTGGCCCCTGACCCCCGACCCCTGACTCCTGTCCGGACCCCGGCTTGAAAACCTTGTCGTAAATCAGCATCAGGATGGTGCCCGCGACTCCGACGGCCGTGACCACCCACCACATCTGCTGCGGACGGTGCAGGACGTCGCCGAAATAGTGCAGCAGGTATCCGCCGAGGGGTCCGGCGATAAAGTAGCCTATGGCAATCGGCAGGAAGGCATAGCCCATATAGAGCCCCTGACGGCCGGGAGGCGCCAGCCGCGAGATGTATTCGTAATAGCGCGCTGACTGGATCATTTCACCGACCGCCAGGAATATGAGTGAGGCCACGAGTCCGAGGGTGGTGGGGTGGACGGCCAGAATCAGCCAGGCCAGACTGGAGACCAGAAGGCCCAGAGTCATGGCAGGGAAGGTGGGAATCTTCCGGGTGAGGTAGCTGACCAGAATCTGAAAGCAGATCACGGTGAGCGCGTCAACCGAAAGCACCAGATCGGCATTGGCGTTGGGGTCCACGTACCCGCGCAGGAAGAGCGGCGCGGAAACAAACTCCTGCCAGAAGACCACCCAGAAGCTTGAGAAAATGACGAGAAAGAGGACGAACCGGAAATTGGCCAGGACGACGAACATATTCTTGAGCGCCGCGGCCACGCTCGGCACCGGTTCGCCTCCCTCCTCTTCGGGCTCGTGGAAGAAGAGGAGCGTGGCGCAAAACATCAGGAAGACGCTGAGCGCCGACACGCGAAACACGTTGGCCATGCCGAGGCCGAGCCGCTTGCGAACCAGCCACGCCATCACCGGCCCGAGCGTGCCGCCGATGTTGACGATGGTGTAGTAGATGGAATACCCGATGGAGCGGACGTTCTCAGCCGAGGCGCGCGCCGTGGTTCCCGCCACGCACGGCTTGACGACCGCAGGTCCGAGCGCCGGGATCATCAGGATCGCGAGCACCAGCCACTTGTCCCCCAGCGCCTGCCGGGCCGACTGCATCCACGGCGCCGCGAGCGAGCCCAGCAGGAAATAGCCGGCGGTCATCACCAGATAGGCGAACATCAGGGCGCGGCGAAACCCAAAGCGGTCGGCCAGCGACCCGCCCAGGATGGGAAGAAACCACACCACGAACCCAAAGATGCCGATCATCCAACCGGTAAGTTCTTTGGAGAAGTGAAGCTGCTCGCTCAGGTAGATCGCCAGCACCGCGCTCGCCCCGTAGTAAGCGAGGCGCTCGAAGAGCTCGGTGGTGTTGGCCACCCAGAACGCGGGCTGGAATCCGGTGCGGATTTCCTGCAGACGCTGGTTGAAACTCAAGACGATCCTCCTGACAATTCCCGTTTCGCCAGCCCGTTGAGCTGAGCGATGACCTTGTGCGGCGAGCGCGTGGCGATGCGAATCCGCTTGCGCCGCGACTTTCCGCCGGCCACGATGCTGACGGAACTCGGTGGCAAGCGCAAGGCGCGAGCCAGAAATTCGATGCACGCCGCGTTGCCCTGGCCCTCGACGGGCGGCGCGTGGATCCGCAAGCACAGCTCGTCCGCACCATCGAGCTCCATCCGCTCCCTCGCCGAGCGCGGCTTGACCTTAAGCCAAAACGTAACCGCATTCCCTTCGATCAGAAAGTCCATCCCCGTGGCGTCCGAGACCACAGTTCATCTCGCAAGCTGGTGCCAGGATCAGAGCCTAAACCGTTCACGCAAAGCGGCGGCATACTCACTCGCGCCCCAATCCTTGCGCTCATTCTCCATATTGAGCATTCGGTAGGCAGCCTCAACGACCCTATCCGTTACCGGTGGCCGCTCCAATGCCGCCAAGAGTGCAGGCAAAACCCGTTTGTCCTGCCGCTTGCCCAGACCCGCGATCGCTTCTTCGCGTACGTCTTCGTTCGAATCGCTGAGCCGGCGGAAGAGGGCGTCCCGGATTTCAGGCGAGTCCAAGTCGCCTAAACTGCCAAGTCCGAAAGTCGCCCAGTCACGTACATCCTCGTCCGCGTCCTGCGCGAGCACCAGCAGAGTACCGGCGCTTCGAGGATCGTTTGGAAACGATCCGAGCGCGCACGCCACGTGAAACCTGATGTCGGCGCTCGGATGTGTTCGATATTCAGTAATCAGCGGGATAGCAAGCGGGTTGTCTAAGTGTCCGAGAGCGGCGATTGCAGCGATCAGTGGCCGAAGCTCCCTCTCCTGATGCAGAAGACCGGTGACGATAGAGTAGGACTCCTCAGGGAAGCTGTTGGTCGGGTGGTTCACTGTCTTACCGAGTTGCGCCAAAACGTCGATGCCACGGGCCCGGACTAGCGGGTCATTCGACTTGCACCACTCCGCTGCTCGGGCGAATACCTCCCGTGATCCAATGCGGTGCAATTCCCGCACCGCCTCCCATGGCGCGTCATCGTCGACATCGCCGATCAAAGTCTTTGCGAAAAGCTCTTCGATACGCTCTGTAGTCATGACTTAAGGCGTATCAAACATTCGGGGACGGTGGTCCGGAACGGCCTCGCTTGCTACCATCTTTCGGCCAGTCTGTGAGTAGCATTGTAGGCAAAGCCGCGATCATTGCCGCGCTCCGAAAATCGCCGTCCCCACCCGCACGATCGTTGCGCCCTCTTCGATCGCCACTTCAAAGTCGTGGCTCATCCCCATCGAAAGCTTGGAAACACCCGGCAAGTTGGCGCGGCGAACGGTCTCGGCCAGCTCCCGCAAGCGGCGAAAAAAAGGCCGCGCCCGCTCAGGGTCATCGAAGTATGGCGGAATCATCATCAGGCCGCGCAGTTCCAGGGTTTCCAACCGGCTGATATCGCAAGCGAGCTCCAGCACGTCAGGCTCGCGCACGCCGGACTTGGTTGCTTCCTCTCCCAAGTTGACCTCGATCAAGACCGGCATCCGCTTACCCGCGCCCACCGCCGCCTGATGCAGTTTCTGCGCCAGCCGGAGCGAGTCTACCGAATGCACCCAGTGAAAGAGTTCGCGTGCCGGCTTCGCCTTGTTGGTCTGCAGGTGGCCGATGAGATGCCAAGTCGCGGAGAGGTCCGCGAGCGCCGGGCGCTTCGAGTCCGCTTCCTGCACGCGGTTCTCGCCGAAATCGCGCAAGCCCGCCTCGTAGGCCTCGCGGATGCGGCTGGGCTCTACCAGTTTCGTCACCGCCACCAGCCGAACATCTTCCGGGCGACGCTTGGATCGCAGGCAGGCCGCCGCGATTCTTTCCTGCACTCGCGCGATGTTTTCCATGATCGCCGTCATACTCAAAGAGCGGTCATTCTATCACCTGCGTGCCTTCGTGCCGGTAAACGGCCACAACCAGCGGCTACCGCGTCCGTTGACTTCGTGCGCGCCACAGGGGTGTGGAAACTGCGTTCCATTCTTGGCTCAGCGTTTTCACATTGCAAATCAGATAATAATTGCCATAAGTCGCTGAAAAACTGGTTGATTACGAGCCCCCAAGTTTGGCCCATGAGTTGCTCTCAGCACGATGAGTCGCACGAAATCGGCGATTGACGAGCGGCTGCACCTTAGGAATTTGAATTGCCTCGAAGGGAGTTTGATGATGAAGAGCAGAATGCTGTTGTTGGTTGCCCTGCTGGTGGGCACAGCGCCGTTGGGAATGGCGGGAAGTTGCGGTGTGGGGACGCTCGCCACCTATATCGGCACCACCTGCACCATCGACGGGGTCACGTTTAGCAATTTCGGATACACGGGCACAGGCTCCGGCGGCGCCCATGCGATTCCATCCTCCGGCGTCTCGGTGACGCCTTCGGGTGTGGGTTTCCAGTTCACAGCGCCGTGGAACGTGGGCGCCAATCAGGAGCTGGATTCAGCGATTAGTTACACGGCTTCGGGCAACATCTCGGACCTCGTGTTGTCCATGGGCGGCTTCTTCTTCACCGGCGGGGCCACGGTCAGCGTGGCGGAGACCACCAACGTGCCGGGAGTGGACCTGGCGGTGTTTTCAAACTCGACGGGCACGCGAAGCTTCCAGTCGGCCTCATTTGGACCGGTCGAGTCGATCAGCGTCATCAAGGACGTCGCCGTCAACGGTCATACCGGCGCGGCGGCAGTCTCCGTGGTTTTCAATCAGTTCAACAGCACTCCAGAGCCCGCTTCCATGATCCTGCTGGGTTCGGGACTGATGGGATTGGCCGTATTCATTCGCCGGCGCCAGCGCGCCACAGCCAACTGATCGAAGGGTAGAAGTCAGGAACAACTTTCAACTCAAATTTTCGGAGGGGAAAATGTCTCAATGGAAACGGCAGACTCTGTTTGCCGCAAGCTTGGCAGTGCTGGGGGTTTTCGTGCTGGGGCCGGTGGGGGCTAACCGGATCATCCAGGCGCAGAACACGACCAGTCTGAATCTCGTGTACGTCAACGGCGACATCGCTTCCACCAACATGAACGCCGTCTATGGGTACAGCAACGACGGCAAAGGCAATCTGACCGCCCTTCCCGGCTCGCCCTACCTGACCGATGGCGCCGGGGTCGGCGTCGGTGGCGGCAGCGACCATCAGTGGGACGCCGACCAGGAAATCGCGGTCAATCCCGAGGCCACTCTTCTCTTCGCGGTCAACCCAGGCAGCAATACGGTGGCTTCGTTCAGCATCAACACCGACGGCAGCCTGGTACCGGCGGCCGGCTCGCCGGTTGCTTCCGGCGGCCAGGAGCCCATCAGTCTCGCCTTCAAGGACAACGCCTTTGGCGCCGGCAGCTCTCTGATGGTTGTGGTCAACAAGGACTCGGACCCCAATCAGAGCGGCGGGGTGCCGAACTATACCACCTTCAGCGTGGACTCGGCCGGGACGATGACCGAGAAAACCGGCTCAACCTACAATCTTCCCGCCGGCTCATCTCCGGGGCAGGCGATGATGCTGCCCGGCGAAAACAAATTCTTTGGCCTGGAGTTCCTGAACGCCACCATCAGCACCTACAGCGTGAGCACCAAGGGCTTGCTCACTCAGGTCGCCACCACCACGCCGCCTTCCTCGCCTCCCTACGTTGTGGGTGGCGTGCTGGATCCCAAGTACAAGTCCACGATGTACGTGGGGCTGCCGGCCGCGAATCAGGTGCTCGCCTACAGCTTCAACCCGAAGGGTGTGCTCACGTTCGTCAAGAGCGTGGCGGACATGGGCCAAGCGGTATGCTGGCTCACCACCAACGCAGCGGGCACGCGGCTCTATAGCGCCGAGACGGCTTCCGGCACGCTCACCGTCTGGTCCATCGGCACTCCGTCAAACCCGACCCAGTTGCAGCACCTGACGCTCGCCGCAGTGAACGGCGCCGCCGCCCTGCCCACCAGCATGGCGTTTGACACCACCGGCCACTTCCTGTACGTCGTGGACCGCAACGGGGCGATTCATGTTCTCAACGTCGCTGCCAGCGGGACGGTAACCGAGCCGCGTGCTCCTTCCATCATGGCAGGGTTGCCTTCCGGCAGCGTGCCCCTGGGCGTCACAGCCTTCGCCAAGTAACGCTTCTCCTCCTCAGGAGATCGGACGGCAGTCGGGATTCTTCACCCGGCTGCCGTCACGATCGTCCCCCTCGGGCTCCCCCGAGCTCCTGCCCAAAGTTATACTCAGCATCGGAGGACTTTACCATGCTGCCCCAACAACGCCGCTTGCGCGACCTCGTTTCCATCGGCCCCGCCATGCTGCGCGATTTCGACCGGCTCGGCATTCGCAGCGTCGCGCGCCTTTCGCGCCAGGACCCGCAAAAGCTTTACGAAAGACTCTGCCGCCTCACCGGCCGGCGGCAGGACATCTGCTGCCTCGACGTGTTTCGCGCCGCCGTGGCCCAGGCGCGTAATCCGCGGCTTCCCGCCGAACAATGCCAGTGGTGGTATTGGAGCCGCGAGCGGAAATCGCGCGATGCGTCGAAGCGTCGGAAGCGTTAAGGGTTGGCATTCGCCATCTCCCAGGCGCTCAATCGGCGCTCCCCACCGGACCTGCGTCAGAGCCCACCACAGGATTCGTGAGCGTGCCGAGACGCTCAATCGAGATGCTCACCGAATCGCCCGGCTTCAGGAACACCGGGGGTTTGCGGAAAACACCCACCCCGGGCGGCGTGCCGGTGGAAATGATGTCGCCCACTTCCCAGGTGAGTGATTGGGATAAGTAGCTGATGAGCGTGTCCACTTTGAAGATGAGGTTCGACGTGTTCGAATCCTGCATCGGCTGGCCGTTGAGCGACGACGAGATGCGCAGGCGGTGAGGGTCGCCGAGTTCATCCGCGGTCACCATCCACGGTCCGCAGGGGGCAAAGGTGTCGCAACTTTTGCCGCGAAACCACTGCCGGTCGCTGTATTGCATGTCGCGGGCGCTCACGTCGTTCAAGATCATGTAGCCGGCCACGTGCTCGTAGGCGCGTTCGAGCGGAATCCGCCGGCCTCGCTTGCCGATGACCACGGCAAGCTCGGCCTCGAAATCCACTTGGCTGGAGTTTGGCGGCAAGATGATGGGGTCGCCGGTGGCGGAAATCGTGTTGCCGGACTTGAGGAAAAAGAGTGGTTGCTTCGGCGGTTCGAGACCCTGCTCGCGGGCGTGGTCGGCGTAGTTCATGCCGAGGCAGACGATTTTGCCGGGCCGGGGAACCGGCGCGAGCAGACGCGTGGAGGCGAGCGGCTTGAGAAGACCGCTCAGGACTTCTCTGTCCGGCCCGCCGGACTTCTCCGCCAGCGCCCCAGCCACGCCGCCCGTGATGACGTCGAGCGCATGCAGGTACTCTTCCCCGCGGCCCAGCAGCTCGATCATGTTGCCCGGCGGGCTGGCCCATCGGCGCGACACGCGCAGAGCGTCCTTCAGGGTGTCGGTCCGGGCCGGAGAACGGCCGATGAGCAATTCGGCGCGTCCGACGTCCACGACGTATTCGGCCAGGATTACCCCGACACGCTCGATGCTCCCATCCACGTAACTCACCAGCCTCATACTTGACCTCGGCGATTATCGAGCATACTCCCTGCAATCCCCAATTCCGAAATTGTATAGCTCACAAACCCATTTAATCTGGAAACGGCCACGCTTGTTGGAGGCGGCTTCATGCCGGTCGCCGCGGCGACCGCGGTAAGCCCGCCGCGACGCGTCAAACTGTACCACTACCGTGACAGGGCCCCGCTTGACGCTGTGTTATCGGGGCGATAGACTCGCTCGCTGTGAGGTGAGCCATCATGAAGTTTCGTTGGATCGCGCTGAGGTCGTTTGTGGCCCTGTTTGCAGCTTCATCCGTGGCGCTGCCCGCCGGCTCGGGGCTGGCCGCGCCGGAGCATCATCATGCGGGCGGCGCCGAAGCGTCGAATCCCGCGCAGCTCGGCAGGGTTAACTTTCCCACTTCGTGCGCGCCCGGCGTCCAGAAGTCGTTTGAGACCGGTGTGGCCCTGCTGCACTCGTTTCAGTACGAGCAGGCGGAGAGCGCCTTTACCGATGTCGCCAAGCGCGACCCGCAGTGCGCCATAGCCTACTGGGGCGAGGCCATGAGCCTCTGGCACTCGCTCTGGGACCACCCCGGCGCGGCAACCCTGAAACAGGGCTGGGCCGACGTGGAGCGCGCGCAAGCGGCAAGCGCGAAGACGGACCGCGAACGCGGCTACATCGCCGCCGCCGCGGCGTTTTACCAGGAGTCATCCAGTCCCGGCGCTCTCGATTACGCCGACCGCTCCGAAGCCTACTCGAAGGCGATGGAGCAGGTGTACGAGCAGAATCCGAAGGACGGCGAGGCGGCGGCCTTCTATTCGCTCTCGCTGATCGCCATGCCGGCAAAGGATCAGGAAGCGGACCTGGCCAACCGCCAAAAGGCCATCGCGATTCTGAACAAACTTTTTGCCTCCGAACCCGACCATCCGGGCGCGGCGCATTACCTGATCCACGCTTGCGATACGCCCGAGCTTGCGCCGCAGGGACTGGCGGCGGCGCGGGCATACGCCAAAATCGCGCCCTCCTCGCCGCACGCCTTGCACATGCCGGCGCACATCTTCACCCGGCTCGGACTGTGGCAGGATTCGATTGAGTCGAACCTGGCGTCGGCGGCGGCAGCCGAACAGCTTACCGCCCGCCATCTCGACGGCGCCTCCTATGAGCTGCACGCCATGGATTTTCTCGAATACGCCTACCTGCAAAGCGGGCAGGAGCCGGAAGCCCGGCAGGTGATCGAGAAGGTCAAGAGTGTTCCAGGCGCGAGCGGTGCAGATCTTGCCGGACGCGAGGCTGACTTCCAGGCGCGATACGATGTCGAGTTGCACCACTGGCAGGAGGCCGCCGCGCTGACTGCGCCTCGCACCGGCCGACCCGGCTGGCAGGTGACCACCTGGTGGGCGCGCGCGATCGGGGCCGCGCGCTCGGGCGATGCTGCCGGTGCGCGGAAGGACGTCGCCAAGCTGACCGGGCTACGCACCGCGATGGATTCCCAATACCGGGCGTACAAAAAGGCGCCGGCCTTCAAAGACGTCGACCAGCAGGAAGCTGAAGCCTGGCTCGCCTATGCGGAAGGCAAGCATGACGATGCCGTGAAGATGATGCGCGACGCGGCTGAGGGCGAAGAATCGGACGGCGTGGATTCGCTCGCCATGCCGGCCCGCGAGATGCTGGGCGATATGCTGCTCGGGTTGAAGCACCCTTCGCAAGCGCTCGCCGAGTACGAGAGCGCCATCAAAGAATCGCCCGGCCGTTTCGACGGCTTGTACGGCGCCGCGCAGTCCGCCGAGCTTGCAGGGGACTCCCCCACGGCGAAAGCCTACTACGCCAAGCTCGTTCAGGTCTGTGACCACGCCGCCGCCGCCGACCGTCCGGAGTTGCGGGAAGCCAAAGCCTTCCTCGCCCAGAAGTGAGGCTCTGCCATGGAACCCGAGACGGTCTCCATTGCCCCCACGCCGGACGAGCGCACTCTCGCCATGCTGGCCCACATCCTGCAAGTAGTTTCCGGGTTCGTCGGCCCTCTCATTATTTTCCTGGTGAAGCGAGAGTCGCGCTTTGTCGCTTTCCATGCCGCTCAAGCCCTCATTTGGCAAGTGGTGTACTTCGCCTTCGCTGCTGTGACTATGGTGGTATGGTTCGTGGTGATCTTCAGTACGGTCTTCCACCAAACCAACTCGACTCACCCGAATATTCCGCCGGCTGCCCTTTTTGTAGCCTTTCCCTTGATCTGGGGCGTTCCGATGGTCTGCTGGATCGTTAGCATCATCCTCGGCATCGTATACGGCATCAAAGCTAATCAGGGGGAATGGGCGGGTTACCCCATTATCGGACGATGGGCCCGTCGCCTCGTTCGAATCTGAGCGGGGGGGGTGGTTGGCGCAGACCCTGCTTCCTGGGTCTGCGCGCGTATAGCGCGATCTCTCCGGCTGGCGCTCTGGAATCTTGAATTCTCAATCTTAGATTCTGAATCTCAAATCTCAAATCTCGGTGGCCGGGTGCCGCATACGTCCCGACGCCTTTGGTCGGGATGTATGCGATCTGCGGTACGTCCTCATATTTCTCTTGACAAGTGATGTACCCTGTGGTACACATACCCTATCCGCCAAACTATGGACTCCA
>DASYXW010000074.1:0-113853 GCA_035934405.1 Terriglobia bacterium
TCAGGGGTCGGGGGCCAGGGACAACAAGGGGTTCGGGATTCAGGATTCGGGGTTCGGGAGGTATTCCCACCGGCCCCTGGCCCCTGACCCCTGACCCCTGCACCCTACTGCGCGAACGGTAGTTGCACTGTCTGGTGATAAGTTTCATCTTCAATCTCGACGAGCGAACTCGAAATCTTCAGCACCTTGAACCGTTTGGCAAATTCCTGGCCCTCCCGGACGATATAGTTGTCCTGGTCGTCGGTGAGATAGGCCTCAAACTTGCCCTTCTCGTCCTGCTGATAACCCATGGCCTTGAGGTTGATGGGCGGAGGCGGAGGGGGCGGCGGAGGGGGAGGATGCTTGGCCAGTTCCTGGGCCGTTTTCTTAGCCTGCAACTCGGCGGGCGTGGGCGCAAAGTCGAACGGACTGCGCGGGAGATCGGGGAGCGGCCGGCCATTCACATCCTTGAGCACATCGAGCTGAAGCATGGAGTTGAATCCGGCCGGATCGCCGGATGGATCTCCGGCGCTGCGCGCGCCGGAGCGCTCCTGAGGAACCCCGGATGGCGCCGTCGCGCCAGGCCGGCCGCCGCCGGCATGGACACCGGTAGACTGGCTGACCGCCCGGACGACGATGAGCAGTAACACGGCCGCCAGGATCGCAGCCACCCACTTTTCGACTTTCGCCTTCCTGTTCATCAGCATCTCAGGGTGTTACATAGAGGTCCGCCGCCAGCCGCAGAGACAGCGTACCGGTTTGGCCCGGCTGGAGCAAGAAGCCGCGAACCAGAAGCAAGTCACTCGAGGTCTCCATGGCGTGGGTAAACTTCAACAGGCTCGGGAAGGCGCCTTCCACCTCCACCACAATCCCCAGCCGTTCGAGCGGCTCTTTCTTGCTCAGGTACAGGCGGTAGCCGACGCCGGAAAGCTGCACGCCCGACTGCTGCGTCCGCTCGCGCACGAGGCCGGCGGCCCGCGAAAAGCCTCGACGGCGCGGCGGCACATGCTGCTTCAGGAAATCCTGCATCTCCTTGGCGGTCGAGGGCAGCGTGGCCTGGGCCTTTTCCAGGGACTCCAGTCTCACATCGTCCGCCTGCAGCGAGCGGCGCGCCGACTGGAAGCTCTGGCGCTCGCGGTCAACCGCGGCATCAAGCGGGCGAACGACGGCAAAGTACAGCACCGCGTCCAGCAGCACCAGCCCGACGGCCACCTTCTCGATAATTCCCAGCAACGTTTTGCGGCGAATCTTCATTGCCATCCTTCAAGGGCCTTCAACGCGGTCAGCGCCCATGAGTGCGGCCGCCCACATACCGGGCGGAGCAGTTAATGGTGACCGGCGCGGCATTGGGACCCTTCTGCTCGAAACCCTGGTTCATCACGGTCACGTCCTGGAAGTCCGGCGAGTCCTCTAAATGAGTCAGGAAGTCCTCCATGTCCCGCTCACTCCCTCCTTCGATGCCCAGGCGAATGAGAGGGTCGCCCGAGGCGTCAGGAAGGGCCAGCGCGGTGAGCCGAACCTGGGGCGGCAGCAGAGCCGTCACTTTGGCCGTGAGCTCGGCGAGCGACAACTTTTTCTGCTCGATCAGGCCATTGATGAACTGAACCTCGCGCAACGTCTCGCGGTACTCCGGCCGCTCGAGCGTTCTCTCAACCGCCGCGGCGCGTTGCCGCAACTGGCCGTCGTGCTGCTGCTCCTGGAGCGCCGCGTCGCGCGCCGCGCGGTACTCGCGCCAGCTCGCCGGCATCGAAAGGGCGAGCCTCACCAGCAGCAGCAGGGCCAGGAATCCCGCCGGCGCCGCCCAGTACAGCAGGTATCGCTGCCGAAGGCTCTGCGCGGGTGAAAGATTGAGTTCAATTCTCATTTTGAGTATGTCAGTATCTCAGTACTTCCGCATCCCGACGCTACAGCGTTCCGGTAAGTCTTGATTTCAGCTTCAACTGACTCACTGACAAACTGAATTACTGACCAACCCCGCCACCGTCGCGCCGTACTGCTCAAACAGCCGCCGCTCTTCGTTCGGGAGCGCGGAGGCCAGGCTAGAATCGGCTTCGAGCACCTCGACTTCTCGCGACAGGACGCGGCCCAGATCCGCGGCCAGCGACGGCGCAGCCGGCGGACGGGCGCAAAGCCAGAAGCGTCCAATCTCAATCTGCTGACGGTCGCGGGAGGCCGCGATAACACGCGAGGCTTCGGTGGCCACCCCGTCGAGCAGAGCAGCCGGGCCCGTGCCCGGCACTTCGCGGGTTCGCCACAGGCTGACGCGCTGTCCCGTGACCACGACGTGCGTCACCCAGCCGGAACAGACGTGAACGAGCGCCTGGGGGACGTCGCCGCTCTCCGGCAAGAGCGGCAGGAGCGCGAGCGAAGCCGGCAGCATCAGGACCGACGCCGAACCTCCGTTCACCTCCTCCAGAGCCGCTTCGTACTCAACGAGCACCGAGGCGCGCGCCGCAACCGCCAGCAGATCGATCCCGCCCGCCTCGTGGGAAACCACCTGGTACGAAATCCGCGCTTCCTCGGCCGGGAACGGCAGGTTCTCCTTCATTCGCCAGCGAATCAGCGTGTCGGCCTCGCGGCGGTCGGGCGGCAGCGTCTCAAACGAGAGCAGTCCGACCCGAACCATCGCGTCCGGCACCAGGAATCCGAAGCGCGCCGTGCCGTTACCGATGACCTCCGTGACTCCGCGAAGGGCGCGCACCAACTCACCGGAATCCGCAAGGTTGGCCGCAGCCGGGCCAGGACGTACGCTGCCGGGCGCCAAGGACCGGACGCTGATGCGTCGCACCGGCTCGCCCGAGCGCAGCGCGCCATTTCCCTTTCCGTTCCCACTCGTCCGTCCGGCCAATCGCGCGCCCATCACAAAGTCGGGCTGCGCCTCAAGCACCACGGGGGGGAGGGCGAAGCCAGCCGTTCCGCTCCAGGTGAGCGAGGCCCATTTCTCTTTGATTTGGTTCCAGTCGATCATTCAGTTCTCAGTTGTCAGTTCCCTGGTTCCATCGCCGAGGTACTTCTTCTGACTTCTGACTCTCGGCTCCTGTTTTTCTCAAACTTCCACGAAGGTTACTTTGTTGATTTCCTTCAGCGTGGTTACGCCCTCCTGAACCTTTTCTAGGGCCGCTTCACGCAACGTGATCATGCCCTCTTTGCGCGCCACGCGGCGCAGCTCCGAAATCGGCCGCTTCTCGAGGATCAATTCGCGCACCGTGTCGGTCAAGGCCAGCAGCTCGCCGATCGCCGTGCGGCCGTGGAATCCCGTCTGGTTGCACTGCACGCAACCCGCGCCCTCGTAAAACGTCACGTTCTTCCACGCCTCGGGGTCGAGCCCGGACTCGCGCATCGCCTCGGGCGTGACGTCGAGGGGCCGCTTGCAAAATTCGCAGATCATGCGCACCAGGCGCTGCGCCATGATGCAGTTGAGCGCCGAAACAAAGTGATACGGTTCGACGCCCATGTTGAGGAAGCGGCTGAGCACGTCGAGCACGTTGTTGGCGTGGACGGTGGTAAACACTAGGTGGCCGGTGAGCGCCGACTGGATGGCGATTTGCGCCGTCTCGTTGTCGCGGATTTCGCCCACCATGATCTTATCGGGATCGTGGCGCAAAATGGAACGCAACCCGCGCGCGAAGGTGAGTCCTTTCTTCTCGTTCACCGGAATCTGGGTGATGCCGCGGATCTGGTATTCCACCGGGTCCTCGATGGTGATGATCTTGTCTTCATCGGTCTTGATCTCCGAGAGCGCGGC
Source organism: Terriglobia bacterium (assembly GCA_035934405.1). Lineage (GTDB taxonomy): Bacteria > Acidobacteriota > Terriglobia > UBA7540 > UBA7540 > DASYXW01. The sequence goes on from DASYXW010000074.1 coordinate 3,725, forward strand.
ATACAGTGTGGTGGTCTTGCCGCTGCCGGTGGGGCCGGTGACCAGCACCATGCCGTAGGGTTCACGGATGAAGCGCCGCAAGCGCTTGAGCTCGCGCTCCGAGAGTCCCAGCACGTCGAGCCGGAGCTGCCGGAACTTCTCGCTCAGGGATTCCTTGTCGAGGATGCGGAGCACCGCGTCCTCGCCGTTAATCGAGGGCATGATGGAGACGCGGAAATCAATCGGCCGGCCTTTGTAGCGCACCCGGAAACGGCCGTCCTGGGGAACGCGGCGCTCGGCGATGTCGAGTTCCGCCATCACCTTGATGCGGGTGATGAGGTTCGACTGGAACTCCTGCGCCAGCGGCGGCATAGCCTGTTGCAGCACGCCGTCCACGCGATTCTTCACCACCACGGCGTTGTCGTGGCTCTCAATGTGAATGTCGCTTGCCCGCCGCTCGAGTCCGGCAAAGACGATGGAATCCACGAGGCGAATCATGGGGCTGGCATCGCGGTCTTCCACCAGCGATTCGAGCGACAGACCTTCGTCCGCGTTCTCGGATTCCCGGATCACGTCGAGCTGAAACGTTTCCGTGGCCTCTTCCAGGACGCGCTGCGAAGGCTCGGTACGTTTCAGAGTCTCCCGCACCTGGCTTGCCGCTGCCACCTTGATCGTGAGGCGGCGGTCGAGTTTCATCTCCAACTCATCAAGGCGGTCCAGATTCGTCGGGTCGCCCACCGCCACCGTCAGGGCATGGTCGTGCGCTTCGAGAGGAAGAAACTCGTAGTGCAGCATCAGGTCGAGCGGAATCGAGCGCAACAATTCCGGGTCAATGTGAAAATCGCGCAGGTCGGCGAAGTCAAAGCGATACCGCTTCGCCAGGGCGCGAGCGCCTTCGAGCTCCATCTCGAAATTCGGTGCCGTCTCCGCCAACCTCAGCCTCCCACCTGCCCGGCAAGCGAAAACAGCGGCAGGTAAAACGCCACGAGCACGAAACCCACCACCACGGCAATGATGGCGATCATCACCGGGTCGACGAGCGCCACCAGCGTGGCCAAGTCGATGTTCACGTCTTCTTCGTAGAACTCCGCCATGCCGTCGAGCATGGCCGGCAGCGCGCCCGTACCCTCACCCACTTCCAGCATGTCCAAGGCGGTGGCGGGGAAAAAGCCGCTTTGACGGAGGCTGGCGCTGAGCGACTTTCCGCTGGTCACTTCCTTCTGCGCCGCCACGATCGCCTGCACCATCAACGGGCTGGTGACCGACTGCTTGGCGGTTTCAAGCGCCGCCACCACCGGCGCGCCGCCTTGCAGCAGCGTGGTGAACGTCCGCGCGAATTCGGCCACGGAAAACTTCAACAGCAACGGACCCACGATGGGCGTGCGGTACTTGAAGCGATCCCATCCCAGCTTCACCAACGGCCGCCGCCACAGCGCCCTCGCGGCCATGATGAGCAGCGCCACGGCGATGAGAATGAAAATCGCGAAATGCCGGAAGCCATCCGAAACGTTAATCACGAATTCCGTCAGCGGCGGCAACTGCACGCCGATGTCGCGATAGAGGTCGGCGAAGCGCGGCACGATGAAGCCGATCACGAAAGCAATCAGCACCGTCAAAAACACCACCAGAAAAGCCGGATAGATGAGCGCCGCCAGAAACTTCTTGCGGAACCCGCGGCTCACCTTCTGATAGGACACGTACTGCGCCAGCACTTTGTCCAGGCTGCCGCTGCGCTCGCCCGCGCGCAGCGTGGAGCAATAGATCTTGGGGAATTTCCCTGTCTGCTCAAAAGCCTCGGAGAGCAGCACGCCGGAGCGTACATTGTCGCGCACCGCTTCCAGAGCGACGCGCAGCCCTTCGCTCCTCGTCTGCCGCGACAGCAGTTCCAGCGACTTTTGCAGCGGCAGGCCCGACTTCGAAAGCGTCAGAAACTGTTGATTGAAGATCAGGAAGTCGTCGGGCCGGATCTTCTTGCGCCGCCGCGACTCGAGCTTCATGCTGAGCGCGTCCTTGGCCTGCAGCGAGAAGATGTAATACCCCTGCGCCGCAAGCCTCTGACGCAACTCAAACTCCGAGCCCGCCTGCTCCGTCTGGCTGGTCACCCGGCCCGCCGCCGTTCCGAGTTTGCAAACAAATTCCATGGAAGAACAGTTCTCAGTTGTCAGTCGTCAGTTTTCAGTTATCGATCTCTCAATTATCGGCTCGGCCGGCGTCGCCACGGCAGTTCGCCTTGCGACTTGCCAGTAGATACGGCAAGTTCGTTTCGCTCTCGCTGACAACTGACAACCGGGAACTGATAACTGTTTTTCACCACGTGCTGTACGCCGTCCCGTCCAGACCGTTGCCTTCGGCGCCGCTATGGACATCCACAATGCCATCGGCGGTCTGGTCGGGCGGCACGGGCACTTCTTCGGTGTCGGTCTTCCAGCTATCGGTCGCGCCGGTGATCGGGTCCACCGGGACGCCGCCGCGCAGGTAGCCCGCGTCCACCAGGTCCTGCAAAGACTCCGGCGGCTTCTGCTTGTCCACCGTATATTCGTCAATAAGCTGGCGCAGCGTGTAGAGGTCATCGCGCAGCACCGCCTCGCGCGCATGCTGCACCGACACCGTATAGCTTTGGATGGCGAACGACGCCAGAATCAGGATCAGCGTCATGACCATCATGAGTTCGAGGAGGGTAAATCCTCGATAGTCAAAGGTCGAAAGTTGAAAGTTAAAGGTCGAGAACTTCGACTTTCGACCTTCGACTATCGACTTTAGACTTTCGACTTTCAACTTGTTTCCAGTTTCCATTTACCAGTCCGAATACTTCGTTCCGTCCAGCGCCGTCGCGTCGCTCATCGAATAGACGTCGAACACGTCCTCGCCGCCCCAGCTTTTCGAGTCCGGATCGTCCTGCATGGAACGCTTTCCCCAATCTGCTTTGCCGGTCATGGGATCCACCGGAATCTTGCGCAGGAACTTGTATTTCACGTCCGCCGTACCCTTCAGGGGCACGCCGTTGACCAGCGTATCGAGGTCCGGAGGGTAGCCGTACGTGTTGCCAAGCTGCGGGATCATTTGGCGGTCGGAAAAGTCCTTGTAGCGGTCAATCGCCCCGCGCAACTCCCGCAGGTCACGGTGCAATTCCTCCTCGCGAAGCCGCTCGGCGTGGACGCGAGCCAGGGGCAGCGCCGCGCTCGCCAGGATCAGCATGATAGCCATCGTGGCGATGAGCTCGACGAGGGTGAAGCCGGGGGCCAGGGGCCGGGGGTCGGGGGGCAGAGCTCGGGATTCGGGATTCCTGACCCCTGACCCCTGACCCCTGACCATTGATCCCTGCTTTTTCACCGTCGTGGCACTCCGGGGCGGTTAAGTGCAAAAGGCACGGGGCTGGGAGAGCCGTCCTCGCTCACCGCAGACTCAGTCGAGGACGGAACGTCGGGCAGCCGGATAATGTGCGGGTCAAGCATCACCAGGACCTCATCGTCCATCGTGGTATTGGTCACGCTGGAGAAGAGGTAGCGGAGCAGAGGGATTTCCGCCAAGCCGGGCAAGCCGGCCACGCTGCGCTCCGTCTGGGTCTGGATGAGGCCGCCGAGCAGGCTTACTTCGCCTTCCTTCAACTGAATATCGTGTTCAATGATGCGTTGGTTGAAGGTGGGTTGGCTAAGGCCCCCTACCTGGGCTGGAGCGCCTACCGAAGAGATTTCAATCTTGGCGTGCAGAGCGATTTCGCCGTCCGCCGTCAAGTGGGGTGTGATGTCCAGGTTCACGCCTACGTCCTGATACTGGAACTGGGTGCTGGCCAGGAGGCCAATGCCACCTGTTGTGCCCGTAGCACCGGTGGCCCCTCCAAACGAGGGCAGAAAGCTGCCGGTGGCGTAAGGCACCCGGCTGCCGATGCGCAGTTTCGCCGTCAAGCCGTCGGTGACCCGGACCTCGGGGTTCTGCAGGACGCGGGTGTGATCGTCGCTCAGGATGGCCTGCGCCGCGATGCTGGGGAGAGCGATCGCGAAATCAGCGGTGCTGAGTTTCCCAAGCTGGTTAAGGGCGGGCGCGCTCTGCGTAGTCGTGGTGGTCGTCCCGTTGCTCGTCGTGGTGGTACCGGGGGGAGCATAAGTGACAGCCGTCTGAAAGCCCGGGGTTGCCGTCCCTGAGGCTGAAATCGTCACCGGGCTGATGCCCAGCGACTGCATCCGCTGCCGGCTGGCTTCGAGCACGCTCACGTCAATCAGGATCTCCGCCTTGCCGAGGTCAAGGTTGTGAATCATCTCTTCCGCTGCCGCCACCTTGTCGGGCGTGTCCCGGATGATGATGGAGTTGGAATTGGGATTGTCAATAATGCGCTGCAAGCCCAACACCTGCTTGAGCGCGGTTGAAATCTGCGTGCGGTCGGCGGGGGCGAGCGGGTTGGAAAGGTGGATGGTCTTCAAGACTTCATCTTCATACTCGCGGCGATTGGTCGGCGTGTCGGGAACGATCAAAATCGTGTTCGGGCTGATCGCCTTCCAGAAGGCGTGCGCCTCGTAACAGGCGGCGCGCATGGCGTCCTGCAGGTTGACGTTCGACAAATCGAGCGAAATCGGCCGGGGCTGGAAGTCAAAATTGAAGGCGACGTTCAACTCCGACAATTTGCCGAGCGTCTCAAAAACCTTGCGGCTGTCGGCTGAAATCCGGAAGTGGGCCAGGGGTTCGGTGGGGAACGGCTTCAAACCTGTCGTTAGAGGCGCTTCCTCCTTCGGCTTCAGCGCCTGCTCCAGCTTCTTCTGGCGCGCTTCCTCCCGCTCCGCCTTGGCCACCAGAAGCTTGTTCAGCTCCTGCTTCGCGGTCTCATTGGTGGGGTCAACGCCGACCGCCTTCTCAAACTCCCCGGCCGCCGCCTCCGGCCGGTTCTCCGCCAGCAACTGACGACCTTGCTTCACGTGGAACTCAGCGGCCCGGACGCGCGCATCCTGTTGGTGAATCAGGTAGCGCGAGTTCTGCGGCTCGTATTGCAGCGCCTTGCCGTAATCAATCACGGCTGTGTCGTAATCCTTGCGCAGCTCCGCCTGGCGCGCCTGCCGGGAAGCTACGCTCCCGGGATTGCATCCCACCGACGCCAGCAACAGGCCGGCCAATCCAGCCAGCCCGGCATTTCTTCGCAGTCTCTCCGGCATCTGTTCTCCCTTAAGCCAACGCTGCTCCCCGTCTTGAGGCTGCCGCCAGGTTGCGGACACGCGGACACGTTGACAAGCTTATTATCGCGCACAAAGGGCCGCCACGCAAGGCCGGGGAGCGGGAACAGTGAGTAACGGTTGGGCAGGAACGCCTGTTCGATTCGTCGCCCACAGGTTCCCACTCCCTACTCCCTTACCCCGTCCGCGAGATTAGACGGGCGGCGGAGGATTTCGTTTATTTCCGCTCTTCGCGGACGGCTGGGTGGCGGCGACATTGGCGGTGAGGACGTAGGGGTGGGGCTTGCCCTACCGTTGAGGGAACCCAGTCCCAACCGGGTACGGCAAGCCGCACCCCTACAGTTCCGGCGCATAACTCATCGTATCATGAATTATTTACTTGACAAGTCACCTGAATAGTGATAACGTAAAATCCATTACTAAACACTGAAAGAGACCTGCCGCACCTTTCGATGGAGCCCCGCGGAGGACGTAGGGCGGCGGTCACGTTCTTGGAGGGTGTATGATGGCGATGGCTAACGTCGGAATCTGGCGATTTCGACCAGGCAAACCTGGTGGCTTCTTGCGTCAACGATGCGACAGTCGAGGAGTCCGAGGCGGAAACCGAATTACGCACGAAGCCGGAATGTGCTTTGGAATCAATAGTATCGCCGATTGCATCTCAAGCCCCAAAAAATGGACGGAACAAGCCGGAATGTGCTTTGGAATCAATTGTATCGGGGAGTATATCTCCCAAGCTCGGAAGCTCTCTATTGCAGAATCACATATGATTGCAGTGCCAGCATAGATTGCGCCACAACGCATCGGGAATGCGAGCGATTTCTCTGATTGCAAATTGTCCGAGGACCGGGCTATGGCAGAAACCGGAATGTGGTTTGGAGTCAATTGGAACCAGGCAATAGCAAGCGCCAGCCGGCAGGCGCGCCTACCGGTCCGGCTCGCTCGGGGTCAGCGCCTGCAACAGGGCGGAGGCGGCGCCGCTGACGTTCGGGTCAGGGTCCGAGACGGCCTCGCGAAGCAGATCGAGTCCTCCGGCCTTCTGCTGGGCGGCGTTTTGAATCACCATCAACCGCACTTGCGGGTCGGCGTCGCGGTAGGCCTGCGTCAGCAAGTCCATAGTTTCGGGGCCGCCGCGCCGGGCAATCGCCTGCACGGCGTAGTCGCGCATCGCCACGTCTTCATCCTGCAGGGCTGCGCGCAGGGAGGCGAGCACCGTATCGTCACCGGCCTCGCTGTCCTGGTCCAGCAATTGCAGGGCCTGCAGCCGCCCTTCCCCCTGACCATTGCGGGCAGCCTGCTCGAGGGTCTCGATGGCTTTCTGGGGATCGATATTCATCAAATTCTCGAAGGCCTCGGTCTGTTTGGCCAGGTCCGGCCCCATGATCAGCCGGATCCAGGCTTGCTTGTCCGTCGACACCATCCCGTTGTTCGCTGCCACAGGCACGGGAGGCTTAACGCGCGCGCCCACACCGGCGGCGTCCGAGGCTTCGAGATTGTTCAGGATCACCACCCGCGACGCGCTCGCGCTCTTCGGCGATGCCAAGTCGCCGAAGACGGCGTAGTCCACCCCCGCCAGCAGGCTTTGGACTCCGGCCGCCAAGGTCAAATCGGAGAAGTGCGCCGAGACCGTGGCGGTCAGGCCTTGAGGATTTTGGACTTGGAGACCGGTTTGCTTGCCCACTTCGGTGAGGATCTGGAGCAGGGGAACGTTCTGCGCCACCACGCTGAGCCGCGCGTCCTGCCACTCCACCCGCAGGGGCGAGGACTGGCCTACACACGTAGCCTCCATCGAGAGAAACAGCAGGGGCAGCACAGCCAGGCCAAACCGCGGCAGGCTGGGACGCGCCCGGCGAGGCCGGCCGTTGCTTCTCGGGCGCCCCGCGCGATCAGGATTCGGCATGTGGCCCATCCGTTAATCCTCCCGCAGCTTCCACTCATGCATACCAGACGCCCAGCCCTCCTGTCAAGCCGCGAACTCGGGCCACGAACTCGGGCTCCCGTCTACTGCGGCTGCTCCACTAGCCGCGCGATGGCGTGCAGCAGGTCGTACTTGGTCAGGATCTCGTAGTGGCTGTTCCCGAGGTCCACGAAAACCGCCGGACAGTCCCGCGTGATGTTGACCATGATCTGGTCAATGGGCGCCGAGCGGGCCATCACGGGAAAGGCGCTGCCCATCACTTCGCGGACCACCAGCGCCTTCAAGTCCTTGCCGTCAAGCGCCAGGTTCAGAATGGCGTCCTCGTAGATGGCGCCCACCGGGCGGCCCTCTTCGAAGACGGGGATCTGCGAAAAGTCGTGCGCCTGCATCCGGTCGAGCGCGGCGGCCACGGTGTCCGAAGGCGCGACGGCAATAATTTCGCGGCCGGGCCCGGCCGCGCCCAGGCGCTGCTTCGCCTGCGCGATCTCTGCCGCGGTGAGCGGCACGGAAGATTCCACGTACTGGTTGTCCTTCATCCACTCATTGCTGTAGACCTTGCTCAGGTAGCGCGACCCGGTGTCGGGAATCAGCACCACCATGAAGTCGTTTTCGCCGAGCGTCGGAGCATACTTCATGGCTGCCGCCATCGCCGTGCCCACCGAGCCGCCGGCAAAGATGCCTTCACTGCGGGCCAGACGCCGGGTCCACAGGAACGAATCCTTGTCGCTCACCTGCACGATGTCGTCGAGGACGCTGAAGTCGAGCGTGCCGGGAAAATAATCCTGGCCGATGCCTTCCACCTTGTACGTCTCGCCCTTGATCACCCTGCCGGTGTGAAAGAACTCATAAAGAATCGAGCCCACCGGGTCGGCGCCGATAATCTTTACGTTCGGATTCTTGCTCTTCAAATAGCGCGCCGCGCCGGTGATGGTTCCGCCGGTGCCGATCGCGCACACGAAGTGCGTGATCTTGCCCTCGCTGTCTTCCCAGATTTCAGGACCCGTGGTGCGGAAGTGGACGTCCGGATTGGCCGGATTCTCATACTGGTTGGGGTGATAGGCATTGGGAATGTCGTGCGCCAGCTTTTCCACCACGGAATGATAGCTGCGCGGGTCGTCGTGCTCGACCGCAGTCGGGCAGACGATAACGTCCGCGCCGAGCGCCTTCAGCACATCCACCTTCTCCTTCGACTGCTTGTCGCTCATGGTGAAAATGCACTTGTAGCCCTTCACCACGGCGGCCAGCGCCAGCCCCATGCCCGTGTTCCCCGAGGTGCCTTCCACGATCGTCCCGCCCGGCCGCAGCAGCCCCCGGCGTTCGGCGTCTTCGATCATGGCGATGCCGATGCGGTCCTTGACGCTGCCGCCAGGGTTCAGAAAATCGCACTTGGCGTAAACCTCGCCCTTGCAGCCGCGCGTCACCCGGTTGAGTCGAACGAGCGGCGTGTGACCGATCGCCTCGAGAATGTTCGCGTAACGCATGGGTTGCAATTATACGGGAATTTCATGCAGTATGGCAGCCGGAGCCGCTATGATACGATGCCGCGCTGGGACCGGAAAGGAAGCGCTTATGGTGTCGCTGGGAATCTCGCTTGCCATCCTCGGCCTCGGCAGCGCCGAGTTGAAGATCGGAGACCGGGCGCCGGACTTCACCCTGACCGATCAGAACGGCGCCGTCGTCCATCTCGCGGACTTTCGCGGCAAGAAGACGGTGGTCCTGGCTTTTTACATTCGCGCCTTCACGCCCACCTGAACCAAAGAGCTCCAGGCGTATCAGGCTGATCTCGCCAAGTTCGAACAGCAGGGAGCCCAGATTATCGGCATCAGCGTGGACAGCGCGTCGCGCAACAAGGCTTTTGCCGCGCAGCTTGGCTTGAAATTTCCTCTCTTGAGCGACGAGCAAAAAACCGTCTCCCAGGCCTACGGCGTGCTGTATCCTCTCATCCGCATCGCCAAGCGCACCACGTTCGTAATTGACAAGCAAGGCGTGGTCCGCGAGATCCAGACCGGTGGCGAGGCAGCAGATCCGAACCACGCCCTGCCCGTGTGCGGCCTGGTCAATCAGAAATAGAGGCGAGCCGCCCGGCATCGGCCCGCCAACCCCGAGGAGGTTACGAACCGTGAATCTTTCAAACTGCCGACTTCGCTTCCTGCGTGTCGTCTGCGCCTTCGTGGTCGTCGCGGGTTTCGCCGCCGTGCGACCGGCGCAGGCGCAGCAACTCGATCCCAATCTTTACGCGGCCATGCGCTGGCGATTGATCGGCCCCTTCCGCGCCGGACGCGTCACCGCGGTGGCCGGCGTGCCGGGCGATCCTGCGGTCTACTACATGGGAACTCCCGGCGGCGGCGTCTGGAAGACCACCGACGGCGGGCGCGTCTGGAAACCCATCTTTGACCAGGAACGCGTGGCCTCGATCGGCGCGGTGGCCGTCGCGCCGTCGAATCCCAATATCCTTTATGTCGGAACGGGCGAGCAGACCCCGGGCAACGGCGTTTACAAATCCACCGACGGGGGCGACACCTGGACCAACGTCGGACTGCGCGGCACGCACTTCATCCAGGCCATCATCATTGACCCCCGCAATCCGAACATTGTGATTGTCGGCGCGACCGGCGACTTCACCGCCAGCACCGAGCGCGGCGTCTTCAAGTCCACCGACGGCGGTCAGACTTGGAACAAGGTCCTCTACCGGGACGACACCACGGCGGTGGTTGATCTTTGCTCCGACCCCGGTAATCGCAAAGTGCTCTATGCTTCCCTCTGGCGTCGCGCCTTCCGCTTCGGTCCGCCGCAGCCGGGCGAGAAGCGCCCCGCTCCTTACTCCGGAATCTACAAATCCACCGACGAAGGCTCGCACTGGAAGCCTCTTTCGGGCAAAGGTCTGCCCGCAGGCGACCTGGGCCGCATCGGCATCGCCGTAGCGCCGGGCAATCGCGGCCGGCGGCTCTACGCCATCATCGCCCAGGGCTTTTACCGCTCCGACGACGCCGGCGCCACCTGGGCGCGCTCCACCACCGATCCGCGGATCCTGGGCAACGGATACTTCAGCCGCGTCTTCGTTGACCCTCGCAATCCCGACGTGCTTTACGTCGCGCAGACTTCGCTCTATCGCTCCACCGACGGCGGTCACACCTTCGAGTCCTATACCGGCGCGCCGAGCGGCGATGACTTCCACGTCCTGTGGATTGACCCTCAGGATCCTCGCCGCATGATTCTCGGCGTGGATCAGGGCGCGACCATCAGCGTTGACGGCGGGCAGACCTGGAGCTCGTGGTACAACCAGCCGACCGGCCAGTTTTACCATGTGTCCACTGACAACGCCTTCCCTTACCACGTCTACGCCGCCCAGCAGGATAGCGGCACGGCGGCGGTCGCGAGCCGCAGCGACTACGGCGAAATCAGCGACCGCGACGTCTACTCAATCGGCGGCTTCGAATACTGCTACATCGAGGCCGACCCCACCAATCCCAACATCGTCTACAGCGGCGGCTGGTACGGCAGCGCCCTGCGATTCGACCGCACGACGGGGCAGTTCGCCACCGTATTCATTCCCGGCAAGAAGTACCACACCGCCGCGGCGCCCGCCCTGGCGTTCTCGCCGCAGGATCCCCACAAGCTCTACCTCGGCGCGCAGTATTTGCTTGAGAGCACCGACCAGGGGATGACGTGGCGCGAGATCAGTCCCGACCTCACCGCCAAGCCCCCAGCGCAGAAAGAGGGACCACCCCCGCCTCCGGCTTTCGGCGCCGCTTTCAGCGGCATCTCCGCGCTTTCGCCGTCTCCGGTGAAAGCGAATGAAATCTGGGCCGGAACCAGCAACGGGCAGGTCGAGCTCACGCGCGACGGCAAGACGTGGCGGAACGTTTCGCCGCCCGATCTTCCACCGAGCGCTGGCATCAGCGCCATTGATGCTTCGCACCACGACGCCGCGACCGCTTTCGCCGTAGCGGGCAGCTTCCGGACCCCGCAAAAGCCCGAGCTTTACGCCTACCGCACGCACGACTACGGCAAGACCTGGCAGAAGATTACCGCCGGACTTCCGCCGTCCGATCCCATCCGCGTGGTGCGGGAAGACCCGGTGCGGCGCGGACTGCTCTACGCCGGCACCGCCACCGGCGTGTACCTGTCGTTCGACGATGGCGACCACTGGCAATCGCTGCAACTCAACCTGCCCACTGCTACCGTCACTGACCTCGACGTGCATGGCGACGACCTCGTCGCCTCCACCTATGGGCGGGCTCTGTGGATTCTCGATGACGTCACGCCGCTGCGCCAGGCCAGCGCCCAGGTGGCAAGCTCAGACGTTCGCCTCTTCCGCCCTGAAACGGCGTTGCGCGTGCGCTGGGACAACAATCAGGATACGCCGCTGCCGCCCGAAGTTCCCGCCGGCCAGAATCCGCCCGACGGCGCCATCGTGGACTACTACTTGAAATCTGCCCCCGCCGGCGAAATCACGCTCAGCATTCGCGATGAGAAGGGAAACCTGGTGAGGCGCTTCTCGAGCGCGCCGCCCATCAGAGCACTGCCCTTGCCGAACGTCCCGAGCTACTGGATTGCGCCACCAGCAGCCCTGACGAAAGCGGCAGGCATGAACCGCTTCGTGTGGGACCTGCGCTACCCCTCGCCCCAAGCGCTGCCCTTCAGTTATTACGGCGCGCTCTTGAATTACACCGAGTTCACGCTCGCCGACCACGCCATTCCCGGCGCCACGCCCCGGCGGCAGCCACAGGGACCGTTCGTGGTGCCGGGAACATACACCGCGGAACTGAGCGTCGAGGGTCACACGTACCGCCAGCCTTTGACGGTCAAACTTGATCCCCGAGTCCGAGCTTCACAACAGGACTGCGAAGCCCAGCTCGACCTCGAAAGGAAGATGGCCAACGGACTCAAGGCAAGTTACGAGGCTTATCACCAGGTCGAGACCTTGCGTTCGGCGTTTTCCGACCGTCAAAAGGCGCTCGCCGCGAACGCCAAACCGCCCGACACCAAAGCGCCCGATGCCAAAGAGACGGACGCGAAGGACGCCGCCGAGGCGCTGGAGAACCTCAAGAAGAAAGCCAATGCGGTCGCCGATGGCACGCCCACCGCGCCCGGCTTGGGTTCGGTGAACCGCGACCTCGCGCGCTTGACCACGGCCATCGAGAGCGCCGACGCCCGGCCGTCAGCTACCGCGCGGGCCGCGGCGGAGGAATCCTGCCAGGCGCTCGACAAAGCTCTCGAAGCGTGGCACAAGCTCAACACGCAAGACGTCGCGGAGTTCAACTCCACGCTCGCGCAGCACAAGCTCGCGGCCCTACCCGTCGCGGCACCCCCTGCTGGCGTTGCCGGCGATCCGGGATGTGGAAGGTGAGCGGAACGGCCCCTCGGAGAGGGCCATATCCCCAGTTCTGTTCCCCCTCTTCCTAGGGGAGAGGGTGTCCCCGGCCCGGCCGGGACGGGCCCGACTTGTCGGGACCGGTGAGGGGGCCTCCGCCTTCTGCATAGCCCTCGCCCCCTTGGGGGAGAGGGTGACGAGCGTAGCGAGTCGGGTGAGGGGCTTCCGTTCGCTCGACAGCCGTTAACCACCTCGCTACTTGCGCCACCGCCCGGCGCGGAGTAGCCTTGCTTCGCTCTCTTTGGCCGCAACTGAAACGCTCGACGGGAAAGGACATTGAGCTATGAAGAACGCAAAACGACTCCTCGCTTGTGCGACTTGCATCCTGGCTTTGCTCGCGGGGCTCGTTGCGACCCCGTCGGCCCAGGCGCAGACGTTCACCACACTATTCAGCTTCGACTACACGCCAGTTGGTGCCCAGCCCTTCGCAACGTTGGTCCAGGCGAACGACGGGAACTTGTATGGGACGACGACAACGGGTGGGGCCAATCTGTACTATGGCACCGTCTTCAAAATCACCCCAGGTGGGACATTGACGACGCTGCACAGCTTCGATTTCACTGACGGCTACTACCGCTACGGGGTGCTGGTCCAGGCCACCGATGGGAACTTCTATGACACAACGCAGGAGGGTGGGGCTACAGGCAATGGGACGGTCTTCAAAATCAGCCCCAGTGGCAACCTGGCGACGCTTTACAGCTTTTGTGCTCAGAGCGGTTGCGCGGACGGCAGCCTCCCCCACGCGGGGCTGATCCAGGCTACCGACGGGAACTTCTACGGGACAACGTTCTCTGGCGGTGCCAACAGCTATGGTACGGTCTTCAAAATCGCCCCAAGCGGCACGCTCACGACGCTTTACAGCTTTTGCTCCCAGAGCGGTTGCGGAGACGGCAGCCTCCCCTCCGCGGGGCTGATCCAGGCTGTCGATGGGAACTTCTATGGGACGACATCTAGTGGCGGGGCGAACCGTTACTACGGGACGGTCTTTAGAATCACCGCGAGCGGCACGCTGACGACGCTTTACAGCTTTTGCTCGCAAACCAATTGCGCGGACGGTGCCGGGCCCTCAGGGCTGGTCCAGGCTGCCGACGGGAACCTCTACGGGACAACGAGCGGCGGCGGAGGCAGCGGTATTAGCGCTGGGACGGTCTTCAAGATAACCCCAAGTGGGGCGCTGACCAAGCTTTACAGCTTTTGCTCCCAGAGCGGTTGTACGGACGGCAACTTCCCAGCAGCCACGCTGGTCCAAGCCACCGACGGGAACTTCTACGGTACAACGGACATTGGCGGGGTCGGCGGCTCCTATGGGACCGTCTTCAAGGTCACGCCAAGGGGTATACTGACCACGCTACACCGTTTCGACTCCACCGACGGCGCCAACCCCTACGCGGGGCTGGTCCAGGACACCAATGGGAACTTCTACGGAACAACACTCAGCGGGGGCGCCAGCAGCACCTGCACGGGCGGCTGTGGCACGGTCTTTAGCCTGTCTGCAGGTCTCGGTCCGTTTGTGGAAACGCAGCCCACGTTCGGCAGGGCGGGAAAGACCGTCAAGATTCTAGGGACCAATCTGACCGGCTCGACCAGCGTCAGCTTTAACGGCACTGCGGCGACGTTCACCGTGCTCTCGAGTTCTTTGATCACGACCACCGTACCCGTCGGCGCGACCACCGGCACAGTCCAGGTGGTGACGCCGCACGGCACGCTTTCGAGCAACGTGCCCTTCCGGGTGCTGCCGTAAGCCGAGAGGCTGACTGCGAAAAGTTGCGGGACATGAAGACCGTCCCGTATCACATACCCAAGAAAGGACTTGACAACTAAGCTCATGTCATGTTATGCTGTTTTGGCACCTTGAAGCTTGATGGATATGTCTGATAGTGAGGAACTTAGCTCAAGTTTCGTGCCTTCTTTTCCTGCCCTCCATACTGAGCCAGCCAGAGATAAAAACGAAGCTAACTCAATTAAGCCATTTATATGAAACCAGATAGGCCATAAATGGAGAAAACAAAGCTAACGGCATTATCCATAATGGTGTCAGATAGACACACTATGAAAACACCTCCTTTTGAGGCAAAAATCAGAATTTTGGACTGTCCAACGCGAATTGGGACGCGAAGACGACAGGATCCGGTAGGATCGAACCCTTGGCGGATAAAGCAAGTTATTGCATTCGATTAGAGGCAGATTTGACCACGAAACCTGAAAAAACCCGAGGATGGCGAACAAAAAATGTAAACCAAGCGGAATCATTAACATACTTAGTTTCGAGGCCCCTCGTTTTCGAAAACCTCACGACGGCTGCCGAGGCAACCTGGGGGGCCCTGCCATTCAACCTCTAAGCGCGTCGCCCTCTTGGTCCGAGGTACACGATGGCAACTACCGTTCTTTCACAACAACAAGCTCCTCCGCAGCGCGGCAGCGCGGCAATTAGCGCCCTCACGTATCTGCTGGTTACTCTCGGAGGGCTGCTCGTCGTCGGCTCTGTCGCAGTCGGCTGGCAGCTGCACGCATCCCTGCCGCAACTTGATGGAACCCTTGAAGCCACCGGGCTTCGCGCTCCCGTCCAGGTGCTGCGCGACGCCCAGGGCGTGCCCCACATTCGCGCTCAATCACTTCACGATGCGTTCTTCGCGCAGGGCTACGTGACCGCACAGGACCGCCTCTGGCAAATGGACCTCAGCCGGCGTCTTGCCCAGGGCGAGCTCGCGGAAATCTTCGGCGAGCGCACGCTGCGGTCCGACATCGAAAATCGCACCTTGGGCTTTCCGGAAGCCGCGGCGCGCGCCGCCGATGAACTGGACCCGGAATCGCGAACTGTTCTCGGCGCATACGCCCGCGGCGTGAACGCCTTCATCGAGAGCCATCGCTACCGCCTGCCGGTCGAGTTCACTCTGCTCGGCTACCAGCCGCGCCCGTGGACGGAGTCAGATTCTCTCGGCGTGGCGCTGAACATGTCGAAGACGCTGAACAGTTCCTGGCGCACCGACCTCATGCGCGAGCGCATTCGCGCCCGGTTAACCCCGCAGCTTTACACCGATTTGTTCCCGGACACGTCGTCGCTCGATCGCCCGGTTTCACAGATGCCCGCGTCTACAGGGCTGCCCGCACCTTCCCGCCCGAGTCCGGCCTCACCTGCAACGGACAACGGACGACGGACAACGGACGGCATGGATCCTACGCTCGCTGCCCTCGTTTTCCCCGATGCCGATTTCGACTTCGCGCTCGGCAGCAACAACTGGGTGGTGAGCGGCGCGCACACGGCGACAGGCAAGCCGCTGCTGGCCAACGACCCGCACCTCGGCCACAGCATTCCCAGCGTCTGGTACATGATTCATCTCGAAGCGCCGGGCCTCGACGTGGCGGGCGTCAGCCTGCCGGGCGCGTCGTGCATTATCATAGGTCACAACCAGCGAATCGCCTGGGGCATGACCAATACCGGCCCCGACGTTCAAGACCTGTTTGTTGAGACGCTCAATCCCAGCAATCCCAATCAGTACCTCCACAACGGCCAGTGGATGGACGCCGAGGTGCGCGACGAGGCCATCAAGGTTCACGGCCGGCCGGATGTCCACCTCACGGTGCGCGTCACTCGGCACGGGCCGCTGATCTCCTCCGCGCCTGACCCAAAGTCCGCCGCCGGCCGCGCGCTGGCGCTCGAGTGGACGGCGCTCCAGCCGCACGCCCTGACGATTCCGTTCTTGAAGATCAACCAGGCGCAGAATTGGCAAGAGTTCACGACAGCCATCCGCAACTTCAACGGCCCGGAACAGAACATGGTCTACGGCGACGTGGACGGCAACATCGGCTACTACGCGCCCGCCTGGGTGCCAATCCGCCGCCAGGGTGACGGCTCGGTGCCCGTGCCGGGCGACACCGACGACTATGACTGGACGGGCTACATTCCGTTTGAGGATCTGCCCCACGTCTTCAATCCGCCCGGCGGCATCATTGCCACCGCCAACAGCCGCGTCGTGCCCGACGGCTACCCTTATTTCATCACCCACAACTGGGCCGCGCCGTGGCGCACGGCGCGCATCTTCCAACTGCTCGAAGCGGGGAGCCACTTGACGGTGGATGACATGCTGAGCGTCCAGATGGACATCTACTCGCTCGAAGACGAGTGGCTGGCGAAACGCCTGGTGGCCGCCGCCGTCGCGCATTCGCCGGAGAGCGACGACGCCCAGTATGCCGTCGCGCTGCTGCGCCAGTGGGACGGGGAAGCTCGCGCCGACTCGGCGGCCACGCTGGTCTGCGAGGTCACGCGTCGAGCGCTGCTGCGGCGCCTGCTGGGTCCCAAGCTGGGCGATGAAGCGTCCGAGTATCATTGGTCGCTCAACCTCACTTTTGTAGACAACGTGCTCAAGAACGATTGGACGCGGTGGCTTCCGCCTGGCGACGCTGATTTCAACGCCACGCTCGTCGAGAGTCTCGAAGATGGTGTGAAGGAAATCCCCAAGCTGACCGGCTCGGAGGGCCGCTCGGGGTGGGCTTGGGGCACGGTGATTCCGCTCACGTTCCACCATCCTCTCGACCGCATTCCAGTACTCGGGCCGCTGTTCGATGTCGGCCCTTATCCTCAGCGGGGCATGGGAACCACCGTCAAGGCCACGACGACGAGCTCCGGCCCTTCGATGCGGCTGGTGGTGGATTTTGCCGACTTCGACCGCTCGGCGAACAACCTCACGCTGGGCGAGTCCGGCCAGTTGGCGAGCCCTTACTATCGCGACCAGTTTCGCATCTGGTACAACGGAACGAGCTTCCCCATGCTGTTCAGCGACGCGGCGGTTGAACGGGGCGCGGCGCACAAGCTGACGCTGGAGCCGGCGAAGTGAAAGGCGCCGCAAGGACTCATGGAACTCTTCGAACTCACGCGAACGCTGGTCAACATTCCGTCGGTCACCGGCGACGAAGGCCCGTGCGCCCGCTTCCTGCACGACTATCTGGCTGGCCGCAAGTTCGAGGTTGAGCTGCAGGCGGTTCCGCTTGGAGGCTCGCCCGGACGCGCCAACGTGTTTGCCTGGCGCGGGCGGCCGGAGGTGGTGCTCAGCACGCACCTCGATACCGTGCCGCCATTTATCCCGGCGCGCGAAGATGACGAGTTCATCTATGGGCGCGGCTCGTGTGATGCCAAGGGCATCGCGGCCGCGCAGGTGGCCGCGGCTGAGCGGCTGAGCGGTGAGGGCATGGAAAATATCGGCCTGCTGTTTCTGGTCGGCGAGGAAACCACCAGCGATGGCGCCCTTGCCGCCAACCGGTCGCCGCGCGGCGCGAAATACATGATCAACGGCGAGCCGACTGAAAACAAGCTGGCCGCCGGCACCAAGGGAAGCCTGTGGCTCGATCTCCGCGCGCGCGGCCGGATGGCGCACTCGGCCTATCCGCACCTCGGCGAGTCGGCCATCGAGAAGCTGCTGGACGCGCTCGCCGCTCTGCGCCGGATGCCTTTGTCGGAAGATTCCGTGTTGGGCCGCGCCACGATGAATATCGGCCTCGTCTCCGGCGGCCGCGCCGCGAACGTGGTTCCAGACGAAGCCCAGGCGCGCGTGCTTTTCCGCACCGTTCCGGAGCCGGCTGGAACGCCGGAGCTGCGGCAGGAGATTGAGCGGGCCGTGGCAGGGCGGTGCGACTGCGATTTCGTCCGCGAGACACCGCCGCTTCAGATGGAGCATCTGGACGGCTTCGAAACCGAGGTGTTCGCCTTCACCACGGACCTGCCCTCGCTAACGAACTGGGGCCGTCCGCTGCTCATCGGGCCCGGCTCCATCACCGTCGCGCACACGGAAAACGAGCGCGTCCGCAAGTCTGACCTGACGCAGGCCGTCGAGCTGTATTGCCGCCTGGTGCGGAAACTGAAGGCCAGGGATGGCTAGCCACCGAGAGTCGCCGCGGCGACAGACACAGAGAAAGCAGAAGGCAGAAACAACAATCTCTGTGGCAAGCTGTAAGCTATGAAGAAAATCGAGGTCGGCATTCTGGGCGCGACGGGCATGGTGGGGCAGCGGTTCGTGAGCCTGCTCGAAAACCACCCGTGGTTTGAGCTGAAGTGGCTGGGAGCGTCGGGCAAGTCGGCGGGGAAATCCTACGCCGAGGCATGCACATGGCGCCTGCGCGAGCCGATGCCCGGGAAAACCGGCGAGCTTCGGGTCAACGAATGTCAACCCCGGAACGCTCCCCATCTGCTATTCGCTTCGCTCGACTCGCAAGTGGCCGGCGACATCGAGAAGGACTTCGCCCGCGCCGGTCATGTGGTGATTTCGAACTCCGCCACCTACCGCATGGAAGCCGACGTGCCGCTCGTCATTCCCGAGGTCAACCCCGACCACCTCGCGCTGGTACGCTCCCAACGGCAGCAGCGCGGGTGGAACGGTTGCATCGTCACCAATCCCAATTGCACCACCGTGGGCCTAGTCATGTCGCTGGCGCCGCTCGAAAAGGCGTTCGGAATCGAGCGCGTGGTCATGACCAGTATGCAGGCGGTATCCGGCGCCGGCTATCCCGGCGTGCCGACGCTCGACATCCTCGGCAACGTGATCCCGTACATTGCAAACGAAGAAGAAAAGGTGGAGCGCGAGACGAAGAAACTGCTCGGCAAGTTCACGGACGGTCGCGTCGCAGCGGCGAAGCTTGCGGTGAGCGCGAGTTGCAATCGCGTGCTCGTGGAAGACGGACACATGGAAACTGTGTCCGTCGCGCTCAAGGCGAAGGCATCCATCGAGAACCTCGTCGAAGTGTGGCGCAAGTTTCGCGCCTTGCCCCAGGAACGCCAGTTGCCGTCTGCGCCCGCGCACCCCGTCCTGGTTCGCGATGAGCCCGACCGGCCGCAGCCGAAGTTCGACGTGGATGCCGAAGGCGGCATGGCTGCGGTGATTGGCCGGGTCCGGCCCTGCGCGGCCTTGCAATTCAAGTACATCGTCCTCTCGCACAATACCCTCCGCGGGGCGGCCGGCGCCGCGCTGCTGAATGCCGAACTCATGAAGTCCGAAGGTTACTTGGGATAGCGCGGGTTGGCCTTTTGAGTTTGGCACCTCTCCTTCCAAACAAACAAAAGCTTTATTTTCAATAATCTGACGGCTTTGCCGGTCGCTGTTCAAATTAAGTAGCTTTTTTTCAGTATGTTGACGGCTTTGCTTGACCCTAATCGAAACTTTGACTGATTCTAAAAGACATTCAGGGTTTGTTTTCTGAAGAATATGTTTTTCTTCGACACTTCAACCACCGACGGAACTCCAACCTGTAACCAGTTTCCAGGCACTGGCACGATTGGCGGCCAGCCGGGGCGGAGGCATCGTAGCGACTTGAGCAGGGCACGGACACACATAAGATCGAATAGTACCTATGCTTTTATAACACAGCCAGTACAGCAGTGTCAAGGATTCGACTCATACGGTGGTGGGTCAGGCGGGCGGTGTAGCGGTCTTGCGCGGCGGGTTGAAGAACGGGAGGGGAGTTACGGTAGCCGGCACGGTGTGGCGCACGGCTTCCACGGTGAGCTCGATCTGTAATCGGGTTCCATCCAAGGCCTGGGCGCGCTCAATGCTGGCGAGCGCGATCATTTTCTTGAGCGTCGGCGACCACGTGGTGGAAGTTGCCTTGCCCACCTGCCCCTTGCCCCGATACACCGGCACCGCGAGGCGCGAAGCCGTGCTCGGCACCTGCGGGGCGAGGCCCGCTTTCTGGTAACGCTGCTCCACCTGGTTCCAGTCGATTTCGAGACCCACGAGTTTTCGCTTCGGCCCGCCGGCCTTCTTTTCCGCCGCCAGGGCCGCCTGGCCCACGAAGCTTTCCTTTTCGAGATGCACCAGGCGTCCGAGTCCGATCTCATCCGGCGAATACGCCTGCGATTCGATCAGCGCCTTCTTGCTCGAAAAGTAGTCGACTTCGATCAGGATGAGGCCGGCCTCGATCCGCGCCACGTCGAGCGCCAGCATGCCGGCGGGGTGAATGTCAAACTCGCGCCCGCCCGCCATGATGGCGTCCCACACCTTGACGGCGTCGTTCCACGGAATCCAGATTTCATAGCCGAGGTCGCCGGTATAACCGGTGCGGGAAATGTCCACCGGCACCCCTGCGATTCTCGTGTGGGTCACGCGGAAGTATTTCAGCTTGCCGATCGGCGCGTCCGAGATCTTGCGCAGAATCCTGGCCGAGGTCGGGCCTTGCAGCGCCAGCGCCGCCACTTGCTCGGAGATGTCTTCGATCTCGACGTTCATGCCGAGCGCGTTCTGCCGGAACCAGCGCAGGCTGGGATCGGCCGCCGTCCAGCGGTAGGCGTCCTCGCCGAGGCGGGTGACCGTCCCGTCGTCAATCACCTTGCCATGCTCGTCGCACCAGCAGGTGTAAATCACCTGATCCACGGCTACCTTGTGAATGTCGCGCGTAATCACGCGATTCACGAGCCTGGTCGCGTCCGGGCCCGTCACGCGGTACTTGTAAAGCGGCGTGACATCAATCAGCGCCGCGGCGTTGCGGATGGCGTTGTACTCATGCTCGTGGTGCGTCTCGTAAACGCTGACGGCATAGAACCCCGACCACTCGCGATAGTTCAGGCTCTCACACAGCGCGAAGGTTCGTTCGTGAACCGCAGTGCCAATCGGCAAGTGTGATCTCCTCCGGTATTCGAGTTCTTCGACCGAGCCCGGATTATAGCGGCCTGGCTGTCCGTTTCGCAACAAGCCTGGCGATGCCTGACAGGGCGGGACTGTCGCCACTTGGATTCGCTTGCGCGGGAATGACTGCGAGAACCCGCATCGGGGATTGAGATCAAGCCTCGGCCATGCTGACAAAGAGCGCCACTGCCGTTAGAATGGCTGTCCGGTCTCGGTGATGCCGCGGTTGCGGCCAACCGGGAGCGCGACCGAGGGCTCATGAATTCCAAGTACGACGCCATCGTGATCGGAGGCGGGCACAATGGACTTGTGACCGCCGCGTACCTGGCTCGCGCCGGCAAGAAGGTCCTGGTGCTCGAACGGCGACACGTACTGGGCGGCGCGGCGGTGACGGAAGAAATCTTTCCCGGCTTCAAGTTCTCCGTGTGTTCCTACGTGGTGTCGTTGCTGCGACCGGAAATCATCCGCGAGCTGGACCTGCCGCGCCACGGACTGGAAATCCTCCCCCTCGACGGTACGTTCACACCCATGCCCAACGGCGATTACTTGTGGCGCGTGAACGACCACGCCAAGACGCGCCGCGAGATCGCGCGCCATTCCAAGGTTGACGCCGAAGCCTATGAGGAATACGGCAAGGCGATGGCGGAGATGGCGAAGTTTGTGAAGCCCATTCTCTCGATGACGCCGCCCGACCCGACCGAGCTTTCGCTTGAAGGCATCCGCAAGCTGCTGTTCCTCGGCAAGCGCTTCCAGTCGCTCCCGGGCCCCGACCAGTACAACCAGGTGCAGTTGATGACCATGAGCGCGGCGGATTTTCTCGACCAGTGGTTTGAGACCGACGTGCTCAAGGCCACCATGTCCGCCTCCGGCATCATCGGCACGTTCCTCGGCGTGCGCTCGCCCGGCACCGCGTACGTCTTGCTGCACCACTATATGGGCGAGATTGACGGCGCCTTCCGTTCCTGGGGATTCGCTCGAGGGGGCACGGGCGCCATCTCGAACGCGATCGCCGATGCGGCGCGCGAAGCCGGAGTGGAGATCCGCACCCGATCGCCGATCGCGAAGATCCTGGTGAAGAATGGCCAGGCTACAGGTGTAGTCCTCGAAGGTGGTGAAGAGATCAAGGCCGGTGTGGTTTCTTCCAGCGTTGATCCCAACCTGACGTTCCTCAAGATGATTGATTCGAAGGAGTTGCCCGGCGAGTTTCTCGACGAGGTGCGGCGCTACAAGTTCCGCGGCTCGTCCGGCAAGGTCAACCTGGCGCTCGACGCGCTGCCTGATTTCAAATGCCTGCCGGGCGCGGGGCTGCACCTGCGCGGCGCGATTTCGATTTCGCCGAGCGTCGACTACATGGAGCGCGCCTACGACGAGGCGAAGTACGGCCACTATTCGAGCCATCCCTACATCGACATGGTGATTCCGACGCTGACCGACCCGAGCGTGGCACCGCCCGGCAAACACATCCTTTCGTGCTTCGTGCAGTACGCGCCCTACAAGCTGAAGGATGGCACGTGGGACGAGCAGCGCGAGGCTTTCGGCGATACGGTGGTCAGTACCATTGCCGAGTACGCGCCGAACATCAAGAACATCGTCGTGGGCCGCCAGGTGCTGACGCCGCTCGATCTCGAGCGCGAGTTCGGCCTGACGGAAGGAAACATTTTTCAGGGCGAGCTGTCACTCGAACAGTTATTCTTCCTGCGTCCGGTGCCGGGCTGGGCGCAGTACCGCACGCCGGTCAAGAACCTCTATATGTGCGGCTCGGCGACGCATCCGGGGGGAGGAATCATGGGCGCACCGGGGCGTCTGGCGGCGATGCAGATTTTGAAAGACTGGAAGTAATCCACAGACTGCGCGGATTACCAGGATTGTGAGGGCGGGCGTGATTGTGGCGCAACCGTTTCGAGTCCTCGACCACACGGCGGACGTCGGATTCGAGGCCTTCGGCGCGACACGCGAGGAGGCCTTTCGCAATGCGGGCCGCGCGCTGATGAACCTGATTGTCGATCTCAATTCAGTTGAGCCGCGAGAGACCGTGCCGCTTCAAGTGGAAGCCGTCGACGCGTCGAGCTTGCTGGTGAACTGGCTGAGCGAGATTCTTTATCTCCAGGACACTGACGGCTGGCTGTTTGGCGACTTCGAGATTTCCAGTCTCAGCGACCGCACACTCACCGCCCTTGCGCGCGGAGAGAAGTTCGATCGCGAGCGGCATCAAATCAAACTGCTGGTGAAAGCCATCACGTACCACCAGCTCGCCCTGGAGCAGACGGCAGAGGGCTGGCGCGCACAGGTTTATGTGGACATTTAGAGCAAGGGTCAGGGATCAGGGGTCGGGGGCCAGGCGCGGTACGAAGGCCGTGCCCGAGCCGCATCTACTTTCTGTCGTCGGTCGCCTGCTGCTCATCGCATTCCTTTGCCTGTCCCCTGTCCTCTGTCCCCTGTTCCCTGCCTTTGCCGCCGGCACGCGCTACGAAGTGCGGGAAATCAAGCCGCAGGTCTACGCCTGGATTCCCGAAGACATCATCGAAGAGGACGGCGACCCGGATTTCACGCGGGCTGGAACGGCGGGGTTCATCGTGACGAGGCAAGGCGTGGTGGTCGTCGATACGACGAACACGCCGTTTCACGGCCGCGAATTGCTCTACGAAATCCGGCAACGGACCGAGCAGCCCGTCACCTACGTCGTTGACACGAACGGAACCAGCGACCAGGTGCTCGGCAACGAGGTCTTCCTCGATCTTAACGCCACAATCCTCGCGACGCCCGGTGTTCAGGCCGCGATGCGCGAACGCCAACAACAGCTCAGTCGCCTCATGACAGGCGACCGAAAGCTGCAGCGCCGCATGCGGGGCATTCACATCAAGCTGCCGGGCCGGACCTTCCAGGGGGAAATGCTTCTCAGGCCCGGCGGGCAGGAGATCAGGCTGATGAGCCTCGACACGGGAGGCTCCGATCTGGTGGTCTATCTGCCGGTGGCCAAGGTAGTCTTCCTGGGCGACCTCTTCGAGAACCACTACTTACCGCAGCCTGAGCCCGGGCCCGAATCGAGAAACATCCACCAGTGGATCGATGCCCTGAGGACGGTCGAAGCCTGGGACGCTGAGGTCTACGTGCCCGGCCACGGCGAGCCCGGCGCCAAGAAAGACGTGGCAGCGTTCCGCGAGTTCTTAGAATGGCTCTCGAACGAGGTACAGACGCGAATCGCGGAGCGGAAGAACCTTGAGCAGACGAAGACCGAACTCGTTCCCCTGGTCGAAAACTATCACTGGCGCGCGCCGGAACTGGCGCCCGGGGTGGTGACGGCAGTTTACCAGCAGTTCGTGGAGGAGAGTTCCCGCGCCCCAGAGCCTGTTTCGCCGCCGAAGAACTGAAACCGATGCCCGTTGCACAACATGAGTTGCAGAAGCTCGACGACTACCGGTGGCTGGTGCCGCAGGGAACCCGGCCCGGCATGCTGACGGATGCGCTCGTATACACCGACGAACGACTGCTGCAGGACCTTCTGAAGGACCAATCGCTCGAACAGGCGATCAATGTGGCCATGCTGCCCGGCATTGCCGGACGCTCGCTCGCCATGCCCGACATCCATCAGGGCTACGGATTCCCCATCGGCGGCGTAGCGGCGACGCTCCCTGACGAAGGCGGTGTGGTCTCGCCCGGCGGCGTCGGCTTCGACATCAACTGTGGCGTGCGGTTGCTGGCGAGCACGCTCACCGTCGGCGACGTTCGGCCGAAGATGCGGGAGCTGGTGAACCAGCTCTTTCGCGATATTCCGTCGGGCGCCGGACGCGGCGGCAACGTTCACGTCTCCTATCAGGAGCTCGACCGCGTGCTCACCGACGGCGCGGCCTGGATGGTCGCTCACGGCTACGGCCGCCCGGAGGATCTTGAAACCTGCGAAGAGAGCGGCGCCATCGGCGGCGCGGACCGTGAAGCCGCGAGCGATCGCGCCAAGAAGCGCGGCCTCGCGCAGATTGGCACGCTCGGTTCCGGCAATCACTTCCTGGAAGTGCAGTACGTGGAGCGCGTGTTTGAGCCGGAGATCGCGCAAACGCTGGGCTTGCACGAAGCCGAAATCGTCATTCTGATTCATTCCGGGTCGCGCGGGTTCGGCCACCAGGTTTGTACGGACTACCTCCGCGACATGGATGAAGCGATGCGCCGCTACGGCATCAACGTCCCCGACCGACAGCTCGCCTGCGTGCCGGTGCACTCGCGTGAAGGGCAGGCGTATCTCGGCGCGATGCGCGCCGCGGCCAATTTCGCCTGGGCCAACCGCCAGGGCATCACGCATTTCACCCGCGGCGCGTTCAAGCGCATCTTCGGGGAGAAGGAGGAACTGCGGGTCGTCTATGACGTCTGCCACAACATCGCCAAGCTCGAACGGCACACCGTAGGCGGGCGCGAGCGCAAGGTGATGGTGCACCGGAAAGGCGCCACGAGGGCCTTTCCGGCTTCACGTCCCGAAGTGCCCGCAGCGTACAAGTCCGTAGGCCAGCCGGTGCTGATTCCCGGGTCCATGGGCACAGCTTCTTACGTTTTAGTCGGTGCGGAGGGCGCGCTGCGCGAGACTTTTGGCACCACGTGCCACGGCGCAGGTCGGGTGATGAGTCGGACGGCGGCGAAGAAATCCGCTTACGCCGCAAACGCCCGCGAGCGCCTGGAAGAGCAAGGCATCATCGTCCGCGCCGAGACACGCGACGGCATCACGGAGGAGATTCCCGAGGCCTACAAAGACGTCGACGCGGTCATCAACGTGGTCCACAACGCCGGATTGTCGAAGCGTGTGGCGCGGCTCAAGCCGCTGGGCGTCATCAAAGGCTGAAGGGCATTCTCAAAGGGAACCTGCTTGTGGCCCGCGCTCAGCTTGCCTTCGACCCGGCTAGTAACCTATACTCCGCTTGAAAGCAGCGGCCGCCGAGGCGGGCGGCGCGGGCAAATCCCAGTGGGGCCATTAGGACCGGGAAGGATCTTGCGATGGCGGCAACCGTGTGGAAGGGTTATCTGCCCTTTGGGCTCACCTCCATCCCCATTCGTCTCTTTTCTGCGGCGCCAGTGAAGGCGTCCATTTCAGCCAGCTTCACAAAGAGTGCCACACGCGCATCAAGCGACCCCAGGACGTGCTGATCGAAGAGGAAGAACTCGGCAGCAGCTTGGCGCTCCGGGTTGAGGGCCAGTAAAGTGGTAGAGAGGAAGCGGATGTCGAAACGTTTCGCATTTTTCGCCGTGCCGGCGCTCGTGCTGCTTGGTCTGACGCGGGCGGCCGCGCAAAGCAAGCCGCGGGCGCGCGACCTGGGTGTGCCCTTTGACGGCGTGCCGGGCGCGCTTGACGCCATCACCGACGTCAAGGGCGTCGAGGTGGGATTCACCACCCTGATCTCCGGCCAGGGGAAGCTCGTGGTTGGACAAGGCCCGGTTCGGACCGGCGTCACCGCGATTCTGCCGCGCGGTAAACAGTCGAGCGATCCGGTTTTCGCGGGGTGGTTTTCCCTCAACGGCAACGGCGAGATGACTGGCACTACCTGGGTGGAGGAATCCGGATTCCTGGAAGGCCCGGTGATGATCACCAACACTCACAGCGTGGGCGTGGTGCGTGACGCCGTGATCGCCTGGCGCGTGAAGCACGGCCAGCCGCCGGGATCGGAATACTGGTGGTCGCTGCCGGTGGTCGCCGAAACCTATGACGGCTATCTCAACGACGTGAACGGATTCCACGTGAAGCCCGCGGACGCCTTTCACGCCCTCGACACGGCGCGCGGCGGGCCGGTCCGGGAAGGCAACGTCGGCGGCGGCACCGGCATGATTTGCTATGAGTTCAAAGGCGGCACCGGAACCGCATCGCGGCGGCTCGATGCCAAGTTCGGAGGCTACACGGTGGGCGTGCTGGTGCAATGCAACTGCGGCGAGCGCGACTTCCTGCGGATTGCCGGCGTTCCGGTGGGCAAGGAGATTCCGGAGAACAAGGTGTGGGCGAAGGCCGCCGGCCCCGGCCATGAAGATACCGGCTCCATCATCATCGCGGTTGCCACGGACGCCCCGCTCATGGCCAATCAGCTCAAGCGCCTGGCGCGGCGCGCCGCGCTGGGTCTCGCGCGCACGGGCACCATTTCCGGCAACGGCTCGGGCGACATCTTCATCGCTTTTTCCACCGCCAACCCGCACGCCGCCGATCCGGCCGGCATCCGGCATCTCGAAATGCTCCCCAACGACCAGATGGATCCGCTCTTCGAGGCTACCGTCGAGGCTACAGAAGAGGCCATCGTGAACGCGATGGTGGGCGCCGAGACTATGACCGGCATCAACGATCACCGGGTGGAAGCGCTTCCGCACGCGAGGCTGCGCGAGGTTTTGAAGAAGTACAACCGGCTCGCCCATTGAGCTGCGCGCGTCGCGGCTGCATGGGACGGCGGCGCTACACCCCGGCCAGGCTCAACTGGCCGCAGGCGGCCATCACGTCCTGGCCGCGGGAAATGCGAATGAACGTGGGCACGCGCCGCTCGGCCAGAACCCGCTGGAACCCCAGCACGCGCTCCATGGGCGACGCGCGATAAGGTAGTTCGGCGCCGCCGTTGTAAGGAATCAGGTTCACCCGCGACCGGATGCCGCGCACGAGCTCCGCCACCCGCGCAGCATCGGCGTCCGAATCGTTGATGCCATCCAGCATCACGTACTCAAAGGTCAGGCTCTCGCGCGGCCGCAGCGGATAGGCGCGGCAAGCCTCCACCAAATTCCTCAGCGGATACTTCCGGTTAATCGGCATCAGCGCCGAACGCTGCTCTTCGCTCGAGGCGTTCAACGAAATCGCCAGCTTGGGGCGCACCGGCGCGCGGGCGAAATCGTAAATGCGGGGCACGATGCCCGCCGTTGAGACCGTGATGCGCCGCAACGCGATGCCGCAACCCTCGTGATCGGCGAGGATCTGCGCGGCATTCATCACGGGGCGGAAATTCAGCAGCGGCTCTCCCTGCCCCATAAACACCACGTTCAGCCGCGGCGGCGCCTTGGCCGCCGACCGCGTCGCAAGCTCGTGCGCTTCCGCAATCGCCAGCACCTGCCCCACGATCTCCCCCGCCGTCAGGTTGCGCTTCACCCCGAGCAAGCCGGTGAAGCAGAACTTGCAATCCACCGCGCAGCCCACCTGGCTCGAAATGCAGAGCGTCGTGCGATGGTCGCCGCCATTCTCGGCGGGAGCGGCGTCTTCGCCGCTCGGAGCGATTGCTCCGAGATCTCGCCCCGAAGGCGTGGCCACGCCGCGGCGCATCCGCCCGTCCCGCGACCGCGCCGGCGGCATGCGCCATGGCATGTAGACGGCTTCCACCGTCGCGCCGTCCTCAAGCCCCAATAGGTAACGTATGGAACCGTCTCGCGATTCCACCGCGCGCTCAATGCTCGGATAAGCCACCCGATACTCCGAGGCAAGGCGGGTGCGGAACTCGCGGCTGAGGTCGGTGATGGCAGCGAAATCGCGCTCGCGGCGCGCGTACATGGCCCGGTAAATCTGCGCCCCCCGGTAGCGCGGCTGGCCCCGCTCGAGCGCGAATTGCTCCAGCTCGATGCGGGTAAGGCCCAGCAGATTCCTGTCCGGTCTGGCTAGGGTGTCCATGGCTGTGGCTAAGCTATCGTAGCACGGCGACGACACGGCGACAGTTGGCGCCGTGGATGCCATGAATTGAAGTATCCTCAGGCTGACGTACTCTCCGGCACACGTCTTTGGTCCGTACGTCCAGCCCGGCATGACGGTCGTCGTAGGAGTTCTGGCATTTCGTCGCCGCGGGGATTAAGTGACACATTATCAAACTTTGGGTGACGTAAATTTGTGCGTGTAAAAGGAGGAGGGTGTAAGTTGGTTTCGCCTTGCCAGCGAAGACCAAAATCCTTGAAAAGGAGACTTACACCCCGATGGGCAGAATATTCCGATGGACGGAGCAATTTCAACATTTTGCGGAAGAGGTGAGGAGAGTTTTTGAGGTGACCTGTACGGGCAGACGAAGCAGGCGTGGAAAAGGTTCTTGGAGGAGCAATCCGGGAAGGAGCGGGACCGCTACCTGGGGGTGGAGGACTACGAGCGGGCGGGGGAGAAGCGGCGCGGGTATCGCAACGGATTTTATGTTCGCGATTTCGTGACCCGGCTGGGGACGCTGCGCCTGCGGGTGGCGCGCGCGCGCCCGGAGTTTTCGGCCGCCGGGCCTGGAGCGCTTTCAACGGCGGGCGGAAGACGTGATGCTGCTGATCCGGGAAGCGTTTCTGCGCGGCATCTCGACGCGGCAGGTGGGACGGGTGGTGGCGATCCTCACCGAAGAGGCGGTGAGCGCACAGACGGTCTCGAAGTTGAGCCGTCATCTGGACCGGTTGGTGAAGGCGTTCCAACAGGCGCCCTTGCGAGACGAGTGGGCGTACTTGTTTCTGGACGGCGTGAGCCTGCGGGTGCGGCGGCCGAGCGGGCGGAAGCGAGTCCAGATGCTGGTCGCCTACGGCGTGCGGGCGAACGGCACTCGTCAGTTGCTGGCCTTTCTGCGCAGCCAGGGCGAGAGTCAGGCGGCCTGGGAAGGCTTTCTGAACCATCTGTATGCACGCGGGCTCCGTGGCCAGAACCTGCTGCTGATGGTCACCGACGGTTGTCCGGGGCTGGCCGCCGCGCTCCAGACCGTTTATCCGCAGGTGAAGCATCAGTGCTGCTGGGTGCACAAGATGCGGAATATTTTGGAGCCCGTCCGCCAGCGGGATTACGCGGCGGTAAAAGGCGATGCGCAGGCGATCGATCGAGCCGAGAATCGGCGCCAGGCGGAGCGGGCGTTTCGCCACGTTCGAGCTCGCTGGCAGGGGAGCTACGCGGCGATGGTGAAACGGCTGGAGCGAGATTGGCCCGAGATTGGCCCGAGCTGCTCACCTTCTTCGACTTCCCCCGGCACCTTTGGCGCAAGCTGCGCACCACGAATGTTATCGAGCGATGCTTTGTGGAGGTGCGCCGTCGCACCCGACCGATGGTCTGCTTCGTGAACGTCGAGATCGTGGACCGAATCATCTATGCCATCTTCAATGGCTACAACGAACATCACGAATGACGGAACCGTACCCTCCGCCTTTTTACACAAGCAGCTTGACATCACCCGTCGTCGGACGGCGCTTGCCTAAAAGACACTTCGAGTGCTAGAGTTTCGGGGTGAACCGTGGAGCGCTCAGAGTTCTCGTTCTGCTATGGCTGGGCTGGTACCTCTCAGGCCCCTTGAGTGAAAGCGTTGACTTTTGGGATGCGCCTCGGGAGGAGATGCACGACATCATGCGCTCGGCCGGGGGCGCAGTACCCCTGGCTGCTGCCGCCTTCTGTTTCGCAGTCCTACTGCTTCGAAAGTGGCGCGAGCGTTGTTGGTTTCTGGGCAGAGTCCACCGGGGCCGCTCCTTGCCTTTGACTTTCCGACTGCCGGCGCTCACGTTTCTTGCCGCACCTGCTCTTTCGCCTTCTCCCCCACTGCCTCTTCGCATCTAGACTTTCCCCCTCGTTGGTCCACCGCCAAGGACGCATCTCGACATTCGTGTGCCAGTTTTGGTTCACAGTGAAGTCTCTGGGAAAGAACTGCGCCACCCTTCGGGAGAGGATTATGACCCTGTCAAAGAAAGTCATAGGGATGTGCGCGGTCCTTTTGATGGCCGGCTGCGCCCCGCTGCAAACGTACCGACCTCGGCCCATCTCTCCCGCTGAAACCGCATCGAGCCTTGAAACTCGAAGCTTGTCGGATCCCAGACTGAAGGCATTTGTCGAGCGGAATCTCGGTCGTGACCCCGGCGCGTGGCCACCGAAAACCTGGGACCTTCGTTTGCTGACCCTGGCAGCCTTCTATTTCAATCCCACACTGGACGTGGCGCGCGCGCGCGTAGCCGCTGCTGAAGGCACCATTGTAACCGCGCGCGCCCGTCCCAATCCCACCCTCAGCGTGACACCGGGAATACCGAGCCCCTATCTGCTGGGCTTGGATCTTCGCGTGCCCATCGAGACCGCGGGGAAGCGAGGCTACCGGGTCAAAACGGCTCAAGCGTTGAGCGAGTCCGCCAGGCTGGATCTCGCTGGAGCGGCGTGGCGCGTGCGCAGCGGCGTGCGAGCCGCTCTGCTCGATCATTTCACTGCCGTGCAGGATCTCGCGCTTTTGCGCTCAGAAGAGGAGACGCGCTCCCAGCAGGTCAGCCTGCTGGTGCGCCGGCTTGAGGTGGGCGAGGTCGCCCGACCAGAAGTGGACGCCGGCCGCCTTGGGCTGCTGAATACCCGAGTTGCAATACGTACCGCCGAGGGTCGCGTGGCCGAAGCGCGGACCGCTCTCGCCGCGGCGGTTGGGATACCCGTCTCAGGAATGGCCGGGGTGGAGTTCTCATGGCCCGGCTTCGAGCAGCCGCCAACCGCGCAGTCTCTTTCCCCAAAGCTCATCCAGCGCGAAGCCGTTTTGAACCGGCTGGACGTCCGGCGCGCGCTCGCTGAATACGCGGCGATGGAGGCGGCGCTTCAACTCGAAATCGCCAGGCAGCATCCGGATTTTCAAATCGGCCCCGGCTACCAGTTCGAGGAAAGCAACAACTTTTTCACTCTCGGACTCGCAGCCACGCTGCCCATTTTCAATCGCAACCAGGGCCCCATTGCCCAGGCGGAAGCTGGACGGAAGGAAGCCGCAGCCCAATTTCTCTCGACGCAGGCCCAGGTGATTGCCCAGAGCGAGGAGGCGCTGGCCCGTTACCGCTCGGCATTGCACGAACTGCAGGAGGCAAGGGAATCGTTGACCCGGCTCCAGACGCGGCGCGAGCGCATGACGCAGCGTGCCGTCTCAGCCGGCGAGTCCGACCGCCTGGCCCTGAACGCCGTGGTGCTCGAGAGGTCGACCGTAGCCCAAGCGTCCTTCGCCGCCCTGGTACGGGCGCAGAGCGCCTTAGGTCAGCTTGAGGATGCTGTCGAGCGGCCGCTCGAGACGGGTGACATCCCGCCGCTCGGCCCTCAGTCGCCCGTTTTGAAGGATCACAACAAGGAGGTCAAGTGATGAAAACGAGTTTGCGGTGGACATTCACCATCGCCATCGCTCTGGCGTTGGCTGTCATTCTGATGCGGGCGCTTCACCAGGTCCATGCAGCCCCGCCTGACCAGGATGACGATGAGGAGGCCGTCAAAACGCCTTCGCGGGTTTCGGTGCAAAATGACGAAACGGTGGTCAGCTTGAGCCCCGGGACCCAGCACCGCGCCGGAATCGTCGTGGCTTCTCTCAAGGCCGTCACGACTCGCGGGCAAATGACCGCCCCCGCCGTCGTCTTATCGGCGCAAGAGATTGTCAGCCTGCGGAACAACTACCTCGCTGCGCAGACCAGGCTCGAGAAGGCACGCGCCACTGCGGAGGTGGCCCAGCAGGAATACAGGCGTCTGGCTGCCCTGTACCGCGACAATCAGAATGCCTCCCGGAAGGCGGTCCAGTCTGCGCAGGGCACCTTGCGCTTGGGCCAGGCCGATGTTCAAGCGGCGCAGCAGGATCTGTCATTGCAGGCGCTGGCCGTACACGCCAGCTGGGGAGACACGGTCGGAAAATGGGTGGTTGACGGCCCGCCGACGCTCGACCGCGTTCTCAACCAGCATGAATTTCTCGTGCAAGTTACATTGCCCGCCGGCACCGGCTTCACGGCTCCCCCAACCATCTCACTCGAGATTTCCGGATCGATTCGCACCCCGGCCAGGTTGATTTCGACGTTCCCGCGAATTGATCCACGCATCCAGGGGGTCAGCTTCCTGTATATCACGGCCAACCATCCTGGTTTCGCGCCGGAACTAAGTCTGGTGGCTCACCTGTCGGTCGGGCGTCTGATGCGGGGCGTGCTGGTGCCGGAATCCGCCATCGTGTGGTGGCAAGGGAGCGCTTGGGCGTATCAGCAGTCTGCGCCGGGGCGTTTCGTTCCTCACCACGTACCCACCGGGACGCCGCTTGCCGACGGGCTCTTTGTTTCCAGCGGCTTTGTTCCCGGAGACCAGATCGTGGTGCGGGGCGCGCAGGCTCTGCTCTCCGAAGAGTTCCGCTCGCAAATCCAACCGGAGCATTAAGCACACTCCCTTATGCTGCCTGCCATCGTCCGATTTTCGCTTTGTTTTCGTGGCATCGTTATCGCGCTCGCTTGCGCGCTGCTCGGTTACGGAATCTATGCGCTGACCCAGGCGCGGTATGACGTCTTCCCGGAGTTCGCGCCGCCCCAGGTCGTCATTCAGACTGAGGCGCCGGGCTTGGCTCCTGAGCAGGTCGAACTGCTGGCGACGCAGCCGATTGAAAACGCCATCGTCGGAGTGCCGGGAATCGAGTCCCTCCGCTCCGGCTCCATCCAGGGGCTCTCCGTAATTACCGTGGTTTTCAGCCCGAGCAGCAGTATCTACCTCGATCGCCAGGTGGTGGGCGAGCGGTTGTCAACGCTGGCCGGCACACTGCCGGCAGGGGTCCAGGCTCCCATCATGACTCCGCTTACTTCTTCCACCAGCATTGTGATGGCTGTGGGCCTCACCTGGCCGCAGCACGCGCTGATGGACCTGACAACGGTAGCCGACTGGACCATCAAACAACAGCTTCTGGCCGTGCCGGGGGTTGCGAAGGTCTCAATCTTCGGCGAGGAAGCCAGGCAGCTCCAGCTCCAGTTCATCCCTGAACGGCTAATTCAATACGACCTGACCGTCAACGACGTGATCGCAGCCGCCCGCCAGGCTACGGGCATTCGCGGCGCCGGCTTCGTCGACACACCCAATCAGCGCATCGTGCTCGAGACCCAGGGCCAGTCGATCACGTCAGAGCAAATTTCCAGGACCATCCTCCTCCACCGCAACGCAGCCAACGTCACCCTGGGAGATGTCTGCCACGTGGTCGACGCCCCTGCGCCGCCGATCGGCGCCGCCTCGATCCGAGGTGAGCCCGGCTTAATGCTCATGGTCTCGTCGCAGTACGGAGCCAACACGCTGGAGGTCACGCGCGGACTCGACCGGGCGCTCGGGGAGCTTCGCCCCGCTCTCGCCAGACAGGGAATCGTCGTACACGCCGATGTCTTTCGTCCGGCAGACTTCATCCAGACGGCGCTGCACAATGTCCGGTCATCATTGCTCATCGGCGCGGCGCTGATTATCGTGGTGTTGTTCTTATTCCTCTTCAACCTGCGCACAGCCGCCATCTCCTGCACCGCCATTCCTCTTTCGTTGCTGGCGGCCGTGATCGTACTGGAAAAGCTGGGGTTCAGCCTGAACACCATGACCCTAGGCGGCTTGGTCATTGCCATCGGCGAAGTCGTGGACGACGCGGTCATCGACGTCGAGAACATCTACCGGCGCCTGCGCGAGAACCGCGCCTCGCAGGCCCCGCGCTCGGTCTTCCAGGTTGTGTTCGATGCTTCTATCGAAGTGCGCAGCGCTGTTGTGTATGCCACTTTCACCGTGATTCTGGTTTTCGTTCCGGTTCTCACGATGGCGGGCCTCGCCGGACGCATCTTCGCCCCTCTCGGCATGGCCTACATCTGGGCCATTCTGGCCTCTTTGGTCGTAGCTCTCACCGTGACGCCCGCGCTTTGTTTTCTCTTGCTAGGTGGCCGTGATCTTCCGCCCCGGGAGCCGGCCCTGGTTCGGTGGCTCAGAACTGGCTATCAAAAGTTGGTGCGAGGCGTGGAAGAAGCTCCCCTGCTCGTGATGGCAGCGGTTGCGGTGATGATTCTTCTGGGCGTTGCCATCTTACCCTTCCTGCAGGGCTCCTTTCTGCCGCATCTCCGGGAGGGGAATCTCACCGTGCATATGACGGCGGTTCCTGGGACCTCCATCCAGGAGTCGCTGCGATTGGGCGACGGCGTCACCCGGGCGCTCCTTAAGATTCCGGCGGTGCGGTCGGTCGCGCAACGGGTGGGAAGGGCGGAACTCGCCGATGATACCTCCGGAACCCACTCCAGCGAGTTTGAGGTGGGTTTCAAGGCCCTCAACGGAAGCCAGGCGGCGATCGCGCTGGGGGAAATTCAACGGGCGCTGGCGCAGTTTGCCGGGGCCACTTTCTCAGCCAATAGCTTCCTCACGGAACGCATCAATGAGACGCTCTCAGGCTACACTGGCGGAATCGTAGTCAATATTTTTGGCAACGACCTCGACCAGCTCGACCGGGAAGCGCAGCAGGTTGCCGGGGCCCTGGGGCACGTCCCCGGCGCAACGGGCGTCCAGCTCCAGTCTCCACCGGGCATGCCGCAGGTGGTCGTCCGGCTGCGCCGGAACGATCTCGCGCGCTGGGGCTTCGATCCGGTCCAGGTGCTCGACGTGGTCGAAACCGCTTTCGGCGGCGATACCGTTGGCCAGGTCTACGAAGGAAATAGGGTCTTCGATGTCTCGGTGATCCTGGCTCCAGATGAGCGCCACAGCGTGGAAGCGATCGGCGCCCTCCCGCTGCGCGGCCCTGACGGTAACTACGTCCCCCTCCGGCAGCTCGCCGACATCTACGAAACCTCCGGTCGTTACATGATCCTGCACGAAGGCGCGCGCCGTGTGCAGACGGTTACGTGTAATGTGTCAGGCCGCGACCTCGCTTCGTTCGTAAACGAAGCGCGGAGCCGCATCTCTGGTCTTTCCTTCCCGGCCGGGACCTACATTGAATTCGCCGGCACGGCTGCGGCGCAAGCCCAATCCCGTCATGACCTGCTGGTCCACTCGCTGCTGGCCGGGCTCGGCATCATACTGCTGCTTTCGGTGGTGATGGGAAGCTATCGCAACTTGCTGCTCGTCCTCGCGAACTTGCCGTTTGCACTGGTGGGTGGCGTGCTGGCGGCGTGGGCGACCGGTGGCAACCTTTCGCTTGGATCCTTGGTCGGCTTTGTCACCCTGTTCGGAATCACGCTGCGCAACTCCATCATGATGATCTCCCACTATGAACATCTGGTCGGAGTGGAAGGTATGACTTGGGGACCGGATGCTGCCATTCGTGGTGCCTCGGAGCGGCTGGCGCCGATCTTGATGACCGCGCTGGTAACCGGGCTGGGTTTACTTCCCCTCGCCATCGGCAGCGGGGATCCCGGCCGCGAGGTCGAGGGTCCGATGGCAGTCGTCATTCTGGGTGGCCTTGTCACATCAACTGTGCTCAATCTTCTGGTATTGCCCACCCTGGCGTTACGCTCCGGACGGTTCGAAAAGGGTCAGGAGCGATGGAGTGGCGCGTGAGTTGCCAATCGGATTCGCCCGGCAGGTCACGACGTTCGAAGATCGATCCCGATTGACTCCCGTCTTCGAGGGCGCGAAGGACATCGGGACGTCGCACATCTCCGAGATGATTCAGTACCGGTCACTCGACCGGAACTACGGGGCTTGAAGGCGCGCAGCGCCTGCCTACCTGAGCAGATCCTCGAGCCGCACCGCCTGGCCGGTCTTTGCGTCGCGATACTTGATGATGACCGGCGTGTAGAGCGAGATTCCCAACTCCTTACCGCGGCCCTGGGTAACGGCGCGTGCCCCGGGCACGACGACGGCGCCGGGGGGAATCATCAAAGGCTGGTTTTCCTGGCCCTGGTCGCCCGGTTCACCGCGACGATAAACCGTATCGCGCACGAGGTCGTAGACGGGCGTCGAGCCGGTCAAGATCACGCCGGCGGCGAGCACGGCCCCGCGGCCCACAATCGCGCCCTCGTAGACACCGCAGTTGCCGCCCACCAGCGCGTCGTCCTCGATAATGACCGGCATGGCGCCCACCGGCTCAATCACACCGCCAATCTGCGCCCCGGCCGAGAGATGCACGCGCTCGCCCACCTGCGCGCAGGAGCCGACGAGCGCATGCGAATCAATCAGCGTGCCATCATCCACGTAAGCGCCTACGTTGACGAACATCGGCGGCATGCAGATGACGTTCTTGCCGAGGTAACAGCCGTCGCGAATGGACGACCCGCCGGGCACCACCCGAACGTTCTGCTCCGCGGGGATCTGCTTTAACGGATAGGTGTGCTTGTCGCGAAAGGGCAGGCCGAGTCCGGACATCTCCACCACACGACCGATGCGAAATCCCAGCAGGATGCCTTGCTTCACCCAGGCGTTGACCTTCCAGCCGGTGGGCGAGGCAGCGTCCGGCTCCGCGGCGCGGATGCTGCCATCGTTCAGGGCAGCCTTGAGCTCATCAAAGGCTTGGGAGAATTCGGCGCCATAGGGCTCGGTGGGACGCGCGAAGAGTTCTTCGATCCGAGTTTCAAGAATCATCCGCTACCGTCATGTCCTAACATGTTTGATGTTCGGAGGTACCTACATCTCGACCATCCAACTCTCGCATAATCCCTTCAGCAACGTCGGGCCAGAGGCGTTGGAATCCGCTACGAACGCGTTTAAGGAGCTCCGGTGTAACAGCCCTCAGCCCCTCCCAAGATCGAGGTGGAAGACAACAGTTCACCTGGAATTCGAATCGCAGCGGCCAGATCGCGTCTCTCGTGGCCTTCTCCTCGTTCCATTCCAATGTATTCTCTTCCATTAGGCCGACAATCGGTCCATAGCCTACGACGCCGCAGACAGGCGAAGTCACGTAAAAGAGAACAACGTCGAACCCGGTGTTGATCCCTTCCCAAAGACGACGCTGCGTGGTCTTCAACCCCCAAATCCTCCGCTGAGTCAGAGCTGTTATCCAATTCTCACGCCTCCCTACGGCAAGCCAGTGTTGCTTGGTCGGAGTCATATTCCCTCCTCTCAATTCGCAGAACCTAGTGCTGGTGCGAGAGTACGCCTATCGCACTAACACGTTCAACTCGGCGTACGGTATCCCCCAACCGTTCAGCGTGGCGAAGGTCCCCTTCTCGCGGACTTCGTGCGCGAATCGCGAGAACAACCCCAACGCCGCACGCGCGGGCCACGACCCGAAGCTGAGGCGCCTCACCCCGAGCTGCTGCAATTCGGGAACAGACGGTACCCCAGGCCCGGCAAGAATGTTGAGCGGCCCCTTTACGGCTTGCACGAGCTTGCCAATGGTTTCGGCATCGTAGACACAGGGCGCGAACAGGCTGTCGGCACCGGCCTCGCGGTAGGCGTTCAGCCTCCGGACGGCATGTTCGAGGCGGGCGGCGGGCTCGCCAACTTGCGCCAGATAGACGTCGGTACGGGCGTTGATTACCACATGGATGCCGAGGGATTCGCCGACATCGCGGATACGCTTGATCTTTTCCACGTGGACGGATACATCGACAAGGGCTGACTCGTCTTTGCCGTCCTCGATGTTCAAGCCCACGGCGCCGGCCTTGATCAGACCGCGCGCGATTTCCTCCATGTCCTCGGGACGATCGCCGTAGCCCGCCTCGAGGTCCGCGCTCACCGGCAGCGCGACCTTGGCGGCGATGCGTTTGACCACGGCCAGCATTTCGGCGCGCGGGATGCGCTCGCCGTCCGGGTAGCCGAGCGAATTGGCGACGGCGGCGCTTGAGGTAGCGATGGCGGGGAAGCCCGCCTGCTCCACGATCCGCGCGCTGACCACGTCCCACACGTTCGCCAGCACCAGGACGCCGGGTCCCTGATGAAGGTCGCGAAACCTCTCGGCTTTTTCCTTCTGAGTCGGCATGATTTACGCCCTCTGTGCTTGCAGCATGCCCTGAGCGACGAGAACCTTCTCAAGCTTGGCACGATTCTCCGGCTGCATCGGCACCATCGGCAGTCGGTAAACTTCCTCGATCATACCCATCATGGCGAGCGCCGCCTTCACAGGGATCGGGCTCGTCTCAATGAAGTTCACCTGCATTAGCGGCAGAAGCTCGAAATGCAGCTTCCGCGCTTCATCGTAACGCCCGTCAAGGCACAGATGCGTGAGGCGCGTCATCGGAGCCGGGATTTCGTTCGAGGCCACAGAGATTACGCCGCAAGCGCCCAGGGCCATCAGCGGAAACGTGAAGGCATCGTCGCCCGAGAGCACCTTGAAACCCGGCGGGACGGCGCGCAGCACGTCCATCTGCTGCGTGATGCTGCCGGAGGCTTCCTTAACGCCGATGATGTTTGGAATCTGCCCCAGGCGCGCCACGGTTGCCGGCTCGATGTTCGACGACGTCCGTCCCGGCACGTTGTAAAGGATGACGGGCAGGTCCGTGGACTCCGCGATGGCCTGGAAATGCTGGAAGAGGCCTTCCTGAGTCGGCTTGTTGTAGTACGGCGCGACGGAAAGGACGGCCTGCACGCCGAGCTTGCAGACTTCCTGGGCGAGTTCGGTAAGTTTCCGGGTGTTGTTTCCGCCAACTCCCGCAACCACCGGAACCTTCCCTGCGGCTTCCTGCATTACGAGGCGGATGACGTTCAGGTACTCGCCGTGCTCCAGTGTTGGCGTCTCACCGGTGGTGCCGCAGGGGACGAGGAAGTCGATCCCCTCGCGGAGCTGAAAGGCCACCAGCCGTCGCAACGCGTCTTCGTCAACCGAGCCATCCCGGCGGAAGGGTGTGACCAGCGCCGTCCCGCAGCCTTTGAGATCAAGGTTCATCAGTGTCACCTGCTCCAAGCTAAGCTATAAATCCGTTAGAACGTCGGCAAAGCTGAACAATCCCTTCTTGCCTACTACCCATCGCGCAGCATAGAGCGTGCCCTCGGCAAAACCCTGGCGACTACGCGCCGTGTGCCGCAGGATCACCGTGTCGGACTCGGAATCGAAGCCCAGCTCGTGTGTACCGGGCGCGTAGCCGGCCCGAACGCTCGAGACCGGAATCTCCTGGGGCCCGGCGCGCGGCGCGGCGGCCTGGAGGCACTTCTCGATCTCGAGCGCGGTTCCGGACGGCGCGTCTTTCTTGGAACGGTGGTGCGTCTCCGTGATGTAAGGCTGGTACATCGGGAAGCCCGCAAAAATCCTGGCTGCGGCTTCGGCGGCGCGATAGAAAAGTTGGACGCCGATCGAAAAGTTCGCCGCATACACCATTCCGATGCCGGCGCCTTCCACCACTCGGCGAACCTCATCGAAGTGCTGGCTCCAGCCCGTTGTGCCCACCACGAGATTACACCCCAGAGCCGCCACCTTCCGGACGTTTTCCTCGACCGCCGCCGGCGTGGTGAAGTCCAGACAGACGTCAATATCCTGGAAATCCTCGGCAACGATGCTATGGCGCTCTACGGCCCCCGCGACCGCCGGACTCGACTCGGAGGTCACAACCAACCGCACCTCGAAGCCGCGTAGCGGCGCCAGCTGGGAGATGCCCTTCCCCATCTTGCCGTAACCGAGCAGGGCCAGGTTCAGGGATGGCGCGTTCTCACTTTGCATAAGCGTTTCGGCGCCTGCCCTCCAGGCGCACGTTGCGACATTATAGCAGTGCGATTCGGCGGCGACTCTGGTTCATCGACCTTTTGCGTCGTTTTCTCTTGACAAGCCTCGGAGCGCCCGGTACACAGAGAAATAGCGCCATTTTTATGAAAGATTTACACCTGAGGCGGACTCATTATCTTGACGGTGCCTATTCCACGCTCAGCCGGATGGATATCGCGCGCGCGCTCACGATTGTGGGCCGGAGCGCGCTCGAATAGTGGCCGCGGT
This sequence comes from Terriglobia bacterium, assembly GCA_035934405.1. Classification (GTDB taxonomy): domain Bacteria; phylum Acidobacteriota; class Terriglobia; order UBA7540; family UBA7540; genus DASYXW01. The sequence continues at coordinate 44,230 of DASYXW010000074.1, forward strand.
TGGCTCCGGAATCCTGGCCAGGGAGCCCGGGCCGCGGCGGGCCTGGTGGTCTTCTCTCTTTCTCAATCGTTGGCCACGGCCTCGGGCAGTGGCGCTCCTCCCCTTCAATTCTCCATCTCGGTCGAGCAGCCGGCGCTCACCTTCCCTTTTCCTGCTCGTGTCAAACTGCGTCTTCACAATTCCGGCACGGTCCCTCTGTGGCTCTACCGTCACGTTCGCGACCCGCTGGTGGTGGCCCGAACAGCATCACGCCGGGAAGATTCAAGCGAGCGGCTGGCCACGACCACGGGAGGTTCGACGCTGGCGGTACGCCTTGAAGCTGCCGCGGCGCAGCCCAGCGGGAGCACGCCGACGCCGCACCCGGCACAGGCGACGGTTCTCGAAAATGTCGGGCTCCCGCATCCGAAGCTCGTCAAGCTCCTGCCCGGCGCGGACTACGAGGAAACCGCCATCGTCCAACTGCTTCCCGCTCGGACGTCCAGAGACGGCAAAGACGAACCCATCTGGGGCGATTATCGCCTGTCGGCCACTTACGCGGAGCAGTTCTCAAACGCCAGTGAAATCGCGCGAGACCTGGGCCTCACCGTGTGGCAAGGTGAAGTCGCGAGCAACACGGTTGGGATTCACCTGGCCGCGCCGGCGGCAAGCGCTATCGGCTCGGCGGACGGCGCAGTGATGGACGCCCAGGGCAGGCCGCTTGGAGAAATGCTCGTCTCGTTGAGCGACCGGCAGGAACGCCTCGTCGCCCAGACGCGAACCGACCCCGCAGGGCGGTTTCGGTTCGCGCACCTGCCCCTGGATCTCTACTGGGTGACGGCGCGGCGCGAGGATTCGTCCGTGGACACGGCTACTTTCCAGCATGCGGAGTTGACGACGGCGGCTCCCGCCGAGGAGATGAAGCTGGTGGTGCTGCCGCCCGAAGTCTACGAGCCGAAGCAGATGCTGCGCAAGCCGGTGCTCGTTCGGGTCACCGGCCGGGACGGCGCGCCCGCCGCGAGAGTCGCGCTGGAGATTGTCTGGTCAAGCGGAACCGTCCTCGACAACGTCAAGGGCGAAACCTCGGCGGACGGTGTCGCGGCCCTGGACCTCTTGCCTGGCAGGAATTACGTTACACTCAAGAAGCGCGGCTGCGCCAAGCAGGAAGCGCGCGTGGACGTGGCCGAAGGCGGCGGCATCGACGACGCCGCGCTGGCTTTGGATTGCGCGCGCCATTAACGGAATCGGAGAGCTGATGATCTCGCCCTCAAGAGAAATTCACCCAAAATCGCGACGTTTATGGATCGTATGGCCGCTTCTCCTACCGTTGGCTCTTGCCGGCGGACGCTTGGCGGCGCAGCACGCAGCCCAGCCGCAGAAGCCGAAAGCAGGCTCCTCCGGCCTTAGTGGAGTCGGCCCCGTGGTCCACGGCACTCCCGACGATCCACTGCGCGATCCGCGCGAAGTTCATCTGCGCCACGTGAATCAGTTGACCTTCGGTGGACAGAACGCCGAGGCTTACTTCAGCTACGACGGCAAGCGGCTCATCTTCCAGTCCACGCGGCCGCCTTACGAGTGCGACCAGATGTTCGTGATGAACGCCGACGGCTCGAACGTTCACCTGGTGTCGACCGGCAAGGGCCGCACGACGTGCGGCTATTTCTATCCCGATGGCAAACACATCCTCTACGCTTCGACGCACCTCACGAGCCCGGCGTGTCCGCCGCGGCCCGATTACTCCCACGGCTACGTCTGGGGCGTTTACTCGTCGTTCCGAATTTTCTACGCCACTGACTCCGGCCGCGCCCTGAAGCAGCTCGGGCCAGACCAGGGTTACAACGCCGAGGCCACGCTTTCAGCGGATGGGAAGAAGATCGTCTTCACGTCTTCGCGCGACGGCGACCTGGACATTTACACCATGAACCCGGACGGAAGCAACGTCCGGCGGCTGACCCGCACGCTCGGCTACGACGGAGGCCCGTTCTTTTCTCCTGACGGCCGATGGATCGTGTACCGCGCCCACCATCCGACCGCGCCGGACGAAGTGGCGCGATACAAGTCACTGCTGGCGCACGATCTTGTGGCGCCGCTGCAGATGGATCTCTACGTCATGCGCGCCGATGGCTCCGAGCAAAGGCAAATCACACGGCTGGGCGAGGCCAGCTTCGCCCCATCATTCTTCCCCGACAGCCGGCGCATCATCTTCGCCTCGAACTACGAGTCCGCGGGCAGCAGCCTGTTCGCACTCTACACGGTCGACCGCGACGGCGAGCATCTCGAGCGCGTGACCTTCGCCGGAGGGTTCGACGCCTTTCCGATGTTCTCGCCCGACGGAAAGAAGCTCGTGTTCGCTTCCAACCGCAATGCCAAAGCGCCGCACGAGATCAACATTTTCATTGCCGATTGGGTGCCATGAAGAACAGAAGGCAGCAGGCAGTGAGCAGCAGGCTTTCGCGCAGCAGCTGACGGACTCGCGCCCTGCTCAGCGAAGGCTCTGATTGAAGAATTGAGCGACCCTTTGAACGTATGCAGACGGGTTCGCCGCGTACGCCCCGGCGTGGTTGGCGCCCGCGACTTCCCACATCTCGGCCGAAGGATCCGCTGCCTTCAGCGCCCGCGCGTTCTCGATGGGCACGAGCGTATCGGCCGTGCCGTGGATGATCAACACGGCTCGCGGCGGAATCCGGCCGATCTGGTCCACCGGCCGAACCTGGCGCACGTCGTCAGCGAACAAGAGTCTCCCCACAAAAAGCGTGCCGGGTAGAAAGAAATTCGGCAGATGGCTCGCTTTGCGCCACCGCGCCTGAACGAGCGGGTAGACCGCGGCGTAGCCGCTGTCCTCGACCACTGCGTTGATGTCCGGGTCGCCAGCGGCGGCGTAGATGGCGGCGGCGGCGCCCATCGAGACGCCCAGGACACCGATCGAGCCTGCCTGGAAGCCTTGGGTCTTGACCCAATCGGCTGCGCCCTCGATGTCGCGCGCCTCGGCGGGTCCAAAGGTCATGCGGGCGTTGCCGCTGCGGCCGTGGCCGCGCAGGTCAATCATCAGGACGGCGAAACCCTGAGCCGTTTGAGAGCCGGTTGCCGATGCGAGGGTCGCGGCGAATTCCACGAAGCGGCCGTCGAATTCATCCGTACGGCTCGCGTCCTTGCCGTGAACCAGCACCACGGCCTGATGACTCTGGCTGCGCGGAATATACCAGGCGGAGATCTCCACGTCGCCGCCGCGCGCCATGAACCGTACGGCCTGGTAAGAAGCATGGTAGGTGTCCGGGGTAATGTCCCCGGAAAAGTGACGCTGCGGAGTGGTTAACACGGTGGCTGCCACGATGCCGATACCCAGGTAGACCCCAGCCGCCAGGACGGCGAGCGCAAGCGCCCAGCGCCAGGGACGGCCAGCACGCGAACGGGCTCTGCGAGTTCGAATAGGCATCAGCGGGGCCGCGGACGACCTGTGGACTAACGCAACTCTTCCATCACTTCATCGAGCGCGCTCTGCGGCGGGCGGACGCGCGATTCGGGCAGGGTGGCCAGCGGCTCTTCAACCATGTTGAGGATGTCCAGAAAGTTTTGCCGTGCGGTGTCCACATAGAAAAGGCCGGTGACCACTTCACCGGTTTCGTGCGAATCGGTCAGCACGCGCAAAGCGGCGGACCGGTCAGTGGGGTCATAGTCGTGACCGAGCTTCTTGAGCAGCAGGTGCGAGCCGTCGTGCAGGGTAATGTCCGTGGTCGAGCCGGGATCATAGTCCACCGAGATGTCCTCGAAGAAAGGAACAAAGCTGATGTCTTCGAGCGGGTCGTCGTGATCCTTCACGTAAGCGTAACTTTTCGTCGAGCCCTCATGGTCGTTGAAGGTGACGCAGGGCGAGATGACGTCGAGCATCACGGTGCCGTTGTGGGCCACGGCGCCTTCGAGCAACGCCAGCAACTGGCGCTTGTCGCCTGAGAAGGACCGGGCTACATAAGTAGCCCCGAGCAGGATGGCGAGGGCGCAAGTGTCGATGGGCGGAAGATCATTGATGACGCCGGTCTTGAGCTTCGAGCCCAGGTCGGCGGTGGCGGAGAACTGGCCCTTGGTCAAGCCATAGCAGCCGTTATCCTCGATGATGTAGATGACCGGCAGATTGCGGCGCATGAGGTGCACGAACTGGCCGACGCCGATGGAGGCGGTGTCGCCGTCGCCCGAGACGCCCACCGCGATCAGGTTGCGGTTGGCCAGCATGGCGCCTGTCGCGACCGAAGGCATGCGTCCGTGCACGGCGTTGAAGCCGTGCGCGCTGCGCAGGAAGTAAGCGGGGCTCTTCGACGAGCATCCGATGCCGGAGAGCTTGGCGACGCGCCAGGGCTCGACGCCCAACTCGTAAAACGCCTCGATGATGCGCTCGCTGATGGCGTTGTGGCCGCAGCCGGCGCACAGCGTCGTCTTGTTGCCTTTGTACGCGGCTTGCTCGAGACCGATGCGGTTCACCTTTTTCGGCGGCGCCGGGGGAAGTGTGGTGGTAGCCATGGTCAGTTCTGTACCTCCTGAGGCATGTCGAATCTTTGAGGGCTTCAACGACCCTTAGTTCTTGACCAGAGGATGTTCGAGACGGTCAAGCCGTTCGTCGATACGCCGCAGCTCAGCCCGGATCCAGTCCTTCAGATCGTCAAAACGTTTGTCGATGGCGGCGAAGCGGGTCTCCATCTCCCGGCGAAGAGATTCCATCGCCCGGCGAAGCGACTCCACCTCGCGGTGATTGAAATAGAAACCCAGGATGTACCCGACCACGATAATCGCGGTTGCAGCCCAAATTTGGCTATTCACGAAGGCTTACCTCCTCGCCGTTCGCGCTGGCGTTCGAGCGGATCTCTTAGTCAGCGGCGCCTCGCCGGTCTCCTGCTCCACAATGGAGTCGGTCACGCTGCGCGCGTCAATCGGCAGGCCGTTGTAGTGGCGAACGCTGCGCAACTTTTTCACTTCACCAGCATCGAGATCGAGCCGCAGCAGGTCGTAGAGCTGGCCGTCCCGGTTCTGCTCCACCACGTAAACGCGGGCGTGCCGATGGATAAAATCCTTCACGTCGTCGTTGAAGGGATAAGAGCGAACACGGCAGTAGCTGGTTTCGAGCGACTGCTCGCGCCTCAACTGGTCGAGGGTTTCGACGAGCGCCCAATGGCTGGTGCCGTAAGCGATGATGCCCACCTCGCTCGCCTCCGCTTCCGCAATCTCCGGACCGGGCACGAGCTTCCGCGCGGTCTCGAACTTGCGGTTGAGACGATCAACATTCTTGACATAGTCGTCGGGTTTCTCGCTGTAGATGGCGCGCTCATCATGCCCGCTTCCGCGCGTAAAGTATCCCGCCGCCGGGTGATTCGTCCCCGGCAGCGTCCGGTATCCAATGCCATCGCCGTCCACGTCTGCGTAACGCGCAAAGCCGCCGAGGCGATTCAGATCTTCGGCGGTCAACACCTTGCCGCGCTTGATGGGCGTGGTGGGGTACGGGAACGGGTCCGCCATCCAGGTGTTCATCCCCAGATCGAGATCACTCATGACGAAGACGGGAGTCTGCAGCTCCTCGGCGAGGTTGAAGGCGTCCATCGCCATGCTGTAGCACTCCTCGGGGGAACAAGGGAACAGTAACGGATGCTTGGTGTCGCCGTGCGAGAGCAACGCCGTCGAGAGGATGTCGCCCTGCGCGGTCCGCGTCGGCAGACCGGTGGAGGGACCGACACGCTGAATGTCAAAAATCACGCCCGGCACTTCGGCGTAATATCCCAGACCTACGAACTCCGACATCAGTGAGACGCCCGGCCCGGCCGTCGAGGTCATGGCGCGCGCCCCCGCCCAGCCCGCTCCCACCACCATGCCGATGGCGGCGAGCTCGTCTTCAGCCTGCACAATCGCGAACGTCGCCCGCTGGGTCTCCGGGTCGATGCGGAACCGTTTCATGTAGCCGATGAGCGTTTCGCACACCGAAGACGACGGCGTGATGGGATACCAAGTCACCACCGTGACGCCCGCGAACATGCACCCCAGGGCGGTGGCGGCATTGCCTTCGATCAGAATCTTGCCGGCGGTCGCATTCATCAGTTCGACGCGGAAACGGTCGCCCTTTTCCAGGTTTTTTTCGGCAAAATCGTAACCAGCCACCACGGCCTTGAAATTCATGTCTGCGGCTTTCACCTTCTTCTTAAACTGCTTGCGCAGTGCCTTCTCGATTTCCTCCATATCCACCCCGAGCAGCCTGGCCACCACGCCCACGTAAATCATGTTGCGAACCAGCTTCCGCAACTTCGCGTCGGGACACACCGGCGTCACGAGTTGGTCAAAGGGTACCGGGTAGAAAATCAAGTCGCTGCGGAAGCGATTGGCGGCGAGTTTCTCGTCGTAGACGCAGGCAGCGCCCGGATCGAGATTCTTCACATCTTCCTCGACCGTCTCCGGGTTCATCGCCACCAGGAAATCAATCTCCTTGCGCCGGCCGATGTACCCGTACTTCGAGGCGCGAATTGTGAACCAGGTGGGCAGGCCGGCGATGTTGGAGGGGAACATGTTCTTCCCCGAAACCGGAATGCCCATCTGGAAGATGGCGCGCAGCAACACCAGATTCGAGCTCTGACTGCCGGAGCCATTGACGGTGGCCACCTGAATGCTGAGATCGTTCACCATCCGCTGCCCGCCGATGGGTTCCTGGGTCTCGGTTATTGCAAATTCAGTCGTTGCCATGAACTCCTCTTCCGTAAAGCGTGTCACAGCCGTAAGATGCTGCTTTGATTGACCGTTAGCGCGAACCCGCGCCTATTCTCCGGTTCGTTCCAGAAGTCTTTGCTGATTCTAAAGGACATTACAACTTCGAACGTTTGATTCTGATTATCGGGTTAGCTCCGGCACTGCCACTAAGCCTGTGTAAATGATCGTGCTGGTGCGAAGACGGGCTTGCGGTCATGGCTCAAACCAGCTCGCCTCCAGCCGCTGGCAAATCGGGCCTGCTGCGTTCGAATTCAACTTACCTACTTTCAGTAACATTCCCGGTTTAACCGTCATTCCTCCCTCTGTTCCGCTTTCATCCCCGGCACCGCCCGGGTGGAACGGCGGGTACCGGACCGTCAAGGTCTGCCCCTGAGACTTGGCGCCACAAGCTGCGGGCGGCTCGGTTTTTATTCGCCGGATCAAGCGTGATGATCATGTGCCATGATTCTCAGAAAGCGCCACCCTAGAATCGTTGGGCAACGGCAACCGAAAGCCCGAGAGCGCCAAGTCGACCGAGTTTTCCATCATAGATTTAGATGCTGGTTCCGCACCGGGTTGCCCACACTTTGTCTTGCCGGGCCAGACGGCTCCCAGCATACGATACTTCGCAGCTACAGTCCAGCGCCGCAGGGCGAATTGCCAGTTCAGATAGAATCCAGGCAGAATCCAGACGCAGTCCATTGACTCGTTGGACGGCTGGGCGCAGATTCGGGCCGCCAAGGTACCCAAACCAGCGGCAGGCGTGACCTTACCTGACGCAGCGGCAGGTGCTTGGGCAAGGAGGACCTAGCCATGTCAACGCGGAACTTGTGGCGGTGTTTTCTGCTGGCTGTGACGCTCGGGGCAGGCGCGCGCCTGTGCGCCGCAGCGCCGCTTTCGATCGGAACCTTCACCCCAGGAAGCCCGGTCACCTGCCCAACCGGCTTCTTTTCCGGCATGTCCTGTTATTCCGCCACGGTCAGTGATTGCGTGGATTACCTCGGTCATACGCTCCCCGCCTACGACCTCATCTACGGCATCACAGCCCAGCCGGCCAGTCCCAAGGGCGTGATTGTGCTTCATGACGGCAGCGGCGGACAATACCCGTACAATCTCCCCAACGGCACCAACGACTTCGCCTCTGACTATTACGCTGCGGGCTACCAGGTTGTCCAGATGGTTTGGACGACCGGCAAATGGCAGCCCACGAGAATAGTAGGGGAGTACGACCTCAAGGGAACCGCCTGCCGTCCCGCCACGGTCTTCAATTACCTTTGGACTACCTACTACCTCCCTATGTACAAGGGCCCTGGCGGCCCCGGCTATTGCATGCAGTCAGGCAGCGGCGGCGGCGCGACCATCGCCTACTATCTGGCCCAGTACAATGGCGGGAATTACGTTGACAAGGTCTTGCTGCATGCGGGTCCGGAATACGTTGACCTGCAAAAAGGTTGCGCCGTGCCCAACTACGGCCCCGTGACCGGATGTCCGAACGGAGGCGGTGTTTACCCGTGCGCCCAAGGCGCATCATCGTGGACCTACGGCCCACAATACTACAGCGGCGAGATAAGTTGGTGCGCCGGCGGCGGAGCGGATAACGGCTCGAACGCCGCGTGCAACAACACCCATGGGATTAATACGTGGCCGAATGAAACCGCTTGGAAAGACATGAGCATTATCGATGGGCTCTCGGACTCCTCCTTCGTCTATTCCAACACCAACATCTCCGGCTATCTCTGCACCAACACCGACATCAACGGGAAGGGGAATCTGAATCCTTCCTCCGAACAGGGCTGGCTCTATTACTCCCAGTTCCCGCAGGGCAGCCTTCATGCTTTGGTGGTCCACACGGCCACTTGCTGGGCGAGCAAAGGGAGCAACACTCCCGACCCCGAGGGCGTCGTTTATGCCACCGTCATTGACGGCAGCTCCGTCTACTCAGGACCGAAGACGTGCCAAAACACTGGATTCACAACCGGCTATTCCGCCATGTGCAACGACATGGTGAATGATTGCGTCGCCCGGCACTGAATCGGGGTGCTCCGTTCTCTCCAAGCCTGCCCGCCGGGACATATCCCGTCAGCATTCTCAACTTGTCGAAGGTGGACGCAGAGCTTTCAGTGAGAAGAGCCGCAGTTTTGAAGGCAGGGCGAATTGCCAGTTCGGATAGAATCCAGACGCAGTAGACGCAGTCCTGATTACAGAAATGGTGAAATCGGTCGATTTGGAGTTATAATCCGCCAAGCACATGCGTAAGGGAGCGAGTTTCCGAGACCTCGATTGGTTCCTGCTGGCGGTGGCACTGGCACTGGCTGCCGTGGGCGTAGTGGAAATCTATAGCACCACGGCACACTCGGCGCTGGCGGGCGAGTACAAGCGCCAAATCTACTGGATTCTAGCTGGCTCCGCCCTGGCGCTGGCCATCAGCCGCCTCGACTACCATTTCTTCCTCGAACGCACTCCGGCGCTGTACGCTGTGAGCATTTTTGGGCTCGGCGCGGTCCTGTTCGCCGGACACGCCGTGGCCAGGACCCATCGCTGGTTGAGCCTCGGCGGCCAAACTTTTCAAGTGTCGGAAATGGTGAAGTTGGTTATAATCATATCTGTGGCGGCATATCTGGCCGGCAGCAAAGGCAAACCCGTCACTTGGAAAGGCCTCGCCGTGTTGGGACTTTTGGCGGGCGTGCCGACAGCGCTCGTCGCCTTGGAGCCTGACCTCGGGACGGCGCTCACCTATCTGCCGATTGTCGCGGCAGGGGTCTTTCTCGCCGGAATCCGGGCGCGGCAGGTCTTGGTTTTGTTGCTTCTCGGAGCGGTGATGCTGCCCGTTGGCTGGCGTCTCATGCGGCCTTATCAGCGCGAACGGCTCATGAGTTTCGCACATCCGTCGGACAACGCGCAAGGCTCGGGGTACCAGGTGGCGCAGTCCAAGATTGCGATTGGCTCGGGTGGGTTCCGGGGAAAGGGAATCGGCAACGGGACGCAAAGCCGGCTGGGGTTTATCCCGGTTTCCCACGCCGATTTTATTCTATCGGCTTTTGGCGAAGAGCAGGGCTTTGTCGGTATTTTTTGTGTTCTGCTGTTGTACTTTCTATTGCTCGTGCGCTTGCTGGATGGGGCCCATTTGGCCAGTGACCCGGCGGGCGCGTTTCTGATTGTGGGTTTGACGTCGGTACTGTTTTTCCAGGTCGCCGTAAACGCCGGGATGATGATCGGCCTCGTTCCCATCACCGGGATCCCGCTTCCGCTCATGAGCCAAGGAGGCTCCTCGGTCCTGTTTACGTTCGCAGGTCTGGGCCTCGCGATGAGCGTCAAGATGCGGCGGTTTGTCAATTAACAGGCGATGGGGGCTTGGCCAAGGGCTGGGCTCGACGCACCGGGCAGGTCCAGACGGCAGGGCGTAGCGCCGTCTCGGCCGCCAGAGACCGACTAGAGATCGACCAGAGATCGAATTGGCGGGCCGGTCGTGACCTCCAGGTTTTGGAAGGTCTGGTCTGCGCGAGGACGTGGAAAGTCTGATCTCCGCCGCGGCGGATGGATCCTTTCCGCAGTTCCGCAAAAGGAGTTTCTATGTCCAAGGAGTTGTTTATCTCCTCGTCGCCGCACGAGACGAAGGTTGCGGTGTTGGAAGATGATGAGCTAGTGGAAGTGTATTTCCAGCGTGACACCGATGTGGGGCTGGTTGGAGGCATTTACAAGGGCCGCGTCAGCCGCGTGCTTCCCGGGATGCAGTCGGCCTTCGTGGATATCGGCCTGGGACGCGATGCTTTCCTCTACGTCTCGGATTTCTTCGAGGACTCGGAGGAGTACGACAAGGTGTTTAGCGAGGCCGAGTCGCGGGTAGCCAAGTATGTGGAGGAGCCTGCCGCGGCGGGTTCGCTGCAGACGGCTTCTCCTGGAGCCGCCGACTCGGCTGGCGGGCCACCATCGTCCGAAGGTTCACCCGAACCTCCGGCGGAGGGAACCGAATCAGCTGCTGCCGCCGGCGGAGCGATCCCGGCATTGGATACTTTCGCAGAGGCAAGCCCGGCGCCGGTATCTGGCGCAACGGCCGAAGTTTCGGCCGTTGCCTCGGCGGCGACGCCTGCGCCTACCGCCGGTCAGTCCGGTGAGGCGCGCCCGACCGAGCGGCGGGAGGAGCATCGTGGTCGGCGACGCCGACGGCGCGGGGGCCGCTTTGGTCAGTCGGTTCCGGTGCCCAAGGGCGCGCCTTACGAGCACCACGTACGGCGGCCTGAAAATCCCGCGCCAAGTTCGGCCCCGGCAAAGCCTTCGTTCGAGGTGCTGCCGGGCGAGTCGCTTGCCAAATATGGCCACGTCGAGCCCCCACCAACTACTCCGGTCTACGGCGCTGACGCCACCGTCGAGGTGGCTGACGAATCGGCAGTGCCGCAGGCCGCTAACGAGCCGATCGGAGAGCAGCCACCTCGCTCCGAGCCTTCCGTCGAGCCTGTGGCACCCGCCTTTGAAACGCCGGTGGACACACTGACTTCTTCATCGTCTTCGCCGCCAGTTGAAGTAGCTGGAACAGAGAGGCTGGTGGCGGAGGAAGCGGAACCGGTGGAAGATGGTCAACTCCTGGGCGAGCTGCGGGTCGCTCCCGTCGGATTTCAGCCGGACAGTCCGGGAGCATTGCCGCCCGTAGCGAGTCTGGACCGGCCGACTGAGGCGAGCGCGTCACCGCTGGAGACCGCCGAGCGGGAAGCTGTCCCGGGCATCGGCGGAGACGAAGCTTCGGAAACCACCGAGGGAGTGGAGGCTGCCGGTGAGGCCGCGCCTGAGGAAGCTGCCGCTGCGGCGGAAGCAACTTCGCTTAGCGCCGAGAACGCCGGGACCGAGGGGTCCGCGGCGGAGGTTCAGGCTGAGACTGGCGGCCGCGCTTACACCCTCAGTGAGCCGCACCAGCGGCCGCACTTTGCGCCGCGCCGTGGCCGCAAAGGGCGCGGGCGGTTCGGACCTCGTTCGCCCCGTCCCGAAGGCGGAGGCTACAAGCGTGAGCCTGCACGGGGTGGAAACACACCGGCGGTGGAGATTACCGAAGTCCTGAAGGAAGGCCAGGAAATCCTGGTTCAGATCGCCAAGGAACCGCTGGGCACCAAGGGCGCGCGCATCACTTCGCATATTGCTCTGCCCGGGCGCTACCTGGTCTACATGCCCACCATCCACCACATCGGTGTGTCGCGCAAGATCGCTTCGGAAGACGAGCGCCTGCGCCTGCGCAACATCATCCTTGAAAATCGCGGCGCGCTCACGGGGGGATTCATTGTGCGCACGGCCGGCGCGGGAAAGCCCGAGGACGAGCTGAAGGCCGACCTGAAGTTCCTCTCCGGCCTGTGGGCTGAGATTCGCTCGCGCTCCGAGCGCTCGAAGGCGCCCGCGCTGCTGCACCGCGACCTGACGCTGGTGGAACGCATGCTGCGCGACGTGCTATCGCCGGATTTCAAGTCCGTGCGCGTCGACAGCGAACTCGAATACGCGCACATCGTGGAGTTCGTCAACCGCTTCCAACCGTCGCTGGTGGGCCACGTGAAACTCCACACGCGGCCGACCGCGCTCTACGAGGAATTCGGCATCCAGGCGGAAATTGACAAGGCGCTCAAGCCCAAGGTGTGGTTGAAGTCGGGAGGCTACATCGTGATCAACCAGACCGAGGCGCTGGTGGCGGTTGACGTGAACACCGGCAAGTACGTGGGCAAAACCAACCGCCTGGAAGACACCATCGTCAAGACCAACATCGACGCGGTGAAGGAGATCGTTCGCCAGATCCGGCTGCGCGACCTGGGCGGGATCATCGTCATCGACTTTATTGACATGGACGATCGCCGCAATCGCTTGAAGGTGGTGCAGGCGCTCGAAGAAGCCTTGCGCTCGGACCGCGCCCCCACCAAGATTCTGTCGTTTAACGAATTTGGCCTGGTGGCACTCACACGCAAACGGGTGAAACAGTCGCTGGAGCGGACGCTCTCCGAGCCTTGCTCCTACTGCACGGGCTCGGGCTGGATCAAGTCCGTCTCGACGGTCTGCAACGAGATTCTGGCCGAAGCGAGGAAGATGGCGAGCGAGATCGAGGGTGACACGATCACGCTGCGTGTCAGCCCGGAAGTGGCCAAGGCGCTGAAATCGCGCGAGGGTGTCCTGCTTTCGGAGCTTGAGTCGCTGACGCAGAAGGATATTGTGATCAAACCGGACGCGACAGTGCATCAGGAGCGGTTCGAGATATTTTAGCGGATCAATCGGTGTCGAACCGCTGCTCTCGCTGCGGGTCGCCGTACATGTGGTAGCCGTTCTGTTCCCAGAATCCGGCGCGGTCTTCCGGCAGGAAGATCAAGCTGCGAACCCACTTCGCGCTCTTCCAGCCATAAAGCTTGGGAACCACCAAGCGCAGCGGACCGCCATGCTCGGCGGCGAGTGGCTGGCCGTCGTGCTGGAGCGCGAAGAGCACGTTCGGTTCGAGCAGGTCGCGAAGCGGAACATTCGTGGTGTATCCCTCTTCCGATGCGGCGAGAACGTAAGCGGCTTGAGGCTGGGGCGCGGTGAGTTCGGCGATGGTGCGGAACGCGACGCCTTCCCAATGGTTGTCGAATCGGCTCCAGCGCGTGACGCAGTGGAAGTCCGCCGTCACCTGGATTCTGGGCAGGGCTTGGAACTCCGACCAGGCGAGGCGCAGAGGCTGCGACACCATGCCGCTGGTGTGGAAGTCCCAGGTGGCGGGGTCGAAGCTGGGAACGCCGCCGACGTGCAGAACGGGCCACTTCAGGGTCAGCGACTGGCCGGGCGGCAGACGTCCCTGGAGTTTCATCTCCTGCTCGCGCAGTTTGCGCTCCAAATTGTTCGTGAACAGTCCCAAGCAGTCGCTTCCCGGTCTATGATCGGTCGCGGTTTTCGGGATTCAGTCGAGAAGCTGCCGGATCGCCCAGGGCCATTACTCCACGACCACCTTGCCGGTCATCCGGTGTCCCAAGCCGCAGATGAGGCCGCACTCATAGGTGAATGTGCCGGCCTTATCCGGGGTGAACTCGATCGTGGTGGTCTCGCCTTTCTCGAGCTTCTGGTCAACGTGAAACGCCTTGAGCTTGAACCCGTAACTGCGGTCCAGGGCCTTCACCATCAGCTTGACGGGCTTTCCCTGCTTGGCATTAATCACAAATGGGTTGAACTTGTACTTCGAGGCGGTCATCTGAATGACGAGTTCGTGCCCGGGCAGCGGGCTGGGGTTCTGTGCCGGCCGGGCGAGCGTCGGCGCCATGAGCAAGGCGCTGACTGCAAAAGCGATCTTGAAACGAAACATATCCTCTTTCCTCCCGTCGGAAAATGGCAAGGTGAAAATCGCAATTGAAAACTGGAATTGAGGGCGTTATTGCTGCGCCGGCGCCTCCACCACCAGCTTGCCTTTCATCCCATGATGTCCAAATCCGCACTCGACCGAGCACTCGAAGGGAAAGGTGCCCGCTTTGCTGGCGGTGAACTCGACCGTGGTGGGAACGCCTTTCTTGAGGCGCTCTTTGATACCGTATGCCTTCAATTTGATCCCGTGGTCCCGGTCGAGCGATGTAATCACCAGTTTAACATGATCGCCTTGCTTCACGGTGATCACGTTGGGATCGAATTCGTATTTCTTGGCGGTCATGGTGATTTCCCGGCCCTCGCCCGTGGCGCTCGCCGTCGGTGGAGCGTCCTGCTGCGCGAGACTCGCCACGGCCACTGTCGCAAGCAGCACTATGAACATGAATGTCACTCTGATCTTATTCATTGCCGCACTCTCCTTAGTAGCGCGGCTCTATGAGCCGCGAAAACGCGGGTCGCAGACCCGCGCTACAGCTTATGTCCCGTCGCCGGCCTCCTGCCAGCGAGTCGCGGCCAGCAAACGGGGTCCGAGGAACGGCACTGCGGCGGCGGCGGCGGATTGCACGGTCGCGGGGGCGCGCACCAGGGCGCGCACCAGACCGGCGACGGCATAACTCCGCCACACGGCGTGGGCGAGTCCGCGGCGATAGCTTGAAGCCACGGGGTCCGCATCGCTGCTTCCTCTATCGGTCATGGCGGTCATGTCGGTCATTTCGCCGCCCCGCGCCGTTGCCACGCATTCCGCCGCCAGGCGTCCAGCATGGAGAGCCTGCGAAATGCCGTCGCCGGTGAAAGGGTCAAGAAAGCCTGCCGCATCGCCGGCAAGCAGTGCGCCCTGGTGGTTCGAGTGCCGTCTCGCCAGGCGCACCGGAGCGGTGGTGACGGTTTCCGACACCTGGATCGCGCCGCCGAGCCGCGCCCTGAGCGCCGGATGCCGCGCCGCGGCGTTGATCCAGCGTCTGAAGTCCGAGGCGCCGCGCACGGCAGACTCGCGCACCCGGCGCGAATGGACCAGACAGCAGGCGTTGTAAAGCGAGCCTTCGATCGGCGTCAGTCCGCAGTAACCGCCCGGGAAAAAATACATCTCCACCGCATCGCGATGCGCCACCCCGGAAAAGTGCGCCTTGGCTCCGATCCAGCGGCCCACAGCTCCGTTCTGCCCCGTGCGCGCCGGCGAGGGGAATCCGTCGAGCGACCACCATCGCCCGCAAGCCACCAGCAGCGTGCGCCCGAGGTGTTGTTCTCCATCGCCCGATTCGATCTCCCAGGCCGCACCGGGACCGTTCCGCCGGCGGACGCCGCGAACCGCAGTGCCTTCGAGCGTGTGTGCGCCGCTCGCCCGCGCGGCGTGCCACAACGCCTCGTCCATGGCCCAGCGCGAGAGACCGCAGGCGGGGCTGGAAAAGGTGAAGGAATAAGCGCGGCCGCTGGTGGGCACGAATTCCGCGCCGCGCACCACGGCGCCGCGAGCGAGCGCCGCTGGAACCTGCTGGCGAAGCAGCGGCAGCGACTCCGGCGAGATGAATTCACCGCAGACCTTGTCGCGCGGAAAGAGGTCGCGCTCCCAGATGGCCACGCTCAAGCCGTGGCGTCGCGCCGCGATCGCTGCCGCCGTGCCGGCGGGTCCACCTCCGATGATGGCCAGGTCAAGCAAAGTTCTCCAGTCCCTGCGTCACGTGCAGCGCCGGCTCGACCGGTGTC
Organism: Terriglobia bacterium; assembly: GCA_035934405.1. Classification (GTDB taxonomy): domain Bacteria; phylum Acidobacteriota; class Terriglobia; order UBA7540; family UBA7540; genus DASYXW01. The sequence goes on from DASYXW010000074.1 coordinate 59,962, forward strand.
TTCCACAACGTCAGGCCGAGCCGGAATGGCGCGAGCCGGCGGACTTCGAAATCCGCGAAGCCGGCCGCCCGGGCGAGCGCCACCAGTTCTTCGCGCGTGTAGGCCTGGCGTACGCTGGCGGGAGCATCATGGCGGGACAGACGGCTGCGCATCAGCCAGAATGTGCCGAGCGTAAAAAGATAAGGCAACAGATGCCGTTCGAGGTCATTGATCAACACGGCTCGACGAGCCACGCGGGCGAGTTGCTGCATGAACGCCTGGGCCTCGTCTCCCGAGAAGTGATGAAACAACAGGTTGCAAGTTACCAGGTCGAAGCTGTTCTCCGGGAAAGGCAGCGAGAGGGCGTCGGCCGCAACGGCGCGCAGGCCCAAGGCAAGAGGCGAGCCGTGAGCAAGGTGGCTCGAACGCCGGTCGAGGACGAAGAAATCGGCCTCAACGCCGCGGCGCGACAGTTGATCACGCAAGGCTGCGGTCAGGCGCGCGTCTCCCGCGCCAACCTCGAGCACCCGGACGCGACGCAGGCGGGTGGACGAAAGAAAGCGTCCCAGCATCGCCATATTGCTCGACACTCCGCCCAGCCAGCGATTGATGCGCCACAGATCATCGAGATTCGAGGCCACTTCCTGCGGCGTCCCGAGGTCGTCGTCAAGGAGCTCGTGGCAGGTGACGCGGCGCATGTTCAATTGGGGTTCGCCATCCGAGAGACGACGAGGGCCGAATTTTTTGAACCGAACGCGATGCAATTGCAGATGGCGTGCTCGATCTCGGCCGGCCGGCTGTGATGCGGGACATAGTCGAGGTCGCAGTTGGGGTCGGCGACGTCGAGGTTCAGGGTGGGAGGGAGGCGGTTGTCGCGCATGGCGAGCAGCGTCGCGGCCAGGCCGGCAGCCCCGCAAGCGCCCTGCGGGTGCCCGATCAAGGACTTCAGCGCCGAGGCCGGCACGCGGTACGCCCGCTTGCCCAGCGTCAGTTTCAGCGCCCGCGTCTCAATGCGGTCGTTCAACACGGTCGAAGTGCCGTGCAGGTTGACGTAGTCCACTTGCTCAGGACCGATCGCCGCCTGCTCACAGGCGAGCGTCATGGCGCGCGCCGGCTCCTCGCCGTCTTCGCCCAAACGCACGCGATGGAACGCCTCGCACGTCGACGCGTAACCCGTAATCTCACCGTAAATGCGAGCGCCACGGGCGCGAGCCTTTTCGTATTCCTCGAGCACGAACATCCAGGAGCCTTCACCGAGCACGAAGCCGTCGCGGTCGGCCGAAAACGGCCGTGAGCCGCGATGCGGCTCGTTGTTCCAGGAAGAGGTCATAATCCGCAGCACCGTGAACGCCTTGACGATGAGCGGCGAGATCGGCGCGTCGGCGCCGCCCACGACCACCGTATCCGCCATGCCGCACCGGATGTTCTGCGCCGCGTAACCGACGGCATCGGTCGAGGATGTGCAGCCGGTGGAAATCACGTGGCTGAAGCCGCGAAAGCCGAAGTGCATGGAGATCTCGCTGGCGATGGTGCCGATGGTAGCGGAGGGAATCGTGTAGATGCTGCACTGGCGCACCTGCCCGGAAAAGTAGAGCGAGAACTGCCGCTCCACAAACTCCTGGCCGCCGCCACCCGAGCCCAGCAGCACGCCGATGCCGCGGCGTTCCTCAAGCGACATCGCCGGCGCGTCAAGGCCCGCGTCGCTCACGGCTTCGCTGGCCGCGGCGATCGCCAGCGGCACCACGCGGCTCACGTTCGGAGCGTCCTTCTCACTGATGTGGAGCAGCGGGTCGAATTCCGGAATCTCGCCGGCAATCTGCACCGGAAGCGAGGAAGCATCGAAGGACTGGATGCGCCGCACTCCGCTCTTGCCGGCGCACGTGGCCGACCAGAACGCCTCCCGGCCGATGCCGTTCGGGCTCACCGCACCGATGCCGGTCACGACGACGCGACGCGTCATTTAAACCCTCCATCCAACGCGGGGAATGCTAGTACTTCGTGACGGAGTTCCGCGTCATAACGCGCGGAAGGGCGGGACTTCAGTCCCGCCGTACGGAGGTGCGCCCTCACCCCCTGCCCCTCTCCCAACGGGAGAGGGGGGACCGCGAAGCGGTGGGCGAGGGCGTGTGCGACGGGGTTAAAACCCCGCCCTTCCAACCTTACATTGTGACGGTGTTTTTCGTCACCAAGTACTAGCGGCCTTAAGATTTGAAATTTGAGATTCGACATTTGAGATTGAAGTTTCCAGCCTCTGATCCTGTTGATTACTGTCTCTTGAGCACCAGGTCGTAAACCAGCTCAAATTCGTTCTTTACTTTAACGGTGCCGAGGCCCAGGCGGATCGGCTCGATGCCGAAATCGCGCAGGCGGAGCGTCTGCTTTCCATGCACGTGAATCTGGCCTGGGCTCTCGCTCCAGGTCAACGGAAAATCAACCTGCCGGGTCACGCCATGCGCCGTGACGTCCGCCAGCAAGCGCCAGGAATCTTTGGCGTCGCCGGGAGCGGCGGAACGCGACTGCAACTCGATCGCGGGGTAGTGCGCAGCGTCCATCTGCGATGGGCCCAGCATCTTCTCCTCGATCCGCTGCCGGGTTGATTCGGAAGCGCCGGGGTCCACGACTTTAAGCGACGCCGCGTCGCCGGTGACCTGAATCTGCCAGCTTTTGCCCGCGGAAGCGTTCGCCGTTCCCGAGAAGCGTTCGAGCACGATGATATGGTTGTCTCCGAGACCGCCGAGGAGTCCGGTGCGAAACACGTGAATCTCAATGTGACTCGCCCGCGGATCGATCCGATATGCGCCGGGTGTTTGGGCAGCCGCGCCGCCTGCGAAAGCAATCACCGCCCCGGCGGCGCAGACTGCCCGAACCCAACCACTCCCTGGCGTCGCGCGTGCCTCCTTTCCGCCCGTCCTGCGATTGCTCCTCATAAACTGCCAGCATATCACGCCACTTGAAGGCGAGTGGCGGCGCGAGAATGTCCGGCGGTGAGAGCGCAAGGACGCTCGCATCAAGAGCTCTCGCTGTCGGCCCGCTGCCGTTAGTCTTTGCGGCCGACTACTGCCTGCACGACCCATAGTCTTTGACAAGCTTCTGGACCGCGAAGCTGACCTTTCCTGAGCCGTCCTTGCTCTTCTTCCCCTTCAGTTTGACGCGCTCACCGGGCGCAAGCAGCACGTCATTGGAGGCCAGCAGAGCGTAAGTGTTCTTGTCCTTCTCATTCATCAATTTGTTGCCCGCGGCCGACGGCTCAACGCAGCCGACAATGGTGCCGCGGTTATGCAGAACCAGATACGTCACGGCGACGCCGGCCGCCGCCGCTGCGCCGATTGCAATCCCCGTGCTCGAACTGTAGCCCCCCGTGGGCGGTTTGTAGCCCGGAGTCCCCTGCGTGCCCGTGCCGCCGCCACCATACTGTGCGAGCCCCACGGCAGCGGTGGCAATGCTGAAGGTCAACCCCAAAGTGAAGCGAACGATGAAACGTGACATCATCTACCTCCTGTTGAAATAACCACAGGCAGTACGATGCGATGTTGACTGGCGCCTCGCGTCACGCGTTTGCCAACAAATTGTCAATAAGTTGCATGCGATATCGGGATGCCGGCATGGCGCCGGTTAATTCTGTCGGCCGAAAGTTTCGCGCGCCATGAGCCCTGTGCGCTATAGTCGTCGCTTGGCTGCCGAGCTTCAACCCAATCGGGCAGGCGGCTTGAGGTGAGATCATGCCAAGAATCATCGAACCCCGAACGGAAGAATACCTTTACTCCCTGCTGCCGAAGCGCGACGCGGTGCTCGGAGAGATGGAGCGGCACGCGGCGAAGCACAACGTCCCCATCGTCGGACCGGCTTGCGGCCGGCTGCTGTACCAGTTGGCGCGGCTGATCAAGGCGCGGCGCGTATTCGAGATGGGCTCGGCGATCGGCTACTCAACGCTGTGGCTGGCCCGCGCCGTGGGGCCGAGGGGCAAGGTGTTTTATACCGACGGCGATCCGGCGAACGCGCGCCGCGCCGAATCGAGCTTCAAGCGCGCCGGCGTGCTCGGCCGCGTACGGATTCTGGTGGGCGACGCGCTCGATTTGCTGGATTCGACTCCAGGGCAATTCGACATCATCTTCAACGACGTGAACAAACCGCAGTATCCCGAGGTGTTTCGCCGCGCTGTGCCACGCCTGCGGGTGGGAGGGCTCTTCATCACCGACAACGTGCTGTGGTCCGGACGCGCGGCCCGGCCAGCCGCCCCGGGTGACGCCGAGACACGAGCCATCCAGGAATTCAACCGTCTCGTCTATCGATCCCCCATGCTATTCACCACCATCGTTCCGTTACGCGACGGAATGGCGGTTTGCGAGCGGCTCTGACTGGTAGGCGCCTGGGGCACCCGTGGAGCAAGAGGCCATCAGATGGAAACCGTTTCAAGTCCGGCCACACGATTCGCTTGTCGGGCGAGTTTGCGGTCGAACGTGGCGAACCGCTTCGAATTGCCGGCGCTTGCCAAATGAAGGGCGTCAGCAAAATCCAAACCTTCGCCGGACCACGCCAGGGCCTTCGCGACCGCGGCCTCGTCCTCCAGGAACATGGTTCGAAGCCCCACCAGTTTCCGGAGAGCAGTCATGACGCTTTCCGACGGGAACCCGTAGAGGCTTCGGAGCACCCATTCGGTCTCCAGGATTACCGTTTTTGAAACCCACACGTCGTTGTCCCGAACGAGCGCAGCGGCACGGGCGCCCTGCCCTGCATCGTCGCGGACCAGAAACCGGATGAGGACGTTAGTATCGACCGCGATCATGCCGATCCCTCACGCCCCTTGAAATCGCTTGCTTCATCTCACGGAGCGTCTTCGGCCGGCCCCGATGTCTCAGGCATCCGAAGACTTCATCGAACCTTGCGGGCTCAAAATGCCGCATGGGCCGCAACAGCACGCCGTCAGCGACTTCCTCAACCGCAAACTTGGTGCCGGGCTGCCAACTCCGTGCATCCCTCACCGACTTGGGAAGGATGACCTGTCCTTTGGAGGAGAGCCTTGTCGTTTCCATATCCACCTCGCCGGCGTCGAAAGTAAGATGCAAGTAAGACATTATACTCCAGAAACCAGCGGGACGTCCCGGGTTATGGAAAACCGGCCACGCTTCAAGACCGGAAGAGATTCCGCGCCAGGAAGAGCACGTTGGCCGGCCGCTCGGCCAGGCGGCGCATGAAGTAGGCGTACCACTGGCGGCCGTAAGGCACGTAGATGCGCATGCGGTAGCCTTGATCCAGCAGCTTGTGCTGCAGGTTGCGCCGGATGCCGAAAAGCATCTGGAACTCGAAATGGTCCGCCGGCACACCGTTCGCCCTCGCCCATACCTTGGTTGAGGCGATCATGCGCGGATCGTGCGTGGCGATAGCGTGGTAGCCGTCACTTGCGAGCAGCAGCTTCATGAGCTTGACGAAATTGGCGTCCGCGTCGGTCTTGCGCGGGAAGGCCACGTCGGGCGGCTCTTTGTAGGCGCCTTTCACGAGGCGGACGCGCGCGCCCGCCCGCGTCAGATCTTGTACGTCCTTGTCGCTGCGATAGAGATAAGACTGGATGACCACGCCGAGCACGTCTCGCGGCGCGCCCGCTTCGTGAAAGACCCGGAGGGTCTTCTCGGTGTATGCCGAGCCTTCCATATCAATCCGCACAAAGTTGTGGTGGCGCGCGGCGCACTCGCAGATGGAGTGCAGGTGTTGTTTGCAGAGTTCTTCGTCGAAAGCGAGGCCCAGTGCCGTGAGCTTGACGGAAATGTGAGACCGCAGTTTTTCCGCTGCCAGCCGGTCCAGCACCTCGATGTAAGTACGGCAACTTTCCTCCGCCGCGGCCGCTTGATCGACGCTCTCTCCCAGGTGGTCCAGCGTGGCGTCAAAACCTTCGCCGTTGAGCTGGCGGACCACGCGCACGGCGTCATCAAGATGCTCGCCCGCGATAAAGCGCTGCGGCAGCCGGCGTCCACCCGGGAGGTGGGTGAGAATGTTCTTCGCAGTCTCGCGCTCGGAGAGATACAGTAGCAGCGATCGGAGCATAGGCCAGGTGTCAGGTGCCAGGTATCAGGTGTCAGGTGCTCGCCGCCAGGCGCAGCGCACGTCGAAATCTGAAGCCTCGCTGACACCTGACCCCTGACCCTGGTTTTCAGTGTTCCGCTTCCAGGAACCTCTCGGCGTCGATGGCCGCCATGCAGCCGGAGCCCGCGGCGGTGACCGCCTGACGGTAGATGTGATCCTGCACGTCGCCGGCGGCAAACACCCCGGCCACGCTCGTCTTGGGGCCGTCGTGAGTGACAATATAGCCGGTCTCGTTCAGATCGAGTTGGCCCTGGAAGAGCGAGGTGTTGGGCTGATGGCCGATGCCGATGAAGAGACCGCCCAGCGGCTTGACGGATTCCTCTCCACTCGTCACATTCTTCAGTCTCAGGCCGGTGACTTCACCCTTCGCAGGGTCGAGCACGTCGGCGACCACGGTGTTCCACACCGGCTTGATCTTCTGGTTGCTGAGAACGCGCTCCTGCATAATCTTCGAAGCCCGCAACTGGTCACGGCGATGGATGAGGTGAACTTGGGTGGCGTAGCGCGTGAGGAACAATGCTTCTTCCGCCGCCGTGTCGCCGCCGCCGACCACGGCGACCTCATGACCGCGATGGAAAAATCCGTCGCAAGTGGCGCAGGTGGAAACCCCATGACCCAGCAGCTTGCGTTCCGATTCGAGGCCCAGCATCTTGGCGGAAGCGCCCGAGGCGATAATCAGTGTCCGCGTTTCGATCCTTTCCTGGCCCAGTTCGAGCGTGAACGGCCGACGCGAGAGGTCGACGCGCGTGACGTTTCCTTCCTTGAATTCCGCGCCGAACACGCCCGCCTGCTTTTGCATGAGCTCAATGAGCTCCGGCCCCTGCACTCCGCTCGGGAAGCCGGGATAGTTCTCGACCGCGGTGGTCAGACTGAGCTGGCCGCCCGCTTCGAGGCCTCGGATCACGAGAGGCTTGAGATCGGCGCGAGCCGCATAAATGGCCGCGGTAAGCCCGGCGCAACCGGATCCGATGATCACCACATCTCGCATGGGGAGTCCTTTCATGAATCAAATCACGGTGAGCGAGCCCGCTATCTTAACCGAAGCGATTCACATCGCGCACCAAGTTTCCGCATCGGTACCTTTAGAAGGGAGAGCGCCTTCGCTTGCTGACCCGAACATTTGATGCTATAGAAGGAGTTCCGCTTCTTGTTGACTGCCAGCGCCTGAGAGTTTCTCGTGCTTGCAATTCGAGCATAGGGCGGTTCGTAACTCATAAGGGCGTTTCCCCGAGAACATTCTCCAGGAGAGAAGAATGCCACCGAATGGCGATGCGCTGGTTCTCGAACGAGTGAGCAAGCGCTTTGATACCGTAACCGCGGTCAGCAACCTGAGCTTGCGGGTTCGCTCCGGGGCCATCTTCGGGCTGCTGGGGCCGAACGGCGCCGGCAAGACGACTACGCTGCGGATGATCCTGCGCATCATGATTCCCGACGAGGGTTCCATCCAGATGCTGGGCGAGCCGCTGGGCGACCGTTCCCAGGACCTCACCGGATATTTGCCGGAAGAGCGCGGACTGTATCCCCGAATGCAGGTGCGAAAGGTGCTCGTGTTTCTGGCGTCGCTCAAGGGCCTGCCGGAAGCGGACGCTGACCGGCGCGCACGGGAGTGGCTGGAGCGCTTCGAACTGACGGCGTGGTCGGAGAAGAAAGTCATCGACCTTTCCAAGGGCATGCAGCAGAAAGTGCAGTTCATCGCCGCGGTGATTCACCAGCCCAAAGTCATCATTCTAGACGAGCCCTTTACCGGCCTCGACCCCGTGAACGCGGTTCTGGTGAAAGACATCATGCTCGAACTGCGCGACCAGGGCGCGACGATCATTCTCTCTACCCACCGCATGGAGCAGGTGGAGATGATGTGCGACTCGATCTGCCTCATCAACAAGGGCGAGAACGTGCTCGACGGCGACCTGCGCGCCATCAAGGCCTCATATGGCAAAAACACCCTGCGCGTTGAGTATTCCGGTGACGGCGCGTTCCTGAATGATTCGTTTTTCGAGAACATCAACCGTTTCGGCGCCATAGTGGAAGCGAAGCTGCGTCCGAAGGCCGACCCGCAGGAGATTCTGAAAGCCGCGCTCGCCGGCGGCGCGCGCATCACGCGCTTTGAGCTGCTCGAACCTCCGTTAAACGATATCTTCATCGAAAAGGTGTCTGGAAGCCATGCATAAACTCTGGCTCGTCATCAAGCGGGAATATGTCACGCGGGTGCGGACCAAGGCCTTTGTGATCGGCACCATAGCGATACCGCTGTTTACCGTCGGCATCTTCGCCATTACGATTTTTGCGCAGAGCCGGGAGGCGGATCACACGCTGAAGATCGCCATCCTCGACAACGTGGGTGGCCTTTCCACGCCGATCGCCGCCGGCTTGACGGAGAAACTCAAGAATGGCCAGCCGGTTTTCGAAGTGGTGAAGAGCGTGAACCGCCCGGCCTCGAGCGATGCCGCGGGCCTGCTGAACCAAGTGCAGACCGGCGGACTCGATGGCTACCTGATGATCCCGGCGGACGCGGTGGACGGAAAAGGCGCCGCCGAGTTCCATACGAAAAACCCCGGCGAAATCACTTTCTCCGATTCCATTAACCGCGCTGTGAGTGACGCGGTCATTGCCCGGCGGCTCGAAAATAAGGGGGTTCAAGTTGGTGACATCGGCGGCGTGGTGCGAAGCGTCGAAGTGAAGCTGATGAAAGTGACGGCGCACGGAGAGAGCGAGGAAAAAGGACAGACGTTCGTCATCGCCGTCGTCATGGCGACGCTGCTCTACGCCACGCTGCTGATGTACGGCATGACCACGATGCGCTCGGTGATGGAGGAAAAGACCACGCGGATCATCGAGGTGCTGGTGGCCTCGGTGCGGCCCTTCTACCTTCTCGCCGGGAAGATTCTGGGTGTCGCCGCCGTCGCCGTCACCCAGTATACCATCTGGACCGCGGCTGGCGGCCTGCTGGGCGCTTACGGGGCTACGATGGCATCGGCTTTTCGTCCCGGCGCCTCGATGCCGGCGTTTCACCTTCCCCCGGCGGTCCTGGTGTATCTCGTGCTGTTTTTCCTCGCCGGCTACCTGCTCTTTGCCTCGCTCTACGCGGCAGTGGGCGCCATGGTTTCGAACGAGCAGGAAGCGCAGCAGGTGGGGACGCCGATTACGATCATCATCGTAGCCGCGTTCTTGCTGTTCAACGTGATCCTGCGCGATCCCAGTTCGCGGCTGGCCGTCATCCTCTCGCTCATTCCCTTCATCTCTCCCATCCTCATGATCCTGCGAATCGCCATGCAGATGCCACCCTTCTGGCAGATTGCGCTTTCGCTCGGCCTCTCGCTCCTGACCACCATTGGCGTGACCTACTTGTCGGCCAAGATCTACCGCGTCGGGGTGCTGATGTACGGCAAGCGGCCGTCGCTGGTCGAACTGCTACGCTGGATGAAGTATACCTAGCTGGGAGTTGAGGCTTAAAGGTAGGAAGTCGAAAGTTGAAAGTCGAAGGTTGAAAGTTAGTTTGCCTTTCAACCTTCGGCTTTCGACAATCATTTGATCCGGCAACTCGCCAGCCCGCGTTTCTCTAAGTACTGCTGATGATACTCCTCTGCCCTCCAGAAGTCGGCGGCGGGGGTGATTGCGGTCACGATCGGGCGCCGGTAGGTTCCGGACTTCTCGAGGCGGTCTTTCGACGCCTTCGCCGCCGCTTCCTGCTCCGGGCTGTGGAAGAAGATCACCGACCGGTACTGAGTCCCCCAGTCCGGACCTTGGCGATTCAGCGTGGTCGGGTCGTGGTTCTCCCAAAACACCTTCAGCAGGTCGTCGTATGAAACCCGGGCCGGGTCGTAAGTCATTTCCACGACTTCCGCGTGACCGGTGCGGTCAGTGCAGACATCTTGATAGGTCGGTTTGTTCAGCGTCCCGCCCATGTAGCCTACTGCGGTATCTTTTACTCCCGGGATCTGGCGGAACGTCGCTTCCACTCCCCAGAAACAGCCGGCTCCAAAAGTCGCCTTGGCCATGTCAATTTCCCTCCCTGCATTAGACTGCTGCGACCGAGCGGAAGATGTAACGTTCCACCTCAGGCATCTTGACACTCCGTCGCGCGCCGCGCCACACTGTGACTCGATGGAGCTCAAGCCGCTCGCCTTCGTCTGCCCGCAATGTGGCTCGCCCGACGTCATTTACTCCTGCAAGCCGGATTGTTGCTTCAACCATGTGTGCGGCAAGTGCTACACCACCTTCGAGCCGGTGACCACGCGCGTCGGCGAACTGGCGGCCGACCCGGGGCCGCTCCCGGCTGACCCTGATCCTTCTGGCCCCACCGCCGCTTGCGCCCGCTGCGGCGAGAGCACACTTTTCGTGATCGCAAGCGGCAGCGAGGCCGGCCGGATTTTTTGCGTGGCCTGCAAGGCGCTCTTGACCCTCGAGCTTTCCGAGATCGTGGCCGGTTGACGGCTTTCTGGAAGCCGGATGGCGCAGGAGAGCGCGGGGCACCAATCCAAACGAGCGCCGCCTCTCGTACCTAAGGCGAGACTGTGATCCGCACCGAGCTTCGGCTCCGCGGCCCATCAGCAGGAACAATCCTGACTGAAACATTGCAGTCACCCTGAGAGGAGCTTGCCCGACAATGAAGAAGATAGGAGTTGTGTCTCTGGCGGCGATGGCGTTGATGCTGGCCGCCGCTGCTCTTGCCAAACAAAACCCCATGGTTGGGGGTCATGCGATGTATCCGAACAAGGACATCATTGACAACGCCGTGAATTCGGCCGACCACACTACGCTCGTGGCCGCCGTGAAAGCGGCCGGCCTTGTGGACACTCTGAAAGGGCCCGGACCCTTTACCGTGTTTGCGCCCACCAACGAGGCTTTCGACAAGCTTCCGGCCGGGACCGTCGACACGCTTTTGAAGCCGGAAAATAAAGAGACCTTGACCAAAATTCTGACCTACCACGTGGTCCCGGGCAGGATCAGCAGCCGGGAGCTGGCTGGGATGATCAAGGAAGGCAACGGATCGGCGACGTTGAAGACCGTCAGTGGCGGAACTCTCACGGCCACTATGCAAGGGAACTCGATCGTCCTCCAGGACGAGAAAGGTGGCACCGCCCATATCACGATCGCCAACGTGTTTCAGTCGAACGGCGTCATTCACGTGATTGATTCTGTCCTGCTTCCCAACTAGCCCCTCATTCCGCCACAGCCCGGCGAGCGCGTTTCGCGCCGGGCTGTGGTCCCAACTCTGCCGCGAGATGGCAAGGTCGAGGTCTTGCCCGGCACAGTAGCGGTCTGCCGCCCTCAACTCTGCCGGTCCAGCACGAACTCCGGCAGCGCTTGGAGCGCCCCTTTGTATGGAGACTCCGCAAATCCCTTGAGGCACTGCAGGGCGACGTTGGCAAACTCCAGCGCCTTCTCGCGGGCCGCTTCGAGCGTTCCATAGCGCTCGATGAGCGCTTGGACTTCAGCAAGCGGCACAGAGTTGAATCCGCCTTCTTCGAGCACGCGCGCGATCTTCGCCCGCTCCCCGGGGCGGCAGCGGCGCAGAAGGTAGATGAGAGGCAGGGTGACTTTTCCCTCGCGCAAGTCGTTGCCGATGGGTTTGCCCAGAGTTTCCTCGGACGATGTAAGGTCGAGGAGATCGTCAATCAACTGGAAGGCGAGCCCGAGGTTGGCACCGAAGGAGCCGAGGCGAATTTCCTCCTCCTCGCTCCGGCCGCCCAGCAGCGCTCCCAGGCGCAGGCAGGCCGAGAACAGGCAGGCCGTCTTGCGGTAGGCGAGCTCCAGGTAATCGTCTTCGGTGATGTTGAGGTTCTTGAGTTGAGTCAACTGCAGCAGTTCGCCTTCGACCATGACTTGCGTGAGTCCGATCAGGACGTCGAGGATGCGGAACTTTCGTTCTCCCAGCGCGATGTTGAACGCCTGCATGTAGAGCCAGTCCCCGGCGAGCACGCTCATATGGTTGCCCCAGCGCGAATTGGTGGAGGGGCGGCCGCGGCGCATTTCCGCCTCGTCAATGATGTCGTCGTGAACCAAGGTCGCCGTGTGAATGAGTTCCACCACGGAGCCGAGCCGGACCGCCGCCTGCCCCTCGTAACCGCACAGCTTCGAGGAGAGGAGCACGAGGGCCGGGCGGAGTCGTTTGCCGCCGCCCCCCTGCAAGTACTGGCCGATTTCGGTGATCGGGCGGACGCTCGAAACGCTCTGCTGGCAGAACTCCTCCTCGACTTTCAGAAGGTCAGCGCGAACGAGGTCGAAAAGTGTTTCTCGGGTGATGCGTCCGATGGATTTGGTAGAGGCCAACCGCTTCTCCCGGTTGTTGCGAGGTCCGGGCCGCGAACGCCGGGCCGGAGCTTGACTGCTGAAGCTTTCATGTTCCCACAGGATCGAGGCGAAGGAAAGGCCCCACTAATTCCGCATGATTCTTTGGATCGAGAGCGCGCGGCCGTCCACCGGGTCCGCCTCGATAAGCACGGCGGAGAGCCGCACGTCGCCCTTGGCAACTTCAAAGCGGGCAGGGACCTGCTTCAAGAATTTCTCGATGACGGCCTGCTTCTCCACGCCGATGATCGAGTCGTAGGGTCCGGTCATGCCGAGGTCGGTGATGTAAGCGGCTCCGCCCGGCAGCACACGCTCGTCGGCGGTGGGGATGTGGGTGTGCGTCCCCAGCACCGCCGTGGCGCGCCCGTCGAGGTACCAGCCCATCGCCATCTTCTCCGAGGTCGCCTCGGCGTGTATGTCGACAACGCGAATCTTAACCTCGGGCGGAATTTGATCGAGCAGTCGGTCGGCGGTGCGGAACGGGCAATCGAGGGGTGGCATGAAGACGCGTCCCTGCAGGTTCAGGACGGCGTAAGGCACGCCGCCACGCATCTGGCCCACGTGCAGCCCGCGGCCGGGAGAATCGCCGGGATAATTGGCGGGACGCAACAGCCGGCCGTCGAGATGGTCGGCGAGATAGGGCAGAATCTCCTTCTTGTCCCAGATGTGGTTGCCCGACGTGAGGACGGCGATGCCCAGGCCGAGCAGCTCCTCGACCAGGGGAGGCGTGATGCCGAAACCTGCGGCGGCGTTTTCACCGTTGGCAAGAATCAGGTCAGGCGCGAACTGCCCCACGAGATCCGGCAGCGTCTCCTTCACAATCCGCCGGCCGGGATGACCGAAGATGTCGCCGATGAAAAGGATCTTGATCAATGGAGAAGTTCGTCCAGCGCCTCGCTGCACTCGGAGATGCGCTCGTCCACCTGCTCGACCTGCCGGGTGGCGGTCTCGCACTTCGCCCGCAGTTGATGGCACTCGTCGGCGATGTTCAGCGCCGCCAGCACCGCGACGCGCAGCGAATCCACCGTCTTGGTGCGGGTTGCAATCGAGCGCATCTTGCCGTCCACGAACTGGGCGAGCTGGCGGATGTAGGCCGGATCCAGTTGGCCCCGCATGTGGTAGGCTTGGTCGTAAATCTCAACCCGGATTCCGTCTTCTTCCTTTTCTTTAGCCACGCAAATCCCCATGTGGCGCGGGCTTCCAGCCCGCGCTTCCGTCGGCAGGATGCCGGCGCCACAACTCGGCCCATTATCCCGCATCGTCGGGCTTTGTCAACGCGTCGATCTGGTCGAGGAGCTTTTCGATGCGGCCGCGCACCTCTTCGCGCTCGCGGCGCAACGCTATAAGTTCCCGCTCCTGCGCCTCGGACTGCTTCGAACGGTCCTTGGCGCCGGCGCGCAGCTTCTCCACCTCTTGTTCGAGCGCGCGCTTTTCGGCCTGAGTGTGTTTGAAAACCTCAACTGCCTTGGCGATTTTTTCTTCCAGCTTCTGAAAGCTATCGTGTTCAGTCATAAGGTCAGTTTAAAGTAGAAAGTTCAAAGTCAAGAGTTCAGCGGCGCCGGTCATTTGCGAGAGCAATCCCCTAATCCGCCGCGTCATTATTGACGCAGGCGGACACCCAGCGGCTCGAGAGCGGCAAGCAACCTCGCACCCAGAGCCTCGATTTCCTCGCCCGCGAGCGTGCGCGTCTGGCTCTGGAACGTGGCGCGCAACAGCAGGCTATAATGCCTGGCGGGGAGAGAGTCGCCGCGAAACAGGTCCACCGGTTGCAGGCTCCCGATTTCCTGTGCACCGAGAGACCGAATGGCCTCCGCCACCTGCGCGTAGGTGACTCCCTCGGGCAGGAGCAGCGAGAAGTCGCGCTGTACCGCCGGGAACTTCGAAAACGGCCGGAAGGCGTGGCGGCGGAGCGAAAAACTCAAGAGGTGTTCGAGATCTACCTCGGCCGTTTGCACGGCTTGACGCAGCTCGTCCTCTCGGACTTCGTGGCTGATCTGGCCAAAGCTTGCGAGTACTTTGCTGCCCGCCAGGAAGCGCCCGCCGAAACCGCCGTCGTAGTACGGGCATGCCACCACCTCAAAGCGCAAGCCTGGAACGTCGAAGGCATCTATGAGCGTCTCCAGGTCACCCTTGAGATCAAAGAGATCGAGCAGTCTCATGTTGTCGTGGACCGACGCCACACGCCGCTGTCCGGTCGCGCCCAGCGTCAAGACGCGGCGCTCGCCGGGCAAGCCCTCGACGGTGCGCTCGGACGCGGTGTAAGTCTTGCCCATCTCGAACAGACGCGCGTCGTGCTGGCCGCGATCGAGATTCCACGCGAGCGCGCGCAGCATGGATGGAACCGTCGTCGAGCGAAGCGCCGAGGCTTCCTGGTTGAGCGGGTTCGCGAGCGTGACCGGCTCGAGTTCCGTGAAACGGGCGTTTTCCGCCGGGTCGACCATGGAGGAAGTGATGATCTCACGGTACCCCAGGCTTACCAGGGTCGCGGAGATCGTCAGTTCCTTCTCTCGCCGCGTGTCCCGGTCGGCGCGCGGCGGCGCCGGACGCACATGGGCCGGCAGGCGGTCATAGCCGTAATGGCGCGCCACTTCCTCGATCAGGTCAACCTCGCGCGTAACGTCTAAGCGCCAGGAAGGTGGCAGGGTGCGCCAGCGGTGAGAGTTCGACGAGCCGTCCGGCTGCGGAGCGAATCCGAGCCCGCGCAGAATCTGCTCAACGTCTGCCGCAGGAACGTTAGCGCCGAGCAGACGAAGCACTTCGCTTGCGCGCAGGATGATCTCGGAACGCGGCTTTGGCTGCGGGTAAACGTCAACCACGCCTTGCAAGACTTCGCCTCGTGCGAGCTCCGCGATCATCGCTGCGGCGCGGTCAATCGCGACGCGAGCCATCTCGATGTCGGCGCCGCGTTCGAAGCGGTGCGACGCCTCAGTGTGCAGCCCCTGCGCCTTGGCGGTGCGCCGGATGGAAGCGGGATCGAACCAGGCGCTTTCGAGCAGAACGTCGCGCGTCGCGGCGGAGATGCCGGAATCCTCGCCGCCCATGACGCCGGCCAGCGCCACGGGCCGCTCGGCGTCGGCGATCACGAGGTTTTCTGCCGTTAAGGTCCGGTCAACGCCGTCGAGTGTCCGCAGCTTTTCGCCTGCCCGCACCCGCCGCACGATGATCTTGTGTTGCCGCATCTTCGCCAGGTCAAAGGCGTGAAGCGGGTGGCCGAGTTCCATCAGCACGTAGTTGGTGATATCGGCCACGTTGTTGATCGGGCGGGCGCCCATCGCTTCGAGCCGCCTCGCGAGCCACTCGGGCGACGGTTTCACCTGCACGCCGCGAATCACGCGCCCGCAATAGCGCGCGCAGAGGTCGGGCGCAGCTATCTCGATCGAGACAGCGCCAGCGGCGGCCGACGCTGTTTCCTTGATGTTGATGATGGGTGGCTTCAGCGGCAGGCGATAGCGCGTCGCGGCCTCACGCGCCACGCCGAAGTGACTGAGGCAGTCCGGGCGGTTGGTCGTGATTTCGAGATCGTAGATCCAATCGCTTTCGAGCTCCACGACCATCTCCGCGCCGAGCCCCAGGCGCTTTAGGTCGCCTTGCAACCGGCGGGGCTCAACGGCAACGTCCACGAATTCGCGAAGCCAATTGAGCGAGATTTTCATAACTAGGATTCAGGATTCGGGTTTTGGGATCAGCTTTTTCTAGCAGGAAACAGCGGATCCTTCGGTCGCAGCGGCGACCTCAGCATGACAGGCGCCTGAATCCTGAATCCTGGCGCCCGAATCCTCTTTCTAAAACTGCTCCAAGAATCGGACGTCGCTCTGGAAAAAATGCTGGATGTCGCTGATGTCGTACTTGATCATCGCGAAGCGATCGATCCCGAGGCCGAACGCCCACCCCGAGTATCGCTCCGGATCAATGCCGCCGTTGCGGAGCACCTGGGGGTGAACCATGCCGCAACCCATTACCTCGATCCAGCCGCTCTGCTTGCAGGTGCGGCAGCCCCGGCCGTCGCACACAAAGCAGCTCACGGCCACCTCGCCGCTCGGCTCGGTGAAGGGAAAGAAGCTCGGATGGAAGCTGGTGCGCGTCCGCTCGCCGAAGAACTTCTTGGCGAAAAAGTCGAGCGTGCCCTTGAGGTCGGCGAAAGTAATGTCCTTGTCAACGGCCAGGCCCTCGCACTGATGAAACATGGGCGAGTGCGTGGCGTCCGGGTTGTCGTTGCGATAGCACTTGCCGGGAATGATGATGTAGAGGCCGTCTTCGCGCCCCTCCCGCGCGTATTGCTCCATGGCCCGGATCTGCACCGGTGAGGTGTGCGTGCGCAGGAGAGTTTTCGAATCGATGTAGATGGTGTCAAAGTCGTCGCGCGAAGGATGGCTCTCGGGAATGTTGAGGGCGTCGAAATTGTAGTACACCGATTCAATCTCGGGTCCGTTCTCAATGGTGAAACCGAGGCCCAGGAAAATCTCCTCGATCTCGCGCTGGACGCGGGTGACCGGATGGACGGAGCCGAGCGGGCGGCGGTAGCCGGGCAGGGTGAGGTCAATCGCGTTACGCGCTTCATATTTGGCAACGTGCTCAGTGTACTTCGCTGCCCACTCTTTGGCATCGGAGGATCGCTCGACGAGCGCCTCAACCGCGAAGCGACTTAGGTGGGTATCCTTGAGACTGTTGAATTCACGTCCCACTGTGGGCTTGATGCTCTTAGGCGCCGTCTTCAGCCACTTTTCATCAATGAGGGAGGCTAACCCTGCATTTCGGCCAAGCACTCGGTCCCGAACGGGCTTGGCTCTTTTCTCCTTTTCGGGGAGCGATAGGTTTCCTAAGCTAAACGTCACCTTAAGCAACACAGCATCCAGATACTCGCGCACCTCATCGAAGAGCGCGTGCACTCCTGCCTCATCTTGAATGCCCAGCTCAGAGAGAGTCTTCGCGGCTTTTTCTTCGATCGTCATGAACGGAAGTTGGTGGTCAACAGTTGAAAGCCGAAAGAGAACGACTTTCAACCGTCGCTTCGCGGTCTGAGTAACGATCAGCTTTGGACTGGCTTTTCGGCTGTCGGGTTTTGACTCTCGACCGCTTCCTTCACCTTTGCCGCCAACTCCGCGAATCCCGCCGGATCCTTGATCGCCATTTCGGACAGCACCTTGCGGTCGAGCCCAATGTTCAGCTTCTTCAGCCCGTTGATGAACTGGCTGTAGGTGAGCTGGTTGAGGCGCGCGGCGGCGCTGATGCGGACGATCCAGAGGCGTCGAAAGTCGCGCTTCTTGCGGCGGCGGTCGCGATAGGCGAAGCGGCCGGCGCGGTCCGCGGCCTCTTTCATGGAGCGATACAGTTTGCTCTTGGTGAGGAAGTAGCCCTTGGTGAGCTTCGAGAGTTTCTTCCGTGCGGCGCGGCGCACAGTGCCGCGCTTGACTCTGGGCATGGGTTTCTTCTCCTTTGCTGAGATTTTCGGCGCGGCATGAGAGAGGGAGTCGGGAGTCGAGAATCGGGAGTCGGGGAAGCGATCAGTCGCCCTTCCGCACTCCGGATTCCCTAATCCTACTCCCTCGCTACGGAAGGCACCCAGCCTTTGGCCTTCCCGCAACCGTGTAACTGGGAAGTGGGGAGCCGGAACAGAGAAACCCGACTGCCTACTCCCCGCTCCCTACTCCCTATCTTCCATAAGGCAGCATCGCCCGGACGCGATGCAGGTCTGTCACGTCAACCGTGGTCGTCTGGTCCAACTTGCGTTTTCGCTTGCTGTCCTTGGACGTCAGAATGTGCCGGGCGTAGGCGTGCCCGCGAATAATCTTGCCGCCGGCAGTGATCTTGAACCGCTTGGCAGCGCCCTTGTGAGTCTTCAGTTTCAGCTTAACCTTAGCCTTTGCCACCTGATCTTCCTCCGAATCAGTCCGCTGGGAGTCTTACTATCTGATTTATTTTCAATAACATGGCGGTTTACATGAATAACTATCCTGTTTTCAATACGTTGGCGGCTTTCACGGGCTCCAATAA
The DNA here is from genome assembly GCA_035934405.1 of Terriglobia bacterium. Classification (GTDB taxonomy): domain Bacteria; phylum Acidobacteriota; class Terriglobia; order UBA7540; family UBA7540; genus DASYXW01. The sequence goes on from DASYXW010000074.1 coordinate 78,295, forward strand.
TTCCGTTTCCTTTGTTTTCAACATGTTGACGGCTTCGTTCGTAACAATTTATCTTTTTTTCTGCACGCTGCGTTGCGTTTCCCTTATTCTTCAGGCTTGTCCGAACCAGCAGCGGTTGGCGCGGGCCCCGCGGCAGCCACCGAAGCTGTAACGGCTGGCCGCGCAGCTACCGCGGCAGCCACCTTCGGCGGCGTTGAGGGTCGCGACCCCGTCCCTAGGGCTGCAGCCGAGGCTCCAGTTGGCTTGGCGGATTTGCCGCCCGGCTTCTTCGGGGCCACGATGGTGAATAAGCTCCGTCCTTCCTGCTTGGGCCGGGCCTCAACCAATCCGGCCTCGCCGATGTCTTCCACGAGCCGCGTCAGCAGCTTCCAACCGAGGTCGCGGTGAGCCATTTCGCGGCCGCGAAACTCCACCGTCGCCTTCACCTTGGAACCGTCCTGCAGGAAGCGCAGCATCTGGTTGCGCTTCACCTCCAGGTCATGCTCGCCGGTGCGCGGGCTGAACTTCACTTCCTTAAGCCCGGTGGACTTTTGATGCTTGCGGGCCTCGTGCTGCCGCTTGCTTTGCTGGTAGAGAAACTTTCCGTAATTGATAATGCGGCAGACGGGAGGATTGGCGGTCGGTGAAACCTCCACCAGATCGAGGCCACGTTCGCGCGCGATCTTTATGGCCTCGTAAGGCGGCATGATGCCGAGCTGCTTGCCCTCGTCGTCCACCACTCGGATTTCCCGAGCGCGGATACGGTCATTGATACGAACAAATCGATCGGCGATAGACACTACCTCCTCAAGAACAGTTGTCAGTTGTCAGTTATCAGTTGTCAGTAAGAACATTCAGGGGAACTCCGCCCTTGTTCCTGGTCTTTACTGAAAACTGGCCACTGACCGCTGATCACTGCTCCTACTCTACCATTTCACAGCCCGGCTGTCGATAAGCTCGCGAATCTTTCCCGTGAACTCGGCGAGCGTCTGGAAGCCGGCGTCACCGGTGTCGCGCCGGCGGACCGCGACGCCCCACGCCGCCGCTTCACGATCTCCGACGACCAGCATAAACGGGACCTTCTGAAGTTGCGCGTCGCGGATGCGGGCGTTGAGCTTCTCATTGCGATCGTCAAGCTGGACGCGAACCTTCGCCGCGCGCAGACGTTCCTCGACCTCGCGCGCGTAAAGCGCGTGTTTTTCACTAATCGGCAGCACGACGGCCTGCACCGGCGAGAGCCACACCGGGAAAGCCCCGGCGTAATGCTCGATGAGTACGCCGAAGAATCTCTCGATTGATCCGAGCAGTGCGCGATGCACCATGACGGGAGTGTGCGCGTGACCGTCGGCGCCGACGTATTGCAAGCCGAAGCGCCCGGGCAGATTGAAATCAAACTGAACGGTGGTGAGCTGCCAGGGGCGTCCAATGGCGTCCACGAGCTTCACATCGATCTTGGGTCCGTAAAACACCCCTTCGCCCGGCATGTATTTGAATGGCACATCCATGCGCTTGAGCGTGCTCATCAGCGCGCCCTCGGAGCGGTCCCAATCCTCCGCCGTACCGGCATAATGCTCGGGATGCGCGGGGTCACGCGCCGAAAGCTCTACTTTATAGCGATCGAATCCGAAAGTCTTGAGGACGGCGAAGGCAAACTCCACGCAGGCTTGGACCTCGCTCTCCACCTGCTCGGGCATGCAGAAGATATGCGAGTCGTCCTGGGTGAAGCCGCGCACCCGCAGCAGACCGTGCATCACACCGGAGCGCTCGTAACGGTATACGGTCCCAAACTCCGCCAGGCGTATCGGCAGCTCGCGATAGCTGCGCGTGCGCGACTTGTAGATCAGGACATGGCCCGGGCAGTTCATGGGTTTGAGCTGGTATTGGTCGTTCTCCACGTCCATCGGGCCGAACATGTTTTCGCGGTAAAAGTTGGTGTGCCCGCTCGTCTCCCAAAGATGCAGGCGCATGGCGTGCGGGGTAAACACCATGTCGTAGCCGCGATCGAGCAACTCGGCGCGCAGCCAGTCTTCAATCTCTTTGCGAATGATGCCGCCCTTGGGATGCCAAAAAATGAGTCCCGCGCCCGCCTCTTCCTGGATGCTGAAAAGATCCAGGTCTTTCCCCAGACGCCGATGGTCGCGCTTCTTGGCCTCTTCGACTTGGGTGAGATACGCATCCAGGTCTTTCTGGCTGAAGAAGGCGGTGCCGTAGATGCGTTGCAGCGGGTGCGAATGTTCGTCACCCTTCCAGTGCGCCCCGGCCACGCTCAGCAGCTTGAACGCCTTGATTCGTCCGGTGGAAGGAATGTGCGGGCCGCGGCAGAAGTCCAAGAACTTGCCGGTCTTGTAAGCGGAGAATACGTCGTCAGCCTTTTCCTGGATGAGCTCGCACTTCAGAAACTCGCCCATCTGGTTGAAGAGCTTCAAGCCATCTTCCTTGGCGTAATAGACGCGCTCGTAGGGGATGTCGGCCTTGACGAGCTCAGCCATTTTCGCTTCGAGCTTGTGCAGGTCGTCCTCGGTGAAGGGCTTCTTGCGGTAGAAATCGTAGTAGAACCCGGTGTCGGTGGGCGGACCCACGCCGGGATGGGCGTCCGGAAAAAGTTCGAGCACCGCCGCTGCCAGCAGATGGGCGGACGAGTGCCGGTACACCTCCAGCGCCTCAGGAAACGGCGACGATGGCGTCAGGAATTGGATCGGTGCGCTCGATTCGATCGGGGCGGAAAGATCCACCAGGCGTCCGTCCACTTTCGCCACCAGCGCATCAGCCGCCAGCCGCGGCCCGACCGATTTCGCGACTTCAAGCGCCGTCACGCCCTCGGGGTAGTCTCTGACGTTGCCGTCAGGGAAAGTGATTTGAATGTTCGGCATTGCTGAACTTTGGTGCGATTTCCGTTTTGGAAACTCTAAAGATAGCAGAGGTGCTCGACCAGATCAATTGCGGCACGTAGCGTGGTCTAACTCTGCGTGGCTGCGGGAGTCGAACCGTTGGTGAGTGTTGGGCTTCCGCCGGACAAGGTAATGCCTGGCGCTTGATAGACGATTGAACCGAGTAGCCGCTGCTTGGCGTTCTTAACACCGAAGGTGTGCGTCCTTCCTCCACGACCCTGCGCGGCCGTGCTTCCTTCATATTTCCAATCGTCTTCAGACAGAAACGGCAGGTCGATTCGCCAGACAACGACGGAACGTCGAGGCTTCATTCGCTTTGTCGCGTCAACTGCGTAACGCCATATAATATACCAGCCCGCGTGATTGTAATGGGATTGAACAGCCCACGGCCTGATGCTGCCTTTAGATTCCAGTGCCTGCTTGGGAGGCGGATTCAGCTTCCCCCCGAGGGACAGGTCAGGGAAGCGCTGTTGCGCGATGTCGGGATGCTTGTGCCGTTTGTAGGGACTGAAAGAGTGCAGCGCCTTGATCCCGAGTATCCCAACGACGCCGCTGAACACGTTAGCCTGCTCATAGTACAGGTCCACAAGCTCCTCGGCTTGCTCCTCGATATACTCCATGGCGTTCCGAATGTGCCCAACTGACAGTTGGGTGGGAAGGGGCACACTTCGGTCGAATCCGTCCGTACCTTTGGCCACAGGGCGTACCATCTCACTCAGAAGAGGCGCAGGTTTCCAGTTTGCGGGAGAACGTTCCCGCGCCCGTTTGTTGCACAGGGCAGTTTTGCGAGAAGAGGTATCCCCCGTTCAGCGATTTTGAAGAACACTGGATCGACTTCGATTCCGATACTCTCGTAACCCACCGCAACGGCGGCAGCGATGGTGGAGCCTGCGCCCATGAAAGGGTCGAGGATCACGCCCCGACGCAATGGCAGAGATGCCCTGACGATCTGGCGCATGAAAGCCTGCGGTTTCAATGAGGGATGCGGTGCGACGCGTCTCTCGTCCGGACGGGCCGGCGAAGACTCGATCACGTCGGAGAAGGGCGCACTTTCCGAGATGCGCCGGAAGCCGCCGGCGCCCCACTTCCGTAAATTGTCTTGGACCCGACCCTCGCAAGGTTTTCGGAATATTCCCCAGGGCTCCCATCCCGAGCGCGGCATCACCGTCACATCAGAAAACTCATCATGAGCATTCTTGGGCCGATCCCCGCCGCGTAGCGTCCGGACGAGGCGTATGATCTCTCCGCGCTTCTCGAATCCCGCATCCATCAGTGGCAGGTATACCAGATGAGAGAGCAGCGGAGTACTCGCGATCAGGACGTGACCTCCCGGCACAAGAATCCTGAGCGCCCGTCTGCCGAAAGCCGAAAAGAAACTCCGCAGCCGCTCGCGGTCGGATGTGGTCAACACCGTAAAGCGTGGAACTGGATTCCGTGCGCACCCGTCAAAAGAAGGCGGAATACGCCAGATGCCTCCGCGCCCACTTCTCAGTTTCGCTTTTTCTACCGAGGTGTATTCCTTCAAGCCGTAAGGAGGATCGGTGACTATGGCGTGAACCGAATTGGCGGGCTGCGTCTCGATCCACTCGAGGCAGTCGGCCAAGTGAATCCGAAAGGATCTGCCACGCGATCCGGAGATCGCTACATCGCGACGGGCTCCGATCTGCAGGCCGTTGTCAGATTGAACGGTTCCCTGGGGTTCCATACCGCGTCTCTTAGGCTCGCTGGCCAGACTGGCGCCATGTGCAGTGCGAAACCAGCGCGAGAGGAAGTGTACCACGCAACGCGGCGACAGTCTCCTTGATGTCACTGCTTCTCGTTAAGGGCGCAACTAAGGCGGATCAGGTCCGGGGCTCTAGTCGCTCGCTGCGCGGCAACCGAGTTCGTGAACCATCTTTACAAGCTCCACAACGTTCTCGAACGGTGTATCCGGCAGGATGCCGTGGCCGAGGTTGAAAATGTGTCCCAGACGGCCCGCGGTCTGCCGCAGAATCCGCTCCACGCGCTGGCGGATGTACGCGAGGTCGGCAAAGAGGACGGCAGGGTCGAGGTTCCCTTGCACACCAACCCCGTCACCCAGCCGGGTCCAAGCCTGGTCGAGCTCGACGTGCGAATCAAGCCCGATGATGCTGCCGCCGGCCTCGCGCATGTCTTCAAGCAGCATGGCCGTTCCGGTTCCAAAGTGAATCACGGGCACGCCGGGTGTGATGCTGCGCATCAGGAGCCGCGTGTAAGGCTGGACGAATTCGCGGTAGTCGGCGGGACTGAGGCAGCCGATCCACGTATCGAAAATCTGCACCGCCTGAACGCCTGCCGCAACCTGCGCATTGACGTAAACGGCGAGATTCCGCGCCAAGTGTTCCATGAGCGCGCGCCAGGCGCCGGCGTCGCGGTACATCAGCGACTTGGTGTGAACGTAGTGCCGCGACGAGCCACCTTCGATGAGATAAGACGCCAGCGTGAAGGGCGCGCCGGCAAAGCCGATGAGCGGGAGGTCGGGCGAGAGCGAGGCTCGCGTCTGGCGGATGGCGCGGAGGAAGTAAGCGAGCGACTCCTCCACGTTCACGTCGTTCTCATCGGGCAGCCGATCGATATCCGCCGCCTGCCGGATCGCTGGAGCGACCACCGGCCCTTCGCCCTTCTCGTATTCCAGGCTGAATCCGAGCGGTTCAGCAATGAGCAACAGGTCGGCGAAAATGATCGCAGCATCCACGCCGAGGCGTTCGGCAGCGGTGACCGTGACTTCGGTCACCAGGTCCGGGTTCTTGCAGAGCTCGAGAAACGGAACGCGCGCCCGCAGCTCGCGGTATTCCTTCATGTAGCGCCCCGCCTGGCGCATCAGCCAGACGGGCGTCGCATCCACCGGCTCGCGGCGGCAGGCTTTCATGAAGCGCGAATCAACCAACCGGCACCTCCCGACATTCCTCGCCACAGAGGCACAGAGACACAGAGAAAAAGAGAGAATCAGGCGAAGGCGAGCCTCAGCTCCGCAGACCGGCTCAACTCGGGCTGCTGCTTTCTTGCTTGGCTGCTCCGTGCCTCTGTGCCTCTGTGGCTAACCCCACGGCTTTCGTTGCCGCCGTCCGGCCCGTCCGGATGCAATCCGAAATGCCGATTCCCGAGTAGGTGTTCCCGGCCAGGAACAAGCCGGGATTGGAATCGAGACGATGCTCGATCTGGCTCACGCGCTCGGCGTGTCCAACCTCATACTGCGGCATGGCCGAAGGCCAGCGATAGATGCGATGGAACAGAGGCTCGGCGTCAAGGCCGAGGATCGCTCGCAGCTCCCTGCGCACGGTCGAAACGATCTCATTGTCGCTCCGACGTAGCGTGTCCGGGTCGCGCGCTCCACCGAGGAAGCACCGGAGCAGGGCATGACTGTTCGGCGCCCGGTGGTCGAACTTGGCGTGGACAAAGGTGCAGGCCAGCATCCTCTTGCCTTCCTTGCGGGGCACGAGAAAACCGAAGCCCCCCGGAAGCGCCTCGCGCACGCCGGGGCCGTAAGCCAGGGCCACGGTAAGGGCGCCCGTGTATGGAATCGCACCGAGTTGCACGCCAAGCGCTGAGTCAAGTGGAGAGATGAGCCGGGCGCACTCGTGCGCCGGAAGCGCCAGGACAAGGGCGTCCGCTTCATACGCTCCGCCTCCTTCACATCGAATAATGTAGCCTGTCGGTTCCGCCCGACGCCGCTCCAGCACGAGGACACGGCGTTCGAGGCACAGCCGGGAACTTTCGAGGCGGGGCCTCAAAGCATCCACGATCGCGCCGAGGCCCTCTCTTAGAGTCATGAATAACGGCGGCGCTGGCTCCGCGCTCGCGGCGTTCGCCTGCGCGGTGCGACGCCGCCGGGCTTCCAAGACGGCGCGCGTGAGGCTTCCGTGTTCCCGCTCCATCTCCCAAAACCGGGGTAGCGCGGAGCGCGCGCTGAGACGCTCAGAATCGCCGCCAAAAACACCTGCCAGCAGCGGGTCGGCGATGTTCTCCACCATGCCGCGGCCGAAGTGGCGTCGCACGAAGCTTGAAACCGACTCGTCGCTCGCCGCCGGGCCGTTCGTGGGGCCGTTCGCGCGATGGCCCCGGGCGGCGCGTAACGGTTCGGTCACGATGGCGAGTTTACTGGTCCATCCCAGCAGCGGCGTGGCAAGAACCGGCCACAGGCGCGTGGGGACCATCAGCATCAAACCGTCGGGAAGCGGAACCAGCCGCCCGCGATGCAGAATGTACGTGCGGCGCCCGGCGTCGTTCGACCCGATGAGCGAATCCCCCAGGCCGAGCTCGCGGCAGAGGGCCGCAGCCTCCGGCTTCTCGGCCAGGAAGGAATCTGGACCCGCTTCGATAACGAACCCCTCCGCACGCTCGGTCTGAATAAGACCACCCAGGCGGTCACTCGCTTCGATGAGGAACTCTTCGATGGGCGCGCCGCTTTCCCTGGCGCGCGCCAGCGTGTAAGCCGCCGTGAGTCCCGAAATGCCGCCGCCCAGCACCGCGATGCGCCACGGCCTCCGCTCCATCACGCCCCCAGCCTCGCGCGCCCCATGATGAGCGTCGCGAGCGCCTCGATAAACAGCGGGCCCTCGTTGAGAGATTCCGACCGGGAAACCTCTACTCCTCTGCTCTCGCCGTATTTCCTGAACACGATGTCGATGTCATAAAGGATCTCGACGTGGTCGCAGACGAAGCCGATAGGAGCGATGACCACGCGCCGGTGGCCGGCGGCGGCCAGCGCATCGATTTGAGATTCGACGGTGGGGCCGATCCACGGGTCGGCGGTCATGCCCTGACTCTGATAGGCTACACGCCACTCGTCGAGCCTGGGGCCTAGCGCCTTCGCAATCAGACGCGCGGTCTCCCGCACCTGCTGATCGTAAGGATCGCCTGCGGCAATGGTGCGCTCGGGCACGCTGTGCGCGGTGAAGATCACCGGCGTCGCCACGCCCGCTTCCGGCCCGGCGCGGTCGAGCGCGGCGGCGATGCGCTCCCGAAAGGCGACAATCAGGCCGGGATGGTCGTGCCAACTCTCGATGAAGTCAGCTTCCAGGCCGGGGGCCAGGCGCTCGATGGCCTCGTCGAGGACCTTGCGATAAAGCCCCACACTCGTGCGGGAGTTTTGCGGGGCGAGGCAAAGGGCGACGACGTGCCGGGCGCCCTCCTGGTGCGCCTGCCGGATGGCGTCCGCGATGTACGGCCGCCAGTTACGCATGCCCACGTACACACGATGGCCGAGCCGCCGGTCGAGCGCCGCAGCCTGCCGGCGGGTGAGCGCCAGCAGCGGTGAGCCGCCACCGATCATGCGGTAGCGTTCCACGATTTCTTGGAGAGCTGAGTCAGCCAGGGGCCGGCCGTCACGAAGGCTGAGCACGAAAGCGGGGACGTCCTCCAGGCGGTCAGGCGCGCCATGCGCCAGCAGCAGTACGGCCCAGTCGCCATTCATGAGTGCAACTATAGCACGGTGATTTTGTGACTGCGGGCCGCGGGCAACTACTTCTTGTAGTACTCCGCGTTGAGCGGCGTGTAGCTGTTCCACTTCTCCGGCAGGTCGTCGAGCGGGAAGATGGCCGAGACCGGGCAGACGGGCACGCAGGCCCCGCAGTCGATGCACTCGATCGGGTCAATGTAGAGCATGGGCACGTCGGCAAAGTTGGCTTCATCTTTGCGCGGGTGGATGCAGTCCACCGGGCAAACGTCGACACACGCCGTGTCCTTCGTGCCCACGCACGGTTCCGCAATGATATATGCCATAGGTGCAGCCTCCTGAAAGATCAGTCGAATCCGCCTTCCAAATTACACTTTGCCGTTTCCAGCCCCGCCGTGCGACGACTTAAGTCGTCGGAAGGCAGTTGTCAGTGATGAGGGGTGAGAACTGAGAACTGAGAACTCGGAACCGAGAACTGATAAACTTGTTTGCATGGCTGTTCTTGACCCGGTTGACGCCCTTCGCCGTGTGCCTTTTTTTGCGCCGCTGCCGGAAGCCGATCTGCGGGCGCTGGCGCGGCACTGCGTGGTTCGGAGGATCGCGCGCGAAGAAATCCTTTTTGCCGAGGGCGACTCGTGCGAGGGCCTCTACGTGGTGCAATCCGGCGCCATGAAGCTGCTCAAGATGGCCGAAACTGGCCGTGAGCAGATCCTGACGACCGAGCGCGCCGGCTCGACGGTAGCGGAACTCGCCCTCTTTGACGGCGGCAGCTTCCCGGCCACCGCCATCGCCGCCGAGGATTCGACCGTGCTTTATCTGCCCAAGCGCGAGTTCCTCCAACTCTGCCGCCACGATTCTGAAGTCGCCTTCGCGGCGATTCGCACGCTCGCCGCTCGCAACCGCTACCTCACCAGCCTGGTCGAGGAGCTCTCGCTCAAGGAAGTGAGCCACCGCCTGGCGCGATTCCTGCGCGATCGGGCGCTCGCCGACGGCCTCCGCACGCGGCGCGGAGTGGAGTTTCCGCTGGAGGAGACCAATCAGGAAATCGGTGCTGAAATCGGAACGGTGCGCGACCTGGTCTCGCGCAACCTGCGCCGCTTCGTCGACCGCGGCATCATCAAGATGGAGCGTCGCAAGGTGATTGTGCTCGACATGGCCGAGCTCGAAGCGCAGATCGCAGGGACGAAGCGGGCGACGGTGGAGAAGTAGATTCCGGAACCCCCAGTCCGCCGCGCAAGTGGCGTTAAGACTTCGTCTTGTTCATGAAGTTGGTGAGGCTGGTGATGAATTGGTGAACAAAGTCTGATCCGCCGCCGACCAGCGCCCCGGTCAGCAACACATCGGCCACCGTGAACCAGGCTTGCTGAGTGGGGTGGCCCGTAAACGCATCAGCAGCCACCAGATTGCCCAGGCATCGAATGCCCAAGGCGCTGATGAGTACGCCCAGCACCAACGCGGACGGCATGGCAATCTGCTGCGTCGCTGACTTGTAATTCGTCAGCGCATCCTGGGCCTGGTGAAGGTCGGGAAGTATGGCGGCGCCAGCAGCCATCATTTGTTCCTTCTGGTCAACGCTTCGCTGCAGCACTGCCAATCCCGGTCCACGCCACGTTGTCAGAAAGACCTCCAGGCTGCGCTCGATCAAGAGGGCGACCAGGAAAAGCGGCGTCAATTGTTGTGTGAATTGTGCTGCGCTGAACTGACCGAAGCGAATCGGGCCGGGCGGCCACGTGAAAACAGCAATCCCGGTACCGAGCGCGGCGACAACGATCACGTAATTCCACTTCGTCATGGTAAACCTCCGTTAACTCGTGGGCGCCCCCCGCCCGGCTCGCTCAGGCGCACTGCTACAGCGCCGGCGCGCCCGCTGACTTGAACGCCGCAAGTAACTTCGCCACGTCCAACGTGAATCCGAAATGGCCCTTCACTCTCGATTCTTTGATCAGCGCCGTGCGGTTGGCCCACGAAACCGAAACCGGAAAATCCACACCACTGAAGAGGGGAATGGTCAGTTTAGCTTGCAGTTCGTAGGTGGGCGTCAGACGGGTCATCCATTGGCCCTGAGCTCCCAGGCTCAGGAGCCATGGCCTGGAGTTGGTCAGCTTCGTCTCGGACGTTGGATTCAACTGGAACTGGAACTCGCCCGCCGCGCGTCCGCCGCGCATGTCGACGCCGGTCTGCTTGTTGTGCATCTGGTCGAAGCTGGAGTTGAGCGTCAGGTTGATCCGCGGGCTGAGAACACCCCGGTCAAGAACGGCCTCGCCGCGATAATCGTCAATCCCGTTGGGTGCGCCCGTGCTTGATTGGAATGCCACCGAGAATTGGGGCGCGCTTCGAATTCGCGACACGAGCTCCCGGGTGGAATCGATCAACTCGACTTGGGGACCGATCCGAGTGGAGATGATGTTATCAATGTCGGCGATCTGCTGCAGTGAGAGTTGCTGGAGGGCCGCCGCTGGATTCGCGCTGACCGCGTTCAAGAACTTAATCTTGTCTGCGATCTTCTTGCCCGGGTCAGTGGGAACGTCGCCGAGTGCAACGGTCATCTTCGGTCTCAACACCTGGTAAAGATAGTCTTCAATGGAGGAGGCGATATTGGCGTAATTCTGCGCCGAGGCCTGCAGCTTCGCTGTGACGTGGTCAAAGTCTTTGGCATAGCGTGGGTCGCTGGCGTCGCGCCAGTTGAGGATGAGGACCTTGGCTCCCACGATGGCAGCCGACCCGGTGTTGGTCGCGCCTTTCGGCGCCGCGTCCTTGCCCAGAGTGAACGAGACGCGCCGCCAGTCACGGTACTTGGAATAGATCGCCGGGTCCAGGGGGTTCAACTCCTTGGCCGAGGTGTACAGCGCATAGGCGGAGGCCGAAACCGACGCCGGCGTGACGCCGAGGCCGCTGGAGTTGGCGTTCGCGCCGGCGAGGTTCAGCGCCACAGCAAAAAGGTCAGACGCGGAGGACTGGTCAACGAGCGACGTCGAATCCGCGCTGATGCTCGGCGTCTCGGCCTGCTTCGCCCCTGTGCTCTGCGTAATCGTGGCCTTGGCAATCTCCACGATTCGGCAGTTGATATACGCATCCAGGCTCTTGGCGTCCTGACACTCGGCCGCCGCGCCATTCGACCCGGCGGCGAGCAATAGAAACACCAGGAGTCCAAGACAGCGCGTGACGCTCGTCGGCATTGCCCATCCTCTCTTCGCGGCCACCGTGGCCTAAGCGGTGAATACTCTCAGGGAATCGTTATAAGAATCGTTTGGGTCCTGGCTTTCGTAGTCAATATCCTTGAGGACTTCAATTACGCTGCCGAACTGGTTCCGGTGCTCCACCTGTAGCGTGTATTTAGTGATGCGGGCAAACGACATCGCCACCACATACACGTCGTCCGTGGCGTCGAAGTCTCCCGGCTTTTTTCCCAGGTCCCACTCGTAAATCATCTGCGGCGAGCTCCACGTCTTCGAAGAAAGAATCTGCCGGTGCTGGCAGGAGAAGGCAAACTCGGGTTCCGCGCCCAGCGCGGTCAGCTTGTAGTGCAGGGATTCGTTGGCTGCTTGATCGATCTGTGTAGCCGCCGCATTGCGCCGTATGGTTATCTTGCCGGCATTTCCAAAATCCGCCATCTTCGCCTCTCTTCACAGATCTCCACGGGCGCCCTCGACGCCGGGCCATCCTAGTCATGCCTTGATTCGTTGTCAAGTGTAGACATAGGCATCCCACAAATAGTTACCGGAGCAGAAGTTCGAAGGAACGATCACCACGGGGTAACACTTTGAACCGAAACCAGCCGCCTACGGCTCCACGCATGCAGACGGCGGCAGGCATCTCCGCCGAAGGGCTAACGCCCTGTGGCGGAGAATGTAAATGGAAGGGTTACTCCTCTATGGCCGGTATACATATCGCCGGGAGCCTAGCCTTGTCAAGAATTCTCTTGCGACGTGCGGGTCCAGCACTTCGTGGCGTTTCGCCGCTGACAACTACCCGAAAACAGAGTAAGGTGGTACGCGCTATGAATGACTCCGACCCCAATACCGCTTCGACGAGTGGCCCTCAGCCGGCCGTCAGCAACTCCGCGGTCACCGGCCCTGGGCTGACGTCGCCGCCCGCGTCGTCGCTCATCCACCGCTTCTTTGTAGGGCCGAACGGAATCCGCGCCGGCTGGCGGTTCGCGATATTCCTGCTCCTGGCAACCACCTTCGCGTTCGCGGTTCAGCTCTTGCTGCGTTTCGTACTCAGCGGATCGGCGGGCAAGCGGATCAATCCCGGTCTTGTCGGCCAGTTGGCCGGCGAACCCTTGCTCTTTCTCGGCGTGCTGCTGGCGGCGCTGGTGATGGGTCGCTTCGAGCGCCGCACCCTGACGGACTACGGCCTGCCGGGCCGAGGCGCTTTTGGCGCGCAGTTCTGGCGGGGCGTGGTGTGGGGATTTCTGGCCCTGACGGTATTGCTGTTGCTCATCAAGCTCGGGCACGGCTTCGATTTCGGAACCCTGGCGTTGAGCGGCACGAAGATCGAACTGTGGGCGTCGCTCTGGGCGGTGAGCTTTCTGTTCGTCGGATTCTTCGAGGAGTTCCTGTTTCGGGGCTACGCCCTCTTTACCCTGTCGACGGGCATGGGATTCTGGCCGTCCGCCCTGCTGTTGTCGGCGGCTTTCGGCGCCGTCCATCTCTTCAACGGCGGTGAAGACTGGGCCGGCGCGCTTGCCGCCGGTCTCATCGGACTCTTCTTCTGCCTCACGCTGCGCCGCACCGGCAGCCTGTGGTTCGCCGTCGGACTGCACGCCGCCTGGGATTACGCCGAGAGCTTTATATACGGCGTGCCGGACAGCGGCCAAATCTCGCCCGGACACCTGCTCAACGCCTCGTTTCACGGTCCCACCTGGCTTACCGGCGGGTCGGTGGGACCCGAAGGCAGCGCTTTCGTGTTTGTGATTATTGCGGCGCTGTTCATCATCTTTGCCGTGCTCTATCGCGGAGTGCGGTTCCCGCGAGCAGCGGTTGCTGGTAGCGCCGGGCTTCAACCCGGCATGCCGACCTGAAGGTCGGCGCTACTTCACAACATTCAGTGTCACCTCGACCCTGGTCACGTGCCCGCTGACGGGGTCCGTCGCCAAAGCCGCTTGCGCCGTCCCGCCGTCACGCATGAGCAGGTATTGATTCACGCGCAACCCGCTGAACACCGGCTTTTCGCCGAAACCTTCGCCCGGCTGCTTCTGGGGCGCATAGACGGCGCTCCGATTGGCGTTGAGGTCTACGAGGAAGCGGCCGTCTTCTCTCGGGCTCACGTTGCAGTCGATATCCGTGCCCACGTCCTCGTACTCGGTGACCTCGGCGATGACGGGTTGCTGGCCGTGCTCCACCTGCCCCTGACGGATGGGGACGCGCAGTCCCATCCGCAAGGACGCCCGATTTACCGTGCGATCGGGGCTGGCGTTCACCGGCAGGACATACGGCAGACTGCTCACCTTCTTGCTGCCCTCGTACTCGGTGAATACCACGGTGACCTTGACCGGCGTCATCGGCTGCTCCTTGCTTTTCTCCTGCGCTGCCAGTCCGCCGACGGCCAGAAGCGTTGCCGCAAGACATCCCGCTAACCTGCGTGTCGTTTTCATTTCTTCTCCTCTTTCGCTCGCCCGCCGTAACGGGCAGTTTGATTTCTCCGGCGTCACCTATCGCTCCTGTCCATCGCGTCGTCCGGCGCCGAGAGTGGCTGGAGTTCGGCGTCGAGTGGTGGGGTTTCGAGCGGCTTGATTTCGAGCGGTTTTGGCGCCAGCCCCGATGAGCCCGATGAGATTGGTGCCAGCCTCGATGAGATTGGGGCGAGCTCGCTCGCCGCCTCCGGGCCCCTTGCGACCACTGCTGCAAGCTCCCGATCGCTGACCCACACGCTGTTGTAAAGCTGCATGACCGCAGCCGCTTGTCGCTTCGGAACCAGGACTTCGAGGCCCGGCCCGGCGGCGGAGCGGCGGCGCCGATTGGCGGCCACTAAGAGGCGGCCTTGCGTCCTTCCCCTGGTAACTCCGGGCTTTTGATTCCGGACCTCGACCTGGCGCTGACGCCTGCCGCTTCGTGGTGCGGGATTGGTGCGCGTAACAGCGGATGCAACGTGCGCGCTGTGCTTTCTGCCTTCCGCCTTCTGCCTTCTGCCTACCCAGGCCGCGACCAGGAGACTGGCCGCCAGCACGCCCGCCGCGACCGGTGCCCAGCCGGCCAGCCAGCTTCGGGGCCGTACTCGCTCCTTGAAGAGGCCGGCGCGGACGCCGGCCGCGAATCCCGGCGAGGGCTCAGCCGCGAGCGTCGCTCGGAGGCTACCGTCGATGGCGACAACGAGCGACTGCTCCCGCTCGAACGCCGCGCGGCACCGCGGGCACGCGGCGACGTGAGCTTTCAATTCAGGATGTCGCGCCGCGGCGGGTACTTCAGCTGCCGCGTCTTCAATCCACTCTTGGTAGCGTTCGCAATCCATGGAAACCTCGCCTCTACGTCACGATTCCTCGCAGCTTCGCGGCCAGCCGTTTGCGGGCCGCAAACAATCGCGACCTTACGGTGCCCTCGCGGATGCCGAGCAGCTCAGCGGTTTCGCGCATGTCGTTGCCTTCGATCGCGGCTAGGATCAACACCTGGCGCAGTTTTTCCGGCAGCTCGTCGATGGCCTGGTTGAGCCGCTCCTGGAACTCCCGCGCCGCCGCCGCGTCCTCGACGCTCGAGGGCCGTGGAAAGTCCGCCGCCCGCAGTTCGCGCTGCTCGCGGCGGCCCGCCGACCGCAGCCGGTCGATCGCCAGCCGCCAGGCAGTCCGGCTGAGCCAGGCGCGGAAGCGCTCGCGGTCGCGCAGACGGCCGAAGTTCTGGTAAGCCTTGACGAAGGCCTCTTGCGCCACGTCCTCGGCGTCGGCCGCGTTGTGCAGAACACCCAGCGCCACGCGGAAGGCCAGGCGGGACGAGTCCGCGAGGCGCGCTTCGAACTCCCGCTCGAGCGAGACATCGGCCGTCACAGCAACTTCCAAAAGTGTGTCCACCAGCGCATCCACTGCGGCACCACTACAGAAGACGGCGCCGAGGCAAGGTCAGTTCACGAATTTTGCTGTGCGTGGAGTTGGACGGAGCCGGCGGGTTCAGGGAAGCAAAGCAAGAACAGGCTTAACACAGAGGCACAGAGAAAAGCAGAGGGCAGAGTTGACATCTCGTTGGCGCATTGGCCTTGTGGCTTTTCTCTGTGTCTTTGTGCCTCTGCGGTGAGTCTCGCTATTCGCTAGGCTCTCAAAGTAGGCTAGCTCCCTCGAGGTTTGGTGGAACATGATATACCCAAGTTAGTGGATTATCAAGTTAATTAATTCTGAGTTTAGGACTCGTGGCATCGGAGCGGGCCGTAATCGCAGACATCAAAAGGCGATGTCTGCGCCACCCGCGGCGCTACAACGTCCAAACTGGACCACCACCAATTTGAAAACCCTCTTCCCTTGCGGCAGGGTCTATGCGATACTGGCCGAGATTGTCCGGGGGGCCAGCAGCCCTCTCTTCGCATGATTTTCCGGTATCAAGCACTCCACCGTCCGGTCAAGGTCCCAGACCAACATCCATGGCAAGCTCTACTCAACCGCCGCAAGTAAACGGGTCCGCGCTGCCAAAGGTCCTTGTGGCCTCCACCGCCATGTTGTCGTTCATCTCCTTCTGGCGGGCGGCCGCGATCGTCCTTAATGACCTCGCCTCTTCGGCTTACTACGCCGGCGGCATCGCCGAAGGCGCGGTCGGCAAGGCGGCGCCCTGGTTCATCCTCGGCGTGATGCTCTTTTCCTACGCCGTGCGCTCCGTCTACATCGAGAGCTGTGGGATGTTTGTGCGCGGCGGCGTCTACCGCGTGGTGAAGGAAGCCATGGGCGGGACGCTGGCCAAGTTCTCGGTTTCCGCCCTGATGTTCGATTACATCCTGACGGGTCCCATCAGCGGCGTGGCGGCGGGCCAATACCTGGTAGGTTTCCTGAACGAATTGCTGCACTACGCGCGCCTCAATATCAACCTGCCTCTCAACTCCACTTCGGCGGTCTTCGCGGCTTTGGTCACGCTCTATTTCTGGTGGCAGAACATCAAGGGGATTCCGGAGTCGAGCGACAAGGCGCTGAAGATCATGAAAGTCACCACCGTCATGGTGCTCCTCATGCTCGGCTGGTGCAGCTATACGGTCTACGTCCACTGGGGCCAGATTCATCTCCCGCCCTGGCCGGCGCCGCACAACCTCAACTTCGAGCCCTGGACCCGAGGCGTCACGGGCGTCCCCGACCCGCTCGGCTGGCTTCGTCACACCAACCTGGCGCACACCATCGGGCTTATCGGCATCTTCATCGCCCTGGGCCACTCAGTCCTGGCCATGAGCGGCGAAGAAACCCTGGCCCAGGTGTACCGCGAGATTGAGAGCCCCAAGCTCAAGAACCTGGAAAAGACCGGCTTTGTGATTTTCATTTACAGCCTGGTCTTCACCTCGGCGGTCTCCTTCTTCGCCGTGATGCTCATCCCCGACGCCGTGCGCCCGCAGTATTACAGCAACCTCATCAGCGGCCTGGCGCGCAACGTCGTGGGACCTCACGTGTACCGCGTGGCCTTTGAAGGGTTCGTGGTGCTGGTCGGCATCCTGATTCTCGCTGGCGCCGTCAACACCGCCATCGTGGGCTCAAACGGCGTGTTGAATCGAGTTTCCGAAGACGGCGTGCTGGCAGACTGGTTCCGGCGGCCTCATCCCCGCTTCGGCACCTCGCACCGCATCATCAACATGGTGGTCGTCCTGCAACTCATCACCATCTTCATCAGCCGCGGCAACGTGGATTTCCTCGGCAACCTTTACGCCTTCGGCGTGATCTGGAGCTTCGCCATGAAGGGGCTCGCCGTCCTGGTGCTGCGCTACACCGAGCCGGAAAACCAGCGCCTGTTCCGCGTGCCCGGGAACCCCAAGCTCTTCGGGATCGAGTTTCCCATCGGTCTGGGATTGATTACCCTCGTCCTGTTCGGCATCGCCATTGTGAACCTCTTCACCAAGCCGGACGCTACCATCTCCGGCCTCGCGTTCTCAGGAGCGCTCTTTGCCGTGTTCACCGTCTCAGAGAGCGTTTCACGTCGCCGCGGCCTGGCCCATCCTGAGACCGACGAGTTTCACCTGGTCTCGGGTGAAGAGATCACCCCAAAGACCCTCGGCGTCCGCCCCCGCAATATCCTGGTTCTGGCTCGCGATTACAACACCCTCTACAACCTTGAGTCCGTGCTGCATCGCGTGAACCCCGCCAAGCAGGACGTGGTGCTGCTGCACGTCCACGTGTTGATGCGATCGGGCTCCGGCGAGCACGGTCTCGAGCCCGAGCAACTTTTTGCCACCACCGAGCAGTTGCTATTCTCGAACGCGCTGAAGCTGGCGGAAAAGAACGGCAAGACCATCAAGCTCTGCCAGGTGGCTGCCAACGACGTGTGGGACGGTATCCTGCGCTCGGCGCAGTCCTTGCAGTCTGCTACCTTGGTCCTCGGACTTTCGGCGAAAATGCCGGCCGAAGAGGAAGCTCGCCTGGCCGGCCTCGCCTGGGAGCGCCTGCCGCAGCCGCGTCCTCAACTCACCCTCGAGATTCATTCCCCCGGCGGCCAGGAGTGGATCAAGTATCTCGGCCCGCACGAGCCTCGCCTCACCCCCAACGAACTCAACCTGCTGCACAGTCTGTGGCTGCGCTTCAGCGAGGACGTCAAGCCCGAAAACCTGCGCCACCACGACCTCGTCCACTTTGCGCTCAACGAGGTGTTGAAGGAAATCGACGAGGGCAAAGAGCCGGAAATGGCCCAAAGACTGAAAGACCACCTGCGGGAGATTAAGGCGCGGCGCGTGCCGCACTTGTGAAGTCTGCAACCCCAACCCGCACCCGGGTGCGGCGATGCGGCGCCACCGCTGCCCGGTTTTTACCGTGCTTCTTTCCGTGGCCCTCTTGGCGCGCCGCCTCTTCCGCCCAGATGCCGTAGACGCGGCCGCCGTAAGTGGCGATGCCGGTATAGTCCCCGATAAAGTCTCCTTCGGCGTCGAACGGTTTGTCGGTCCAGGCATAGTTCGTGAACTGCCGCCCGCCGTCGGTCGAGCGCGCCAGAGTCACCGTCGCGCTGTGGTTCGCCAGGTCGCCGCGGCGGTCGTAGAAGATCACGTTGGCGCTGCCGTCAGTAGGGTCCACCGCCAGCCACTGGAAGAACTGGTCGGCGCCGTTGTGGATGTCGTCGGAGTTGACGCGCACCGCCGGCGACCACGTCGCGCCCAGGTCGGCGGAGGCGGCGCAAAACACGTCCACGTCGCCGTTGCGGTAATCGCTCCAGGTAACGTAGAGCTTGCCGCCACGGGCATACCCAGTGGGCCCAGTGGGCTCAGGGGGCTCAGCAGGCGGGCCGGGGCGCGGGTCAATGGCAATCTCTGGAAAGCCGTTGGCGCGGTCCACGTCCGACACTTTGAAATAGGGCGGGGCCACGTCCACGACGTTGCGCGTGGGCGCGAAGCTCTTGCCACCGTCACGGGACTCGGTGAAGACCACATGGCTGCCGTCGGCCCACACCACGTAGAGCGCGCCGTCCGGCCCCACCGCGCCGGTAAATCCTTCTACCGACCCGTTGTCGTCACGCGGCAAGCCTTCGTGCGTGCTGATCTCCATGGGCGCGTCCCAGGTCTCGCCGCCGTCAGTCGAGCGCGAGAAGAGAATCACGGACTTCGCCAGGCTGAATTCCGTCCAGCCGACGTAGAGATTGCCCGCATATGGCCCGCTGGTATCGTCAGCCACCACATACGGCTTGTCTTCAAAAAGGCCAAGGCCCGGCTCGGTGGCGTGCGCGATGACGGTGATTTCCTTCTTCTCCCAAGTCTTGCCTCCATCGAGCGACCGCCGGATAAAGATGCCGTTGCGCGTGGCGTTGTGGGCCCAGTAGTTTTCCGTGCCGAGCTGGTCGAAGGCGATGTAGCACAGAATGGCGTGGCCGCGACGGTCGTAAGCCACCGACACGTCGCCGGAAACGCGGTAGTTGTGCGACGCCGTGCCGGAAGCGGTCTTCCAGGTGCGACCTCCGTCCTCAGAGTATGCAACGCTTGCCGGCACCTGCCAAGCCGCGACCACTTGCCGCGGGTTCGCGGGATTCACCGCGATCGAAGGCTCGTTAAAGAAGCCTGGCTTCGCGGTGAGGTCGATCACTTGCCCGCCTGGCGCGGCCGGCAGGTTCTGTGCGGGCGCTGGGGCCGCCGACACCGCCAACCCAATCAGCCCAATAAAAACGGGCGCGTACGCCATCAGCCCGGTTCTCAGCTTCGAAACGATTGTAAGGCTCATGAGGCTCCTTGGACACCCAATGCCACGCCCTCGCTATCCCGTAGCGCCGCCATCCTGGCGGCATCGGGAAGGAATAATGCCGGCTGGAAGCCGGCGCTACATCGGCGAACCTGCGCTCGCTCGCTTCGCTTCCTGCCGCTGAAAAACCTGCGTCAAGGTTACGCCGAGGCAAATCAGCAGCACGCCCGCGAGCATCCACAGGTCCAGGTATTCGTGCAGGACGAAATGGGCGAAAAGCGCGGCCACCAGCGGCGTGAGCGACGAAAAAGCGTAAACACGCGCCACCTCCATCAGCCGCAGCGCCGTAAAGATGCAGTAGATGGCGATGACGCCCGACAGCACGCCGCTCGAGAGAAAGTTCAGCAGGGTGCGCGCCGGAGTGGTGATCAGCAGTCCAAGGCGTCCAAAGGCGACGAGCCCCCCGAGACCCACGGCGCAGCTCGTCACAAACTGCAGCAGGATGGCGGTGGATTGATGCGCGCCGCGCAACTGGCCATGGCGCCACAAGACGCCCGAGACCCCGTAGGTGACGGCGGCGAGCGCCGCAAGCGGCATCGCCCAATACCAGCCGGCAGTCAGCGGTTTGCCGCGGAGTTGGCCGAGCACCAGAGCAATGAGCCCGAGCGCAATCAGACCCCAGCCGACCAGCAGAAAGCCGCGCAGCTTCTCGCCCAGAAAGAACCACGCCACCAGGGTTCCCCAAATGACCCAGGTCTCGAGCACCGGCACGGTAAGGATGACCCCGCCCACCTGCATCGCGAAGTAGTAGATGAAAAGGCCGAGCGTCGAGAGAACTCCCGCCCAAACAAAGGGCAGAATGGCGCGCTGACCAATGAAGCGGTCCGAACCGGGCAGAAGCTGGTTGAGTGTGTGGTTCTTCCAGACGAGGACGATTCCCAGCACGAGGCTTGGCAATCCGCGCAGGAACGGCCCCAGCAGCGGGTCCGATTGTGTCACGGCCACCCGGTCAAAGAGATTCGCCGCCGCGTATCCCAGCGCCGACCCCAGCGCCCAGAGTTCGGCCCGACCCCGCGCAGCGCCATGCGCAGAAGTTTGGGTCTCGTTATCGTTAGCGACTCTCGGCATGAGTTAGCCCGCAATTATAGAGGGTTCGCGGGCGATGTCCAATCGAATGTGACGAGCCACGCCTGCTTGGCGCCTTTGCGTCTTTGCGTGAGAAGCTTTCTTGCCCATGAAGAACATACATCCTCACGCCAAGGCGCGAAGACGCCAGGCCTCGCAGAGAATAGGGTCTGAATCCTTGTGCCTTTGCACGCTGCCGTTCGGTGCGGCGGTCGCCGTGTTACAATACGCTTTTACAATTCGTTGAACGACCTTCGGGGCAGGGTGAGGGAAGGAAAGCCAGATTCCCAATTCCCGATCGGCGGTACAGCCCGCGAGGAGTGGCCCGTATGGGCCAGCAGTCTCCAGGATCCGGTGAAACTCCGGGGCCGACGGTACAGTCCGGATGGGGAAGGTCAGGTTTGTTGGCGACACGTGGAGTCCTCTGCTTGAGGGCGTGTTACTCCGTGCGTGTGCTCACTTCCTAGCTCTCGCCTCGTTCTGCCCCTAGCACAGTTTACTTGAGCCTGAACCATGCGTTTTCAAAAGACTCCCTTCTCGCCACTAACCACTGACCACTCACCACTGTCCTTGTCACTTGTCACTTGTCACTCGTCACTGCGGTGGGGTCACTCGCCACTGCTCTTGTTCCTCTTCGTGCTCGCGCCACCGCCGCTGGCCGCTCAGACCTGGAACGGCAGCCTCGAAGGTGTGATTCTTGACCCCTCCGGCGCTGCGATTCCCGGCGCGCAGGTTGCACTACGCAACCCCTCGACCGGACTCGTTCGCAAAGCCGCGACCGATGAGCACGGCGAATACAATTTCCCCTTGCTGCCCGTAGGCGCCTACCAGCTCCGAGTCGCGCGGGCGGGCTTCGTCGGCGCCGAGCGCCACCTCACGCTCGAAGTGGGCCAGGCCGCACGCGTGGACTTCGCGCTCGCCATCGCGCGCGGCCGGACTTCCATCACCGTCGGCTCGGAGGCTCCGCCGGTGGATACGGCGTCGCCCGCCGTGAGCGAGGAAATCAGCAACCGCCGCGTCAGGGAGTTGCCGCTCAACGGCCGCGAGTTTCTGCAACTGGCCCTGCTCGCCGCCGGCGTCACGCCACCCTACGCCAACGGCGCGAGCGCCCAGTTCAACACCGAGGCGCTGGGCCTGGGATTTTCCGTCAACGGCCAACGCGCCGAGCGGAACAACTTCACGCTCGACGGTGTGAGCGTGATGGAGCCCTTTGCTTATAGCCTTACCGTGAATCCTTCCGTTGACGCCATTCGCGAGTTCCGCGTGGTGGAGAGTTCCTATTCCGCCGCGCAAGGCGTGGTCTCGGGCGCGCAGGTTGAGGTCGCCACGCGCTCGGGCTCGAATCAGTTCCACGGCACGGCTTACGAATTTCTGCGCAACAGCGCGCTGGATGCCAAGAACTTCTTCGACGATCCGCTGCGCCCGATTCCGCCCTATCACCAGAACCAGTTTGGCGCGAGCCTCGGCGGGCCGATTAAACGCGACCGGACATTTTTCTTCGCCAACTACGAGGGATTCCGCATCCGGCAGAGCGTGACCAACACCACGCTGCTGCCGCCGCTCGCGATTCGCGCCGGTGACCTCAGCGGCACGAATCCGCTTACCGGCCAGCCGTTCCCGGCCATCATCAACCCGGCGACCGGCAAGGCATTCGCGGGCAACCAGGTTCCACTCGCCGATATTGACCCATTCTCGCAGGCCATTCTGGCGCGCGTTCCGCTGCCTAATCAGCCGAATGCGGCCCCGGGCGCCAACAACAACATCAACGTCGGGCTGCGCCCGGTCACGCAGGATCAGTTCACCGTGCGGCTCGATCATCAGTTGAAGCCTCGCCACCAGCTGTTTGCCCGGTTTGTTTACTTCAACAGCCGGCAGCTTTTTCCCTTCGTCCCGGACGTCTTCGCGCAGAATCCTTCCGCCCCGCCGGGATTCGGAACCAACAAAAACGACGCCGGCCGCAATCTGGCGCTCGGTCTCACGTCCGTGTTTCGTCCCACACTCATCAACGATTTCCGCTTCGGCTACAATTACTACTTCGGGACCAAAGAGGCGCAGAACATCCATAGCGGATTTCTCGCCTCGCTCGGCATTGCGCGTGCGCCCGGTTCCACCAACGACGGCATCCCTGCCATCAACGTCCCCGGCTACGCCGACCTCGGCGACAGCGACATCTTTCAGCCGCAGATTCGCAAGGACAACACCCTCCAGTTCACCGACAGCATGGTCTGGGTAAAGGACCGCCACACCATTCAATTCGGCGGCGACGTCCGCCGTTTGCGGCTTTTCTACCTCGTCGAAAATTTCGGCCAGGGGATTTTCGATTTCAGCGATGGCGCGAGTTCCGTCTCCGGCACGGCGTTTTCCGATTTCCTCCTCGGCCGGCCGTTTCTGTCTCTCGCGCAGGCGGGCAACTCGGGTGGCAACGACCGGCTGGACTATCTCGGCCTCTACTTCACAGACGAGTTCCACGCCACGCGGCGGCTCACGCTCACCTACGGCCTGCGCGAAGAGTTCAATTCCCCGCCCACCAACGCCGACGGCCGCGGCGCGATTCTCGATCCCACCGACGCCTTGCGCTTCATCGTGCGCAACGATGAGGGTCAGGCTCAGAGCCTCATCAGCAATCCGCTGGCGCAGCAGTTGCAGCAGCGCTTCGGGCTCGAGTTCATCACCAACGCGCAGGCAGGACTGCCGCCGTCGCTCATCCGGCCGGACTGGGCTGGCTGGGCGCCGCGATTCGGATTCGCTTACGACGTTTCGGGAGACGGCAGGACGGCGGTCCGCGGCGGCGCCGGCGTGTTCAACTCGCTTGGCGAACTTGACTACGCGGCCGAGACGCGCCTTTCGGCGCCCATCAGCGAGTCGCTTTTCGGACTCGACCTCTGCCGTTTCTTTGGTCCGGGCGCCTGTGGCCAGAGCTTTGCCCCGCCGCAACTCAGCTACGCGCTCGCCTACCAGATCGGCAATCAGCCGCCCGACGGGGTTTCCTCGCCGCCCAACATCCGCAACGGCTATGTTTACGAGTGGAGCCTCTCGCTCGACCACGAGCTGTCGCCGAACACCGTGCTCTCGGTCAGCTACTCCGGCTCTGACGGCCACAAGCTGCCCCGGCGCTCGATCCAGAATCAGGGTGTGCCGAACCTGCCCGGGGTGCGGCGCGACTACCACCCGCAGCCCGGCTCCAACCAGTTCTCGCGTGCCACCGACGTGAATTCCAACTACAACGCGCTCATCCTGCATCTCGAACGCCGATTCGCGCACGGCCTTTCCCTGGCTACCGGCTACACCTGGGGCAAGTCCATTGACGACGCGTCCGGCCTGCAAGGCACTGACATGCCGCAGGACAATTACAATCTGCGCGCCGAGCGCGGCCTCTCGGATTTCGACGTCCGGCAGCGCTTCGTGCTTTCGAGCACCTGGCAATTGCCGTTCGGCCGCGGCCGCCACTGGCTCGCGCGCGGCCCGGCCGCGAGCATCCTGGGCGAGTGGCAGGCGGCGAATATCGTGACCCTCGAGACCGGCCAGCCGCTCACTGCGATTCTCGGCACGGCGCTTTCCGGCACCGACTCGAACGGCACGGACCGTCCCAACCTGATTGCCAATCCCAACCTGCCCGCCGGTCAGCGCGACCCGAGCCACTGGTTCAATACTGCTGCCTTCGTGCCGCCGCCCCTTTACACTGACGCTCTCGGGGTTTTCAGCATCCCCGGCAATGAGGGCCGCAACGTGATCATCGGCCCCGGCTTCGCCGACTGGGACGTGAGCCTGCAGCGGACGTTTCGCCTCAGTCGCCTTAGCGACCGCGCCGGCCTGGTGTTTCGCGACGATTTTTTCAACCTCACCAATCACCCTAACTTCGACCGGCCCGGCCTCATTGTCGGCACGTCGAACTTCGGGCGCATCAGTTCGGCCCAAAACTCCCGGCAGATTCAGTTCGCGTTGCGTGTGAATTGGTAGGAATTTCTGTGTTACGCTGGCGTTCACCAGGCAAGCGAAGAATCCGAACCGAGGAGTGATTTCATGCGGCAATTCACCTTAACGCGCGTTGCGATGTTCCTTCTCATCCCCGTGTTGCTCGTCGGGCCGTCGCTCGGCGCACCGGTGGATGACGCCACGCGCCAGCTTTCCCACGACATCTTCAAGCAACTGATCGAAATCAACACCACCGACTCGGTGGGCAGCACGACGGTGGCGGCGCAAGCCATGGCGCAACGTCTGCTCGACGCCGGATTTCCGCCCTCCGACGTCGTCGTGCTGGGGCCGAACGACCGCAAAGGAAACCTGGTGGCGCGCTTTCATGGCACGGGCGCGCACCGGCCGGTGCTGCTCATCGGGCACCTCGACGTGGTTGAGGCGCTCCGCCAGGATTGGACCACCGATCCCTTCCAGTTCGTCGAAAAGGATGGCTATTACTACGGCCGCGGCACGCAGGATATGAAAAGCGACGACGCCATCTTCGTCACCACCTTGATTCGATTCTGGAAGGAAGGATACAAGCCGGACCGCGATATCATTTTGGCGCTGACCGCCGATGAGGAGGGCGGAAAATCGAACGGCGTTGACTGGCTGCTGAAGAATCACCGCGGCCTGATCGACGCCGAGTTCGTGCTCAACGCCGACGGCGGCGGCGTGGATACCGTGCGCGGCAAGCCACTGATCGTCTCCATGGACGGCAGTGAAAAGCTCTACGCTGACTTTCAGCTTACCGTAACCAACCCCGGCGGCCACAGCTCCCTGCCGCGCCCCGACAACGCCATCTACCACCTCACCGACGCCTTGGCGCGGCTCGAACGCTACCAGTTTCCATTCGAGCTGAATCCCGTCACGCGCGCCTACTTCGAAAAGATGGCCACGGTCGAAACCGGCCAAACTGCGGCGGACATGGCGGCGATCGTGACGACGCCTCCGGATCCTGCGGCCGTCGCGCGGCTCTCGAACGACCCGCTCTCGAACGCCACCATGCGCACGACCTGCGTGGCCACGCGGCTCGACGCCGGCCACGCCAACAACGCTCTGCCGCAAACCGCGCGCGCCAACGTCAACTGCCGCATCCTGCCGGGACACACGCGCGAGGAAACCCGTCAGACGCTGATCAAGATCTTTGCCGACCCCAAGGTCGAGGTGCGATACGTTGATAACAGCGGCCGCGTGCTCGATCGCGCGCCGGAGGGCGAGGCGTTTCCGCCCGTCAAGCTGCGCGCCGACGTCATGCAGACACTCGAACGCGTGGCCGGCTCGATGTGGCCCGGGGCGCCGGTGGTGCCCACGATGGCCACCGGCGCCTCCGACGGCGTCTATACCAACGCCGCCGGCCTGCCGACCTACGGAATCTCCGGCATCGCGATTGATCTTGACGACGTGCGGGCGCATGGAAAGGACGAGCGGGTGCGGGTGGAGTCGTTCTACCAGGGCG
The DNA here is from genome assembly GCA_035934405.1 of Terriglobia bacterium. Lineage (GTDB taxonomy): Bacteria > Acidobacteriota > Terriglobia > UBA7540 > UBA7540 > DASYXW01. The sequence continues at coordinate 104,376 of DASYXW010000074.1, forward strand.
TGGACTTCTATTACCGTTACTTGAAGGCGCTCACCGCTCGATGAACGGGTCTGCCACGGCCGGCGGCGGGAAGTCGGGGCTACGGCCGGCGTTGTCGCGGCACTGCGGTTACGGCGATCGATCGCGCGCCGTTCTTGCCCACCGACCGCACGGCGAAGAAGTGGTTGTCAGTCGAAACGCCTTTGAGCACGGTTTCGCCCGTCGTCGGAACGAAGTCGTACACTGACCAGCGCGGGTCGGTAGTCTCGCGCCACAAGATTTCGAACCCGGCGCGCGCCGCGTCGCCCGGGGCCGCCCACGCCACCTTGGCATCAGGCGTCACAGCGCCTGCCAGGGCGACGTCCGAAGGAGCGGCCGGGGCAAGCGCCAGTTCCCGCAGCGCCTCGGCGTTATCACGCGCCACGTTGCCGATGAAGGTGAAGTTGAGAAACTTCATCAAGTCGCCGTATTCAATGCCACCTTCGGTGCGCGGCGTCTGGTGCTCGTGATGATAGTTTTCCAGCGGCTCGGTGAAGCGCACCGCGGGCAGACCGGCTTCGACGAAGGGCATGTGATCGCCGCCGCGGCCAAAGCGGTCGAGGCGAAAGATCAGCCGCACCGAATCGCGGCCGTCGATCTCTTCCACCGCGCGCGCCAGTTCGCGGGAGGCGGATTCTCCGCCGTCGGGGGCGCCCTGCGAGAAGAGGCGCACACGGTGCGGTGCGCCGGGCGCGAAATCCGCGCCCACGATGTCGTTGTCGAGCATGCTGCCGATAGTGTATCCGTTGTCCTGGAGATACTTCAAAAGGCGCGTTCCGCCCAGCAATCCCTGCTCTTCTCCCGACACCGCTGCGAAGACGAGAGTCGACCGATACGTGCCTCCAGCCAGCAGGCGCGCGCACTCGATCGAAACCGCCGTGCCGGACGCGTCGTCATCGGCGCCGGGCGCATCGGCCTGGGCGTCCATCACGTTCGACGGCATGGAGTCGAAGTGTCCGGAAACCACGAACGCCGTGGCGCGCAACGCCGGGTCGCTGCCGGGAAGAATCGCCACCACATTTTCGAGCGGCAGCGGCTCATTGTGGGTACGCGGCGCCGTGGCCTCAAAGCGGTCTACGATCACTTGCAACCGGCCGCCTGATGACTTGGCGATCTGCTGGTAACGCGTCACGATCTTATCGCGCGCGCAACCGATGCCGCGCCCGGGGTCCGTCCAGGAGGAAAGTGAACTTCGCGTGCCACAGGAAACCAGTTCTTCGATGGTGGAGCGCAGCGAACCCTCGTCCACGCTCGAGCGCGGAATCGCGCCCGCCGGTGCGGCGAGCAGCTTCGGCACAGGCTTACCGCCTGGCGGCTCCGCCGGGTCCTGGCCGCGCGAGCGTCCGGGGGACGCGGCGGCGAACGCGACAGCGAGCGCCAGGATCAAGGAGACGCGGTGGCAAGCGATGAGTGGCCAGTGGCGAGTGCGAGTTTTCATGGAAAAGGAGTATAACGCCCTTAGGTGCTCGGTGGCAGCGAAACGTCGAGGGGCCGATTTTGAATACGGCAGTGCGCAGCGTGCTATACAATGAAGTGAGAAAACCTCGGATGGCCTTCGTGAAGATGGTGACCCGTTGAGCCCCTTGAGCCTGTCGAGCGAACCCGGCCGTCCAGTCTCGTCGCGTCGGCACGGCAGACGGTTTCTCTGCCTCGGCCTGGCGCTCAGTCTGATCATCATCATCTGGCCGGCGCATCAGCTTCGCAGCGACAATTTCGTTGTGTACCTGCCCAACGCGCACCAAGTGATCCCGCTCGAGTCCATTGACCGCGTTCAGTACCTACCCTTGGTGCCGTTGCTCAACCTGGTGGGCACCGTGAGCGGGATCGAGGAGAAGGGCAATTCGATGAAGGTGTGGCTCGGCAGCAATCAACTGGAGCTGCACCGCGGCGACAAGAAGGTGCGCATCAACCGGGCCGCGCTGAAGCTCTCGAACCCGGTCCGCGTCTCGAACGGCCAATGGATGGCGCCCCTGGATTTCATCGATTCGGCTCTGCCCAGGCTCACTAACCAGCGACTGGAGTACCGGCCCGGTGACCAACGCATCTTCATCGGCGACGTGCGCCCGACCACGTTCTTTGTGACGCGCGCGCCGCTTCCTAACGGCACGCGGCTGACTTTTCACTTCAGTGACGCGGTGACGATTCACACCACGTCCAGCAACGGCAGATGGATTGTGGGGCTCGGCGGCCGTCCGGTGGAACCGCTGGAGCAAGGACTCAAGCTGAACGACGCGAGTGTGAGCGAGGTGAGATTCGACGACCAGGACGGAGTGCCCAAGATCATCATCACACCAGTTGATGGCAGTTTGAATTTTTATCCCACGGTCGAGGATCAAGGCAAGCAGTTTCAGGCAGACATTGTGCAGCCCATAACAGCGGCCAGCCAGACACCACCGGGCCCAGCACCGGCCTCGGCGTCTTCGTCGCGCCCCGGCCCAACAGCGGGGGCCGGCGGCGCACCGGTGTCTGCCCCGGCGCCACCGCCGTTGCCGGCCGTCGTCCTGGACGCGGGACACGGAGGGCCGGATCCTGGTGCCCGCAGCCGTGACGGCCTGGCCGAAAAAGATCTGGTGGTCCAGATCGTCGAACGGGTTCGCAACACGATCGCCGCCACCAACCAATACCGCGTCATCCTGACGCGCAACGGCGACGCGGACCCGACCTTTGATGAGCGGGACTCGACCGCCAACCTCGCTCACCCGGTCGCCTTCCTCTCGTTCCATGCCGGGAATCTCGGCGAGCGGTCGCCTCGCGTCATGGTGTACACGTACCAGGCATCGGCGCCACCTGACGCTGGCGCTGACGCGCAGCAGATGTTTGTTCCTTGGGCGTGGGCCCAGGCGCCGCACCTCGACCAAAGCCGCCAACTGGCCGGCGCGATCGCGCAGCAGATGTCGCGCATCTCCGATCTCTCGACCGGCAACCCGGACCAGGCGCCTGTGCGGCAGCTTCGCAGTGTGAGCGCGCCCGCCGTGGCTATTGAAGTGGGAAGCCTGAGCCCAGAGCTCGACGCCGGGGTGCTCGCCACACCGGATTTCCAGCAGCAGATCGCGGCCGCCATCGTGCAGGCTCTCGCGGCTTTTCGAGGAGGAGCGTAGACCATGTCCCGGCGCGCGTGGCTGCTGATGCTCGTCACTCTGCCGGTTCTCGTCATCGGGTCGCTTTACCTGCGCACGCTCGTGCGTCGCGTGTTTTTCGAGGCCGCTCAGCCAGCAGACGCTTCGGCGCGCGCGCGCCTGACCCAGGCCGCCCTCGAATCCTCGACCGGTGCAAGCCAGTCGGTGGTTCTGTATTTTCCGTCATACCAGGAAGGCAAACTTCGCGCCGAAAGCCGCCCCCTTTCCCTGGCGGCCAGCGACTCGGATCGCATTCGCCAAGTCGTGCTGGCGCTCGTCGAGGGGTCCCGCCAAGGCAGCGGGCAGCCGCTCGCGGCCGGCGCTGAAGTCCGCGCGGTTTTTCTTACCGCGGACGGAACGGCCTATCTGGATTTCTCGAGCGCTGCGCTCGCCGGTTTCACGCCCGGCATCGAGAGTGAGACCCTGGCCGTGTATTCGATCGTGGATTCGCTCGCGGCGAACGTCCCAGCCGTAAAACGAGTGAAGATTCTCGTGCAGGGGCAGGAAGTGGATACGCTGGACGGGCACGTGGATCTCACGAACGACTTTGTCCCTGACCCAACGCGTATCGCGACGGCGGCGCCGTAGGTTCGCGTTTTTCGAATTCGAGTTTCGACATCCCAGGAGGTTTTCGCATTGTCCACACCAAGACAACTCAGCGGTTTGCTTTACTCCAGCGGCAAGCTGATGCGCGACAACGGGCGCGCCGTCGCCGAGCTGCGGCCGGTGGAAATCACTCCACATTTCATCTCCAGCGCCGAGGGCTCCGCGCTGATACGCCTCGGCGAGACTCGAGTGATCTGCACGGCGTCGGTCGAAGACGGCGTGCCGCCGTTCCTGAAGGGCATGCGACGGGGCTGGATTTCAAGTGAATACGCGATGATCCCGCGCTCGACCGGCACCCGCACCCCGCGCGAGGCGACTCGCGGCCGTCAAAGCGGCCGCACCCTGGAAATCCAGCGGCTCATCGGCAGATCCTTGCGCGCCGTGACCGATCTTGAGCGGCTGGGCGAGCGCACGGTGTGGATTGATTGCGATGTGATCCGCGCCGACGGCGGCACGCGGACAGCCTCGATCACCGGGGCGCTCGTCGCCCTCGGCCTCGCCTTCGAGAAGCTGCTTGAGATGAAAAGCCTGAAGCGCAGCCCTCTGAAGGACTATTTGGCGGCGATCAGTGTCGGCGTGATCGGCGGCGAGATGCTGCTCGATCTTAACTACGCCGAGGATTCGAACGCTGAAGTCGACATGAACGTGGTGATGACCGGCTCGGGCCAGCTCGTGGAGGTTCAAGCCACCGCCGAAGGCAAGCCTTACACCGTGGAGGATCTGAACCACTTAATCGACCTCGCTCGGCCCGGAATCGAGCATCTGCTCGTGGCCCAGCGCTCAATTCTGAAACTGGAGTCGAATCGTTGAAGTGAACACCTGTTCCTTCACTGCCCTATGGCTCGATCGCTCGCTGACTCACCTTGCTCGTCACTCGTCCCCCGCCGCTCGCCACTCGTTTTGTACCTGGCCTCGACCAATCCCGGCAAGCTGCGGGAGTTCGGCGAAGCGGCGCGCGCCTGCGGCGTCCGGTTGGAACCGGCGCCGGGGGTTGCGAATCTGCCGCCTTGCCTTGAAGACGGCGAGACCTTCGAAGCGAACGCGCGCAAGAAGGCGCTTCATTATGCTGCTTCGGCGCCCGGCTTGGTGTTCGCCGATGACTCCGGCCTTTGCGTCGACGCGCTGGGCGGCGCGCCCGGCGTTCATTCAGCGCGCTACGCGGGGATGGGAGCGAACGCCGCCGACAGCGATGCCGCCAACAACAGCAAGCTCCTCGCCGAACTGCGCGGTGTGCCACACGCCAGGCGAACCGCGCATTACGTCTGCGTCATCGCGCTGGCCGAAGGAGATCGTATCCTGACCGTCGTCGAGGGCCGCGCCACCGGCGTCATCTTGGAAGCGCCGCGCGGATCGGGCGGCTTCGGCTATGATCCGTACTTCTTCTATCCGCCGCTCGGCCGAACCTTTGCCGAGCTCAGCGCGGCTGAAAAACTGAAGGTTTCGCACCGCGGAGAAGCATTTCGAAAACTTCTGCGCTGGCTGGAGCGGACGCGCCAGGCCCCGAGGGCCAGGCACGAGTCGGCGCGCTGACCTCGCCCCTCGCAGTCTCGAAAGCGGCTATAATGAGGCCGGGCAGGTGGCGAATTGGAAAAGAAGATCTTCTGGACACTGTTTCTTGTTCTCAGCACGATCGCGGACATCGCGCTACCGCTCGTGTGGGGGCTTGTGGCGACGTTTCCGATTCTGGCCCTGAGCTGGTGGATTGCATACCGCAGCGGCTGGTTCTGACATGGCCACGAAACCCAAGCCGCGCGTGAGCCAGAGCGCCCGGGCAGCCAGGCCATCGCGGGCAGTGAAAGCCAAAGTCAACTATCTTGCGCCGGCGCGTCTGAAGAAAATCTTCGTGGCGCTCGACCGCCTCTTTCCTCGCGCCGAGTGCGCCCTGCATCACTCGAACGCGTTCCAGCTTCTCGTGGCCACCATTCTCTCCGCGCAGTGCACCGACGTGCGCGTGAACAAGGTCACGCCCGAGCTCTTCAAGAAATACCCTACACCGCAGGATTTCGCGGCGCTGCGGCCCGAAGCGCTTGAAGACGATATCCGCTCCACCGGCTTTTTTCGCAACAAGGCGAAAAGCATTGTGGGCGCGGCAAAAAAGATCGTGGAAGACTTCTCCGGCAAAGTGCCGCGCACGATGGACGAACTCCTCACCTTGCCCGGCGTGGCCCGCAAGACAGCGAACGTGGTGCTGGGCACCGCGTACGGCATCGCCGCGGGAGTAGTCGTGGACACCCACGTCTTCCGCATCGCGCATCGCCTGAAGCTGTCGAAGGAAAACACGCCCGAGAAGGTTGAGCGCGACCTCATGAAGATTGTGCCGCAGGACCGTTGGGTTCGGTTCAGCCACCAGGTCATCTGGTTCGGCCGCAAGGTCTGCGTGGCGCGCCGGCCGCTATGCACCACCTGCCCCCTCGAACCGGTCTGCGACTCGCCTGACAAAACCGTCTAGAAAACCGCTCGTGGTCCAGCAGCCGCCAACCACTAACCACTGTTTTTCATGATGCGCACCAGCTCGGGCGGCGGGGCAAACGTGACCTGCTCCGGGACCGCTTCCATCTCTTCCACACGGCTCACGCCGAGCCTATTGAAGTAGCCTACTACTTCCTGCACCAGATACTCGGGCGCCGAAGCCCCGGCCGTCACGCCGACGCAGCGGACGCCCTCCAGCCACGCCGGGTCAATCTCCGAGGCGTCGTCAATCAGGTAGGCGCGGGCGCCGGCGTCTTCGGCCACTTCTTTCAGCCGCTGCGAGTTGGAGCTGTTCTCGGAACCGAGCACCAGCACTACCTCCGCCTCACGGGCAATCAGCTTCACCGCCGTCTGGCGGTTCTGGGTGGCGTAGCAGATATCGTCGCTCGAAGGCGCCAGCAGCTTTGGGAAGCGGCGCTTGAGCACGTCAATAATCTTCTGCGCGTCGTCCACGCCGAGCGTGGTCTGCGTGGTCACCGCCACGCGCTCCGGGTCTGGCACTTCGACTCTTTCGGCCTCCTCGACGCTCCCCACCAGTTGCACGTGGTCCGGCACCTCGCCCATCGTCCCTACCACTTCTTCATGGCCCCTGTGACCGACCAGGATGATGGAGCGGTCCTCGCGCGCGTATCGCACCGCCTCCTGATGCACCTTGGTGACCAGCGGGCAAGTGGCATCCACCACTTGCAAGCGTCGCGCTGCCGCCCGTGTCCTCACCTCGGGGGCGACGCCGTGGGCGCTGAAGACGGCCACCGCGCCTTCCGGAACCTCATCGAGATCGTCCACAAAAATCACGCCTTTGGCGACGAACGACTCAATCACGTGCCGGTTGTGCACGATCTCCTTGCGGACGTAGATGGGCGGCGGGTAGAGGTCGAGCGCCATGTTGACCACGTCAATGGCGCGGTCCACCCCGGCGCAAAACCCGCGCGGCTTGGCCAGCAGCAGCCGTTCCGGTTTGTTCGAGGTTCCTTGCCTTTTCATCAAGCTCTTTTGGGGCAGTTGGCCAATTTGGGGTAGTTATGTAACGCAATCAACCTATTGATAACAAGCCACATCGTGGGTTTGTTCCAAAGCCTCTTTTTGAAGCCGCAATTTGGAGCGCTCGCCGCGCCGGCACCCGGGCACCTCCGGCCTGAATCGCCCGGCGTGAGTTTCGCCGACGGGATGCAAGAGATATGTTGCCGATTCGGCTTGAGTTATGGTAGTTTGACGCTAAGCCTATGAAAGAACGATGGTTGCTCGTGGTGGATCCGATCCCGCCGTAGTTACCCTCAGCACCACCCATACAAAACCTCGCCAGTGTGCGCGCGACCCGAAGAGGATCGCCATTCCGAATGAGGCGGGGCGAAGCGAAGAATCCCCGTATTTGACCCTCCGGCACAATTAGGGAGCTGCCGGCACGCTTCGCGGAGTTTATGGGCTCGAATCCGACCACGTTTGATTAGCATACACGAAATCAGTTCACTTGTCAAGCCTAGCTAACTAGCCTAGCTGCCCGGCCGATGAGAGGACCCGCATCTGAAGGAAGAAGCCGCAGGCCTTCAACAAAGCGCGGACCTCATTTCCGGATGCTGCCCCACGGATCTACGTTGGCACGGCGGACGTTGTGGGCTTTGCCAGACCAGTCATAGAGCAAGAACGCCTGGCCTCTGTGATGGTCAACGTCAAAGTGGAACCCGCTGGGGACCTTAAAACAAAACCTGAATCTTTCGGCACCGGCGCGTTCGGCGGGCGTGCGCCCATGTCGAGCCGGGTCGACTCGGAAGCACCTTCCGCGTGCGTCTTGCCACCACTTAGCGGAGCCTTCTGCCACCTTGCGGTGTAGAGAAAACACCGTTTGGAGGGCGTTGTTCGCTGCTGTCAGCCTTTCGTTTTTCCGATAGACGTCGCAGCTCCTCCAATAATTCCGAACCGCAGAGTCCGGTTCAAAGGACGGCGGAGGTAACAGGAGAGGATGATTGACGTTTTGCGGAAGTATTGACTGACACCAACGTTTTTCAAAATCGAGAAAACTCGCGAGTGCGGCCTCGACTGCGGGCCAGTCGATCTCGTGCATGTTACCGGGTAAGTCCAGTAGGGCAACACGACAATCGAAACGGAAGCGTTCCGCGACTTGCTCCCACTTTCGGCATGGAAATAGTGCGATGTGGACGTAGCCGTCTGCTGCATTTCTCTCTATGTTCTTGAGGTCTCCCGAAATGTTTGGAGTGTGTTCGCTAAGCGAGGGACAGGCCCGGGATCTCACTTCCGGGCTTAGGCTTTCGGCCCAGGTTTCAAAATCGGATTTCAGCTTGCGATAAGCGTTGAGGGGAAGCCCTGAAAACCGTGCACTTATCACGAGGAAGTAACCTCCTCCAAATCATTCCTGTTCTTTTCCTTGGACCGACCACCGCAGTGGGACCGTTAGATCGAGAAGTAAGTTGACCGGTATCTTGTCCAAAACAGAGTACAGCTTTCGGCGCTCGTTTTCCGCACTGTCGACTGCGGCTTCGTGTTCTAGCTGCACCTCAGGGCCGAGGCCGTTTTTCTTAGCCCAGTCCTCTATGCCTGCTCGGACCTTTTGCGACAGAAATCGATACCAAGAATTCTGGGCGGCAGGTTCGAGCCGCAGACAGCTCGAGAACTCATGCAGGGGGCTCGGTGTGCAGAGAGAGTGGAGAAGTTTCTCCTTAAGTGGATTGCCCGGCTCGATCCTCTCGGCAAACTCGCGGCGCCAGTTCAACTGTTCTTCTTTGGTGAACGGAACAATTTCCGGAAGGGTGGGCTGGTCTGTGCTTTCCGGTACCTTGAGCACTTGGTCTTTGGCCCGGTCGAAATACCTTCTTTCGCCCGGCTTTTGAAAAGCGACGAAAGCCAGCCATCTATTCGATCCCGTCACTCACGGATCATGATTCTCTCTTCCATCTCCCCGCCTCGGGCAGGGAGGCCAAGCGCCCAATCAAAAAGTCGATGGACTCGTGTCCACCAAGGTCCGCGCCGGGCTACTTGGCGTGCGAACCGGCGGCGTGGCGGCCCTTGCCTGACGGAGCGTCCAATACAGACGCACCGCCAATTGGCGGGCGATGGCCACTTTGGCGATCTTCGCCCCGCGCCGGAACTTCAAACGGAGATATTTCCGCCGCAGTTCGGGATCGTACTGCGCCGCGCTCTGCCCCGCTTCCACCAGCAGCCAGCGCAGCATGGCGTTGCCTTGCTTGCTGATGTGCCCCAGCCGCTGATGCCCGCCGCTGGAGTGCTCGCTCGGATTCAGCCCCAAGTAACTCACC
>DASYXW010000008.1:0-14259 GCA_035934405.1 Terriglobia bacterium
GAGCTTGCGCGCTACGTGAACCGCCAGAGCGAACACATTCCACGATCGAGTATTGAGAAGCCGCCATCGGCCGAACTGCGGCCGAACCAGCGCGACGCAGACACGCTGCCGCCTTACGACGTGCTCGATACCATCCTGCGCGGCTATATCGAGGAGAACCTGTGCGCGCGAGAGATAGCAGCGCGTTGGCACCTGCCGCCTGAGCTCGTCCGCGAGACGGTGCGGCGCGTCAACGGGGCGGAATACAAGCGCCAACAGGCCGCGCCGGCGCTTAAGGTCACGGCCAAAGCCTTCGGCATGGGGCGGCGGTATCCCATTGCCAACAAGTTTGCTGAATGAGCGCCACTCGCCGCGGACGGCCGCACGTGATTCTGCAATAGAGAGCAGGGCTTGGGAGATATACTCCAGGATTCTGCTGATTCCAAAGCACATTCCGGCTTGGCGCGTCGGTTCTTGGGGCTTTGAGATGCAAACCGCCAACCCCTTGATTGGCAAGCACATTACGGCTTGGATCGTCAGGTCACTTTTGAGGGCGGGGTGCCGGGGGCGTTGCCGGGAGGAAGAAACTGGGGTCCGGTCGTCCATGTTTGAGTGCGCCGCGCAAGACTAGGGGGGCGCACCTTCAACCATCCTATAGCAAGATTACTGAGTTGTCAAGTACTTTATTATGTATCCAAGTGACGCCGCCTGCGAGGCGGGGGGGGGGGGATACAAGCGCCAGCAGGCCGCGCCGGCGTTCAAGGTCACGGCGAAGGCTTTCGGCATGGGACGCGGTATCCGATTGCCAACAAGTTTGCCGAGTGATTGTTACTGTAGCGCCGCTCTATGAGCGGCGGCATGATTTCGCCGGTCATAGACCGGCGCTACAGCGGCGGCATGATTTCGCCGGTCATAGACCGGCGCTACAGCGTCAGCGGGTAAATCTCGCCTTGATACGGCCAATCCTCTGATCGCGAGACCAGTCCGGCACGAACCGGATTGTCCTTCACGTAGAGCCACTTATGCTGATATGACTCGGAAGATCTCAAGACGTGATCAAAGAACCCGTCCTGCCAGTGCGGGGCACGGTTGCCCTTAGCCCGTAGAGCTTTTGAGAGTGTATTCTTCAAGGATTTCATCCAATCCGAGAGACGGAGGGTCTCAGTCTGAAAAGACACAAAGAGATGAAAATGGTGGGGCATCAACACGTATCGACCAACGTATGCTCCGCGCTTGGCTCCTTGCGAACAGAAAGTAACCAGACACTCATGAATTTCGGTGCAGGTTAGCCAGCGTGCTCGGGCATATGTGCAAGCCGTCACGAAGTAAATGGGCGCCGGCACGTAAACCCGGTCCAGCCTTCTCAGACGCAGCTTGTTCATGGGTATCGGGATTGTAAGGTTTTTGTAGCGCCGCTCTATGAGCAGCGACAGGATTTCCGCTCTCGCGCAGGTCCATCAGCAACATGATTTCGGCAGTATCTCGCCGGTCATAGACCGGCGCTACAGCTATCCGAACGGACGGCCGAAATAAGTGAGTACCCAGAGCGCGATGAGGTAAAATAGGTACAAGGCGAACGAATTATACCTCACGCATTCGCTTTCGGGGCTTCTCCCAAAAAGCCATCTGGCGCAGATTCCCAGGTAAGCGAGACTCTGCTACCCCGCTTTTGACTCTTAAGGCGGCGGCCATTACAAACGGGAATTCTGATTGACACCACACCAAGTCTTCTGTACAAGTAGGGTTCCCCAAGGAGGAAAAACGTATGCGAATGTTGCTGAGAGTATCCATTCCCGTCGAAGCCGGAAATGCCGCAGCTAAGGCTGGAACTCTGGGTTCGACGGTGGAACGAATTCTGGCCGACCTCAAGCCGGAGGCAGCTTATTTTTTTGCGGACGACAGCGGCCAGCGGTCGGGCTCCATCGTGTTCGACATGAAGGACACGTCGCAGATTCCAGCGATCGCCGAGCCCTGGTTCCTCGCGTTCAACGCCAAGCTTTCTTTCCGGCCGGTCATGAACCCGCAGGACCTGGCCGCGGCCGGCCCCGGGATTGAAAAGGCCGTTAAGCAATACGGAAAGTAGATACTCCGCAGGTCGCCACGTAGCTAGACTCGTACGGTGGGAGCATGGCTGCGAAGCGCCGTTTTGCCGACGACATCCTGGCTGCCATCCGTGACGGCGAGACCTTGCGCATCCGGGCCGGCAGCCAGGCCGCATTCGGGCGCATCGCTTCATCGGCATCTGGTCTGTCGTCGTCGAGCGCCGCGTCTTCGTGCGCTCGTGGAGCCTGAAGCGGCGAAGCTGGTACCGGACGTTCCTCGAGGAGCCGCGTGGCGCCATCGAAATCACCGGCCGCGAGATTCCCGTCCGCGCCGTGCATACCCGAAGCAAGCGCTTGAAGGACGCGATTGACCGCGCCTACCTCAAGAAATACAGCGCCGCGTGGTCCACCAAGTACGCTCGCGACCTGGCGCGCGCGAAGTCCAGGGCCACGACCACCGAACTCGTGCCGTGGCAAATTGCCTGAGCGGCTGCTGGTAAGCTCAGTTGCCTACTTCTGCCCTATTTTTCCGATCGCTTCCTTCGATAGAAGAGATAGCCGAGCCCCGAAGATACCAGCAGTACTGTACCCGGCTCGGGCACGGGCGGCGGCGGAGGCTTTTTCTGATGCTTGCGCATCGGCGGAACGCCGGGCGGCGTTGGAATAATAATCCCTCCCGGCGGCAGCGGCGGAGGCGGGCCGTGAAAAGTGGTTGGGCTGCCGGGACCCGGCGGAATCACAAATAGCCCGCCCGCGGGTGGCGGCGCAGCGGGACCGGCGAACGCTGGGGGCGGAGGCGCCGGACCTTCCAAGTTGGCCAAGCTTGCAATCAGCGGCGGACTGCCCGGTTCGAGACCCGGGGCCGCGGGTGCCACCGGTACCGGCGTTTCCAGAGCTTTCGGCGGAGGTTCGAAGGCGGAGATTCTCTCTTGCGGTTCCGCCGAGAGCTGGTTGCCGCAGCGCGTCCGGGCGAAGTGAATGCCGTCGGTGAGGAGCGTTTCACCTTTCGGTATGATGAGCCGGCGCCTCGTCCAGAAGATCTGGTTGCGGAGGCGGTAGGAAGCGTAAAGCAGTCGCTCGCTCTCGTTGACCACCACGCGGGCGCGGGCAACGTCGAAATCGGCATAGTGGGCGGCCACGACCGGGTCTCTGGCGATCTCTTGTTTCAACTCCTGCGGGCTGTGAGCGCCGCCAGGAATGACCGAGTAAGGATAGATGAGGCGGCCGCCGGCCACGGCGGGATCGACGGCAAACGAGGAGCGCGCATCGAAGAGGTCGTCGGCGGGATTCTCCACCGTGCTACGAGGCTGCGGGAGCCAGCGTCGAAGTACCTGTGCGGGCGGATGCAGTGCGACGAGGAACGACGCGCCCGCGCTCGCGGCAAAGAGCGCGAGGCACAACGCCCAGCGCTGCCGCATGAACCCGCGGCGGCGATGATGGCGGCGGTGACGATGTTGGCGATATCGCCTGTGATGCACCAGTGGTCCCTCTGAAGGTCCCTCGTCCGGCGACACTACGGGCCGGGAACCCATGATTACGACAGCAAGCTGTTTGCCAACCCACAAGTCTTGCCTCTTCGGAGGCTTATGTCAAGATCGAAGGGCTGGTCTTCGTTCGACCGCGGAAAGTTGTTTCCCTTTTAGGTAAAAACTTATCTCTCTTATCCAATCCTCGTATTAAACCATAAGTAAATAAGGCTTCAGCCCGTCACCTCCGGCGAAAGAGGGGATCCTAAGCAGAATGGTTTCGCTTGCGCGGGAATGACCGTCGAAGCCGAGACGTGGAACAATCCCCCAGCGGCGCCCCCATCCAGACTCGAGGCGCATTTCTTCGTTTACTCCCGCCGCGCCTGGTGGCAAGATGGTCGGCTTCACTTTGAGGAGGGAACTCATGCGCGCTTTGCGGTTGGTGTTGCAGTGGACGTTGGTCGTGCTCATCGCGGCGGCGGTGTACGCGCGGCCCCAGGAGCCGGATTCCCAAGGCGAGCAGGCGGAATCTGCGGCCAAGGCGGGCGCGGCAGGCGAGAGGGAAGGGAAGCGCGAGAAGGGGAAGAAGAAGGAAGAAGAGAAGCCGCCGGTGGTGACGCACCATGAGATCCACGTGGGCGGCCGAACGCTGAAGTACACGGCGACCGTCGGACTGATGCCTTTGACCAACGAGCAAGCGGGCTCACACGATGAAGGCAAGGTTCAGGCCCACATCTTCTACATGGCTTACACGCTGGATAATCCGGCGGCCGGCAAGCGTCCGCTGACTTTCTGCTTCAACGGCGGGCCGGGATCGTCGTCGGTGTGGCTGCACATGGGCGCCATCGGGCCGCGCAAGGTGGTACTCGAGCCGGACGGAACCATGCCCCCGCCACCGTTCGAGCTCGAAGACAACCAGGATACCTGGCTCGACCAGACCGACCTGGTATTCATTGACCCGGTCGGCACCGGCTTCAGCCGCCCGACGAAACCGGAATACGGCAAGCAGTTCTGGGGCGTGAAGGGCGACATTGCCTCGGTGGGCCAGTTCATCCGGCTCTACCTCACGCGCAACGAGCGCTGGCAGTCGCCGCTGTTTCTGGCCGGCGAGAGCTACGGCACCACGCGCGCCGCCGGGCTTTCCGGCTACCTCATTGACCACGGCATCGCGCTCAACGGCATCGTGCTGGTCTCGACCGTGCTCAACTTCGAGACACTGGAGTTCACGCGCGGCAACGACCTGCCTTACATCCTGTATCTGCCGAGCTACGCGACGACGGCGTGGTATCACAAGAAGCTGCCGCCGGACTTGCAATCCGAGGACTTGGCCAAGGTGGTCGCCGAGGTCGAGCAGTGGGCCGCGAACGACTACGCGCTGGCGCTCGCCAAAGGCGACGCGCTCACGGCGGCCGAGCGGCAATCGGTGGTGGAGCATCTCGCGCGCTACACCGGTCTCTCGAAGACTTACATTGACGAGGCCAACCTGCGCATTACGGAAGACCACTTCACCAAAGAACTGCTGCGCGACCAGAGCCGCACGGTGGGCCGTCTCGACAGCCGCTTCGAGGGCATTGACGAGTCCGGGGTTTCCGAGGGTCCCGACTACGACCCGAGCGAGGCCGCCATCCGTCCGCCGTTCACGGCTGTCTTCAACAACTACGTCCGGTCGGAGCTGGGCTGGAAGACCGACGACACCTACTACATCCTAGGCGGCGGTTTCCGCCAATGGGATTGGGGCTCGGCCGGGCGCGGGTTCGCCAACGTAAGCCCCAGCCTGCGCACGGCGTTCGTCAAGAACAAGTATATGAAACTGTTCGTGGCCGAGGGCTACTTCGACCTGGCGACGCCGTTCTTCGCTGTGGATTATACCCTCGCCCACCTCGGCCTCGACCCCTCGCTGCGCGGCAACGTCTCCACCGGCCAGTTTCCCGTCGGGCACATGGTGTATATCGAGTCGAAGTCGCTGGACAAGCTGAAGCGGGACGTGGCGGCGTTCATGGCGGGCGCGTTGCGGTGACCCAAGGAAGTGATCCTGCCATGTTTTAATGGTGAGCCGGTCGGCGCCGCACCGACTCCTACGACCTTCTTTTCAAGACCACCCGGACGCCCTTGCGCGGACGCAGGGTAAGCGAGGGGTTGATGGTTACCGGGTGGCCGGGAACGAGTTGCAACTGGAACTTGCGGGCGATGGCCGCCGTGATGAGCACCGTCTCAGTCATGGCGAAGGCATTGCCGATGCAGACGCGAGGTCCGGCGCCGAAAGGGAAGTAGGCGCAGCGCGGCAGGCTGCGAGTGAACTCCGGCGTCCAGCGCTCCGGGACGAAGTCGTTCGGGCGCTCGAAGTATCGCGGGTCGCGATGCACGGTCCACTGAAACATGGCGAGCGTGGCGCCGGCGGGGATGGGGTAGCCGCCGATCTCGCAATCCTTCACCGCCTCGCGCACCACGCCGTAAGCAGGGGGATAGAGCCGCAGCGATTCCTTCACGACCATCTCGGTGAAACGAAGCTGCGGCAGGTCGGCAGGCTGCGGAGCGCGTCCGCCGAGCACGCGATCCACTTCCTCGAAAAGCTTTTGCTCGGCCTCGGGGTTTTGCCCGACCAGATACCAAGTCCAGGCGAGCGCCAAACCGGTGGTCTCGTGGCCGGTGAAGAACAGCGTCATCATCTCGTCGCGAAGCTGGGTCTCCGTCATGCCGGCGCCGCCGTCCGCGTCATGTTCGCTGTCCTCAGAGGTGGCGAGCAGGGAAGAGAGGATATCATGACCGCTGCGCCAGGTGGCGGGGTTGGAGCGCCGCTTGCGAATCACTCGTTCAACGATGGCGTCCAGCCGCCCGATTGACTTGCGGTAGCGCAGGTTGTTGGGCGTGGGGAGCCACTCGGGGATGAGATACAAACCGAAGCGGTCGTCAAACTGGTTGAAGAAAACGCCGAACGCCTGCGTGGCCTCGTTCGCGTCGGCGGCCATGTCGTCGCCAAAGAGCACGCGCGCAATGATCTCAAGCGTCAGCGCCGTCATGTCAGCGTGCGCGTCGCGCGTCTGGCCGTCCTGCCAGGTGGAGAGCATGCGCTCGGTGGAATCCACCATGGCCTCGGCGTGCGCCAGCAGGTGGTCGTGATGAAACGCCGGCTGCAGCATCAGGCGCTGGCGCAGCCAGAAGGGGCCTTCGCTGGTCAGCAGGCCGTTGCCAAAGAGCGCCTTGCTCTCGCGCAGAAACACCGACTTGATGAAGTTGCCGCTCTCGGTGTGCAGCACGCGCTCGATGTCGAGCGGGTGGCTGAGGACGTAAGCGGGATGATTGACCACGCGCACCTTGACGACGTCGCCGTAGTCGCGCACCAGGCGGCCGAGAAAGTCGAGCTCGTCTTTCTGGATCTCCGGCAGGACGCCGAGCAGAAAATGCCCTTTGGGTCCCGGCGGCGAAGGGGAAAGCCCCATTCCACATACCTCCGTGAAAGTCAGTTGGTTATGATACGCGACCCGCGTCCAATATGGCGAGACAAAAGGCGCAAAGGAGAGGATGCGTCAGGGTGCTCGGGCGTTGGCCGGGCCAAAGGGCAGGGAAGTTGGTGGGCGAGGTCAGGAGCCGGCTGGTGGAGCGGAGGCTGTTTCGCCGAGCGGCGCCGCCGGCGCCTTAGCGCCATGCAGCAGTTCCACCACAGCGTGGTTCAGGCGGAAACGGACTTCGGAGCGTTCGGTGGCACGGGTGATGTAACGAACAATCACCTGCACGCCGAGATCGGTGGCTTTGATGTTGACGGCGGGCCCGGCGGAAAACGAACCCACGCCGTAGCGGCGCGTGACCCGCTGCCACTCCTGCTCCGCCAAGTGCGCGTTGCCTTCCGTTTCCTTGGCCGCAATGTCGCGGATTCTCTCAATCAGGGGATAGGGGTCCTGGCCCGAAGGAATGAGCACCTGCAGCTCGTCCCAAAGCCACTGTCCGGAGGTGGAGAAATTGAAATAGTATCCTTCCACAGCGAAGCTGTTGAGGAAAGCCACCTGGCGGCCGGTCGGCTGCCCGGCATCGGTCCAGTTGCCGGTCTCGAGCAGGACGGTTCGCAGCAGACCGATTTCCACCACTTCGCCGCGGACGCCGTTGATCTCCACCCAGTCGCCGACGCGGATGCCGTGGCGTCCCATCAGTACGAACCACCCCAGGAACGACACGATGAAATCTTTCAGCGCCACGGTGAGTCCGGCGGTGGCGAGACCCACGATCGTGGAGAGCTGGCTGGGCGTGCCGAAGATCACGAACAGGATGACCACCACCGCCACCACCTGCGCGACGAAGCGGATGAGGGCGCGCAGCGTGGCATGCTGCTTGGGTTCGAGCGTCAGATGCGAAAAGACGCGCTCCACCAAACCGTGGAAAATCGACACCAAGAGCAGCGCCAGAATGATCCATAGGACGGCCCACAAGATGCCATGGACCGCGGCGCGCTCGGCGGCGGCGACAAGCGCGATCCATTCGCCGTAGATCGATCCCAGCTCGTGCAGGTCCTCGGCGCGCTTGTCGAGGCCGGCCAGGTTTTTCTCATCGTTGGAGAGCTGACGCAATGACGAAACCGCGGCGGCCGCCGCTTGGTGCGAATTTATTTTCTGCGCTTTCTGCGCCGCGGGCTGCCTGGACCGGAGCAAGCTGGCCGTCTGCTGTGCCAGAGCTCGCTTCCGGGGCCGTTCCTTCTCGATCTGCGCTTCGAGCGCCTGATGCCCGGCGGAGCGACGGCGCTCGGCTCCGAGCGCCGCGTCGCGGGCTGCCGCCAACTCCGCCCGCTTGGAGCGAAGCTCGCTCCAAACGCGCCATTGGCCGATCAGGCTGGTAGGAGTAAAAATGGACTGGGCGCCGGAGCCCGAACCGGGGGATTGAATCGAACCGTTGGCATGTTCCATGGCCTCGTGCTCGTTGATAAGCTCCTGAACGCGGCTGTGCTCGTCACCGCCAGCGCGAACCAGATCCTGCTTGGCGTCGGCCAGGGCATCCTGATTGAGGTCGAGCTCGGCCTGGATGACGGCAATTTGCCCTTGCAGCGCCTCCTGCTGCGACTCCTTCGCTTTCTTCGCGGCGGCGGCGAGCTGCTGTAGCTTGTCCTGGTCAAGCTGAACCTCGGCTCCGAGGCGCGTGATGCGTTGTTCGGCTTCGGCCGTCTGCGGGGTCGCCGGTCCAGACGCCTGGCTCGTGCTCCGCAGCGCGCTCGAAAACGCCAGGTCCAACTCGGCATCGGCGGCGCGTACGGCATCGGCCGCCAGGCGCTGCTCCTCGGGCGTCGCCGCCAGGGCCGCGAGCCGCCGCGCGGTGGCGAGATGCTGCTGATTGATTTCGATGTCAGCCGCGCCCGCCGTTGCGGGCTGGCCCTTGCTGCCGCCGCTTGCCGCATGGGGCGCCGTCGCCGTATTTGGCCCGCGTCCGGTGAACACGAGACCGACAATCGTTGCCGCCGCAAGCGCCAGCAATACCAGCAGCCAGAGGCTACGCGAAGCTTTCATGACTCCTACAGGGTAACACGCAGGCCCGCGATGCAGGGAAGGCCACCGGTAAAGTTCGCTGGCAGGCCTTTTGACTGGCCAACAGGCTCGTATTTACAACGTCTGATAAGATATCTTATGTCAACTAAGATAAAAGCGTAGGCAGCGGTCTGACGTTTCATTCGTCAAGCTCGATGCCAAGAACATAGTTCCCGGAGCGCTGCGGAATAAATCGAACTGTGGCCTGCTGGCCGCGAGACATCGCGAGGTCCGCCAACAGGAGCCGCTGTCCGTTCTTTTGGACCAGCGTGTCGCCGGTTAGCCGGAAGGCGTAGTCTGTCTCGCCGGGCTCCTTGACAGCAGAAACCTTGTCTTGGCGCACGACGAGGTCTCCCGCCTGAACGACGTGTTCGGTGCCAATAAGTCGAGTGGTGTTGGGCTGAGAGTTTGGCACCGAGATGACGAGGACATCCGCCTCGGGCTCAACCATCAGAACCGTGCCGGCGATGGTTTCCGGGCGCCCGAACCCGTCGCGGGAAAGATGCGCCGTGTTGGCCGAAGCTTCGGTTCTCGTACTGCGGGCTATGGGAGTAACCTGCCCCATGGACGACCCGGCACAGAAGAGCGCTGCCAGGACAACACCAATGCACATGTTTGTTTTGCTTTTCATGAGAAAAACCTCTCTTCCTGCGAGCGTAATGCATTCATGCTTCGCCCGCGGAAACCGCTTCCCATCCGTTCTATGCACAGGCGCGTCCAGTTTCCCGGCAGGAGCAGGATATGCCTTCGTTTCAATGGGTAAGCGTGAAGAAGAAATCCGGCCTTCGAACCGATGGCGGGGAAAATCTACGCGGCAAGGGTAAAAGCGTGCTGCATCAGCCGAGCACGGGGACTAGGCTTCGACCTGCGCGAGGGTGGCCGTTTCCAGCCACAGGCACCGGGCTGTGACGTCGTCCTGGGCAGCGGCGGACGGTCGTACCGGGCGGCACTTGTAGAAGTACTCGCCCGTTATGCCGGCCACATCAGGCGAAGACGCCAGGTAAACCAGGGTTTCGGCGCCCTGCTGGGGAGACAACGCGAGCCGCTTGGCGGCGCGAATAGCGGAGGAGATCAAACCTCCGCTCTCGTCGCCGAAGCGAGTGTCGACGAAGCCGGGATGGAAGCAGTTCGCTGTGGCGCCCGTGCCTGCCAGGCGCCGCGCCAGCTCGCGCGTGAAAAGGACGTTGCACAGTTTGGAGCGCTCGTAGACCTTGAAGCCGGCCCCGCCGTAGCGCAGAGACTCCACAAAGTTCGCGCGATAGGCTTTCGCCGATTGCAGGTCATCGAAGTCGAGGGTGGCAACCTTGTGGGCGTCGGATGATGTGTTCACCACCCGGGCTGGGGCCGAGGCCACTAGCCGCTCCCTCAGACCGTGTGCAAGGACAAAGTAGGCCAAATGGTTCAGAGCGAAAGTGCGCTCGAAGCTGTCTTCGGTAAGTTGGCGGGAGCCGAACAAGGCGCCGGCGTTGTTGATGAGGACGTCGATGCGAGGCTCGGCTGCGGCGATCTCCGCCGCCACGCGCTTCATCTCGCGAAGTGAAGAGAGATCCGCATAGTGGATGGTATGGGCGGCATGAGGGGCGCGCTCGCGGAGCCGCGCCAATGCCCTCTCGGCGCGAGCCCGGTCGCGCGCGACCTGAACAATGCGCGCTCCCATTCCGGCGAGACTTTCGGCCGCCACCTGCCCGATGCCGGAAGTGGCGCCGGTAATGACAACGACTTTGCCTTCCATGTCTGGGTTCATGGTGTTGGTGTTGGCGGCAGCGGCCTTGCCAGCAAGGGCTCGGGCAATTCATGTAGGCGCTACCCCGCCTCACATCCCAGATCGCCAGCGGTCCTTCATAAGGCCGTCCAGAAATTTCATCGAATCATCCACGGCCTCGGCGGACTCGCGCCTGGCTTCGGCCGCCTCGGGCGGCATAGCATTCTGCACGGAAGCAAGGTCCTTGAACCGGATATAGCCCACGACTGCCTCCCGCAACTCAGGCAGCGACGAGGGGTCCACAATCGTGCTGAGCTCGAAGACCAATGACCGGAAGCTTCTCTTCTGGTATTCAGGGTAGATCGAAAAGTCTTGTGGGTCCTTGGGATCGTTGAGGAAAGAGTTGTCCAAGTAGGATGCGACATCACCATAGACCGCGGCTGGCGCGTAGAGCCTGCCCTGCCCGATATCCTGTTGATCCACGCGCAGTCGTGCCAGCGCCGACGACATTCTATTACTGATCTCAACGTCCAAACGCCGCTCGATCTCAATCTTCTTGATCCGTTCACCACGCCGGTTCTGATAATACGTGAAGGCTGTGGTCAAACCGGCGAGAACGACGGAGGACAGGACCCATAAACCAAACGATGAATTCAGCCATCGCCCGAGGCGCTCTTGCCCGGACGGCCGCGCCTTGCTTGCCTCCAGCTCTCCGCGAACCTCAAGCCGGAAGATTTCCTCAGCCCGAATTCGTGTCCTCTCATCGTCGGTAAGCATGAGCGAGCAAGCGCAGCCAGCCGGCCAGGCTAGTTCACCGTAATCGTGACCGGCACGGAAGGGATGCCGTTGGCCACAACCTCGAGCGTACTGGCGCCGGTCTCGGCGGCGGCCGGAACGTCGAAGTTGGTCGAAACCGTAGCGGTCCCGGTGGCCACGCCCATCGTGCTATGACCGTGGGTCTTGGCATAGAAGACGTGGCCGGTAGCCTGATTGGTGATGCGCACCAGGGGGTAATTCGTCGCCGTCTCAAACTCGTCGCCGAACGCCGCTGCCTGCGACAGGCCGTTGAACTGCATGCCCTCGATCTTGTACGTGGACCCGCGGACGACGGTGGATGGGAAAGCCGTGATGGTTGGTGTCCAGGCGGAGGAATAGGTTCCGGTTGGAATATAGAGTTGCGAGCCGCCGACCAGTACCTCACCGGTGGGCAGCACGAGCAAGCTGCCAAAGATGAACGGTCCTGGAATCAGGTTGGTTCCGTCAAACTCATAAGAGGTCCCGGAGTTGCCCTCAATCAACGGGTCGCCATTGGGCAGCAACACGCCAAACGAATCGCCGGCTTGATCGCGATTGGGAAAATCAGGGCCTGCCGTCCACGTGCCGGGATCGATTGTGCCCAGGGCCGGCGTATAGATCGCGGTGTGCCCGGCGCTCGCGCCCATGTGCGTGGCGCCGGTGGCGAACACGGTGCCGTCCGGACGCAGGATGTTGGGGCCGACCTCGCCGGGCGGAAAATAGACCATGCCGTTGCCATAGATGATCTTTTGAATGGAAGGAGGTCCTTGCAAGTCCACAATCGTGCTGCCCGCCGTGAACCACTCGCCCATCGAGGGGATGAATTTCTCCGCGTTGGGATTATTTTTCACGTCCACGGTCACAATCGAGCCGTCGGAGAGGAGGGTCCAGCCCTCTTCAGCGTTGAAGTCGCTCTTGCCGCTCGATTTTGCTTCCGTCCACTTGAGCGTCTTGGGATCGAGAATGGCCAGACGTTCATCAAACTTGCGCCCCAAGAGAAACTCCCCATTCGGCAGCACCACCGACGGCGCATCCCCGATGAATCCCCAGCGGTTCGGGGGCGCGATCATGGTCCAGGTATTGGCGGCGGGATCGTATATCGCACCCAGGTCAGTGAACGCAAAGACACCTTGATTGTATTCCCCGCCTTCAATGATCACGCGGCCGTCGGCGAGCACCGCGGACGCGAACGCATAAGGCGAGTATCCGGCTGCCAGGCTGGCTTGCTTTGCCCAAGTACCGTTGAGGTAGCTTCCGTTGATGTCGGGCGTGAGTTTATACCAGTCGGAGTCGCCGTTGCCTTGCACCAACACCGTGCCGTCGGTCAGGAGAAACTCCACCAGGGCGCCGTCCGGCGCGGGGTGAACCAGATTTTGCACCGTTTGTGCGGTTGACCGCGCAGACCAGGAGAGCATCAGAATCGCTGCCGAGAGAAGAGCTGTTTTTCGCAAGAGAGTACCACCTTTCTTAGATTTGAGTCACGAACTCTGCAAGTGGGCGGAGACTTCACTGAGATTTGACGAACGTTAGGTCCGTCGGCGCGTCTGTGAGGTGTTCCATAAGATTGCTCCTCTTCCGGGCGACTAGGTGGCGCATACGTTCCGACGCCGTTTGGCGGAATGTATGCGGCCCTGATTTGATGCTGGCCGAACCGGAGTCGCATACATCGCAAAGAACGCGACGTATGCGCCACCCGCCACCCGCGAGCGCCACCACGGCCCCTATTCGCTCGGTTGGCTCGGCTGGCTCGACTCGCTCGTCTTTTTCCCCTCCCAGGTTCCCTTCCCTCCGGAGTCAATGGACCAGTCGCCCGACACCTGGTCCTTCTTGATTTTGCCGGTCAGCAGGTAGTTGCCATCCGGCGAATCAATGTGGATTTCAACCGCGTCGTTCTTGTAAGTGCCCGAGCTGATGTCCGTATCGCCGATGGGCGACGAAACTGAGCCGGAGACGGTTTCCTGTTGCTGGTCGAGGTACAGCGTGAACTGCATATCACCCTGCGGCCCGCCGTGCGACGTGCACTCCCAGGTGCCGGTCAGCGGTCCTGGTTTGGGTTTGGGACCTGTGGCGAGCGCCAGTGTCGCTGCCGCGAGCGCCATCAGACAAACACCTGCCGTGATTCGAACCCGGTTCATAGCTCTACCTCCCCGAAGATTCCGGTGAAGGACTGATGATTGATGAAGACGCGAGAAGTGTCAACGGAAAACGGAACACAGCCGCTGCTCGTCTGCAAGCAGCGCCGGTTGTAAACCTACCCAAGAAACGCCAAAACAGGCGCAAGAATCCGTCAATCCGTGTTTCCTATTCCGATTTTCTGGATACGTCTTTAGTGCCGGTGCAGCACAGCCCGATCCTTTGTTTTCATAGACCTAACGGTTTCGTTTGGCGCTTTTCGGTGGTTTTGTATTATTTTTCTAGTTGATATTTCTGCGCGGTTTTTCATAATTATATAGTTAACCTCTCTGGCGAAAGAGTCAAGTGGCATCGCCCGAGGGCCGACGTTGACATCTCTAGTACTCTCTCAAACCGCTGAATCCTCTGAAAGCAAGCACCGAGCCCATATGGAAAAAGCCGGTTGTTGTAGACCTATTTACGAGACGCCACACTAATACTTGGTGACATTAATGCGCGTCAGAAAGAAGCCAAGGACGGGACCTATAAACGTGACCCCTCACCCGGCCTACCGGCCACCCTCTCCCCTCGGAGAGGGCTATTTCCCTCGTTTTTGTTCCCCCTCTCCCCTGGGGAGAGGGTGTCCCGGCTTGCCGGGACGG
>DASYXW010000010.1:0-19550 GCA_035934405.1 Terriglobia bacterium
CGGAGGCCGCCGGCCTTCCGAGAGGTGGAGTGTGGCTCGGTTCAGGTGCTTTCACCTCAAGTCCGCCCGCGGGTTGGCTTGGCGCAGAAAACAAAGCAAGAACAAAAACGCTTGACGCCGCCGCCCCCTTCATAGATGCGCTACCACCCCTCGGCTTAAGGCTGGGTTGAATCCTTGGCTGCCGACCCACCCATCGTATAGAGAAATTTCTTGAGCGTGCTGTCGCGCGCGGCGTTCGATTGCACCAGGCGTTGCTGCGCCGCATCGTGAAGCTTCAGTTCCTGCTGGGCGCGTTCGCTCTGGCCCAGATGGCGGGCGATATTCGCCATGCGGTAGTGGCCCTCGACCGAATCCGGCTTGAGCCGCAGACACGCCTCCATCTCACGCTCGGCGGGCCACCACTCGTGGGTCCACTCGAGAGCCTGGCCGAGGCTGCAGCGCGCCGTGGCATTGGACGGCATCCGTTGCACGGCCTGGCGCAACCGCGCAACCGTCGCTCGTGACGGAGCCGCATCACCGCGATCGTGTTCCAGGCGTAACTCAAGCGCCCCGCAGTACGCCAGTTCAGCCGCGCCGGCTCCCCGGGAATGGCTGTCGGCGTAGCGGCAGATCTGCTCGATCGCCGCGGGATCGGGCGTGACCGGCTGCTGAAGCTGGATCTCTCCGAGATAATCGAGCGCAAGCTCGGGCGTCGAGCCCTTCGAAGCAGGCGAGACTGGCGAGTTGAGGCGCGCGGCTTCGAGCAGCGCCTGGATGGCCTGCGGGTACTGCTCAAGAAAATAGTATGTGAGCCCTTCGGCCACACGGGCGCGGCGGGATCGCGGAAAAAGTTCCGCCGTCTGCTTGAACACCGCGAGCGCCGGCTCAAAGGTTTCGTGCCGCAGCAGCTCGAGTCCCAGAGTGAGCCGATATTGCTCCTGGTCGGGCGCGAGCGTGACCGCCGCCTGATAACTGTGAGCCGCTGCCACGTTCGATCCCCGAGCTTCCTGGATGTCCCCCATCAGGCTCTCGAGCGCCGCTCCGTCGGCAAGGCGCTTGGCGTGCTCCGCCGCGGCCAGAGCTGCGTCCAATTGGCCGGCATTGAACTCGGCAAGCGCCAGATCATAGTACAGATCGGCTCGCCCGGGGGAGTCGCCGGGTAAGCCCTCGATGGCTTGCTGAAGATGAGTGGCCGCTTCCGGCCAGGCGCCCGCTTCGCTCTCCGCCATGCCGGTTGCAAGCGCGAGACCGGCATCCTCGGGGGCGAGGGTAAGGGCCTGCTCCATGTCACGCGCCGCCGCCTTGGCGTTTCCCAGGCCGAGATCAATCGAGGCTTTCAGCCGCTCGTAGCCGATCCGCTCGCGTAGCGGCGCAGGCGCCGGCACGCCGGCGACGGCGGCGGCGGCCTCCGGGTAGCGGTGCAGCCTGGCCAGCACACTCGCCAACATGAGGCGCGCGGCGGCGTCAGCCGGGTGCGCCTTCGCCCAGATTGAAAGAATACGCGCCGCGCCGGCCGCGTCGCCCCGCTTGAGTTGCTCCTGGGCTTGCGCCATCACGGTCTCGCGGCGGACGTCCGGCAAGCCTTGCCCTGAACTCTGCCCCGCGCCTCGCACCGGCACGCTCACCGCGCCCGCGGCCAGCGCGAGCGCCAGCACGAAAGCGCAAGCGGAAAATCGCTCCGCTCGCCTGGCGCGTCCGGCGCTATTATCGAGAGACTTCTCTAATCTCAAAGCTCCATCGCCAGCGGCTCGATGCATCTCACCAGCTTCCCGGGGCAGTTGGATTCTTCATCCAGTTCTCGACTAGAGCCACAAGACGGTCCTCACTGATCTTCACAATCTCCCTTCCCTTCTCCGGCGAGGCCTCGCTGACCTTGCCCGAGTAGCCGGGCCATCCCTCGGCGGAGTCCTTTTCGAGGTAGTAGGGAACCTCGGTGGAGAGGTCGGGAGGCGGCGGAAGGTCGCGCGCCTTCTCAACGTGAACCCAATCCGGCCGGAAGGCCGCGACGGCGGACGTCTCCAGAGGGCCGCCGTGACCGTGCCCGCCGTTTGACTGGTGGAAAAGATTCAGCTTCACCATCTCGTCGCGAGGCAGCGCCTCCCACCAACTGGCGAAGAGGATCGCGGAGCCGGGACGCTGGGCGGTGACCTGGGAAATGGCTCCGCGCGCCGGCCCGATGTTGCCGTCGTGCCCGTTCAGCATGAAGATGCGGCCGAACCCCGCGCCCAGAATCGCCCGCAGGATCTCGGCGTAGTACATCGTCATCACCTCGGGGCTGACCGAAAGCGTGCCCGGAAAATGTGCAGTATGCGCAGGACAATGGGTGAAGGTCACGGTTGGAAACAGCATCGCGCCCGTGCGTTCGGCAACGTGTTCGGCAATGCCGGAAATGATGATGGAGTCTGCGCCGAACGGGTTATGCGGCCCGTGATATTCGAGACTGCCGCAGGGAATGATCGCCAGCGGTTTCGCCTCCGTGATGGCCGACAGGCGGTAGCCCGCGAGGCCCTCGAAACGCTCCGGAGAGGCTTGCGCCGCCGCTCCGCCAGCCTTTGCCGCATCCTTCAATGACAACGGCAGCGCAGCGCCCGCCACGAGAAATTCTCTTCGCCCCCAATTGTTCATTCGCTACCTCCAAGTCGCATTCTCTCCGCCGGCCGCAGCCTCCTGGCACTCCATGCTACCGTATCGTTTCGACATTTTTCTCGTGATCCTCGGTTCCAGGCTGCTATACTAGCGCACGGCCCCGGCTTGGGGGGGCTTATATTCTGTTCCTAAGGCTCCGAGAGACGATGCCCGAAAGCCCCGTGCCGCTCGAAACCGAACTGCCGCCCGAGGTGGAACGCACCACCCGTCAGTTGGTCCGCAGCATGGGCCTGGCGCAGGCCACGTCGGTGAACATGCTCGAGATGATCGGCATTGGGCCGTTCATCACCATCGGCACCATCATTGCCGCTATGGGCGGCCCGCAGGCGATTCTCGGCTGGCTTCTCGGCGCGGTAGTTGCCATCTGCGACGGCCTGGTGTACGCCGAGCTGGGGGCGGCGATGCCCGGAGCCGGGGGCGCTTACATCTATTTTCGGGAAGCTTTCAACCGCCTCACCTGGGGACGGCTGTTCTCGTTCCTTTTTCTCTGGGAAACCATTTTCGTGGCGCCACTTTCGATTGCCGCCGCGTGCGTGGGCTTCGGAGACTACCTCGGCTACGCTTTGGGCTTCGCGCATCGAGGAATCACCCTGACCGCAATCGGTGTTTGCATTGCGGTCGCGGTGCTGCTCTATCGTCCCATCCGAAGCGTCGGACGCCTCTCGGTGGTTTTTCTGGTCATCGTTCTCGCGGCCATGCTTTGGGTGGTGGTTGCCGGAACGTTGCACATGAACCCCCGAATGGCCTTCGATTTTCCGCCCCACGCCTTCCGGCTCTCCTCGGGCTTCTTCGCCGGCCTCGGCAGCGCCACGCTGTTCGCCCTGTACAATTATGGCGGTTACAACAACATCACCTATCTCGGCGGCGAGGTTCGCCAACCGGTGAAGAACATTCCGCGCGCCATCGTGCTCTCGATCCTGGCAGTCGCCGTGCTCTATCTCCTGATGAGCGTGACCATCATCGGCACGATTCCCTGGCAGCAAGCCGCCACCTCAAATGCCGTGGTCTCGGAGTTCATCACCAAGTTGTACGGCGCGCGCGCCGGCGTGCTGATTACGGTGCTCATTCTGATCGCGACCTTCGGCGGCATCTTCACCATGACCCTGGGGTACTCGCGCATCCTGTTCGCGGCCGGCGCCGAAGGGCAGTTCTTCAAAGTCTTTGGCCGCGTCCACCCCAGGGGCCACTTCCCTACCGTTGCTCTGGTGGCCGTCGCGGCCCTCGCTCTTCCGCTGTGCGGCCTGCCGATTGAGAAACTCGTGGCGGCACTCATTATTATCCAAGTCCTGTTTCAGTTTATCCTGCAAGTCGTCGCCGTTTTCGTGATTCGTACCTACCGGCGGGAGATCGCCGTTCCTTTTCGCATGTGGCTCTACCCGTGGCCGGCGCTCGTCGCCCTGGCTGGCTGGATTTACGTGGCGCTGACGCCGGCGCAGCGGCCCTTCGTGTGGGAAGGGGCGATTCTCATGGCCGCGGGTGTTGTGGCTTACCTGCTCCGCGCCCGGGTGGTGAAAGAGTGGCCCCTGGCATGATTCGCTCCGAGGTTCGCCGTGAGAGCTAAACGCCCGCGTCCCCGGCGGCACGTCACCATCCGCGATGTCGCTCGCGCCGCCGGCGTCTCGGTTTCCACCGTCTCAGCGTCGATTAACCATACCGACTACGTGAGCGCCGCCATGCGGACTCGCATCCAAACGGCGATCGAGCGGCTCCATTACCGGCCGAACGACCTGGCACGCGGCCTCCGTTTGCAGCACACCCGCACCATCGCCGTGGTGGTTCCTGACCTCTCCAACAGTTTTTACACCGAGATCGTCCAGGGCCTTGAGGATTACGCCGGCGCCGTGAACTACACGCTGCTGATTGGCGACTCGCGCGAACGCGCCACCGAGGAGTCGAAGTACCTGGACAGTTTCCATCGGCGCCGCGTGGACGGCGTCGTTCGCATCCCGGCCATTGATGCCCGCGGCGTGGAATCGGCCGCCGTTCTCGGCAGCATTCCGGTGGTCTACGCCGACCGCTTTTTCCGGACGAGCCGGGTGAAAAAGTCCGGCGTGGGTTGCGTCGGGGTCAACAACGCCGAGGCCGCCTTCGACGCCACGCGTTATCTGCTCGGTCTGGGCCACCGGCGCATCGGCATCATCATGGGTCCAGCCACGGTGCTCACGGCGGCGGAGCGTCTGGCGGGATACAGCCGCGCGCTTCGCAGCAGCCGCCTCTCCGTCAATGCGGATCTGGTTCGCGTGGCCGACAATCAGATGCTGGGCGGCCATCGTGAGGCAATTGAGCTGCTGACGCGGCCCGATCGACCCACCGCCATTTTTTGCACCAACAACATGATGACGCTCGGCGCGCTGCAGGCCATCCAGGAATTGAAATTGAAGTGTCCGAAGCATGTGAGCCTGCTCGGCTTCGACGACTTCTATTGGGCCACCTTGCTCCGGCCCCGCATTACCATGGTGCGCCAGCCGGCGCGCGAGATCGGCATGACCGCCGCCCGCGTGCTGATCGATTTCATCGAAGGCCACAATGGGATGAAATCGGAGCATTTCCTGCCCACCACGCTGATGGTGAGGGAGTCATGCTGCCCGCCGCCACGGCGGCCGCTGAGCGCCAAGGAACGAAGGTCATCGTGAAAGAGGAGGAGCGAGTCTTATGAGCACTGAACAACTTAGAAACTTCGCGAGTGGAAGTTGGGTGCAGCCTTCGACGCCTAACCTCCTGCCGGTGATTAATCCGGCCACGGCGGAGGTGATTGCACAGACACCGCTCTCTTCCCCCGAGGACGTCGGCCGGGTGGTGGGCGCAGCCGAAGATGCGTTTCCGGACTGGCGCGCCACACCGCCCGGCGATCGCATTCAGTACCTGTTCAAGCTCAAGCATCTGCTCGAAACCCACCTCGATGAGTTGGCATGCACCATGACCAATGAGTGCGGCAAGACCTACGAGGAATCGGCGGCGGAAATCCGGCGTGGCATTGAGAATGTCGAGGTCGCTTGCGGCATTCCCATGATGATGCAGGGCTACAACAGCGAAGACATCGCGCGCGGCATTGACGAGATCATGATCCGGCAGCCGCTCGGCGTGGTGGTGGCCATCACGCCGTTCAACTTTCCCGGCATGATCCCGCTGTGGTTCCTGCCCTATGCCATTGCCTGTGGGAATACGTTCATCCTGAAGCCTTCGGAAAAAGTGCCGATGACTGCGGCGAGACTGTTCGACCTCCTCAAGGAAACGGGGCTGCCGGCCGGCGTGGTGAATCTTGTGAACGGCGACAAGACGGCCGTGGACGCGCTGCTCGATCACAAGGGCGTCCGAGCCGTCAGCTTTGTAGGCTCGACCGCGGTGGCGCGCTACATCTATAGCCGCGCCACGGCCAGCGGCAAGCGCGCCCAGTGCCAGGGCGGCGCCAAGAACCCCGTCATCCTGCTGCCCGACGCCGATGTCGAAATGACCACCCGGGTGGTTGCCGACTCCGCCTTCGGTTGCGCCGGCCAGCGATGCCTGGCGAGTTCCGTCGCTGTCACCGTGGGCGAAGGCAGCAGGATTTTTGGCGAATCGCTGGCCGAGGCCGCCGCGGCGCGCGTGGTGGGATACGGTCTCGACAAATCGGTTCAAATGGGTCCGGTCATCAGTCCGGAAAGCAAGACCCGGATCGAAGGTCTGGTCGATGCGGCGCTCAAAGAGGGAGCGAAAGCGCGGGTGGACGGTCGAGGTGCTTCCGTCAAGGGCTATGAAAAGGGCAACTTCATTCGGCCTACCATCCTCCAGAACGTCGATCCCGCGAGCACCATCGCCCGGACGGAAGTGTTTGGCCCGGTGCTGAGCATGATCCACGTCCCCAACATTGACGCGGCCATCGAACTGGTGAACGGGTCGAATTACGGCAACATGGCGTGCTTGTTCACATCGAGCGGCGCGGCGGCGCGCCAGTTCCGTTACGAAGCGCGCGCCGGCAACATCGGCATCAACCTCGGTGTGGCGGCTCCGATGGCGTTCTTTCCCTTCACCGGCTGGAAAGACAGCTTCTTCGGCGACCTGCACGCCCAGGGGCGCGACGCCATCGAGTTCTACACCGACAAGAAGGTGGTCGTGGAACGCTGGCCGCAGGAGTGGTCGCGCAAGTTCTGACGCCCCGGACGGCATCCATAATCCATGATCAAGGTGGGGGAACCGCGCAAGCCGCTCAGGATTGTCTCCACCGGCCGCGTGCCGCCGATTGTGCTCGACATTCTCGGCAGATTCGGGCCCGTCGAAGTTCTGACGGAACCCGACGAAGACGGCCTGGTGGAAGCGGTCCGCGACGCGGCGGCCTTGCTGGTTCGCGGCACGGCGAAAGTGCCGGCCCGCGTGATTGAGGCCGCGAGTGCCCTGCGCGTAATTGGCCGGTCGGGTGTAGGCTACGACGGTGTTGACATCGCAGCGGCCACGGCGCGCGGCATACCTGTGGTTTACACGCCGGGCGCCGGCTCGCGCGCCGTAGCGGAAGGCGCCCTGGCCGTGATTTTCGCGCTCCTGAAGCGCCTGCCCTCGCTCGATCGCGAGACCCGGGCCGGCAACTGGAACGCGCGCGAAGCTTTCGCGGCCGGAGACATTGAAGGCGCGGTGCTCGGCTTGGTGGGGCTCGGGCGCATCGGCCGCGAAGTCGCCCGGCTGGCGGCGCCGTTCGGGATGCGCATTCTGGCGCATGACCCGGCGGTGTCGCGCGACGAGGCGGCAAGCCTCGGCGTGAAGCTGGCGGGCCTCGAACAGGTGCTCGCCGAGTCGGACGCGGTGTCGCTGCACGCGCCGCTTACGGAGAGCACGCGAGGGATGATCGACCGGCAGCGGCTCCATCAGATGAAGCGCGGAGCCATTCTGGTGAACCTGGCGCGCGGCGGACTGGTGGAGAACCTCGACGTGTTGCACGAAGCACTGCTCTCGGGACAACTCTCGGCGCTCGGCCTTGACGTTTTTCCGGCGGAACCTCCCGACGTGCGGCATCCGATATTTTCGCATCCGAACCTGCTGTGCACGCCGCACGCCCTGGGCCTGACGGCGCGCTCGACGGAGCGAATCTTCACGATGGTGAGCAACGATATCGCCGCAGTGCTCGAAGGCCGCCGACCGGAGCACGTGGTCAATCCTGAGGTCTTTGACGTTTCTCTGTAGGGCAGCTCTGTTTCGCGGCTCTATGAGCCGCGAAACACGCGGGTCGCAGACCCGCGCTACAGCTCTGATTGGAACAACAGAGGAGAGGTTGTGGAGCGAAGGACCATCGGCATCGGAGTGATCGGCATGGGGTGGATGGGCAACGTCCACACCCGCGCCTACCTGCAGGCGGCGGACCGCTTTCCGGAGGCCGGTCTCGCGCCGCGCCTGGTGATTTGCGCCGACGAGGTCGCGGCGCGCGCCGAAGACGCTCGCGCCCATTTCGGTTTCGAGCGCTCCACGGCGCGCTGGCAAGACGCGCTCGCCGATCCGGCCGTGGAGGCGGTGGATATCGCCACCTCGAACGATTCCCATCATGAGATTGCGGTCGCGGCGGCGCGCGCCGGGAAGCACATCTACTGCGAGAAGCCGGTCGGGCGCGGTCCCGGCGAGACCGCTGAAATTGAGCGCGCCGCGCGCGAGGCCGGCGTCATGACCTTTGTCGGTTACAACTACCGCTGGGCGCCGCTCGTCCAGTACGCCCGCCAGCTCATCCAGCAGGGCGAGCTGGGCCGCCTGATGAATTACTGCGGCCGATTCTTTGTGGGCTATGCCAGCAGCCCCTATGCCGTGCTCTCCTGGCGCTTCCTGCGCGACCGCGCCGGATGGGGCGCGCTCGGCGACCTGATGTCGCACGTGGCCGACAACGCCTTGATGATGATGGGTCCCATTCGCCGCGCGGTCAGCGCCCAGGCCACCTTCATCCGGGAACGCCCCCTGGGTGTGCCGGGCTCCGGGACCCATTTCACGCTGCGCACCGAGGGACCGACCGGCGCGGTGGAAAACGAAGACTACGCCGGCGGCATGGTGGAGTTCGCCAACGGCGCGCTGGGAACACTGGAAGTAAGCCGCGTGATTGACGGTCCCAAGTGCGAAATGGCCTTTGAGGTCTATGGCACGCACGGGGCGCTGCGCTGGAACTTCGAGCGCATGAATGAGCTGGAGCTGTTCTCCGCCGGCGCGCCCGGCGCCTCTGTGGGGCGCAGCGGTTACACGCGCATCCTCAGCGGCCCGGAGCATCCCTTCCACGCCAACTTCAATCCCGGCCCCGGCGTCGGTCTCGGCTACGAAGACCTGAAAACCGTCGAGGCACATCAGTTTCTCAAATCCATCGCCGAGCGCCGGCAAGGCGAGCCGGGCTTCCGCGAGGCGTTGAACGTGGCCGAGGTGCTCGCCGCCATGACGCGCTCGTGGGAAAGCCGGCGGTGGGAGGAACCGCCCCGGCTCGGCTCGCGGTGAGAACTCGCTTCGCATTGCAAGTTTGCGATTCCATGCTGTGCCCCGAACATTTCAGGAGAGTGGGGTGGTGGTGTCTTGGCACCTCAATCACGGTGTGATCTTGTACACCGTTCCGCAGCCCTGACCGTCGGGCCCCAGGGTCGAGCCGCCTGCCGCAGTGGTCCCGTAAAGGTTGCCCGCTTTGTCCGCAGTCACACCGGAGTCGGGGCCGGCGCCGTCTCCGGGATATCCCGTGAAAGCGTGTAGTATTGTTTCTTCGCCGGCGGGATTGAGGCTGAATGCCACGCCGCACCCGCCGATGCAGGGTCCGGATCCTCCCCCTCCCGTGGTTCCGAACAACGTACCCAAGGGGCTCCGTAGCAGAGTCGCGGATGGGTACGCTCCATCCTTGGGGGGACCGCTAAAGCTGTGCAAGAGGGTCTCCTGCCCAGTTGAGCTGAGGGAGTAAACTAGCCCGCAGTTGACTCCGGGCCCACACACGTGTCCGCCATCGAAAATGGTGGTTCCATACAGGTTGCCGGACGCATCGAGCGTCACCCCGCCCACCGGGGTTTTTCCGTCGCTGGCGTCGAAGCTGAAAAGGACGCTCTCCGCCCCCGTCGGGTCAATTTTGTACACCGCGCCGGCGTTAAAACTGCCGCCCTGTCGGCTGGAGCCATAAAGGTTGCCGGCGGCATCGAGCACAAGAGCGGAGTTTGCTATTTGGGCGTCTCCGCCGAAAGGCGCGAAGCTGTGCAGCAGTTTCTCATGACCACCGACCGGCAGCTCAAACACCGTCCCGAGATTGTAATTACCGCCGTTCCCGGTTGTGCCGTAGAGGTTCCCGGCTTTGTCGCGGGTGAGGCCGGCCAGGGGAGTATCTCCGTCAGTGAGGCGGCCGGCAAAGCTGTGCAAGGTGGTCTCTTGCCCGCCGGGAGTCAGCTTGAACACCACACCGTGTCCAAAAGCGCCGCCGCTCGAAGTAGTGCTGATAAAGTTGCCGGCCGCGTCCCGGAGGAGCGCGCCCTCAGGGTATTTCCCATCCAAGCCGCCGGTGAAGGAATAAAGAATGGTTTCGGTTCCGCTGGGCGACAACGCGAAGACCGTGCCAAAGTTGGAGGCGCCACCGAATGAAGTTGTGCCGTACAGGTTTCCTGCCGCATCGAGAACTAAAGGATCAAGAGGATACCTTCCGTCCGGCGTGCATTGAAAAGAATAAAGAACGCTGTAAGTCTGTGCTTGCGACCAGCCGGGCGCGCTGCATGCCAGAGCGAGTCCAACCGCAAGCCCTAGCACCGCGTGCAGTGGCGGTCGGCGTGCGGCCAAGTCCCTCTCAAGAAATTCCACTCTGTTCTTCATACAAGCCTCCTTATCCTGATTTTCGATTCTCTTCGTAATTCAAAACACCCTCAGATGAATGTCGTAGCTGCCGCCCATCCCGAAGCTTGCGGTGGTGGAGAACGAAAGCGATTGACTCGCCGCCACCCACACCGGCGCCTGAGCCTGGTAAAAGGTTGACGTGGTGGCGCAGGAGGAGGTGGGAATAATTGTGCTGCTCTGCGCGTGCACGCCGTCGTTCCAGTTGATCGTTAGCCCGATGGTGCTCCCTGAGTGTCCAACCCGGCAGACGATATACGCCGCCACCATCAGTGTGCCGCCGAATGCCGGGGAGAAGAGCGTGACCGGTCCGAGGTTCACCGTCTGAGATGTGGCGTCGTATACCTGCAGGTTGGTTCCGTTCGGTGTAAACGACACGCTTGACGCGCTCAAATCCTGGATGGGAGTGGTGATATTACTGCCGGCCACGGGGCCCAGCGAATTGTTGCTGCAATTCGCGGTCTGGCTGATGACCGTGGTGGTTCCGTTAGCGCTGCTCGCCTCGATGTCTCGCACGATGTCGTTGGCGCACTTCGAGCCGCTCCCGCTCGTGCCGTCGAGCGCCACCACCGCCATGGAAGGCGTGGCGTTGCCTGCCCCAGCATTCACGTCTTCCCAGCGGACGCCTTTCACTTGGCAGCCTTTGCAATCGAAAAGGGTCACGCCGGAGTTGGCATAGTTGCGGATGGTTGAGTCGCTGACAAAGATGGTATCCGTCTGGGCGGCGTTGCCTCCCCCCTGAAAGTTGACGCCGATGGCCCCGCCGCCGTTGGTGTCATCGCCAGGCCCGCTCAGGATGGCGCGCGTGATGAGCCAGTCCGAGTTCTGCTTGGGGCCCCAGATTCCGTAGTAGCAAACGTTGCAGAGGAATCCCGAGACCGTGTCGATCTGGTTGACTGCCGTACCCGTTCCTTCCGCCTCCAGTCCGAAGGCGTAGTGGGAGCCGGTAAAATTCGTGCCGGTCACCCGGTTGAGCTCAAACCCTATCACCTGCTCGAGCAGGAGACCGCCCCAGGCGGCGCCGTAAGTTCCGGCGCCACTCTTTACGCCGCCGGCAACGTCTTCGAATGCGATATTGTCAGCACTGAATCCGTTGGCCGCCACGCTCAACAGCGCATTCCGTCCGTTGCCGACGATGGCGAAGCTGGGCTTGGTGGTGCTTGTTCCAATGCCGCTCATGTAGGATCCCGTGGTCGAGAAACCACGATTCCCGCCCGCAACCAGCCGGACATTGGCGACGGGAACTCCAAGGCCGCCGCCCGTCATCATGCGTCCGGTAGAAGTCACGCTGCCGGAGACCGTGCCATTGGCCGGGAACAAAATGGTCGCGCCCGGAGAGGCACCTGTCGTGCCGCCGCCCACTGGGAGCGCCCCTATCAGCGTGTTCCACGCGGAATCGTTGTTCGTGCCCCAACTCACCACCGCGTTCGAGCCGGTGGTGGCGGGGGACTTGTCAGTGAGCGTGGCAACGGTAGCTGTGGTGGAACTGATCGTAGTTCGCCACTCGGCCTGGAGGGGTGGACCTACGCCGTCGACCGGAAGGGGCGCGCTGATGACTGCTGTTCCAGCCGAGATCTGGCAGTAATTAGCCAGAGGACCGGCGCCGGGGGTACAAGCCATTGGGTTATTAAAGTTGTAGCCGACCGACATTTGGTTGCCGGCCCCGGGGTTATTAAGCGTCAGCGTGGTTGGACTGTTCACCGCTGAGATGCCATAGCTCGTGCCGTTGATCGTGATGTTTCCGCTCCAACCTGGATTGAACGGCAGGCCGGATACCCAAGTGACGGCGGTCCCGCTCGTGTTCACAACGCCCTGGGAAGCAGGAACGAACTGTTCGGCGCCCGACGCGCTCGAAACGTACACGCCGTAGTAAGTGGCTGTCACGCTGTTGTGAGCGCAGGCGGTTGGGGCTGGGATGTTCAGGTTTTGGCCACTCGTGGTGCCAACGGATTGCTCGCCGCTCGCGACCCCTTCCGAAGCCAAGGTAGGGTTCCCTGACATCACGGCGGTTCCGATTGCGCACGTGACCTCACTGTAGTAGGTTGCGGCAGGCAAGGTTGACCCCGTTCCGCTTGCTGTGGGGGCTCCCTCGGTTGGCGCAGTAAATCCCGCCCCGCTAATACCGATCAGCTTTCCGGGGTCGAGCGTGCTGTTAAACTGCGGATTCCCGGAGATCGTTACGGTGCTCCCGCCGACTGTGCCATTCGTGTTCTGGAGCGCGTCGATTTTCAGGCCCCAACCCACAGCATCAAACCAGGGGCCAGGACCTTTAACAAAGAGACTATTGGCATTGGTCACGTTGGGGGCGGTTGCCGTGTCCTGACTGAGCGACGAGTTTTCGATGTCCGTCGAAGTGTTCCAAACGGGAATCGTTCCAGCGGTAGCGTTACCGCTGGTATTGACGGCGGGATCTTGGGGCAACCCGTAGGCAGACAGAGCGACTGCCAAAGGCACCCACATAAGCGCGGACAGGCGCCTCAGCATCGTCCACCTCCAACGTACGAATACCACCGAACGCAGGGCCCTGTCAACTACCAAATCGGCGAGGTACTGGTGTCATTTGGATTCCCGCTTGCGCGGGAATGACTGCTAACAGCGGACCTGCTTCTGTCAACCCGTGCAAATGGCACCAGTACCATGGGCGAAGAGATCTTTGCGTGGGAAGATTCTTTGCCTTGCGTCTGTTTACCTGACCTTCGGGAACGCGCGCGGCACGATCCCCGCGCCCTCCTTGACCGTGACGATTGCGTTCACGGGCACCTTATCAAGCTTTTCCACCGCGCCGCTCGGCCAGGTGATTTCAAGCGATTCGATCGCCTTGCGCTGGCCGAGTCCGAAGTGAACGCGAGGGTCGCTCGCGGACATGTAACCCATCCCGCCCTGGCGCTCCTTGACCTGCGTGAAACCCTCCGCGGTCAGCTTGAGCCGCGCGCCCACCGCGTCGCGATTCGATTTCGTTCCGATCAAAAACACCTCGAGCCAGTTATTGGCGTTGCCGCCGTCGTTGCGCAGCAGCTCCGCGAAGTCGCCGCGATTGTTGACGGCGAGATCCAGATCGCCGTCGTTGTCGAAGTCAGCGACGGCGAGACCGCGCCCCACCGTGGGACGCATGAAATCCGGCCCCAGGCTCTCCGACACCTTGGCGAACTTGCCGTGGCCGAGGTTGCGGAACATCAGCTTCGGCTCCGCGTAGCCAACTTCGCTGTGATACAAGCTGATGTTGTCGAGCATGGCGCCGTTCACCTGGCAGATGTCGGTCCAGCCGTCGTTGTCGTAGTCCATGAACTTCATGGTGACGCCGCTCAGCATGATGGCCTTGTTGCCCAGGCCGGAGGTGTAGGTGGCGTCGTCGAACGTGCCGTCGTGATTGTTGTGGTAGAGGCGGTTCAACTCGAGGTCGAGATGAGTGATGTAAACGTCCGGCCAGCCGTCGCCATCCACGTCGGCGGCGTCAATGCCCATGCCGGCCTCGTACTTGCCGTCTTCGCTCGCGGCAAGGCCGGAAACGAACGACACGTCCTTGAACGTGCCGTCGTGATTGTTGAGGAAGAGAAAGTTGGGCCAGGTGTCGTTGGCGACGGCAATGTCCGTCCAGCCGTCGTTGTTGAAGTCGGCGAGCACCACGCCCATGCCTTTCGCTTCCGGCACGCCGACGCCTGACTTTACGCTCGCGTCGGTAAACGTGCCGTCGTGGTTGTTGTGATAGAGCTTCAGTTTCTGACCCTTGTAATTGTCGGGGTGGCAGTAGGCGCGGTACCCCGGCCGATGCTCGCCGCACCAGATGTTGTTCTTGGGAGTCCAGTCGATGTAGTTGCAGACCAGGAGGTCAAGGTACCCGTCCTTGTCGTAATCGAACCATCCCGCGCTTGTGCCCCAGCCGCCGGTGTTCTCCACGCCGGCCTTGGCGGTCACGTCCGTAAACGTGCCGTTGCCGTTGTTGCGGTAGAGAATCGAGCGGCCGTAGCCGGTGACGTAAAGATCGGGAAAGCCGTCGTTGTCGTAATCGCCCACCGCCACGCCCTGGCCGAAAAGTCCTGCCGCGCCGCAACCGGCCTTTGCGGTGACATCAGTAAAGCTGCCGTCGCCGTTGTTGCGGAAGAGAGCAGAGCGCAGCGGCTGCGGCGGCTTGTAAATGTCCGTCGCCGCCGACTGCACGAAGTAGAGGTCCATGAGGCCGTCCTGGTCGTAGTCCATCCAGCCGCAGCCGGTGCCCATGGTCTCGAGGTAGTATTTCTGATCGGTCGCGGCCGGGTCCTGCTTGAAATTGATTCCCGCCGCGCGCGCGATGTTGGTGTAGCGAATCGGAATCGCCACCGCGGAGCTTGCCGGGCCGTGCGCTGCTGTCTTGTGACCTGCCGCCGCGATGGCGCGCCGCGCAGCGAGGCCGCCTCCCAGGGCAGCGAGCAGGAACCGGCGACGCGACGGCGTGAACACCCTAAAAGTATAGGATGGCGACGGCGGAGAGGGAAGACCGTAATCAATTGCGGCACCGTCAATGGGCCATTGAAGATGGACCCGGCTCCACGCCTTACGAGCCGACCACGACCTCGCAGCCCACGCGGGCCGAGCTTGGCACGTTCCTTGCCAGGAAGCCGTATAGGGGGCCGTCGTGCTGCCCGTTCGCAATAGTCGTGAATCGGGCCAGCCTGGGAAGATACATTCATCTCACCCTATTGATTCTGAATAACATTCCGGCTTCGCGCGTCAGGATTTTGGCCATTACGAGATATATTCCCACAATCCCATTGATTCCAGATCACATTCCGGCTTCTAGCGTCAAAGCTCCCGGCTCAGGATTTCGGCGCCGGCCTACTCGGCGGGCTGGCTCATGCCGTGATTTCGCGATTCGTGACATTGGCGCTCCAAAGCGGCAGAAGTGACGAAGCACAGCCATATTACCGTAGAGGTACGTAACTGTCAAGTACAATTTTTGGGAACACCGGTGGACGGCGCCCGGCAATTCCCGGCCACGCCACGGGAGGTGTTCGTGGTCGCGAGGTGCCGATGGTTAAGACCGTGGCAGTGGTTCTGGAGAGGCGCCAGGGCAGCGGCGCTCGTTTGGGGCGCATACATGAAAGGCGAAGGGTAGGGCATCCCGCGGACTCTAAACTCGGCCCCGTAGACACGCAAAGGAGTCCGCGTCCGCGCCACCCGCCCACCCGCCCAAAGCGATTGATGGCACAATCATTCAGGTGAGCCTGAGCTACTGGCCCCGCCAGCTGGCACAACAGTTGAGGGAGAGATTCCAGTACAAGCATGAAATCTGCGATTTATCCGATTCGAAACTGGAAGCGTATCTCCGAAAGAAGGTTGGGCAATTACAAATTCAACGACTCGTTGAGAAGATGTCAGAGCTAATAGCTCAGGAAGGCAGCGAGGCAAACGAGGTCGAGCAAGCGTAGTTCGAGATGCCTTGTAGGCGCGCAGCTTTCAGCTTCAAATCCTCGCCTTCTCATCGGCTGGCAAACCCACGCGGTCCCGCCGTGGCGGGCCACCCTCCATCCGCTTCTCCTCTTCTCCAGCCGCGCGGTAGGGGTAGGGCTTGCCCTACCCGGTGCGGAATCCGGCGAGTCAGGGTACGGCAAGCCGCACCCCTACAGGTGCCGTGTTAGAATGACAATTCTTGGAGAATACCGATGCCTCCCACGGTTACGAACGGCAAGATCTGTTACCTCGAGATTCCCTCGACCGACATTGCGCGCTCGGCCGAGTTCTACCGGCGGGTGTTCGGCTGGAACATCCGGCAACGCGGTGACGGCAGCACCGCCTTTGACGACGCGACCGGCCAAGTGAGCGGCGCCTGGATACTCGGGCGCCCGCCCGCCGCAAAACCCGGCCTGCTGGTTTACGTCATGGTTGACAGCGTGGCCGCGACCGTTGAGGCGGTCGTCGCGAGCGGCGGCGAGATCGCGCAGCCGATCGGCATGGACGCGCCGGAGATCACGGCGCGGTTCCGCGACCCGGCAGGAAACGTCATCGGCCTCTACCAGGAACCTGCCTGACGAACACGGCACGGCGCCGATCTTCGGTCTGGACATTCGTACACATGCCAAACAGCGGCACGTGTGCGCCGCCCCGCTGCAGCATCGCAGATTCCAGAATGCAAATTCAGAAGGTTAGGAACGTGGCGACTAGGGGGTCAGTGGACGAGTCCGACGCGCTGTTCCAGATCCTCGAAGCGAGGGTCGTTGCGGATGCTGTCATAGATGGGATCGGCGCGGAGATAAATCAGGTCGGGGGCGTGGTCCTGAAAGGCCTTTTCGAGCACGTCAAAGGCCCGTTCCTTGTCGCCGAGTTCGGCATAAACGACGGCCAGACCCGCATAAATGCGCGGCTGTCGCGGATCGGCTTCGACCCTCTTCACCATTTCTTGCAGCACCCCATGATACCCACCGGCGGCGTAGGCGCGCCCGATGGCCTCGGCGCCCCCAGGACTTCCATCGAGGCGGCTGGAGGCTTCCGCCTCCGCCACTGCCGCATCATACATGTGCCTTTGCGCGTAGTACTGCCCAAGGCGGAAGTGCAGCGGCACAAATTGCGGTGACATCTCGAGCGCCTTCTTGTACTGCTCGAGCGCCTGAGTGTCCTGGCGCGCCACGAAGTACGTCCAGCCCAGGTCGGTGTTGATGATGAGCGAGACGGGGTCGAGCGTCTGAGCGAGTTTCATCTCGGCGATGGCTTCGTCGTACCGGCCCTGGGGTATCAGATAGAGCTGGGCATACCAGTGGTGAGCGGGAGCGGAGTTCGGGCTCAACTCCAGGGCGCGTTTGAACTGGCGCTCGGCTTCGGGCCAGTTCCAGTCGTAAAAGGCCTCCACGCCAGCAAACGACGTGTGGGCTTCCGGCAGGGAATCATCGAGCGACAGGCTCTTGAGGGCGGCCGCCTTGGCTTGCGGCATCACCTCGCGCGGCGCGG
Organism: Terriglobia bacterium; assembly: GCA_035934405.1. Lineage (GTDB taxonomy): Bacteria > Acidobacteriota > Terriglobia > UBA7540 > UBA7540 > DASYXW01. The sequence goes on from DASYXW010000010.1 coordinate 17,323, forward strand.
CGCCGTAGAGGGCGAGTAAGGTGTAGGAGTCAGCGAGACCAGCATAGGCCGGCGCGTAACTGGGGTCCTTCCCGATTGAGCGCTTGAAGTAGTCAATGGCGGTCGAAAGTCCCTGGTCGGTTCTCAGGTTCCAAAAGTACCGACCCTTGAGATAGTCCTCATAGGCCTCCGGATCGACCAGGCGCTCGGCAGCCAGCGAAGCTGAGGGCGGAACGGCGAGCTTCACCTGGATTCGGTTGCTGATTTCCCGAGCCACCTCCTGCTGCACCGCCAGCACGTCCTGCGCCCGGAACTCATAGCTTTGCGCCCAAACGTGGGTCTGGTCGCTCACCTGAATAAGCTGGGCCGAAATGCGAACCTCCTGCTGCTCGCGCCGCACGCTGCCTTCGAGGACGTAACTCACCCCGAGTTCGCGGCCAATCTGCGCCACATCCTCCGTGGTGCGCTTATACCTCATGGCCGAGGTGCGGGCAATCACTCCCAATCGCGCCGGGTCCACACGTCCAAGCTGGGTGATCATCTCCTCGGTGAGGCCGTCGCTGAAATAATCTTGGCTGGGGTCGCCGCTGAGGTTGGTAAAGGGCAGCACAGCCAGCATGGCCCGGCCGGCTTCGGCTTTCGGCAGGGGATGGAAAAGCCGGAAGGCCAAGAAAGCAGCCAGAACGAGCATGCCGCCGAGAACCACCACGACCACTCCCCGCGCCATCCGGCCGGATCGAACGCCAGGCGCAAGTTCCGGCTGTGGCAGCATCTGAGTGGCGGCTTCGGCGGCCGGTTGGGCCGGAGGTTCGGGGTTGGGAGCAAGATCCGTGGGGCGGTCTCCACCCACTGGTGGAACTGGATCCTCTGCTGGTTCGGCGGAGGGCACGGGGCCGGGCGCCGGGTCATCGAGCGAAAGCTTGCGGGCGCACCGCCAAGTGTCAAGCTCATGTCCGTACGCGTACACGGAGCCCATCTTGTTGTGGACGTGACGGTGGACGGGAAGACCTTCCAGCCTCTCCCAGCGCTGGACCGTCCGGACCCCGCAATTCAGGTAAGCCGCAATTTCCTTCCACGACCCGAGCCGGCCATTCACTTGCTCGCCAGCCGCAGCGTCGCGGTTACTTTCCATTGCCATATCACTTGCTCTTGCAGGACGTATCACTGTAGCGCAGCGCCTCAGTGCATTTCAATACCCACACCGGCTATTACCTTCGCAATCACGTGCCACGCCAAAGCACGCCAGCGCTCATATGGCGCACCTTGTCGCTTGCATTGCTGCTCTCGGCCAATTAGATTGCACCGTCGCGAACCACGCGACGACGTACCGACATGACCTGTAACCCGATGACGAAGGCCGTGTTAAGTGGAATCGATCGAGAGACTATAGGCTAAGGGGAGAAAGCATGCGCGCAACCGGATCGGCACGAGGAACAAAGAACAGGCTGGCTGCCGTCCTGCTGTCAGTGGCTATGGCTTGCCTGACGGCGACGGCGATGTTTGGCGCAAGCCCGAATCAGCGCCAGGATGGGCGAAGGAAGAATGCCTTCGCGAGCGACGCCGTGTCGCAATTCAGTCCCGTGCTGAACTTGGGCTCACTGTCGGCGCTCAATCAGCGGTCGAGCGTCAACCTAGCGCTTGGCGGACGCGATGCCGGAGCCGTGTTCTTCAACCCCGGTCGCGCCGGGACGATTAACAACCGGATCGGAGGTCTCTCGCTCGCTACGCCCCGTGCCCAAGCACCGCCCACGCGCTCGAATCCTCCCCCGCCGGCCACCAACGATAATTTCACTAACGGCGGAAACACGGGGCTCTGGAGCACGGCTGCCAACTGGTCGGCCGGCCTGCCCAACAGCGGCGACGATGTGCTGATCACAGGCACGGGTACGGCTTCCGCCGTCACTGAGGACATCAACGCCACCATCAACAACCTGACGTTGGGCTCCGGGAACGGCCTCAACACGAACACCAACATTCAACTGACCGTGGATGGCAGCAGTATCTCCAATGCTGGCAGCATTGTGGTGAATGGCGGGGCCGCCACCAACAGCTTTTTGTTTCTCGGCAACAGCATGACCCTGTCGGGCACCGGGACGCTGACGCTCTCCACCACGACGAGCGGTGGAGGCAACACCTTCCTCGAAGATAGTGTAAGCGGCATTACGTTAACGAACTCAAGCACCATCCAAGGGGAGGGCGTCGTCGGAAATGGCGGCACGATGGGCCTGACCAATTCAGGGACGGTTGAT
>DASYXW010000011.1:0-6662 GCA_035934405.1 Terriglobia bacterium
ACCAGCAGCCAGCGCAGCATGGCGTTGCCTTGCTTGCTGATGTGCCCCAGCCGCTGATGCCCGCCGCTGGAGTGCTCGCTCGGATTCAGCCCCAAGTAACTCACCACCTGGCGGCTGCGGGAAAATCGCTCCACCGGTCCCAGCGTCAGCACGAAGGCCAGAGCCGTCACCGGCCCCACCCCCTTCTGCTGCATCAGCCGCACGGCGTCGGCGCGGCCGGCGGCCTCGGCTTCCACCGCCTGGCCGAGTTCGGCGATGCCGGGCTCCAGCCGATCCAGCAGCTCCAGCAACTCTTGCCGCCGCCGGCCCGCCCAGGGGTCCAGCGCCAGGGCTTGCAGTTCCTGGCGGCCTCGTCCGCTCCACAGCTTCTGCTTCCGGCACACCCCTTGACTCATCGCCAGGTAGTGCAGTTGGTTCTTCACCGAAGTTCGCATCTGCACCAGCTTGTCCCGATGCTTCAGCAGTTGTCGCAGATCACGTTCCTGGGGCGAGGCCACCCAGATCCGTGGGAAGCGGTTGCTAACCAGCAGCCCCAGCAGGTGCTCGGCGTCGCGGCTGTCGGTCTTCTGCCGCCGCACGGCGCGGGCCCGAATCTCGGCCGGATCCCCGATCCACAACTCGTGACCCAGCTCGGCCAGCATCCGCTCGAACCACTGCGTATATCCGGTGGCCTCGATTCCCACCCGCGCGGCTTCGGGCAGCCCGGCGTAGAAACCTCTCGCCTCACCGTTCTCATGCTCCAACCGCCGCGTTACCACTTCACCGGTCACCGTATCCAGCAGTGCAATTTGCTGGTAGCGCGAATGCAAATCACATCCCATAATCAACATGTTCGGCTCCTTTCCCGGCTATCCTTGGTCAGGACAACAAACCAAGTTTACCGGCCCTAAGGAGCCGACGCCGTTATGGAATCAGGAAGCAGGGTCTGATACCGAGTTATACTTCCGTCTATCGTGCCTCTGTACCATCGTCTTCGGGCGTTCCTTCATGCCCGCCAGCTTCAGTTTATCACCGCCCAGCACTCTATCGGCGTACACCGCTGTTCCGGGAGCCGACCCTTCGGTCAGAAATTCGCTTGCCTCAAACCTCAGGGTTGCAGACTCGCCGCGGCGAGTCTGCGTCACCAGCAGCGGCAAGTTAGCCGGCGAGGGTCTCCACCGAAGAGGGAAGTTTGCCGACCACGAGTTTGTGGATTTCCGCCTTGGTGCTCGCGTTATCGATGTCGATTCCGACCAAGTTGCCCCTCTGGGGGTGCTCACCGCAAGCCAACCAGCTCGGTGGCGGATTGAATTAGCTTCGCAGGATCGAAACCCACGCCATCTTTAAAGACCAGCTCAACCTTCTCAATGTTTTCAATCTTCTCCGCCGGGTTGCCGCCCAACACCACCAAATCGGCGGCCTTGCCCGGCGCAATCGATCCGATGCTCGCGTCTCTGCCCATGTAGATTGCGCCATTCAGTGTGGCAATGCGGATCGCTTCGACCGGTGAGAAGCCGGCCTCGACCAGCAATTCAATGTTGCGCTGGTCGCCGAAGCCCGGCACCACGCCGCCGTAGCCGGTGGGATCGCATCCCGCCGTCAGCAGTCCGCCCGCGGCCACAAACTCCCGCTCAAATCTCATCTCTTTTCCCAGCATCGGCCCGCCGCCCATGTCGCGCTCGGCCAGCTGAGCGCGGCCCACCAGATAGTCCTTCGCGGCTTGCGGCGAGAGCGTCTTGAGAGCCGCGCTCTCTCGCTCCATGGGCGGGCGATTCGAGGCGAGAGTCTCAATCACCGCCAGCGTCGACGTGATGGCCACATGGTGCGCTACCAAGTCACGGATCGTCTCCCGCACCTCAGGTCCCTCCACTTCCACGCTTTTCTCGAAATAAGTCAAATTCGCCAGAATACCGGGACACTCGTCCGGCCTCCTCCCAGGGAAGAACTCCGTATCCACGAACAGGCCATGTTCGAGGTTGTCGATGCCCAGCGCGGCCGCCTGCCTGAATCCGATGGAGCAAAGATGCCCGGTGATTTTGAGCCCGTGGGCGTGAGCGTGGTCGATGGCCGCCTTCAGTTCATCCGCCGTGAGGTACTGGTATGCCTTGAACGAGGTCACGCCCTCGGCGGCCCAATAATCCACTGTACGCGCAGCGTCGGCCGCATCCGCAAGCGCGTGCATCTGGACGGCGAAGCTGCCTTTGCCCTCGAGGTAGGGGCCAGTCACGTCGAGTTTGGGTCCGGGGAGCAGCCCCGCGTCGATCTTTCGCTTCAGTTCCAGGTCGGTGTACGGCTCTACGCTGCCGGCAGTCCGCGCCGTCGTCACGCCGCCCGCCAGATAGAGACGCGGAGCACTGTCCGGCGCCTCGCCATAGAACGCCACGCCACCCTGGGGTTGCTGGGGCGTGGGATAGAAGAGATGTTCGTGCATGCCGACCAGGCCGGGGATCACGGTCTTGCCCGTCATCTCCAGCACCTTGGCGTTGGCCGGATAAGGGCTGTGCGCGCTGGCGGCTTGGACAGCTGTGATCTTGCCGCCAGCGATGTCGATGCGCATATCTTCCTGGGGTGCCGAGCCTGTGCCGTCGATAAGGCGCACATGCTCCAGCACCAGCACCGGTGCATCTTCCTGCACATAGGGTGAAAGCGGAGAAGGCTTCTGCTGGGCTGATGAGGTCAGGCTCAACAACAAAAAAATGCACAGAATTGTAGTTCGTCTCGCATACGCGAAGCCGCCACGGGTATCTTCCTCTGGCCCGCCTGGGGCTTGTTTGACTCCATCAAGAGAGACAAATTCAAGCACATTAGCTTTTCTCATGACTGAGTTCCTTTCGAGTCCTCTCTAATTTGTTTAACGCCTCACCGCCACCCTATTTAGCGACTCAGCGCGCGAACACTGCATCTTGCTCCGCCGGATCCTCGGTCCGTTAAACGGGCGTACCTCGTGACACACAGCCAACGCCGACAACCCGCGCTTCAGCGCCTGAGGTCCGCGCAAAACCGCTTCGGACTGCGGGCAAACCCGCAAGCGTTCGCTGTCACGACGTAGACGAAGCCTTGGCGGTAAAGATCCCGGAAAAGTACTGGCGATAGTGGAAGAACAACACAAACCAGAACACCGCCACGATCAGCGCGCCCCCGATGCCATCGTGATTGAGCAGCAGATGGTAGAGCAGAATATTTACGATTACCGGCCCAAGAATCGTCAGCGCCAGCGGAACATAGCGATTGATCAGCAGCAGCGCGCCGCCAACCGCCTGCACTGCGCCGATCGCCAACACATAGTGCGACTGGAATAGAGCCTGAAGAAACTGTCCGGCGAGGCCGCCGGGTATAGGGCCCTTGAGGAATTGCAGAAAGGCATTCAGGCCGAAGACGAAAAACAGCAGCCCGAGCAGCAATCTCACAATCAGCACGACGATTTTCATGCCAACGTCTCCGGTAAAGTTTAGGTCGCCCTGGGCTCAGCAGAAGCGCGCCAGCCCGCGGGCGAAAACGCCAGTCCGCTAAGTGCCGGCAGAGCCTTGCAGAGTTCTCTCTCACTGTTTCAAGTAACGAAGCGCAACACATCCTGATTTAAATTTCATTTCTTTGGCTGGACCCGGGGCGCGGCACACAGCGCCGCATGGTCTGACGCCAAAGTATACTTCCTTCTGCCGTACCTCTGTACAATTACTCCTTCAGGCGTTCCTTCATGCCCGGCCGCCTGCAGTTTATCACCACCAGCATCTATCGCCACACCGATCGAGCCGCGGGTGGCGCAGACATCGTTGCTTGATGTCTGCGATTTGGCTTGATTCTTAGCTGGCGTGCGACAATGCCGCCCGCGGTACCTACTTCCTTGAATGGTAAACGAAGCCTCCATGCACGCGAGGCCAAAATGAGATAGCCTTGTTCCGGGGTTCTGGAGAGGAGATCAACTGATGAAGCTGACGGCGATTATCGAAGCGGAAGGCGACGGCTACGTCTCGCTGTGTCCGGAGCTGGATATTGCCAGCCAGGGGGACAGCATCGAGCAGGCCAGGGACAATCTCCAGGAGGCGCTGCAGTTGTTCTTCGAATGCGCATCTTCCGAAGAGGTAAAGCGGCGGCTCCATGGCGACTTATACGTCACCCAAGTGGAGGTTTCCACTGGGTAAGCTGCGCGTCCTCTCAGGCAAAGAGGTGTGTACGATTGTAGCCCGGCACGGCTTCGTGGAGGTTCGAAGACGCGGAAGCCACATCGTCATGCAGAAAAAACTGTCCGAGGGCACGGTGACGATTCCCGTTCCCGATCATAAGGAACTGCGAATCGGGACTCGCAATCCATTATTCGCATGTCAGGCCTGCCTCACAACGTTACCGGAATGCCCAGCGCTTTCCCGCCTAGCTCCAGGCCGAACTTCATCGCCGCGCGCTTGAGCCCGAACGGAGCCAGCCACCACTTTTCGAGGAGGATCTTCCCGACATGCCACATCTTGCCGAGGTTGCGGAGGTTCACCTGGGGCGAAGGCTCTGCGAAAAAATTGCCAAAGGCCAAACCGCCTTCGTGTTCGCCCGCTTCCAGCATGCAGTAGCCGTCCCCACAGAAGTTCTCTTCGACCTTGACTCCGGAGATATGCCCGATAATGCGATGCGCAACAACCAGGGCTTGCACATGCGCGAAGACGCCTGCCTTGGGCAGCAGCAGGGGAACTTCTGGTTTCCAGCGCCCGGGAAGTGGGATGGCCGTGATGTCACCGATGGCAAAGACGTTCTCGTGCCGCGTCGCCAGGCTTGCGGGGTCAACGGGAACCCAGCCGGCTTCATTCGTGAGCCCTGCCCGGCGCGTCAATTCCGGGCTGCGGTGCGGGGGGACAGCAATGAGCAGGTCGTAGCGCCGTGTGCCTTTGTCGCCAAATTGAAGCTCTCGTCCTTGCACGTTGACCGCCGTTAGTTGATGCAGCGGGTGATAGGCAATGCCCCTCGACTCGAGCATTGCTGAGACCACTTTCCCCAGTTCGGGCCCGGCCACCGGCATCGGCTGGGGCTCTGGGGTGAATAGCTCCAGCTCAACCTTCTGTCTGAGCCCGCGTCGCCGGAAGAAGTCAGCCAGGAGCATTGCCGCTTCGTAGGGGGCCGCGGGGCACTTAAACGGCAGCCCCGCGATGACCACGGCTATCCTCCCGCCCGCAAAATCCTGGAGAGCGTCATGCAACTTGGAGGTGCCCTCGAAGGTGTAGAACGTCCGTGCCCCTTCCGCTAAACCCGAAACGGCCTCGGGCGCCAGTGTGGCACCCAGGGCTACGATGAGGTAGTCGTAATCGATAGTCCGTGCGCTTGTCACGACGCGCCGGTGGGCGAGATCGATCGCCAGGGCTTCAGCGTGCACCACCTCGGCGCCACGGCGAAGGAGCGCGCGCACGGGACGGGCGATCTCATTCGCTTTCCGCTCGCCCGTCATCAGCCACAAAAACGATGGCGCAAAGGCATGGTCTGTGTTTTTTTCGACGATGACCACACGATCCTCGCCTGCGAGCTGCCGACGCAGTTCGTTGGCGGCGACCAGACCTCCTATCCCGCCGCCGAGAATGAGAATTGTTTTTCCTGGCATGGCACTCCCCTGTCTTCAATTGGCATTTGATCTGCTAAAACGTCACTACACCGTCGCTTTCCTTGGTCCAACGAGCCAGATCGGTCATGTGACCAATCTCGGCTCCTTCCACCAGCTCCTCTCGGCCAAGACCCCTGGCCGTTCCACAGGTCGCTCAGGTCTTGACCTTGACCCCCTTGGCGATGAGCTGGCTGAGCATATCGGCAGTGTTGTAGTAGCCTGTCGGAGTTTTCTGATTGCGCTTGGCGACACCGACAGCATCGGCCAGAAGAAAGATCTTTACAGTGACTTGGTTGGTTAGCAGAGCCGACGCGTAACGGAGTGCGTTATACGCTTTCTCGCTTCCGTAAGGCGCGTCTTGGATGATTATGGTCAGCTTTTCCATATGAATAGCTCCCCTTCGCGCTAAGAGCGCGCCTTGGCTCGCTCCAGTTTTTGAACGACAACACTTTCACGTCCCATCTGTTCGAGCAGAATTTCCCGCATTAGGTCGAATGCCCTCAGTACCTTGGGGTTCGCGAGCCGGTAGTAGACGTTGTTCGCTTCCTTTCGCGATGCGAGCACGCGTCGCTGCTTCATCATGTTGAGGTGTTGCGATAGGTTTCCGATTGCAACGCCGAGCCGCTGGGCCAATTCGGAGACAGGCATTTCCTGGCCGCGGAGGACGTTCAAGATTTCGAGGCGTGTGGGGTGAGAAAACACCTTGCACATGTCCGCGTGCCACTTGTACAGTTGGCGCTCTAGGTTGGGTAATCCTTCTCCTTTAGTCATATCGGTCCTCAAGTATTCTAGAAATATCTATAGCTCTATTGGGCCTCCGTGTCAAGTGCTGTGTAGGACTGTCATGCAGATCTCGCCGGCTGGCGCATCTATGAAGGGGGCGGCACGGTCAAGGGCTTTTTTCTTGGCCCTTGTTTGTGGGGCTGAGCGAGCAGCCCCCTACCTGAAAGTGGGGGGGATGCGCCGGCTGGCGCATCTATGAAGGGGGCGGCGGCGTCAAGCGTTTTTGTTCTTGCTTTGTTTTCTGCGCCAAGCCAACCCGCGGGCGGACTTGAGGTGAAAGCACCTGAACCGAGCCACACTCCACCTCTCGGAAGGCCGGCGGCCTCCG
>DASYXW010000021.1:0-2720 GCA_035934405.1 Terriglobia bacterium
AAATGCGGGTCGAACGCCGTCGTCACGCGAAGCAGGGGGCCCAGAAGGTGGTAGCGATTCGGGCTGACCACGCCAGCCGGGCCGGCCGTGCCCGCCAGGCCCTTTAGGCGCTCCCGGCCGTAGTACTGCACCACGCGAGTCCAGTAAATGTCCGCCAGCAACCCGTCGTAGCCGAGCGCCAGCCGCCGCGCCGTTTCGCCGGAAGAAACGTACAGGGGACTCTCTGCTTCGTTTCTGCCGATGACCGCCGCGTCAATCGCTTTACGAAGCGGAAGCGTGCCGATCAATGCCAAAACCAGAATCGCAAGCGCTTGATATTTTGGATTATGACTCCTGGTGATCATACGCTAATCACCGTTCCTTCTGACTTCTGCCCGCTCCCTGTGGGAGGGGGTGGCGCGCAGCGCCGGGTGAGGGGCCACGTTTCACCGGAACTCGCGCTCTTCGAAAATCAGGATCGCCGCTGAGACCAGGATGACAATGTAGAGCAGCGCGTACAGGGAGTTCGAGAGTACAAGATATCCCGGCGCCGTCTCTCCGTGTGCGGCGCGCCCGATTACGTTGAAGTCATTGAAATTGGGAAGCACGTAGTACAGAATGTGCGTCAGCTTCCCGGCCACGGCGCTTTGCGTTTGCTCGCCGAATCCCCGCAGGTCTCCGAGAAAGTTGCCGATGATGAACAGGCTGAGAGTAAAGACGGCGGAGAGGATGGGCGTCGAGAGGGTGGAGAACAGCAGGGCAAGGCCGACCACGATCGCCAGTTCCAACAGGATGAAATACACCGCCTCGAGCGGTGCAAGATCGCCCGGGCCAAGCGTCCCTTTCTCATAGAAAAGCGCGGCGTAGAAGCCGGCCGTCATGATGGCGGTGTTGACGACGAGCGTCAGCAGCAGGCCGCAATACTTGCCCACAATGAATTGCGCCCGCGATACGGGCTTGGAAAGGATGTTATAGATCGTGCGGCGCTCGATCTCTTTCCACACCAGGCTGATGCCGATGAAGATCGCGATAAGTAAGCCGAAAACCGAGATCGAGCTCAGGCCGAGATTGACGAGAAAGATCTCGCGGATGCCCACCGAGATGCTGCCGAAGAGAATCGCGGCGCCGATCATGAGCAGCGCAAAGGCAATGAGGTTGTAGAGAACCCGGTCACGCACCGATTCCCTGAATGTCTGGGCGGCGATGGCGGCGACTCGGCTCATCAGGATTGGGCTCTGGATTTGGCCGGCTCGGCGTCCTCGGTGTCACTCGGCGCCCCACTCGGCGCGTCGTGACCCAAATGCGCCATAAAATATTCTTCGAGCGACGCCTTGACGGGATTCAGGGAAACCACCCTGGCTCCCTCACGCAGTGCCACTTCGAGCACTCGGGCCGTGTCGTGCTCGGCGGAAATCTCCAGGCGCACGCGGTCTCCCGTCTGCACCACGGAGCGAATGTAGGGCTTCAGCTTCTCGAGGATCGCAGGCGAGGGTCGCTCGATCACCAGCTCGGTGGCCGCGGCGGGCGCCATCAGGATCTCCCGCAAGTCGCCTACGCCGTGAAGCCGGCCGCGGTGGAGAATGGCCACGCGGTCACAGAGCGTTTCGGCGTCGGAAAGGATGTGGGTGGAGAAAAAGACCGTCTTGCCGGCGCGTCTCAACTCCAGGATCAGATCCCGGACTTCGCGCCGTCCCAGGGGGTCCAAGCCCGACATGGGCTCGTCGAGAAAAATCAGTTCGGGGTCGTTGACCAGAGCCTGGGCGATTCCCAACCGCTGGATCATTCCCTTGGAATACTTCCGCAGGGCGAGATCGCCCGACTCCCCGAGACCCACCCGACCGATTAAGTCGTTCACGCGGCGCCGCCGGCCGGCGCCCGTCAGTCCGAAGAGTTCCGCCGTGTAAGTAAGGAACTCCCGAGCGGTGAGATGATCGTAAAAGCTGGGGTTCTCCGGCAGGTAGCCGATGCGTGCATGCATCGAGAGATCATCAAGGCTGCGCCCCAGAATCCTGGCCGTGCCCGAGCTGGGGTAGACGAGCCGCAGGAAAATCTTCAGGGTGGTGGTTTTGCCGGCGCCGTTGGGACCGAGCAGGCCGAAAATCTCTCCCTGTTCGACGCCCAGCGTCAAGTCGTCCAATGCCCGCTTCCGGCGCCGGCGCCAAAATCCCACCGAGTAATCCTTGGTCAACTCCGAGGTCTCAACCGCCCACGCTGTCAAGGGTTTCACCCCTTATCCACCGTTCCGGCCGGCTTCGCGGCCTCGCATCACGAGGCTGCAGGGAAGCCTCAGCTCCTAATATAGCTCAGGCTCAGGGACGGGACGAGATGGCAGCCGGGATCGGATTTTCGGGACTCGGCTCAGACCCAGGAATCCTCCTTGCCGAAGACCGAATCCCGAACCCCGGGGAAGGCATTAGCCGCCGATCGGCGAGTCCGAAGCTGATGCTGAGACCGACGTGTTCTGCCGAATCACGTTCGACGCGTCGGTGTAATAGAAGTTCTGCCCCGTCTGACCCTGCGTCACCGGACTGGCGTTGATGGTGTAGTTGTTGGTCCGGCCGCTGGCATCCGCCGCGCTCGCAGCGTAGACGAACGTGTAACCGCTCTTGGTGCCGGCCGCGAGCACGCTGTCCACCAGGCCGCCCGCCGCCGACGTTGCATTACCGCTCGCCGGGGGTCCGAGTTGCAACAGGGTCGACGTGAACCCGACGTTGTAGGTCGAGCTGTAGGTGATTTCGGAA
>DASYXW010000061.1:0-5445 GCA_035934405.1 Terriglobia bacterium
TTCGTCTGGACGGCAACCGTTGAATCCATCAGGGAAAAACTCTCTCGCTGCCGCCAGACTCTAGAACAGATTCAACCCGGCTGTACTCAACCTCGCAGCAGAAAGAGACAGAAACACTGTCCAGCTAATTCGTGGACACTACACTAGCGTCTGCTCGCCCGTCTACCGTCTACCGTATGCCGCTTTTCCGCACCGCGTCCAGCACGCCGTTCACAAACTCCACCGACTCTTCCGACGAAAACCGGCGGGCAAGTTCCAACGCTTCGTCCATCACGACGGCCGGCGGCGTTTCGGGACAGTGTAGCAGCTCGTAAAGCGCCAGACGTAGCACGTTGCGATCCACGGCCGACATGCGCTCCAGCCGCCAATGCTCGGAGCCCTCGCGCAGTTGCGGGTCGAGCGCCGGCACTTCGCGCACGGTGCCTTCGAAGAGGCGGCGCGCAAATTCTTTAACTTCGTCGCCGCCCGGCTGGGTTGTCAGAAAAGTGGAGACGATGTGTTCGGGCGAGTGGCCGCCGAGGTCCCACTGGAAGAGCATTTGAAGTGCGAGTTCGCGGGACTTGCGCCTTGAAGCCATCAGCTATTTCCCCGCAAACTTCGCCGGCCGTTTCTCGAGGAACGCGCGCGTGCCTTCTTTCATGTCGGCGCTCGCGCAGCAGAGCCCGAACAATGTCGCCTCGAGAAATTGCCCTTGCCCCTGCGTCATCTCGCCGCCGCGGTTCACCGCTTCGATCGAGAGCTTCACCGCCAGCGGCCCGTTGGCGATGATCTTTCGCGCCAGAGTCTCGCAGGCCGTCATCAGATCCTTCTGCGACACGACCTGGTTGGCCAAGCCGATGCGGTACGCCTCCGCGGCTGTGATGGGTTCGCCCGCCAGAATCAGCTCCAGCGCGCGTCCCTTACCCACGAGGCGCGGCAGGCGCTGCGTGCCGGCGTAGCCGGGAATGATGCCGAGCTTCACTTCAGGCTGGCCGAAGCGCGCGTTCTCCGCCGCCACGCGAAGCGTGCAAGCGCACGCCAGTTCGCAGCCGCCGCCGAGCGCGTAGCCATTGACGGCCGCGATCACGGGCTTCCCCAGGTTTTCGATGAAGTCCAGGATCCTCTGGCCGCGAATGGAGCGTTCTTTGCCTTCCATCGGAGTCTGCGTCGCCAGCACGCCGATGTCGGCGCCGGCCACAAAGGCCTTCTCGCCCGCTCCAGTGAGAATCACGGCCTTCACTTCGTCGTCCTCGGCGATGCTCTCGAAGCACGCCTTCAGATCCGCCATCACCTGATCGTTCAGCGCGTTCAGTTTCTCAGGACGGTTGATCGTCACGTAGCCGATGCCGTCGCGCTCTTCATAAAGTAAGGTTTGGTAACTCATGCTCAAAAGCTCCCGAACTGAGCCGATCCGTTCGCTCCATCCCTGATCAGCCCGTCACACCACTCCTGAGCCTCGGCTTCGTGCTGGCGGTCAGCCGCCATTTCGCGATAAGCAGCGAGGAGTTCCGCGTACGCTGTAGGGCCGCCGTCCCGGCGGCTGTCGCTGGGGCGTGTCACCCCAGTCTCGGCGCGGGCAGGATGTTCCCGCGCTTGCCGGCACGATGCCGGCGCTACGTCATCCAGGCGTCGCTTATTCATGTAGACCTCAGTAAGCACCTTGCATCAGCAACCTATTCGGCTTCGGATTCTTCGGGTCGGAGTAATCGTAGAACCCCTTGCCCGATTTGCGCCCCAACATCCCCGCCATCACCATACGCTTCATGAGCGGCGGCGGCGCAAATCGCTTCTCGCGGTATTCATTGAAGAGAATCTCCGAGATGTAATACGTGGTGTCAATGCCGACGAAATCGTTCAGCGTAAGCGGCCCCATGGGATGCCCGCAACCGAGTTTCATGCCGGCGTCAATGTCTTCAATCGAGCCCACGCCTTCTTCGAGGGCGCGGATGGAATCGAGCAGATAGGGCACCAGCAGCCGGTTGACGATGAAGCCGCCGCGGTCCGAGGTAAGAATCGGCGTCTTGCCCACCTTGTGCGCGTAGCCGAGAACGGTCTCGATCACGGCGGGCTCCGTGACCACGGTCTTCACCACTTCCACCAGCTTCATCAGCGGTACGGGATTAAAGAAGTGCAGTCCCACAAACCGCGGCGCGCGCGCGGTGGCCGTCATCATCTCAGTAATAGAAAGAGACGAGGTATTACTGGCAAAGATAGCCTCCGGCTTCACAATCTTGTCGAGCGCCGCGAAGGTCTCGCGCTTGCGGTCGAGGTTTTCAACGATAGCTTCAATCACCAAATCACAGCCGGCGAAATCCTCCAGCTTCACCGTCGGCGTCAGGCGGCTGAGCGCGGCGGACTTCTGCTCCGCCGTCATCTGGCCCTTTTCCACGAACTTCGAGAGCGACTTCTCGATGATTCCCTGCCCCTTCCTCAGCAGCTCGTCCGACACCTCGCGCACCACCGTCGGCAATCCCGCCGTCGCCGCCACCTGCGCGATCCCCGAACCCATCAGGCCGCAGCCCACCACGCCTACCTTGCGAATCTCCATGCGATCTCCTTGTGATTAGTTTGCCGTCGCCGTCAGCCCGACCACCGAATTGCGCCAGGCTGAACTAGGGGCTGAAAGCTCATGGCGTGACTGAATGGGACAGCATAGCGGCTTTTCCAATTTTTTCCAAGTCTGACCGAAGGTCGGTAGTGGTGTCACACCACTACCCGAAAGTCGGTTACTGCTGTCATTGGCGCGCCGCTAGGGTATAAGATCGTAGCCGTGGTCAGCGCATTCCTCACCATGGGCCCTCCGGCCCGGGCGCACCCACTGGGCAAGGAGGTGCATCATGGCTCTTCCTCGAATTCCTCTTCAACGGATTCTTGCGGTATCGCTCCTCTGGCTCGCAGCCGGCCAGCTAGCGGCGGCGCGCCAGTTCGCGCCACCCGTGAACTACGCCGTAGGGACAAACCCCAATTCTGTCGCTGTCGGCGACTTCAACAACGACGGCATTTTGGACCTAGCCGTGGCGGACGAGCTGCATCAGGGCAAAACGGTCGCCGTGCTTTTGGGCAAAGGCGACGGCACTTTCAAACCGGCGGTCATGTACGCCGCCGGCGCGGGCGCCACCTTCGTCGCCGTCGGGGACTTCAACCGGGACGGCAACCTGGATCTGGTCACCGCCAACGCCGATACCGCTAACGTCAGCGTGCTCCTCGGCAACGGCAACGGCACGTTCCAGCCGCCCGTCGATTACGGCGCCGGCTCCGACCCCGAAGTTGTGGCTGTGGCCGACTTCAATCTCGACGGCAATCTCGATCTCGTGACCGCCAATTTCAGCAGCGCCAACGTGAGTGTACTGCTGGGAAATGGAGATGGCACGTTCCAGGCCGCCGTCAACTACCACGCCGGCGGCAGCCCGGCATGGGTAGCCGTGGCCGACTTCAATCATGACGGCAAGGCGGACTTGGCGGTCGGCAACCGTCAGAAGGTGGCCGTGCTGCTGGGGAATGGCGACGGCACCTTCCAGGCAGCGAAATTCTATGCCGCGGGCGCCGTCCCCAAGTCCATCGCTGTCGGTGACTTCAATAACGACGGCAATCTGGATGTCACGGTCGCGAATGTCAACAGCAACAATGTCAGCATCCTGCTCGGGAATGGAGACGGCACTTTCCGGCCTCCGGTCAATTACGCCCTGGGTAGCGGCCCCGCCGCCATCGTCACGGCTGACTTCAACGGCGATCACAAGCTGGACTTGGCCGCCATAAACCGCCTGAACAACAACCTGAGCGTGCTCTTGGGCAACGGCGACGGCACTTTCGGCCCGGCGACGAATTACCCGATTGGCTCGCGGCCTCTGGGGCTCGCGTCGGGAGACCTCGATGGCGACGGCGCGCCCGACCTTGCGGCCGTCAACAGCGTCACCGACAACGTCAGCGTGCTCCTGAACACCGAAAGCCGCCGGTAAGAGTGCACCCAGAGCCTCGCGCCTTTCGAGACTCTACGGCCTTTCGTTCAAGTCCGCGCTCGCCCATCGGCGGCAAGCTGCAAAAAATTGCGGAACGACCCGAGAAGTGGCTTGGAATCAACAAAAGCTTCGGTTCGTTCCAGGAAAACGAACCGGAAATCCGCGAAACGGATTTATAGACAGCAGACAGCAGCCGGCGCGAGGTTGGGCTTTACGTTTCCCTTTCCCCCGCCCATGGCCCCCGACTGCGGGCTTTGCCGCAACTCTGCGCCCTCAGTCGTGTTATATAGGGTGTGGCGACGATGGCCATAGACTCTGATCTGGACCTGATGCTGCGGGTCAGCCGCGGCGACACGGAATCCTTCGAGGTCCTGTTGCAACGCTACCGCATGCCGGTGGTGGGTTATTGCGCGCGCCTCGTCCGCGATCCCACGCTGGCTGAGGACCTAGCGCAAGAGGTGTTTCTGCGCGTCTACCAGGCTCGCCAGCGATACCTGCCCTCGGCCAAGTTCACCACCTGGCTGTATCGCATCGCCACCAACCTGGCGCTCAACGCCATCCGAGACCGAAAGGGCGAGCCGGTCCCATTCGGATCGGCCGCATCGGCGGGGCCGGGCGCGGACCAGAACGCGTCGGATTTCGAGCCGACGGAGAACCGCATTCCGGACACGCGGCCCACCGTCGAGGGCCAATTGATGGAATCCGACGGCGATCGGCTCATCCGCCAGGCCGTCGAGATGCTGCCCGAGAAGCAGCGCGCGGCGGTGATCTTGCACAAGTACCAGGACGTGGACTACCGGCAGATTGCGAAGATCCTAAGGGTTTCCGAAAGCGCCGTGAAATCGTTGCTCTTTCGAGCTTACGAAACCCTTCGACTGCGCCTCGAGCCGGCCATGAAAGAAGGTCTGATATGCCGAACATGAACGAAGGCCATTGTGAAAGACAGCAACTCTTCGCGCTCGCCGAGCGTCTGCTCGCGGCCCCGGAGGCGCGCAAGGTTGCGGCGCACGTCGCCGCATGCGCTGGCTGCCGCGCCATCATCGAGAGCTACCACAAGGTGGATTCGGCGCTCGACGCCTGGAAACCCCTCGAGCCCTCACCCTGGTTCGACGCCCGGATGCGCGCCGCCTTGAGGACGGCAGAGCCCGCCCGGCGGCCGCGCACGTTGTTTGGCCTGGAATGGTCTCGAGTGCTTTCACCCGCTCTGGCAGCGATGCTCGTGGTCGTGGCCGGAACGGTGATCCTCCGCGACCGGCTGCGTCCGGGCTCGCGCGCCGGCGAGAAAGTGGCGGCAGTCCAGGTGCCCCACGGAAACCCCGCCGCGCCCGCCCAAGCCCAGGGGGACCCGAGGACCCAGAGCGCCCGGCAGGAATTGAAGATGTACGAGAATCTGGGAGTACTGGAAGACTACGACATGCTGGCGAATATCGAGGGCATCTCGGAACCCACCCAGGTAGACGCGGGAGCGGCCAACGTTGCGGACTGACCATGTAGCGCCGGCCTGCAGGCC
>DASYXW010000100.1:0-4563 GCA_035934405.1 Terriglobia bacterium
GGTGAAGAAGCGCTCAAACCGGCCGGTGATCTCAGTCTCGATATCCTCGGGTGGCATGCCGTTGTAAAACGTGGCTACCACCACCTCAGGAATGTTGATGGTCGGGAACAAGTCCACCGGCATGCGCAACAGGCTGGTCACGCCTATCACCACTACAAAAAGACAGAGAACGACAATGAAATAAGGATTACGAATGGCGAAACGTGACACTAACTGCCTCCCTCCGCCTCCGACAATTGTACGAGTTTTGGAGCAACGATCTCGCCGCGCCGTAGTTGGCTGGTGTTGCCCACCACTACCCGGTCGCCCTCCGAAAGCCCGGAGCGGACCTCGATCTGACTGCGGGTCTCGATGCCGACAGTGACGGGCCGGAGCTCAATCCGATTGTCCCTGTTGACGCAATATGCCACAGCCTTGTTCGCTTCGCGCGAAACCGCCTGGATAGGCACCGCCAGGGCGTTCTTCCTCTCGGTTATTGGGAAGTCGACATAGGCGTACATGCCTGGAATGAGTTCCAACTTGGAATTGGGCACATCGATTTCTGTCATCATCGTGCGGGTCGCTGTATCTACCTTGTCGGCAAACCGCGCCACCGTGCCGGTGAAAGTCTTGTTCAGCGCCTGCACGTCCACGTTAACTCTCTTTCCCAGACGCACGACGGGGACGTCAGCCTCAGGAACCGGAATATCGAGGCGGAGCAGTCCGTTCTCTGAGAGCTTGACGAGCGGCAGCGCCTGCTGCTCCGAAGATGTGCCCGCGGCCAGCATCGCCCCCGTATCGGCATATCGCCAAGTGATGACTCCGTCGAAAGGAGCTGTGATTTTCGTGTAGTCGAACAGGGCCTGCACTCTGGCGCGATTGGCCGTGGCTTCCACAAGATGGTCTTGAGCCGCGGCCAGGCCGGAATTCGCTGCCGCTACCTGGGCTTCCGTTGCCTCATCCTTCCCTTGAGCGTCGTCCACATCTTGTTGGGCCACGAGGTCTGGACGCGTCTTAATCACTCCTTCTAACCTGGTATAGCTCAGGTGTGCGACCGTGTAGTCCGCCTGGGCACGCTTCAGTTCGTGTTGGGCTTGCTCCACCTCCTGCTCCCTCTGCCGCATTGAGGCTGCCGCTTGGTTCAGTTGATCCTTAAGTTCTGGCACTTCGAGGATGGCCAACGTTTGGCCCGCCTTGACCCGATCGCCCACGTCCACATAGATGTGCTCCACGTACCCGGCCACCTTGGCGTGGACGTCGATTTCCTGGAACGGCCTGAATTCCGCGGCGATGCGCAGACCCTGTGAGAGGTCAGCGCGCACCACCTTACTTACTGCTACGTTAACGACCTTGCCGACCTCGGCGGCGTCGGCGCTGCCGCCGCCTTGGTGAGAGCAGCCCGTCATCGCCAGCAGAGCGCCCATCAGCACCGCTGCCGCCGCAGCCCGTCGACTGTACCTGTCATCAATCATGGTTGTATTCCCTTCTTCATCACACTGGCGCCCTGCGTATCGAACGCGGCGTCTTGGCCGGGCGAAGATCACCGGCGAAACCGGTCCTGTTGCACGGATTGCTGCACGGCATCGCGTAGCTCTTGCAACGAAGGATGCAGCGAATCCGCCACCTCGAGCACCCGGCGTTCGAGCGCTGAGACTCGGGCGGCAGCCTCCGGAACACCCTTGGCGATGGCTGCCGGAATGCTGATCACTCCGTGCCGGTCGCCATGCAGAAGATCGCCCGGGTGAACCTTCAAGTTGCCAACCTCCACCGGAATGCCAAACCCGAGCATGTGGAAATAGACCCGCGATACCGCAACATTGCCGGCGAAAAAATTGAACCCCACCGACTCAGCAGCTTGCAGGTCGCGAACGGCGCCATTGGTGACCAAGCCCACGCACCCGAGAGCCTTGAAAATGTGGGCATGGACTTCCCCGGCGCAAGACCCGAGGCCGGGTTTGCGATCCAAGTCCTCCAAAACAACCACGCGCGGAGCCGGGATAGTAAGAAGATAATTCCACCAGTCGGCGCGGTCAGGATAGTCGCTTCCGGTCATCGGAGGTTCCGAAGTGCGGATGGAGCCCGTCACCGCGTACCCCGTCATGGATGGGAGGTTCGGGAACATACAGTGGACGCTGGCGTCCATGAAGCCCTCGTTACGCAGGCGCACATCGAGCGTTTCAATGGCGTCCGCCACCTGACAACTGTCGAGCCGGCGCAGCGATTCCACTTCTTCCGGAGTCAGTACCGGGTCCATGGGCATGCCTCCCTAAGGAAAGTGCCGTAGTTGGCCATCTTCATGCGACTGTTATCCAAGGGTCCTACTCCAAAGCGTAGTATGCGGCAGCGTTTGTGGTGCGTCTCTGCGCCCCTCGAGACGCTCGAGGATGCCAAGGGAACCAGACAAAAATGGCCGATGAAACTGCTTAACTCGGAAGTCCTTCCGGTGGCTTCCGAACTTAGGTCGCGCTAAGTAAGTGTGCTACTCCAAGGCCTGAAGAACGCCGTGCCGGGAGCTGAAAAAGCCGCTGCGGCATACGCCGCGCCGAAGTTGAACTTGGTAGGGGGTGAAACTAGACAGTAGGAGGGGAGCGAAGCTGGTCGGCACGAAGCCCAGTGGCGCAGGGTCGTATCAAATTGGCGTGGGCGACGGGGGGCGGAGTCGCATGGGCAGCTCCGAAAACACGCCGTGGACGCCCTCTGCGCAGAGCACGATCGCCTGATCGATGACCGAGGCTCTCAGCCATCTTGCTTGCTTTCAATAGGTTGTGAGCAGGGCTGGACTTGGAAAGATATGAACCGTGTTGGGTGATCGTCAACAGCGAGACAAGCCCCATGAGCACCGCCAGGATTGGAGCTCTCAACAACGAGCGCACACCCTCGTCCGTACCATCGCGCACGATTGGGCTTGGCCGTAGCACAGGGTCAGAGATAGAAGCGTTGTAGGTCATCGTAAACTTTGAGCTTCAACCACCGCAGCAGGTTGCCTCCGTCCGGCACTGACAGCGCAGTTTATTGTCAAAAGGGGCGCACTGTCAAGCGATATGAGATAAGGTAAGCTCGGCGGGCTTGGAAGAACGCCGAGGATGAAAGTGAATGAAGCGCGAGAAGAAGCCAAAGCTGATTGAGATCGGGGTGATCACAAAGTTGCTGAGGATACTCGAAGCCCTCCATTCTTCTTCGGGTCCGCCGGGTCTCACCCTGAAACAGATCAGCCAGGGCGCGGGTGTCAACAAGAGTACGGCGTATCGCGTTCTCACCCACCTGGCACGGGAGGGATATCTGGTCCGCACCGAAGCCGGCGTTTACCGGGTGGGGCCGAAGCTCGAGCGATTCGGCGCCAGCCGGACAGCAGAGGCGCAGGTTGAAACCGGGCGCGAGCCGTTTCCACCCGGTGAGGCGCGATCTTGACCGCCGCCGGGATGGGCGGCAGGATCATGGAAAAAGTTCCGCGGGCGTCGACAGTGTTCATGGACTTACCGTCCGGGGCAGAAGCTCGATTTCGACCGAGAGCGCGCGGGTGAACTCGACCAACATCCGCTCGACCGGCCAGACGGCCAGGATGGCCGAGCCTTGATAGACGCGTTCAAAACCTGACTCCGATTGCGAAATGGTTTCGATGGGCGCGATCCACCAGCGCGAACCGGGGCCGGCGTCAATCGCGATTTGCACGCGTTGCCACTCGTCAACCAGAAGCAGCCGGCGGGCGTTCACTTCACCGGCGAATTCAAGTGGGTGGCGTGCCTCACCGGCTTCGGTGCGGGCGAGGAAATAGCGATCCGGGACGTTGGGGGCGAGCAGATTGAAAACCACCTCGAGGCCTGTCGTGAGACCGGGCGCTGGCGCGTCGGTCGTGAACTTGCAGGTGCATTCCAGGCGCCAGCGCCCGCCCGCCGCGCTGGTGCTGAGGGTCTTCACCGTGTTCAGGGCAAGGCTTTTGCCTCCCGCCGAAAGACGCGTCTCGATTTCAAGCCCGAAACCCAATTGCTCGACTCCCGAAGCGCGCGCCACTTGCCACGCGGCCCGGTCGGAAAGACCCTGGCGCGTCCGGAGCCCCCAGGCTCCGCCGGCGAGCGCCGGGTTCTCGTCGAGAGCGAGCGCAGCGTAGTCCTCCGCCGTTTTGCCGGTCGGGAAAATGAAGGTGCGAAAGGCGTGGCGCAAGTAGCGGTCGTAGCGAAGGAAGCTGGCGAGGTTCAACTCCTTGCTGGCAACGTGATCGTGAATGGAAGAGGGCCCTGCGGCCAGCGCCTCAGGCGGTTTGGCCCCAAGCCGCACTTGCTCGTGATAAGCCTCGGGGCGGCGAGCGAGGGAATTAACCAGCTCCACGTCGGCGGGTTTGAAACGCAAGCTCGAGACGGTGCCGCCGTCGGCCGGGCGAACAATCATGCCAAATGCCGGGTGTTCGATGAGGATTTCCTTCTGCCCGTCGGCGTCGAAGTCGCGGCTCTCGAAGCTCACTTCGGGCTTGCCCGGCGCGCTTTCGATGTTGTCGAGCAGGACTTCGGCCTTAATCAGCCGCCGCTCGACGCCCGCGCGCAGGTGAGGCGCATAGAGGCCGCCGAACACGCCGTGCCAGTAAGCGTCGTT
>DASYXW010000101.1:0-79321 GCA_035934405.1 Terriglobia bacterium
ATCAATCTCATCCGCGTTCACCGTTTCCTTGTTCCGGAACAGCGCAATAATCAAGCCGAGGCCGACGGCGGCTTCGGCCGCAGCGTCGGTGATCACAAAAATGGCGAAGGCCTGGCCGTCGACGGAGTGGAACCATTGAGAAAAGGCCACCAGGTTGATGTTGACGGCGTTGAGAATTAGTTCGATGGACATCAGTATCACGATGACATTGCGGCGCGTGAGGACGCCGATCACGCCGATCGTGAATAGACCGGTGCCGAGAATGACGTAATAGTCGGTTGGAATCATTCCAGATTCTTCTTGGCCATCACCACCGCGCCCACCATGGCCACCAGCAGCAGCAGCGAGGCAATTTCCACCGGCAACATGTAACGCTGATAGAGGGCCGCCCCGATCGCCTGAGTGTTGCCTGACGCTGCCTGCAGGGGCGAGATGGCTTGCGCGAGGATAATGCCGCCGCCACGCGAACCTTTGTAGAAAGCGTAGCCCAACTCAACGAGAAGTAATGCGGCGGTGATGATCGCCAAACGCCACTGGCGGTTGAATTGCGCCTGCTTTGCCGCCACGTCGAGGTTGACCAGCATGATGACAAACAGGAACAGAACCATGATGCCGCCGACGTACAGGATGATCTGCACGGCGAACAGAAACTCCGCGTGCAGCATCAGGTAAATGCCGCCGACGGAGAACAACGTGACGACAAGCCAGATGGCGCTATGGATGGCGCTCCGGCGCGTGATGACCAGAATGGCGGAAACCAGCGCGAGCGCCGACAATGTGAAGAATGCGATGTGAGGAAGCATTTAAGAGCAGTCGTCAGTTGTCAGTTGTCAGTCGTCAATGCCACCTATCTTGCCCCTTACCGCGACCACTTTGTGCCTGCTTATATCCGCTGCGAAACTACTCACCGACTATACCTGGTGGGCTCCGGCCCCTTTTCGAGCGTCGTGCGGTCCCAGATCAGCCCCTCGCGGCTGTACTGGGCGATCTCGAAATCCTGCGTGAGCTCAAGCGCGTCCACCGGGCAGGCGTCTTCGCACAGGCCGCAGAACATGCAGCGCGAGAGATCATAGGTGAACGTCGTCAGCTTCTTCTTGCGATCTTCCGTCCGTTCCCATCCCACCACGATCAGGTTTTCCGGGCACGCCAGCGAGCACAGGTTGCAGGCGATGCAGAGTGTCTCCCCGGTCTCGGGATTGTTGTTCAGGCGCGGCGCGCCACGATAGCGCTCAGCGACCGGCGCCCGCTGCAAAGGATACTGCTCCGTATACGTGGCGCTGGGCCGCTGATAGGAGAACGTGAGTCTAAGACCTTTGATCAGGTCCACCAGGAAAATGCGCCGCAAGAAATCCTTAAATCCCATGTCCGCTCCCTCTGCTTCCGTCCTTCGTCGTCCCGCGGGCGAGATTCTAACCTGTCCGACTCACAGCCTCAAGACATATTGCTAGTGATGGCACGCCTGCTCGTCAATCTCGATTAACCGTTCGCCCCTTGCAACACCCACGAGGTGGCGGCTGGAGCGTGAGCGTGAACGGCGTATACCACGACCGCGGTGACGATCAGGTTGGCGAGGGCCAGGGGAATCAGCCAGCGCCAGCCCACGTTCATCAGTTGATCGTAACGGTAGCGCGGGAACGTGGCGCGATACCAGATGAAAGCATAAAGGAACGCGGTCACTTTCACCACGAACCAGAAGATTCCCTGAATGGCGTGCAGCACCGGCGGAAAAGAGACCAACGCCGCCAGCGCGACGCAGGCCACAGCCAACCCCACGAAGAAGCGCCTCTCTCCGGCCACTAAGCTCTTCAAACCCAGCCACAGAACGAAAATCGCCGCCCCCAGGAACGCCGCGATGGGCGCGTAGTCCAGAAAGTCGAGCGCGGGGACGTTCGAGAACGGCCGCAGCCATCCGCCCAGGAATAGCGTCACCGCGATGCACGACACCAGCACCATGTTGGTGTACTCCGCCAGAAAGTAGAGCGCGAAACGAAAACCGCTGTACTCCGTATGGAAGCCCGCCGTTAGCTCGGATTCCGCCTCGGGCAGGTCAAATGGAGCGCGATTGGTTTCCGCGACCGCAGCGATGAGATAGATGATGAACGCCACCGGCTGCAAGAAGATGTTCCACACGCCGATTTGCTGTTGCCGCGTGACGATCTCGACCATGCTTAGGGAATTCGAAATCAACAGCACGCCGACGATGGCGATTCCCGCCGCCACCTCGTAACTCACGAGCTGCGCCGAGGAACGCAACGCCCCGAGCAGCGGATAGTGGCTGTTCGACGACCAGCCGCCCAGAATGATGCCGTAGATGCCGAGTGAAGAAATGGCCAGAATCAGCAGCAGGCCGATATTGACGTCGGTGATGATGAAATTGTTGCCGTACGGTATGACGGCAAACACCGTGAAGGCTGCAATCACGCTGATGACCGGCGCCAGCAGAAACAACCACTTGTCCGCGCCCGAAGGAACGATGTCTTCTTTAAGCAGCAGCTTCAGGCCATCGGCGATCGGTTGCAGCAAGCCCCACGGGCCAACGCGCATGGGTCCAAGGCGCGCCTGCATGAAGGCCAGCACCTTGCGCTCGAGGTACACCAAATAGGCGACAAGGCCCGAAAGTACCGCAAAGACGATCAGGATCCGGATCGTCGCCAGAATTAAAGGATGGGTCTCGGCCAATTCCATCATTCAGCGGTCCACTTCTCCGAGCACAATGTCAATCGTGCCGATAATCGCCACCACGTCCGCAATCAGATGGCCGCGGACCATGGTGTCAAACGCTTGCAGATTCACGAACGACGGCGGCCGCACGCGCACCCGGTACGGGTTGACGGTCCCGTCGCTCACCACCAGGTATCCGAGTTCGCCTTTGGGCGCTTCGATGGAGTGATAGACTTCGCCCACTGGCGGCTTAATCACCTTGCCGACCTTGCCGAAGATGGGTCCCGGAGCGATGCGCTCCACCGACTGGCGGATGATGCGCACCGACTGCCGCATTTCCTGGACGCGCACGATGTACCGGTCGTAGGTGTCGCCGCGCTCGCCGGTCGGCACGTCGAACTCCACTTTGTCGTAGGCTTCGTACGGCTGCGCCTTGCGGACATCCCACTTGACGCCCGATCCGCGCAGCACCGGCCCGGTCGAGCCCAGCGCGATGGCGTCCTGGGGCGCGAGCACCCCCACGCCCTTCGTCCGCTTCAGCCAGATGCGGTTGCCGGTGAGCAGCGTCTCGTACTCGTCAATCTTCGGCAGGAAGTAGTCGCAGAACTTGAGGACTTCCTTCTCGAAACCGTCGTAGAGGTCGTACTGCAAGCCGCCGATGCGAAACGCATGAGTGGTAAGCCGTGCGCCGCAATAGTTCTCAAAGATTTTCAGGATTTCTTCGCGCTCCCGGAACGTGTAGAAAACGGGCGTCATGGCGCCGAGGTCGAGCGCGTGCGTCCCCAGCCACAGCAGGTGGCTGGCAATGCGCTGCAGTTCCGCGAGAATCATCCGCGTGTACTGTGCGCGCGGCGGGAGTTCGGCGCCGAGCAACTTCTCCACTGCCTCGCAGTAACCCATGCCGTTGGTCACTGCGGCCACGTAATCCATGCGGTCCACGTAAGGCGTGAATTGCTGGTAGGTGCGGTTCTCCGCTATTTTCTCCACGCCGCGATGCAGGTACCCGATAATGCACTCCGAGCCTGTCACCTTCTCGCCGTCCAGTTTCAACTTCACGCGCAAGACGCCATGCGTGGCCGGATGCTGCGGCCCCATGTTAATCACGAGCTCGTTGGCGTCGAGAAAAGTGGTTTCAGCCATGACCTTGAAGAAGACGGAAGTCAGGAGTCAGAATGCCGCGCCTTGAAAGGCTAGTGCTTCTGGTGGTCGCTCGCGCTTCCAGCCATCGATTTTCTTCTGGCTCCTGACTCCTGGCTTCTGACTCCTGCTTCTCATTGTCCGCTCGGAATGTGCAGATTCGCCTGCACCCAGGCGTCGTCCTGCCGCAGGATATCGTAATCCTTGCGCAGCGGGTGGCCCACCCATTCCTCTGGCAGCAGGATGCGCCTCAAATCCGGATGCCCGTCGAAAGGGATGCCGAACATATCAAAGACTTCGCGCTCCAGCCAATTCGCCACCGGCCAGACGCCCACCACAGACGGGATGCGCTCACCGTCCGCGGCCAGCACTTTCAACCGCACGCGGTCGTTGCGCTTAAACGAGTAGAGAATGTAAATAATCTCAAACCGCTTTTCACGCTTGGGATAGTCCACTGCGGTTTCATCGGTCAGAAAGGTGTAGCCACCGCCTTCATCGCTCTTCAAAAATTCGCACACGGCAACGAGCGACTCCTTGGCGACGGTTAAGTACGGCTGATTGCGGAAAATGAGCGTATCGCTTGTGGCGCCCGGAAATCTTTTCTGCAGTTCTTCGACGAGCGGGCTCGACCACGGCTCCGGCTTGACCACCACCTTGGCCGCAGGAGCAGGCGGCTTGGGAGCGGCAGGCTTCGGCGGCGTTGGCGCCCCGGGGACAGCAACGGCTTCGGGAGGCGCGGGTGCTGCCGCCTGGGTCTTGGGTGGAGGAACGGCCGGACTGCCTTCCGGGGAAGGAGGCGTGGCAGGTGTTTCGGTTGGTCCCGGCGCGCCAGGAACCTTGGGTTCGTCAGCCATCTTCAGTTGTTGGCCAGTCTAGGAGAATCTCCGCCGCTCTGCTAAGCAACTCTTCTAACACACGCTTCCAAACTCTGTCAACACTACTGCGGATACCAGTTGAGGAATCGCACCTCGATGCCCGTGCCCTCAAGAGCCTTCTTGAAGATGTTGAGGTCGGAGCCCTTATCGTGGTAGGGAATCACCACTCGCGGATGAAAAGCCTTCACCGCCTCGGCGGCTTCTTCCGGCGGCATGGTGTAAGGCAGATTCATGCAGACAAACGCCACGTCAATATTCTTGAGCGCGCGCATTTCGGGAATGTTTTCCGTGTCGCCGGAGAAATAGAAGCGCTTGCCGCCATAGGTGAGCACGTAGCCGTTGCCCCGCCCCTTGGTGTGATAGAGTTCGCCGGGGGCCGGTCCGCGCACCAGGTTGTACATGGGGATCGCCTCGATCGTCCAACCGTGCCACGTCCTGGTCTCGCCGTTCGAGATGACGCTGGCGGTGGTCACGGTCTTGGCCACGGCCGCCGGCGCCATGATTTCGGTCGCAGGCTTGCTGACCTTGGCGATCGAAGCGGGGTCCATATGGTCGCCGTGGATGTCGGTGATCAGAATAAGGTCGGCGGGCGGGAGGCCGCCGAACCTGGCGGGCTTGGCGGGGTCGAGATAGATCACCTTACCTCCGGCCTGGATGAGCAAACTGGCGTGGTAGATGGGCGTGATCCTCACCGGCCCGTCCGATGTCTCGAAGATCTGAACGGAACTCGCCGCTGCAGCCGGTAAGGCGCCGATGCATGCAGCCCCGAGAATAATTCCAAGCAAAGGTCCAAACCACAGCCCCAACGAAAGGCGGCAGGATAACTCAAGCAATGGTCTCATGTTTCAACCTCCCAAGCGATCATCCGTCCGGCAACACGGGCCAGGAACGCCGGCCAGGAAGACAGCGATGCTAGCACGCCCGGCGCGCCAGCGCAATTCCACCGGACCGCTGGTAGTGGGTCAGTTTGCTGTAGCGCCGCTCTATGAGCGGCGGATTCGATTGAAAAGAAAAGGCCGCCGGTCGCAGACCGGTGCTACAACGTCCAAACGGACCACGACCGGACCGCCGGGTAGTGGGTCAGTTTGACGCGTAGCGGCGGGTTTACCCCGCCATTTTGTGGCGGCATGAAGCCGCCTCTACATCAAACTGACCTACTACCAGGAAACAAAAACACTTGACACGGAATTAACTCATGATATATTAGACAG
Source organism: Terriglobia bacterium (assembly GCA_035934405.1). Classification (GTDB taxonomy): domain Bacteria; phylum Acidobacteriota; class Terriglobia; order UBA7540; family UBA7540; genus DASYXW01. Next base: position 5,885 of record DASYXW010000101.1, read on the forward strand.
GTTGGATGACCCCGCTGCTGTTATGCCCTTAAACCTCAGCAATACGTCCTGGCGCGAACCCCCGGTACAAATGGCTCCCCGACGGCTGCGTGTCCGTGCTGGATTTGATGAAAACACAAGACTTAAACGAACCGCCAAACTATCTCCCATATTTTCTATGACTTGCTCAAACGAACTGTTTCGTATTAAGCACTGTGTTTTCTTGGAGATAATACGTTATTTCGGGAAAAGATTCGTTCACCCGGCGATCACCACTGCGAACCCCTACGAAAAACCTGGTGGTGGAAGTCGCAGAGCAATTCAACGAAGCAACTATGTTGTGTTTTATCAGAAACTTACTTGCAATACACACCTAACGCAGATAGTAAGAACCAACATGATTATCACGTTTGATCCGGCAAATAAAAACCAAGCCGCCCGCGACTTGTGGCGCCAAGTCTCAGGGCGGACCCGGGCGGTGCCGGGAATGAAAGCGGAACAGAGGGAGCAATGACGGTCAAACCTGAAATGTTACTGAAAGTAGGTAAGTTGAATCCGAACGCAGCAGGCCCGATTTGCCGCCGGCTGGAGGCGAGTGGGTTTTAGCCATGACCGCAATCCTGTCTCAGCACCAGCACCATCATCCACGAATACAAAGACTTAGTGGCAGCGCCGGAGCTAATCCGATAATCAGAAGAACCAAACCGGGCAAGGGGCCGGAGCTCGATGCCCCAGTGCGGTCCCTATGTTTTTCGATACTCCTAACTATGGTATCCCATATTTCCTGCAGTTGGAGCGGCAACCAGATATTGTATTATCTCATTTATTTTGTGTTGACTAACAACAATATGACTTTGGGCTTGGGATTGCTTGTCCAAGACCGGAAGTCCAGCGTTAGAGCGCCGGATTTTGCTGTTGACAAGAGTTCTTGACGCAGATAGTCTTCTTGGCTTTACGAACTCAAGGGCGGGCCGGAGCGCCTCCCTTCGAATTGGTCCTTTTTGTCACTCAACCGCGAATCGAAGTCAAAAAAATCATGTCGGAGGAGGATTGCAGATGCAAAGTAGATTTAGCGGCAAGTTAACCGCGCTCGTGGCTGCTTTGGCGTTGATGCTGGTGTGCTCGTTTTCGGCTTCAGCACAGACGCTGACCACCGGAGCGATTTCCGGCGTCGTGACTGACCCGAGCGGCGCGGTGGTTCCGAACGCCACCGTGACGGCGACAGCCATTGCTACGAACTCCAGCCGGACCGTGCAGACGGCGGCGAACGGCACCTACACGCTCCCGCAGCTTGGCTTGGGCGATTACCGGATCAGCGTTAAAGCGGCCGGCTTCCGGACGTCAAGCGTGGGCCCTATTGCAGTGCAGGTAGCGCAAACCCAGACGGCCAACATCACCCTGGAAGTTGGGACCGCGACCCAGACGGTGGAAGTCACCGCCCAGGGCTCCATCATTCAGACGGACAATCCCAACACCACCACCACGGTGAACGCCAATAGCATTGCCAACCTGCCGAATCCTGGCGGCGACCTGACTTATGAAGCGCAGGTAGCTCCCGGCGCTCTGATGAACTCCTCGGGCGGTTACGGCAACGTGGAATACAACGGCCTGCCTTCGGGCGCCAACAACTTCACCATTGACGGCCTTGACGACAACGACCCCTTCCTGAACCTCAACAACTCCGGCGCCACCAACCTGCTGCTGGGTTCGGACGCCATCCAGGAAGTGACCGTCAACACGACGTCGTATGCCACCGACCAGGGCCGGTTGAGCGCGGCTCAGATCAACTACACCACCAAGTCCGGCACCAACAGCTTCCACGGGTCGGCGCACGAGATTTGGAACGGCTCCAAGTTCAACTCGGCGGACTTCTTCACCAACTCGTCCGTCCCCTTTGGCGGCAACGGCCGCAAGCCGCGTTCCAACGTCAACGATTTCGCCGCCAACATCGGCGGTCCTATCGTGAAAGACAAGTGGTTCTTCTTTGCCGATCTTGAAGGCACGCGGATTGTGGTGCCGGTGATCGAGAACAACATCACCTACCCCAGCGCGGCATTTCAGCAGTTTGTGTTGAACACCACGCTGCCGGCGGCGGGCGCCTCGGCTCAGGTTCCCTTTTACAACAACATTTTCAGCTTGTACAACACACCATCGAACGCGACGCCGGTGCCCGCCACCGATTGCCCGTTTGATGTGGGCGGGGGTCCTCCGGCCATCGCCAATACCGGCAACGGCTGCGCGGTTCACAGCAGCTTCTCACTTGCCAACCGCGCCAAAGAAACCCTGTTCACAACCAGGGTTGACCGCGCCGGCGACAAGAATCAGGTCTGGCTTCGGTTCCAGTTGGATAACGGCACCCAGCCCACCAACACGGATCCTGTCAACCCGCTTTTCGACGCCATTTCCGTCCAACCGGAGCGCAACGGCAACGCCGGCTGGACACACACTTTCGGCCCCAACCTGGTGAACCAGTTTAATCCGGGCTGGGCCTGGTACACGGCGAAGTTCGGGCCGCTGAACCTTAGCAAGACGCTTGCGGCGTTCCCCGAGGTTCTGGGAGGCTTCTTCGCCAGCTATCCATTCACCCAGTTGGGCGGCGTCGACTATGTGTGGCCGCAGGGACGTAACGTGACGCAGTACCAGATCAATGACAACCTGACCTGGACCAAGGGCAAGCACACCATGATCTTCGGCGAGAACATGCGCCGGGTGCTGGTGAGCGATTTTGACTTCGGCTTCTTCAACACGCCGATCGTCGGCCCCATTGATCTGAACGGGGGAACAAATTCCGGATTGATCGGATTCGAAACCGGTCAAGCGCTCTCAGTCCAAAGCTTCCCGGTTACACTTAGCGAACCCATCGGGGTCATCAACCTGGACAGCTTCTTCAACGACAATTTCAAGGTGACTCCCAAGCTCACCTTCATTTATGGCGTGCGGGCCACCTGGAACGGCAACCCGGTGAATCAGCACGGGCAGTACTCCCGGCCGATTGGAGACTTTAACAGCTTCCCCCATGACGTCAACACTCCCATCAACGCGGTCTTGAAGCCGACGTCTACCTTGTTTCCGAGCACACCGAAGATCCTGTGGCAGCCGCGGGGCGCTATCGCCTGGCAGGTGCGGAACAACACCGTGCTTCGCGCCGGCTTTGGCGTGTTCAGTGACATCTTCCCTGCCAGCCTGGCGGACTCGGAAGCCCAGAACCCGCCCTTCGATCCTCAGTTCGTATCGTTTGGGGATATTTCCAACACCACCCCCAACGGTGTCATCCCGAATGGGATCGCGGCCAACCAGAACTTCCAGGCGGGGTTTAACAGCGGCGTCCTGTCTTGCGCCGCGACCAACGCTCCGGCCAATTGCCTTTCCTCGGTAGGTTTCACGGGCGTCCCGAGCGGGCAGTATCAATACCCCTATTCGCTGCAATACAGCGCCGGCGTTGAGCAACAGTGGGCCAATACTTGGGGCCTGAAGGTGCAGTACGTAGGCACGCGGCAGGTTCACGAGCCTTACACCGTCAACCCCAACTTAACCGCTTTGTGTGCCGGATGCTTTGCTCCTCTTCCTTCCGTCACGCCCGACCCGCGCTTTGCCGGCGTCACCCAGTACATCGCCGGAGCGGGCTCGCACTACAATGCGTTGCAGGTGGAAGCCAGCAAACGTCTCGGTCACGGCCTCCAGTTCAGCCTGAATTACACTTACAGCCACTGCACGGACACCATCTCCAACGGTGGCATTTTCGGGTTTGCCGGAGCCATCAACACTCTCACCGCCATCCCGGGCGATCTGCAGCGAAACTATGGCAACTGCGACTATGACGTTCGCCACGCTTTCAACGGCAACTACCTTTACGAGTTGCCCTTCCATTCCTCGACAGGCTGGATTAACCAGATTGTCGGGGGCTGGCAAGTCTCAGGCGACCTGTTCCTGCGCGGCGGCTTCCCCTTCACCGCGGTCAGCTCCAACTGCACCAACGACCTGGGGAGCAACGGCACAACCACCCCACCGTGCTACGCCAGCCCGGTTTCTGGCGCGAGTCCCTATCAGCAATTCGGGAACGCAGCGACTCTGGCCGGGGCCGGCATCAACGCGATTCAGTGGCTGAATCCCAACGGCTTTCTTTCGGCCACCGATCCGAGCAGCGGTGACTGCTCGGCCGGCGAAACCATTGTCGGCGGCGTCGTGACCGCGACCAACAACAGCGCGGCCACCTGCCAGTTCGGTTCCATTGGGCGCAACACGCTGCGGGCTCCAGCCTTCAAGTGGACCGACCTCTTCGTCACCAAGCGCTTCAAGCTGACGGAGCGAGTGTCGTTGAGGTTGGATGGCCAGTTCTACAACCTCTTCAACCATCCGAACTTTACCTATCCGGGGAATGCCGTGGGCAATCCGCTCCTGCCGGGCACCACGTTGGGTGTCGGCGCCATCGGCGCGGAAGTCACACCGCCTACCGGTCTCCTGGGATCGTTCCTGGGCGGCGACAATGCCGTCCGGCAGATCGCCTTCCAGGCTCGGATTGACTTCTAGACCAACTAACGTAGGGGCGGTTCGCGAACCGCCCCTACGTCGTGATTGCAGCGAATCGGGGCGGTCTTCGGGCCGCCCCATTTTTTTGTCGCGTGGTTTGTAGGGGCGGTTCGTGAACCGCCCCTGTATGAACCGCCCGGACGAGGGCGCATCGCGATGCGCCCCTACAAATTTGCGATTGGAAACTGAATTATATTATAATCAGGTCGGAATGCCCGGAGGTAAACCATGAAACGCAGTCTGTTGGTTATCGCGACAATGGTTACGCTGAGTGCCACGGCCCTGTGGGGCAGGGCCAAAAAAGGGGGCGAGATTCTGGACCAGCAAGCCTTCCAGAACATCCACAGTTACTGCGCCCAGGTGCAGGACCTTCCGCCGCAGTACGTCAAGGTGGTCCAGAACTTTTTCAAGCACCAGAACAAGCCCAAGAGCTTGGTGAACCGGCTTCCGTGGAAGATGGTAGACGATTGCTCACAGGCCGACGCGGCGATGAACTTCAGGTTTTCCACCAGCCAGGAGGAGGATAGCGGTGCTCCCGGTGGGGGTGGAGGCTTTGCGCCTGCCGGTGTGAACCGGGCGCAAACCACTTACTTCCAGGTGATTGCCGTGGTCACAGGTCGCGCCAGCCAGAAGCCGGTGTACCAGGTGCAGGGTCCTCGCGCGCCGGAGCGCGGCGAGGACGCGCTGCAGAATACGTTCAAGGAACTGGCGAAGGACCTGAAATAACGCGGGGGCTCACGAAAGCCGTTCGACCCTCGACCTTGAACCTTCAGCTCAGGTCGAGCACTCCTTTGATATAGTCTTGGCGTTGGAAGTCCTTCTCAAAGGCCAGGTGAACATTTTCGAGTGAGTGGTAGCGGTGAGTGACGAATGGCAGCGCCTTCACTTTGCCGGAGCTGACCATCTCCAGGGCGCGCCGATAGGTGGTGGGGCGGCCATCCGCGTCCGAGCCCCCGGAAGCGCCAACGGCGGCTACGAGCGTCGGCTCGAGAAACAGCATCGGACCAAGCACGCTCGTGTCATGGCCCTTGTGGCCGATGCCGTAAATCAGGACTGTACCCTGCCTTCGCAGCAGGGCGGGGATCTCGCGGAAAATCGCCGCGCTCCCTGAGGCTTCGATGAGGTAATGGATTCGCTGGCCGGCAGTATGTTCGCGGACCGCTTCCACAAGGCCCCGTTCGGCCACGTTGACAGGCGTACCGCCCATCGCCTGCGCCAGCTTGAGATTCCCCGCGCGCAGGTCGGCGACGAGGATGAGCCCCTCGAACCCCTGCACGTTGCGCAGGTATTGGAGGAACAGAAGGCCCGCCGGCCCGGCGCCGCAGATCAGGACGTTGCGGATCGAACGGTCGCCGTGGCTACCGCCTCCCGACGCATCAAAGCGGAAGCGCGCGCTGGCACGTTCAGCGCGGTCGCACGAATGCAGAACGCACGCCAGCGGCTCCACGAGCGCCGCCTCCTCCCACGTCATCTCCTCCGGCACTCGCAGACAGCTTACGGCCGGAATGGCGATGTAATCGGCCAGAGCGCCGGCGAGCCCGGTGATGCCGTGCTCCTGGTAGTAGTCGCACTGGTGTGATTCACCCGAGGCGCAATAGGGGCACAGCGGCCGCCGTCCTTCGCTCCGGCAATGCCGGCCCTGATCACACAACACGCGGTCGCCCGGCCTGAGGTCCTTGACGTCGCGGCCGAGCTCGAGAACTTCTCCGCTGAATTCGTGGCCGAGGATTTGGGGTTGTTCAGTGAGCGGAATCAGCCGGCCGCGAGCATCGCGGTGATAGTTGGCGTCGCCTTGAAAGAGGTGAAAGTCCGTGCCGCAGACGCCGACGGCGCGCACACCGATGAGTACTTCGTGAGGTGGCACGGCCGGGTCCGGCACGCGGCGCACCGCCATTTTGCGAGCGTCTTCGAGCAGAAGCGCTTTCATGTGTTCTCGACGGCGCCGCGCCAGAGAAAAAAGGCCGCTCCAGCAGAGTGCCGGAGCGGCCTGAGAAATGGAGGCTAGGTAGCTAGGCTCCTCGCCCGTTCAACTCTACGTGCAGCCATTGAACTTGAACGAGTTGATGCGAGTGGACCAGTTGAAGCTGCCCGTGGTCTTGATGTATTCCTCGGTGAACCAGAACGTGCAGTCATCCGTGGGGTCGACGGACATCGAGGAATAATCGCCCCAGCGGTTGGAGGTGCTCTTCTGGACTCCAGTTCCCTTGACCACGATTTTGAAGCCTTCCACCCTGCCCTTGGTATCCGTGGGAACCCGGCCCGTGTACACAATGCTCGGGTCGAGGGCGGTACCGGAGGCGCTCATCCCGATCGCGATGTCGCCGAGCTTATCCTGAGCGAGCGAGGCCATCCAAAGGCTGTTGGTGGCTTCGTTGATCGTGCCCTGCTGGAACACCGTAAAGGGGCCGCCGGGAGGCGTCGAACGGAGTTCGTACCAGCGAACCGAGCCTACGCCGGTGCCCGACGTCGGCTTCACGGTGTGGGTATCGAGGATTGACTCGTAGGTGCCGAAATTGCGGTACGAGTTGCGGTACATCAGCCGGTCGCCGAGCGAGTCAAGGCCTTCTCCGCCGCTCGGTTGCTTGATGCAATTGCGGTTCGTGCCACTGGAACAAATCAGTGTAAACGCCGCCACGCTGATCGCTCCCTTATCGGTGAACGTCGAGTTGGTGGGGTTGGTGAAATCAACGTGAAAGTCCAACTGTTCAAGGCTGGACGTGCCGGTCGTGTTGAGGTGAATGAAGTGGTTAGGTGCGCCAGCCGGAGGAGCCGTCAGACCGTCGAGGTCGCCCGGCAGGCCCTGCGTATCGTTGTTGGGAGCGTCGAAGCATTGCATGGTAGCCGGATTGCCCAGCAGGATGTTGGCGCGGTCGGCGGCGCACGCTTCGAAGAATTGGAGGTTAAAGCCTCCCTGGAAATCCGCGTACGACATGTAGTAGCCGTCAGGCCAGACACCCCACTTGGGATAATCGGGGAAGTCCGAATTTGATTCGGGCAGGGTGAAGGAGTACCGGTTGTAGGTGCCCGTGGCGTCAGACGTGGTGGAAACTGCGAGGCAGGCGGTGTAGGGGGTGGAAAACACGTTCTGGAATGCCACCCACACGCCGGCTGCTTTGTCGTACTGAATGATCGGGTCGCCGTCATTGGCGCTGGCGCAGGAGCCACCGAAGCCGCTCCAGAAACTGTTGCCCTGGATGGGGCCGATGATCTTCGCGCCGGTGGTCTTGTCGTATACGTTGTACTCAAGATTGACCCACTGCACGAACTGCGTCGCTCCAACCGCGCCGTTCGTGTCCGGAGGCGCAACGCCATCGGCATTCTGGCCGTCGAAATTGAGCAGGTCAATCGTCTTTACCGGGGTGCGGCCGCCGGGGTTGTCACCTACCGGGTCACGTCTCTCGACTGTGACTTGCGGAGTGACATTTCCACGCAGCAGTCCGATGGTGCGGTTGGGTCCGACGTGGGGCACTGCAGGAATCGCCACCTGCCACAATGGAGGTGAAACGTCATGGTAGCTGTCGTGGATCACGACGGGGCCCGTTCTTGGATCCCGCGCCGACGCTGGAAGCGCCGACATCAGCAAGAAGCAGGCAACGAGCAAAAGCGGTGCGCACAACCTTTCCAACTTTCTGTTCATTCAGTCTCCCTCTGACCTAACGGTCTAAATCGATTTGTCGCTGAACGCCCGTGGGGACGCCACAATTAAATATCACAGCCGCCCCAACCGCGCAAGGAAATAATATGTAAGAAACCGATCACGTGTCGAGTGTGTTATCTGATAAGTTACTAGCAAGGCTAGCCTCTTTCCGCTGGGCTCTCTTTGGCATGGTGGATTTCGGCCTAGTGGTGGCGGCAGGGCTGACGTGCAGATACGACCCCCTTGGCTGTCCTTGACCGAAGGCTCGCTTTTTGCACGGCTCTCTCCTGCGGCTCATTGTCGGTGGCCGCTGGCTGGGTTGCGGCATTCGCGTTCTGTGTTACCATGAACTTGCGCAATCAGCAGCGATTTTGAATAGAAAGGTGACAAGAGGTTTGATGATGACGCGTCATTTAAATAAGGCGATTCCAGCAGTGTCGTTGCTGGCTTTGCTCGCTGCGGCGAGCTGCATGTTTGCCGGGCAGTCGCAGCAGGCCGCTCCGGCTCCGAAGGAGCCCCGAGCGGCAAAGTCTGCGAAGGTGACCACTGAGAACTTTCCGCTCAACCGGGTGGTTGTGAAAGTGGGCGGTCAAGCGGCAACCGCTGCCGACGTGGAGTATGCGGGGCACTTTCTGCCCCACGAAATACAGGACGAGGTGAGGCTGGAGGGTCGGAAGCCGATGGGCGATCAATACGTCCAGATGGTCACGCTCACCCAGGAAGCGGCCAAGCACCACCTTGACGATTCGCCGGATTTCCAGCGGCACATGGCACTGGCGCGCATGCAGTGGCTCTCCCAAGCGGAATACCACGTCCTGAATGACCGGGAGAAGGTGACCGGCGACGAAGTGAAGCAGTACTATGCCGCGCACCAAGCCGCCTACACCCAGCTTCTGATTCAGGAAGTGAGCATCCGCAAGAAGGCGGCCCATGCGGACCCGGCGGCGCCAGGTCTTTCCGAGAAGGATGCCCAGGACAAGGCCGGCGCCATTCGCCACGCGATCGAGTCTGGGGAAGAATTTTCCAAGGTCGCCGCGAAATTCCAGCAGGAAGGCGTGATTTATTTCGATCCCAAGCCACATCTGATCAACCACACATCGTTTCCAGCCAAGATTGACCGCGAACTTTTCAGCCTGAAGGACGGTGCCCTTTCTGAGACGTTTGACAACGCCAACGCGATATACTTCGTGCAGGCGCTCAAGCGCAGCCAGCCGGGCCTCAGCGACGTTCAACAGGACATCCAGACTCAACTCCATGCCAGGAAGATTGCGGACGCGATCGCGAGCATGGAAAAGCGCGCCGACGTCTGGATGGACCCGGTGTACTTTGCTCCGCTTAATCCTGGGGAGCCACCGGAACATCAAGCGCCAGGCGCAGGTGATTCTGACATGAAGAAGCCGTAGCGTGGCGGCGTCCCTCGCCGCTCGGCCAGGTGTCCATTTTGAATGGATGTAACTCCAGGGCAGAAGGCTAGCTTGCCATCACCTTCAGATCGGGGCTCACGAGGAGCAAGGGGCCAGTGGCTTGCTGCGCCGCGTCGACCGTCACGCCCGGCGCCAGTTCCTTCAAGAGCAAACCCTCGGGCGTGACGTCAATCACGGCGAGTTCGGTAACGATGCTGTCCACCACGCCGGCGCCCGTCAGCGGCAGCGAGCACTGTTTCAGGATCTTCGGCCGCCCGTCCTTGGTGGTATGTTCCATGGCCACGATCACCCGGTTCGCGCCCGCGACCAGGTCCATGCTGCCGCCCATCCCCTTCACCATCTTGCCGGGGATCATCCAGCTTGCCAGATTGCCATGCTCGTCCACTTCCATGGCCCCAAGCACGGTGAGGTCAACGTGGCCGCCGCGGATCATAGCGAAGGAGTCGGCGCTTGAGAAGTAGGAGGTTCCTGGAATCTCGGTCACGGTTTCCTTGCCGGCGTTGATGAGGTCGGGCTCTTCCTCGCCCTCGAAGGGGAACGGTCCGACGCCAAGCATGCCGTTTTCAGACTGCAGAACCACCTCGATGCCCGGCGGGATGAAGTTGGCGACCAGCGTCGGGATGCCGATGCCCAAGTTGACGTAGTAACCGTCTTTCAGTTCCTGCGCGATGCGGCGGGCGATTTGTTCCCGTTTGTCCATGAGAAAACCGGCGTCCTACCTCGCCCTCACTGTCCTTTTCTCGATTCGTTTCTCGTACTCCGTGCCCTGAAAGATTCGCTTCACATAAATGCCGGGTGTCACGATGCAGTTGGGGTCCAGCGCGCCAAGCTCGACCAGTTCTTCCACCTCGGCGACGGTGACCTTTGCCGCGGTCGCCATCATCGGATTGAAATTGCGCGCCGTCTTGCGATAAATCAAGTTGCCCCAGCGGTCGCCCTTCCAAGCTTTGACGAAGGCAAAGTCTGCTGTGAGGCCGCGCTCGAGAAGGTACTTCCGCCCGTTGAATTCGCGCACGTCTTTGCCGTCGGCGACCACCGTACCCACGCCCGTCGGCGTGTAGAAACCCGCGATGCCGGCGCCGCCGGCGCGAATCCGTTCCGCGAACGTACCCTGGGGATTTAACTCGAGCACGATCTCGCCCTTGAGGGCCTGCTCTTCGAGCACCTTGTTCTCCCCCACGTAGGTGCCGACGACCTTGCTGATCTGGCGGGTCTCGAGCAGCCTGCCGAGGCCGAAATTGTTGACGCCCGCGTTGTTGCTGATCACGGTGATGTTCCTTGTGCCCTTGCGGCGTACCGCCTCGATGAGATTCTCGGGAATGCCGCACAGCCCGAAGCCCCCGACCATAATCGTCGAGCCGTCCGCGAGATCTGTGATGGCCGCGTCAGCGTTGGGAAAGACTTTGTTCACGAAACCTCGTGGCAGCCGGGGTAAGGGAAGCGCCTCGCGCCCCGCCATCCCTAGCTCAGTTTGTAGAACGCCCTCATGTTGCCCATTTCCGGCCACAGCGCGTAGCGTTTCATTTCCAGGATCTGCTTCAAATGTCCGAGGTCGTGGAACGCCCACTCGTGGATCATCTCGCCGGCGGTGATCTCGCCGACGGTCTCGTGATGTCCCTTGCGCTTCAATTGCGCCGGGCGTAGCGTGCGCAGCCACTTGACGTTCGCCCGGCGCCGGCGCGCGAAGCGTTCGAGGCTGCGCCGCGGGTCCTTGCGGTTGTAATGCAACTCAACGGCACGCTGTTCCTGGTCAAACCGAAGCAGCACAGGATCATCCTGCTCGATCATGGCGGCCACGCGCGCCCGCATCCCGAGTTCTTCCACATCGTCGAGGTGCGCCAGGATTTCCTGCACCGACCACTTGCCCGGCGCGGGGCGGCCCCGCACCTGACGCGAGGATAGGGTGGCAATCTCGCGGCTGATCTTGTCCGGCGTTGACGCCAGAATCGCGAGAACGTCTTTGAGCATCGGCAAGACTCCGGAATCAGTATAGCCTATCCTGACGGCAGGTCAGGTGAGCTTGCGCAGCTCCTCCCGGAACTTCAGGGCCCGGCGGAATTCGCGCTCCATCTCGCGGTCGCTGAGGTGGGCCTTCATATCTTCGAGTTTTTCGATCAGCGAGTCGAGAGCCGCCTGGATGTTTTCGACGTTGGTCAGGCAGATGTCGCGCCACACGGAGTACGGGCTCTCGCCCAGGCGGGTCATATCACAGAGACCACCGGCGGAGAGCTCCAGCGGCAGAAAACCCGGAGCGGCGTGTTCGCCGATCAAGCTGGCCAGCCCCGTGGAGACCAATTGTGGCAAATGGCTGAGGAAAGCCACGGCGCGATCATGCGCCGAAGCTTCCACGACAAACGGATGCGCTCCGACACTTTCAACCAGCGCGGAGAACGCCTGGATGCGTTCGTCGCCGAGGTGTTCGGACCTGAGGGGCGTGAAAGCGTAGCGCGCGCCTCGAAACAGGTTGGCATCGGCCGATTCGAGCCCGGATTGCTCCTTGCCAGCCATCGGATGGCCGCCCAGGAACACCGGCTCTCCTCCAAAAATCTCCCTGGCGCGCTGGCAGATGACGCGCTTGGTGCTGCCCGTGTCAGTGATGAGAGCTCCGCGCGGGGCAGCACGCTGAAGTGTCGGCAGCAGGTCGAGAATGGCGCCGACCGGAGTGGCCACGATGACGAGATCCGCCTCGGACACCGCCGCCGCGGGGTTCTCCTGGGCCTCATCGATGACGCCGCGCGCGCGAGCACGATCGAGGACCTGAGGGCGGTCGCAGCCCGTGATTCGCCCCGCGAAGCCGCGCTTCTTGAGCGCCAGACCCCAGGACCCGCCGATGAGACCCAGGCCGATGATCGAAATTCGATGAAAGGGTGTATGCACGGTGAGGCCGCGGCTCCTATATCGTTCTGCCCACCGCGGTCGCGATCATTCGCAACTGCGCCATCAATTGCTCGAACTGCTCGGGGTAGAGGGCTTGGGCGCCGTCACTGAGCGCCTTCTCGGGAGCGTTGTGGACCTCCACCAGGATGCCGTCGGCTCCGGCGGCGACGGCGGCGCGCGCCATGGGCAGCACCTTGTCGCGGCGGCCAGTGGCGTGAGATGGGTCGGCGAGGATGGGAAGGTGCGAGAGCTTTTGGATTACGGGAATGGCGGAGACGTCGAGCGTGTTGCGGGTCGAGCTCTCAAAGGTTCGAATCCCGCGCTCGCACAGGATGACGTTGTAATTGCCGCCGGACATAATGTATTCGGCCGAGAGGAGCAGCTCTTCGAGCGTTGCGGCGATGCCGCGCTTCAGGAGAACGGGTTTCGAAACCTTGCCCAGCTCCTTGAGGAGATTGTAATTCTGCATGTTGCGCGCGCCCACCTGCAGCACGTCGACGTAATCGAGCATCATAGGGATCTGCGTTTGGTCCATCACTTCGGAAACCACCAGCATCTGGTACTTGTCAGCGGCTCGGCGCATGTATTCGAGACCCTGCTGCCCGAGCCCCTGAAAGCTGTAGGGCGAAGTCCGCGGCTTGAAAGCGCCGCCGCGCAGTATGCGCGCTCCTAATTGCGATACGCGGGCCGCGACCGCCTCAATCTGTTCGACGCTCTCCACGCTGCACGGTCCCGCCATGACGATGACCTGTTCTCCGCCGACTTTGACTCCTCGGCCGAGATCAATAACCGATCCCTCCGGCCGGAAATGACGGCTGGCAAGCTTATAGGGCGACGAGATGCGGTGAACTTCCTGTACTCCGTCGAGCAGCTCCACCTGACGGGTGTCGAAGTCCGCCTTCACACCCACCGCGCCCAGCACCGTCTGCACCGCGCCGGTCGAGCGATGGGTGTCAAAACCCATTTCCATCAGCCGGCTGACGACGGACTGAATCTGTTCCTCCGTCGCGCCCTCTTGCATGACGACCACCATCTAGCCGTTGCCCCCTTCCGTTTCGCTCATGGCGCGCCTTTCGAGCGCCCGCGCCTCGTCAATGATGCGCTCAAACAGGCGCCGGATCGCCGCGCCGTCCAGTGGCCCGGGGTTCGACCCGACGGCGTTGCGCAGGATTTCGAGCTCGCGCTGCGGCTGCCATGCCGGTTCGTTCTTCTTCTGCTTGATGTGCCCGATCTCCACCGCGCACCGGGCGCGCTCGTTGAGCAGCCGGATGAGTTCCCGGTCGATGTCGTCAATCCGTTTGCGCCAGTCGTCCAGATCACTCATCTGCCGTCTTTCAGCTCGCGGACAAATCGCTCAATCGCCGCCGCGCCGCCCGTGGAGTAACGCTCTTCGATGGCATGGACGACGGCGCTGCCCACCACCGCGGCGTCCGCCGAAGCCTGTACCTCGCGCACCTGCGCCGGGCTCGATATGCCGAATCCCACGGCCAGAGGCAACTGGGTTAGCCGGCGGGCCCGCTCGACTAGCGGCCGGACGCTCGCGGAAATGTCGCTACGTTGGCCCGTGACGCCGGTTCGCGAGACGAGGTACATGAAGCCGGTCGAGGCTTCCGCGACTCGCGCCAGGCGAGCGTCGGTTGACGTGGGCGCGGCGAGAAACACCGTATCCAGTTCCTGCGCCCGCATGGCAGCGAGGTACGGTTCCGCTTCCTCCGGCGTCAAATCAACCACCAGAGCCCCGTCTGCTCCCGCGCGGCTGGCGTCGCGTGCGAAGTCCTCGATACCGTATTGCAAGATCGGGTTGTAATAGCTGAACAGAATCAGCGGAGCGCGAACCTCTTCGCGCCAGCGCGGCAGCCGCTCGAGAATCTTGCGCAGCGTTACGCCGTCCTTGAGCGCCCGCTCCGAGGCTCGCTGGATCACCGGGCCATCGGCGAGCGGGTCGGAGAACGGCACGCCGAGTTCGAGGACGTCGGCGCCGCCACGGTCGATAGCGGCCAGGAGCTCGCTCGTAGCATCCAGCGTGGGATCGCCGGCGGTGAGGTAGACCACCAAGCCTTTCGCGCCGCGCTCGCGGAGGTCGCGAAAAGTCGCTTGAATTCGGGATGTTGAAACTACCGGCATATGGCCGCGCGATGGGAGTTACAACACTCCGGCCGATTGAAAGATCCCCAAGTCCTTGTCGCCGCGACCGGAAAGATTCACGACAATAATGTTGTCACGGTTCATCCTGGGGGTGCGCTTGATCACTTCTGCCAGCGCGTGCGCGGATTCGAGCGCCGGAATAATGCCCTCCGTGCGGGCAAGAACCCGCGTGGCGTCCAGAGCCTCATCGTCACTCACTCGCGTGTACTCCACGCGGCCCTGCCGGTAGAGCGCGGCGTGCTCTGGACCAATGGCCGGATAGTCGAGGCCGGCGGAGATCGAATGAGTGGTTGAAATCAGGCCATCGTTTGTCTGCAAGACGTAAGTATAAGTGCCGTGCAGGACGCCGGGCCTGCCGCCGTCGAAGCGTGCCGCGTGCTCGCCCAACTTCGGACCGCGACCGCCCGCTTCCACTCCCACCATTTTCACACCGGCATCAGTAATGAAGTCGTAGAAGAGCCCGATGGAATTGCTTCCACCACCCACGCAGGCGAAGAGCCAGTCCGGCAGCCTGCCGATGGCTTCCAGAATCTGGCGGCGCGCTTCCTGGCCGATAACGCGGTGAAAATCGCGGACCATGACGGGGTAAGGGTGTGGCCCCAGCACCGATCCGAGCAGATAGTGCGTGTCGGCCACGTTCGTCACCCAGTCGCGCATGGCCTCGTTGATGGCGTCCTTGAGCGTCCGCGATCCGGTCGCGACGCCCACCACCTCGGCGCCGAGCAGCCGCATGCGGAAGACGTTCGGTGCCTGCCTCGCCATATCCTCCTCGCCCATGTAGACGACGCACTTCATTCCCAAGAGCGCCGCAACCGTGGCCGTCGCCACGCCGTGCTGACCAGCGCCGGTCTCGGCAATCAACCGTGTCTTCCCCATCCGCCGGGCGAGCAGACCCTGGCCGAGGCAGTTGTTGATCTTGTGGGCACCGGTATGCAGCAGGTCTTCACGCTTCAGGTAGATTTGCGCCCCACCCAGGTGTTCGGTTAGACGACGAGCGCGGAACAGTGGCGTGGGGCGCCCTGCGAAGTCTTTCAGCAGGCCATCCAGCTCCGTCTGGAACTTTGGATCACTTCGGGCAGCCTCATACGCATGCTCCAGTTCCTCGATCGGCTGCATCAGCGTTTCAGGCACAAAGCGGCCGCCGAACTCGTCGAAGCGCCCGCGAGGGTCAGGCCAGGAGCTGAGACCGGTTCGGGGTTGGATTGTTGGGGCTACCATCGTTTATGACCCGCTTTCGAGCTAGGATGCGCCGTCGCGGGCCGGCTCAGAGGCTCAAAACCCGCGGCTCCGATTCGGCGACGTAAGGAACGGAACAGGTTGATTCTAAATGGCATCGTGGCTTCGTTCCAAAACCGTTTTTCGGACCGGTGCTATCGCTCGCTGTCGGCCTCGGCCACCGCCCTTAAGAACGCCCGGAGCTTGGCCGGCTCCTTAATGCCCGGGCTCCGCTCGACTCCGCTCGCCACATCGACGGCAAACGGCCGAACGGCACGAACGGCTTCACCGACGTTTTCCGGCGTCAGCCCGCCCGACAGGATGATCTTCGCGTAAGCGCGCGCCTCCCGCGCCAGATTCCAGTCAAACGTCGTCCCCGTGCCGCCGCGGCGGTCGGGGTGGAACGTATCGAGCAGCACGGCGCT
Organism: Terriglobia bacterium; assembly: GCA_035934405.1. GTDB lineage: Bacteria > Acidobacteriota > Terriglobia > UBA7540 > UBA7540 > DASYXW01. The sequence continues at coordinate 22,114 of DASYXW010000101.1, forward strand.
CGCTCCCAGACTGCCAAGACTCCGGGGCTCGAATCCCAGCCCGACGCGCACGGTGATAAGAACGGGGAAGCGTCCGAAGACTTCGGTCCCGTTGGAGACCGACGAGCCTACCGGGCCATCCAACTGCAGCGCGCCGACCCCTGCCTCCGTAGCTACGTTCAGCACCGGCGTCACGTCGGTTTCGTCCGCGAAGACGCCCACCGCCATCACCAACGGCGGCAGTCGTTGGATGATGGCGCGGGCCACCTTTGGCTCGATGTAGCGCGGCGATGGCGGATAGAAATTGAACCCCAGCGCTGCCGCGCCGAGCTCGACCGCCAGCTCGGCGTCTTCCAGCCGGGTGATGCCGCAGATTTTGACCCGGGTTGGCATGGGCCGGCCGTTCCTCCTGGCTCGTCACTTCTGACTTCTGACTTCTGACTTCTGGCTCCTGCCTTCTTCCAGCATCGCCGTCAGCGCCTGCCCCGGATCCTTGGCCGTCATGAACTGTTCGCCGATCAAAACTGCGTCGTAGCCGGCATCCCGCAGGCGTGTGAGATCCGCCGCGGTCTTGATGCCGCTTTCGCTCACCGCGAGGCACGGTGCGGGGATTCTGCCGCGCAGCCGCAACGACGTTGCGAGGTCCACCTCGAACGTTTCGAGGTCTCGATTGTTAACCCCGATGAGCCGGGCGCCGGCTGCGACTGCCCGCTCGAGCTCGACCTCGGTGTGAACTTCCACCAGCGCCGCGATCCGCGAATCGCGCGCCAACTCGATGAGACTGCGCAGCTCGCTGTCGGAAAGAATCGCCGCGATCAGCAACAGGGCATCGGCGCCGGCGGCGATTGATTCGTAGACCTGATAGGGGTCGAGGACAAAGTCCTTGCGCAGTACCGGTAGCCCGACGGCGTCGCGGGCGTCAATCAGGTCGGTCAGCGAGCCGCGAAAGAAAGTTTCTTCCGTCAGGACCGAGAGCGCCGCCGCGCCAGCCGCCTCGTAGCCCTGCGCCAGTTCGCGGGGACGATAATCCCGGCGGAGCACGCCGCGCGAAGGAGACGCCTGCTTGAGCTCGGCGATAACGCTGAGGCCATCGCCGGAAAGGGCGGCGGCGAAGTCGCGCCGCTCGTGACGCCGCTCCGCCGCGGCCTCGACCTGCGCCAGCGGCACGCGGACCCGCGAGGTTTCCAGACGCTGGCGGCACGCAGCGAGGATGTTCTCAAGAAATCTCGGTTCAGGCATGGGTTTTGAAATCGTGCGCGAACGCACCCGCGCGGTCACTGCTTCTCGACGGGCAGCCCCGCCTTCTGCCAGCCGGCGAGGCCTTCCTGATAAACCTTCACGCGGTCGTGACTGAACCCGTGACTGAGCAAGACCCGGCCAGCCGCGCGGCTGAAGGCACAGACGTCGTCGGGTGAACTACCGGAGCGCCCGCTCTCATAAAGGACAATCGTCTTATCCTGAGGCAGGCTGTTCCAGCGCTTCTCGATTTCCTCCACGGGAACGTTGAGCGCGCCTGGAATGTGTTCTTTGGCAAAGTCGGCGGGCTCGCTGACGTCCACGAACAACGGCTTGGGGGGCGTGCCGAACAACTGCTGAGCATCCACAGTATGAATCACAGTAGGCTGCTGTTGCTTCTCTTGGTCCGGGTTGCAAGCTAGAGCTGAGCTGCCAAGCTGCGTCAAACCTGAGGGGCTTCCGAAGCCCGTGCTGCCGGCAGCGCTTGGCGCGTCACCTGCTCCGCCCGTGACTGGAGAACTGGTTGCCTTCTCAGGCGGCGAGGCGGCCGTGCCTGTCTCTGGGTGACGGGCCGGGCCCGGTTCAATCCCCGCGTGTTGCGCGAGATCCCGATCCAGCAGTTGAGCCAACTCTTCGAATGGAGGTGGTCCGACGATCATTTGACGTCCGACAAAGAAAGTCGGAGTGGCGCGCACGCCGACGGCCTCGCCGTCGTCGTGGTCACGCTTCACCCTTGTCGCCGTGGCCGGGTCCGAAAGGCACTGGTCGAATTGCGCCTTGTCGAGGCCGAGTTCGGCAGCGTACCGCTCGAGCGCCGGACCGCTCAGGTCGCGCTGGTTCTGGTAAAGCATCTCCTCTGACGGCCAGAACCTGCCCTGTTCGGCCGCGCACTCGCTCGCTACGGCGGCGGCCTCTGCATAGGGATGAATCTCGCTGACCGGAAACTGCCGGAACACGAAGCGGACACGGTTGCCGTACCGGTTGAGCATCTGCTGTACCGTCTTCTGCGCCAGACCGCACAACGGGCACTCAAAGTCACCGAACTCGACCACGGTGACGGGTGACTGGAGGTCACCGGTCGCATGACTGTCTGGCCGCACCAGCCGCTGCTCCATAACGTCCTGTGACACGGGTGGGGGAGGAGCAATCTCCGGCGTGCCGGCCAGACGCAGAAAGGCCGGGACACCCAGTGCCACCCCCAGCACCAGAAGCGCAAACTGCCATCGCGTGCCGGCGAGGGCCGAAGGGGCGTCGGCCTGCGATTGCGGCCGGGTGAAATCGATAAGAGCAAGCACAAACATCAGGGTCACGATGATGGCCGAGGCCACGCACCAGGCACACCAGGCGTTTATGACGAAGGCTTCGAGTCCGGTAAGGTAGACCGAGAACAGGAAGCCGCCGCCGGCGAGCAACACCACCGCCAGACGTTCAAGGCGGGCGAGCTGTGAGGAGAGCGTGAGGGACTCAGCAAAGACCAGGATGGCCAGTGCCGCGTACAGGGCCACGCCGTAGACGGGCAGAGGATGTCCTGCAAGGTGCGCGTAAGCAGTTGCGCGGACCACGTCGCAGCCGGTTCCCAGGCAGACCAGCGGCCGGGAGGGCGACGTGTACACCCATAGCAGGTAGAGAGAGTCGAAGAGCCCCAGGAGACTCAGTGCGAACAACGTCGCTCTGCGCATTCCTACATTCTACAACGTCTGGCGTCATTCGAGGGCTGAGATGAGTCCGCGTGGGTCGCCTTAATCAGTAGGTCGTTCTCGGCGGGTTCGTTTTCGAAGGTTATTCCCGCACCAGCGGGAATCTCGAGTCGAGGCAGGGTGTAATCAGGAAAAGGCTGGAGGGTAAGATGGGCCGGATGGGTACGAATCGGCGCGGATTCCCCCCACCCGGCAACACCGGTCGGTCCTAGCTTACTTTCGCGAAACGTCGTCGCAGCATACCGCAGACGCCGAGCAGCCCTGAACCTAACATCAGTAGCGAGGAAGGCTCCGGAACGCCGGAAGGAATCGCGTTCACCGCGAAATTCGTACCCGGCGACCAACCCTTCAAGACCACTTGAAAGTCGTCGCCCGGGAATTCTCCGGCAGAAATGCCCAAACCACCCGAGTAGGTAATGACGTTACCCGAGTCATTGCTGCCGCAGGTGGAGAAACCCTTGAAGGACACGGAGCAGGTTACGGGGCTGTTATCGTTCCCCGTGATGGTGAAGATCAGGCTGCTCCACGTCGTACCGCTGCCGTTGGTAAACACACAATTGGCGTCGTTGGTGATGCCAACGGTGCAGGGATTGCCACTGCCGGTGCTCGTAGTAAAATCCCACGAGTTCCCGGTCACGACGTACCCGTCGTGGGGAGCGCCGGCCAACTGAATGTTCGGATCGCCATCCGCCATGGCGAGACTTGCACCTATCAGCATCAGCATACTCAGCAAAGCTAAACAAGAACGCTTCATCGAAACACCCTCCTAACGAAATTTGTGGCAGCCCCTATCTACCCTTCCGTCTGCCCGTCCAGTTAGGTCCGACCAACCACCGGCCTGGCAGCTATCATGCCATCCGCGCGGCCCTTGAACCCCTTCTCTGGGCTCGGTCGCCCGCGGGAAGCCGCAGATACTGAAACAGCACCCGTATCCCTTACAGCAACTCGCTTGCCAAATCACATGCTGAAAACAAACGGGTTAGCGAGAAGTTGGGACAACGAGTTGGGCAATAATAGGGCAAAAATGGAAACTCGTTTCCGCTTTATACTTCTAGTAAAGAAGACACTTACCAACAGGGCCGTAAGGACTCATTTTGACCAATGCAAGAGGGTGTCCCGGATTCCGTTAGAGGTTGAGCGACGGTTCCCCGACCCGATTCGGTAGAATCGGGTTGGTAAAATCTCAGAAAAGGAGAACCGTCGTGGAGAAACCACATCACGTTGTGGGCAAGGAAGGCACCCAGGAACTGGCCAAATGGCTGGCCAAGAACGGACAGATGCTGTTGCCGATGGTGGAGCGGATCGAGCAGTCGAAGCTGGCGGTGGATGAGTTGATCGACGTGCTGGGGCGGGCGCAGATCGAGGCGGGGCTGAGGCTGTCGGCGGAGCGCGTGGCGGGACCGCCGCATCCAGGGAAAAAAGGCGGCACGGGGGGGGAATGGTCTTGCGCTGGGCCGCCGCGGCCTTGCTCCTGACCGAAAAGCATTTTCGCAGGATTAGGGGCTGCCGGGACCTGTGGATGCTGAAAGCAGCCTGGGAGGAAAATCCAGCTTCATCGCAGCAAAGGGTGGCGTAAAATGAACCGGGCCGCCGCTCACCTCCAATGAATCTCGGGACACCCTTCGAAGCCTGGAGGAAGAACTACAACGAGGTCCGGCCGCATACTTCGCTGGGGAATCGGACCACCCAGCAGTTCACAGCGCGCGGTGCAACTCTCCGGTCGCCTACGGCTCCCTGCGAGCTGCACCGCGGAGAAGAACAAAAGCCAGACCAACCCCTGGAACTCACATTATGATTGGTACAGAAAAGGGGGGCAGGTCAAGTTTTGAAAAGTGTGGAGAAACTCCACAATTTTGCCTTGCCGACCTTTGAGCGCAAGTTTTTAGTAGCCTAACCCGCTGAAAGAAGACCGCAAAATAATTCCCGCCGTTTTTCTCGGTTGTCTCCATTGTCTCATTTTGCCCTGCTAAGGTGGAATTGCGTGGATTCTCTAACCAAAAAGCGCCGCTCGGAGCGGTAAAGTGGCCGAAGCTTATGAATGGGCGGCCGATGTGCCCGAGGCTAGCTGGGTATGCCTACAACCATTATTCACCAGGTTAACTGGGGTGAAAAGGGTTTCTCTGAAGTGACAAACCGCTTCCGCTCACCCCGCCTCTCTGAGCCTGCCGTTAGCGCCGCAAATCCACTCCACCATTTTAGACGCGGTGATATCCATTTAGATAAACCCCGATGGCGCGGAAAAGTTGTGAAGAAATTGTTTATGGGGACTAGAAATATTTCCTTCTTGCATCTCCACAGGTGTGTAGTGGATATTTCTCCACTACACGGTTTGGGGCATGAGAAAAAGGCTCAAGGGAAACGGGAAAGCGACGATGAGCTTGGTGAACGTAGTGGAAAGGTCGTCCACTGCGCGGGAAGTAAGGGTTTACGGATCGAGGTGACGGGCGTGGCGTTCATTCGCAAGCGTGGAAACTCCTATTATTTGGTACACAACGTGCGAAAGAAAGGACGGGTCCGCCAGATTCACCTGGCGTGCTTGGGACGGCGGCCGCGGATTTCGGACGATTTGATTCGCGGCGTCGAGGCCGATCACCCGTTCGTAAGGGTGAACTGGAAGGATTTGAGGGAGCGGGCGTCACACGAGCTGGTGCAACCGATGCAGAACAACGCCGAATACGTTCGCGACCTGTTGACCGAGGTTCGGAGCGTACACCTCGACATCGCCGACCTGCACCTTCCGGTACTCGAAATGGTGCACGGTCGGGAGCTGCGGGAGCAATTGACCTCGGAACTGAAGCTGCTCCGCGGCACCTTGGATGTGAAGCTGAACCAGTTCCGCCGGGGGCGGTTGGCGTTGGCGCGGGAATGAATTAACCGTATTTGTGGTCAAGCAATAGTACGGGAGCGAATCAGGTTGAAGGTTGAGGGCTGAAGGTTGAAGGTTGAACGGTGAAGGCAGAAGGCGGAGCGCTGAAACTGAAAGCTGACCGCTGAAAGCCGGCTGCTTTTAGGAGCAATAGGGGGTTTCGATATGGGCACACAAGTCTTAGATCCAACGATCCAGAGCGCTGAAGTCCGGGACTTTGAAGCGGCTCTGCGGCAGCGCGTGGTGGGGCAGGACCGCGCCGTGCGGCGCCTGGCGCGGGTTTACCAGGTGTACCAGGCCGGCTTGACGTCTCCCGGCCGGCCCATCGTCAACTTGCTGCTGCTCGGTCCCACCGGCTCCGGCAAGACTCGCCTGGTGGAAGCGGCGGCGGAGGCGCTTTTCGGCAACGCCCATGCCGTGCTCAAGGTTGACTGCGCCGAGTTCCAGCACAGCCACGAAATCGCCAAGCTCATCGGCTCGCCACCCGGATACCTGGGTCACCGGGAGACCCAGCCCATGATTACGCAGGAGGCGCTCGAACAGCACTACACCGACAAACTCAAGGTGTCGCTCGTCCTCTTCGACGAAATCGAAAAGGCCTCGGATTCCTTGTGGCAGCTCTTGCTGGGCATTCTCGACAAGGCCACGCTGACGCTCGGCGACAATCGCCGGGTGGATTTCTCGCGCACCATGATCTTTCTTACCTCCAACCTCGGCTCGCAGGAGATGACCCACCTGATGACCGGCGGCATGGGATTCGGCGCCGGGCCGCAGGAGAGCGACGACGACTTGGACCAGAAGATCTACCGCACCGCCACGGAAGCCGCGCGGCGCAAGTTCTCGCCCGAGTTCATGAACCGCATTGACAAGGTCATCGTCTTCCGCACCCTGCAGCGCCGGCACCTGGAGCAGATTCTCGATATCGAGCTCACCCGGGTGCAGGAGCGCATCACCACCGCGGCCGCCGAGAAGCAGTTCGTATTTCAGTGCACCGGCGCGGCGCGCGACTTTCTGCTGGAAGAAGGGGTTGACATGAAGTTCGGGGCGCGGCACTTGAAGCGTTCCATCGAGCGCCACCTGGTGTTCCCACTCTCGAACCTGCTGGCGACCTCTCAGATTGCGCTGGGCGATCTGGTGACGGTGGACTGCGACTCCGAGCGGTCGCGGCTGACCTTCGTCAAGGAAGAGCAGGGCGCGCTGGTGTACGCGAGCGGCGAAGCGCCGGCCATGGTGGCCGTTGCCCCGGCATCAAGCGGCCGGGCAGCCAGCGTCGCGCTGGCGCGCCGCGCGGCGCAATTGACGGGACGGAAGCAGTAGGCGGAAAGCAGGGGGCCGGCCGCTTTGCCGCCCACAGCGCAAGAGGAGCCCGCGAGCGGTCAGTACACTTCCTCGTGAGTCCCGACGGTCAGCAGGAGGATGGCCTCAGTTCCTTCATACTGAACGAACTTGAAGACTATTCTTGAATCATAACCGGCACTGCAGGCCCATGACCCTTCCATCTCGCCCTTAAGCTTGTGAGTTTTCAATCGCGGATGAAAGCAGTCTGTACCTAGCAAGTCCAAGGTTGACTGAAAATCGGCGGACCGCTGCGGGACTTTCTTGAGGACGCTTCTTGCTCTGCGAATGAAGGCGCTGGAGCGCAGCAGGGAGCGCTTCACGAAAGGATCTCTTTCATGATCTCGTCGGCTGTAACCGGCCGAAGGGCGCCACTCTCAAACTCGTGCTGCGCCTCCTGGGTGTCCGTTACGAGCTCGGCGCGCCGGCGGTCTGCCAGCCGATGGTTTAGGACCTCAATGAGCGTTTCTTGCTCTTCCGGGCTCAAGCGATCGGCAGCCTCCACCACAACGTGAAAGCTCGACGGACCTTTCGTTTCGGCGTGGTCTCTCATGCTCCTCTCAACATACCACTGCTTCCGGCTCCGAACAACCAGTCTGCAATCTTGAATCTGCGATTTGAAATCCCAGGGCCGACGTCAAGGGGTTAAAAAAAGGATGTAAAAATAATTGTTTGAATATGAATAGTAATTGGTGTATGTTGCATATGGAGGTACAGAAAATGGCAAGTGATGCTGTCGAACGTCTTACCAGAGCCGATATTCTTCGTACAGAGAAGACATTCCGCTGGAATCGTGCGCTGCCTAAGTGGACGGTGATAGTTGATCAGAGGGAATTGCCTGCCCGGCCGTTGATATTGGACGCGGCGGGCGTTCCCCCGAACGATCCGACAAATTCTCATCAGGCCGTCAAAAAGCTAAAGAGTCTCGGTTTCGAGGTTCGGTATGAAGGGAAGACCGTCTAACGTTGGGGGCAATGGGTTAGGACGCCCTGGCAAGCGCCCGATAAAAGGGTGGTGCGTCCAACCTTGAACAGGTCGGCGTGCCACCTCGACGGAGGCCATTCACGGGTGGCGGATACATTGCCTTTCATGCATGCGCATGGGCCGGCGACATAAGAACCAACGTCGCCGCCACCCCGACGACGAGCCGCCCCGATGCATCGGGGCGCACGCCACACTTGCTTTCCAGCGTGTCATCCCCGCGGAAGCGGGGATCCACACACGCTGGATGGATTCCCGCTGCGCGGGAATGACGTGGCAAGTTGGGCGGACCTACGGCAGTACCCGGAAGGGTACGTTGCTCGAAAGCGTGCCGCTGGGTGTTACCACCTGGACTGTACCGGTGGTCGCGCCGGAGGGCACGCTGGTCGTGATCAAGGAACTCGAAACCACGGTGAACGTAGCCGCCGTGCCGTTAAAGCTGACGCTGGTCGCGCCGGTCAGATTGGTTCCCAGAATGCTAACGGCGCTTCCCGCCTTGCCAGAGGTTGGCTGTGTTTTCACAAACCGGCCGAGACCTACAGAGAGGCTGAAGATCGTGCCCCAAGCATTCCCGCCATAGGCCGTTGTTCCATAGAAGTTCCCATCGGTACCTTGGATCAGCGAGGCTGTTGGACCATTGCCGTCCGCGCAGCCACTTTGTGAGCAAAAATTGTAAAGCGTTGTCAGCTTACCGGTGGGCGTAATCTTAAAGATTGTGCCACACCCGCCGCCGCAGTTCGGGCTGGTCCCGCCCTCGTACGTTGTCCCGTAGAAGTTCCCGTCAGTAGCCTGAATCAGGGCAGCGTAGGGGTGTTCGCCGTCCGTGCAGCCGCTTTGGGAGCAGAAACTGTAGAGTGTGGTCAGCTTGCCAGCGGGGGTGATTTTGAAGACCGCCCCATAGCCGAAGGCCCCTCCGAACGATGTTGTTCCGTACAGGTTACCATTGCTAGCCTGAACGAGCCCGGCCAAAGGGCTCTCGCCGTCCGTGCAGCCGCTCTGCGAGCAAAACTCGTAAAGCGTGGTCAACCTGCCCGCTGGCGTGATCCTGAACACAGTCCCACAGCCTAAGGGAAACCCATCGCATTCCTGGAAGACACCGCCAGCGGCGGTTGTCCCATAAAAGTTCCCGTCGGCCGCTTGGATCAACGCCCCCTCGGGGTATTCGCCGTCCGTGCAACGATTCTGGGAACAAAATTGATACAAAGTTTTCAGCGTGCCGTTAAGCATGATCTTGAAAGCGGTCCCGTAGCCGTGGGTGCCTTTATCGTACGTCGTCCCATACAAGTTCCCGTCGGCAGCCTCGACCAGCGCTGATTTGGGATTGGCACCGCCACCGCCTACGTTGTTGAAGCTGTGCAGCGTCGTGAGTGTACCGCTGAGGGCGAATTCGAAGACAGTGCCGTAGAGGCGATTGGATCCGCCTGACGTCGTTGTACCATAGAGGTTCCCATCGGTGGCCTGAATCAGCCCCGCATAGGGCTCGGAGCCATCCGCGCAGTTGCTTTGGGAGCAAAAGCTGTAAAGCGTCGTCAGCGTGCCAGCGGAGGTGATTTGGAAGATCGTGCCGGTACGCTGGGTTCCCCCGTAGAACGTTGTCCCATATAGATTCCCATCGGTGGCTTGGACCAGCGCCGCGTTCGCGGCGGCGCCGTCCGTATAGTCGAAGCTATGCAGCGTGGTGAAAGTCTGAGCCGATAACGCAATCGCCGTGGTTGCGCACAGCAGAAAGACACCGAAGGCCATCTTCGCCCAGCTAAGTTTGGTCATGTTGGCTCCCCGCCCGCCCGCGGGCTGTGATAGCGGATACTCCGACAGTATACTCCTGTCTCGGCCCTGTCACCTGACTTCGGTCCAGTAAATCGTTCCCCTCACCCGGCCCGCTCCGGCTGGTGAAAGCGCCGGCAGCGGTCCACTCCTTCGCGTTGCTCAGGACAGGCTCTCTCCCAAAGGGAGAGGGCTATTTTCTTACGACTTTGGCCTTCTCCCAGAGGGACAGAGCTATTTTCTTATGACTTCGGCCTTCTCCCAGAGGGGCAGGGTTATTTTCTTATGACTTCGGCCCGCTTCCTCGGGAGCGAGCCTGTCCTGAGCGCAGCGAAGGAGTGTCCCGACTTGTCGGGACGGGTGAGGGGAGGCTCTTCCGAAGCCTAGCGCCCTGGGCTACAATATTTCGCCCCTACGGGGCTACCCGCCGAGTGGCCCAATAACTCATTTATTCAACGAAGTGCTTACTCGGGTCAACTAGTCATACTTCTCATAGCTCTGACTCTTGGGTCCGTAGCCCATCGCCTGCAACTCGAGACGAACGTCATCCACCATTTTCTTCAGCCCGCAGATGTAGGCGTGGAATCCCTGTTTCGCCGCCAGGTATTTCCTGACCTGCTTCTGGACGTAGCCGGTGTGACCCTGCCAATCTCCGCCGGGGCGGCTCAGCGTGGGGATGAAGTGGAAGCCGGAATTATCGCGCGCCATCTTTTCAAACTCGGCGCGGTAAAGAATGTCGGATTCCCCGCGCACGCCGAAAATCAGCCATAATTCCCTGCCCGCCGCCAGCGAGGCACCGGGCTGATGGTAGAGGTACTGGAGCATGGCGCGGATGGGAGCGATGCCGGTGCCCGTGGCAATGAAGGCGGAGACGGGATCGAGAGGCTGGCGCAGCGTGAACATCCCGAAGGGTCCGCAGAACTCGACCTTGTCGCCGGGCTGGATCCCGAAGAGCCACGCGGAGACGCGCCCCTCCGGTATGATGTTCAGGCAAAGCTCGAAACGGTTGTCGTGATGAGGCGACGAGGCGATGGAGTAATCGCGCAGAATCTGTCTGCCTTCAAACTCCGCGGCCATGGCAATGAACTGGCCGGGCTCGTAATCGAAGTCGCTGCCGTTGGCCAGCTCGAAAGCAAAGTGCTTAGTGCGATCATTGGTGTAAGCCGACCCCAGGAGGCGGGCTTCATAAAAACGGTTCTTCACGATTTCTCCCGTTGGCGCTAAGTCCTATTGTACAGCGGAACGCCGGCTCCCGGCTTCGCGGTGCATAACGGTGCCGGTGATTTGGATTCCTGCTTGCGCGGGAATGACAGACAAGTTGGAATGACCTGAGTTGGAAGGGCCGATGAGTTGGAAGGGCGTTAGCCCGGTGGCGGAGCTGCGCCGGAGGACTGGCTGCCGGGTGGGTTTGGGGGTTGGCCGCCCGGAGCGGGCGATGACGGTTGCTGTTTGGTGCCTTGCGGGCCCTCCGGCGCAGCTGCGGGGGCCTGGGTTGCGGGTTGGCTCGGCTGCGGCGATGCCTGAGGGGCCCGAGCGGGCTGCGCGGTCTGATCGGGCTGATTGGGCTGCCCGGGCTGGTTCGACTGGCCAGCCTGGCTGGGCTGACTCGACTGATCCGGTTGGGCCGCCGGCTGGCCGGAATCGTCGGGTTGCGCCTGGTCACCCGTCCCGCCGCCCGGCTGGGCGGCGGGCTCGTCAGCCGGTTCTTCCTGGCTCGCCTGGGCGTTCTGTTGCTGATTGACCTGCTGGTTTTCCTGCTGGTTTTCTGATTGATCTTCCTGCGCGTTCTGCTGGCCGTTTTCCGGGGTTGCGGACTGCCCTTGCGAGTCCTGCTGCGCCGGAGTCACGTCGGGCGGAGGGGTCGGCTGCTGGGCGCAGATACGAAGCGGCAGGAGCAGCAGGAAGATCACCGCAACTATCGGAAGCTTCCAACCTCGCGCGCCCACGCTCATCTCGTTCTCCACCCAAGAGTAACGTTAACAAATAGTCTACCACGGGAAGCTCCAGACCGGCAAGCGGATTCGCTTACAGGTAGTGGGTCAATTTCGACGTTGTAGCGCCGGTCTGCGACCGGCGGCCTTTTCTTTTCAGTTGAATCCGCCGCTCATAGAGCGGCGCTACAGCAAACTGACCCACTACCCGCTTACGCGGGAATGACGGTGAGGGGGCATGACTACGGGCAGGCTCCGGTTGCGCGGGACTGGCGATGATGCTATGGTAGGGTGTGAGCGACGGCTTGACTCCCGAAACGTTGGAGTCAACGGAGTAAGACAGACGACACCAAGCCAGCGACATTCCCGACCGCACGCCTGCTGAGTGACGGTTTTCCACCTTCGGCCATCAAATCAAGCGTCCGAGTGCAATCAGGTTTACCTGCCGAACGCATTCGGAGAGGCTGTGGTTTGGAACCAAGCATGAGTGAGACGGAACTCCAGCAACTGCTGCGCGAGCGCATCGTGATCCTAGATGGCGCCATGGGTACCATGATCCAGGCGCGCGGGCTCACCGAAGAGGATTACCGCGGGCGCGAGTTCGCTCACCATCCGAAGAGCCTGCGTCTGAACAACGACGTGCTGTGCCTCACCCAGCCACAGTTGATTGAAGATATCCATCGCCAGTATCTGGAGGCCGGCGCCGACATCATCGAAACCGACACTTTCAATGCCAACGCCGTTTCGCTGGCTGAGTACGGACTTGAAAGCCGCGTCTACGACATCAACCTCGCTGGGGCCCGCCTGGCGCGGAAGGCGGTGGACGGCTTCGCGGCACAGCGCGCCGCGCCGCCTCGCTTCGTGGCCGGCTCGATGGGTCCGACGAGCCGCACGGCGTCGGTGTCGCAGGATGTTTCGAACCCCGGCGCGCGCTCGGTGACCTTCGATCAGTTGCGCCAGGCGTATTACGACCAAGCTCGCGGCCTCTTGGACGGGGGCGTGGATTTGCTGCTGGTTGAGACCGTCTTCGACACGCTGAACGCGAAGGCGGCTCTTTTCGCCATCGATCAGCTCTTTGAGGAGCGCGGCAGGCGCGTGCCGGTGATGGCCTCGGTCACGATCGTGGACCAGAGCGGACGGAATCTCTCCGGTCAGACGGCGGAAGCCTTCTGGGTCTCGGTGTCGCACGCCAAGCTTCTGAGCATCGGGATCAATTGCGCGCTCGGCACCAAGCAGATGCGTCCGTTCCTCGACGATTTGGCGCGCGTGGCGCCTATCCCAGTAAGCTGCTACCCCAACGCCGGACTGCCCAACGCCTTCGGCGGTTTTGACGAGACCCCGGAGAGCATGGCCGCCGATCTCGGCGACTTTGCGCGTCAGGGGTGGCTGAACATTGTCGGGTCCTGTTGCGGCTCGACGCCCGCCCACACGCGCGCCATCGCGGAGGCTGTGCGGGGCATACCGCCGCGCCTGCCGCTGAAAGCGGACCATCTGACGCGCCTCAGCGGACTCGAGCCGCTGGTGATGCGCCCCGACATGAACTTCGTCAACGTCGGTGAGCGTACCAACGTCACCGGCTCGCCGCGGTTCTCGAAGCTCATCCTGGCCGCCGACTACGAGGGAGCGCTCAAAGTGGCCCGCCAGCAGGTCGAGGGCGGCGCGCAGATTATCGATGTGAACATGGACGAAGGCATGCTCGACTCAGAGCAGGTGATGGCCACGTTTCTGAACTATGTCGGCTCGGAGCCGGATATCGCGCGCGTGCCCATCATGATTGACAGCTCAAAATGGAGCGTCATCGAGGCCGGCCTCAAGTGCGTGCAGGGCAAGGGCGTGGTGAACTCCATCAGCCTGAAGGAGGGCGAAGAAGTCTTCAAGGAGCGCGCTCGGCTCATCCGGCGTTATGGCGCGGCGGTGGTGGTGATGGCCTTTGATGAGCGAGGCCAGGCGGATAGCGTCGAGCGCAAGTTACAAATCTGCGCGCGGTCGTACAGAATCCTGACTGAAGAGCTGGGATTCCCGCCCGAGGACATCATCTTTGACCCGAACATCCTCACTGTGGCCACCGGCATGGAGGAACACAACAACTATGCCGTGGCCTACATCGAGGCCACGCGCCTGATCAAGGCCGCGCTGCCCTACGCCAAGGTGAGCGGCGGGGTGAGCAACATCTCGTTTTCGTTTCGCGGCAACAACGTGGTGCGCGAGGCGATGCACTCGGCGTTTCTGTATCACGCCATCCGCGCCGGCATGGATATGGGTATTGTCAACGCCGGACAGCTCGCGGTGTACGAAGAGATTCCCAAAGACCTCCTGGATCTCGAAGAGGACGTGCTGCTGAACCGGCGTCCGGACTCCACCGAGCGTCTGCTAGCTTTTGCCGAATCGGTGAAGCGCCGCGGCAAGGTAGAGGCGGAGGAGCAAGCCTGGCGCTCGGGGACAGTCGAGGAACGCCTGTCGCATGCGCTCGTCAAAGGCATCGTGGATTACATCGAGGCCGATACCGAGGAGGCGCGCCAGACGTACGACCGGCCGCTGCAAGTGATCGAGGGACCGCTGATGGCCGGCATGAGCATCGTGGGCGACCTCTTTGGCTCCGGCAAGATGTTCCTGCCGCAGGTGGTGAAGAGCGCCCGGGTGATGAAGAAGGCGGTGGCCTACTTGCTGCCCTACATGGAGACGGAGAGGCAGGCGAGCGGCGCCCGGAGCCAGGGCAAGATCGTGATGGCCACGGTGAAGGGCGACGTGCACGACATCGGAAAGAACATCGTGGGCGTGGTGCTCGGCTGCAACAGCTACGAGGTGATTGACCTCGGGGTGATGGCGCCGAGCGAGAAGATCCTGGACATGGCGCGCACCGAAAAGGCCGACATGATCGGGGCGAGCGGTCTCATCACGCCGTCGCTCGACGAGATGGTGCACCTGGCGAAGGAGATGGAGCGGCAGGGCTTCACGATTCCCTTGCTGATCGGCGGCGCCACCACCAGCCGCATCCACACGGCGGTCAAAATCGCCCCGATGTACAGCCATCCCGTGGTTCACGTGACGGACGCGTCACGGGCGGTGGGAGTGGTAAGCAGCCTGAAGAGCGTCGAACGCCGCGAGAGCTTTGCTGCCGAGAATCGCAGCGCGCAGGAAAAACTGCGGCAGGCTCACCGTCCGCAGGCGCAGCCGCTCATCACGCTGGAGGAAGCGCGCCGACGCAAGCCGGTCTTAGACTGGTCGCGCGCCGACGTGCGGCGCCCGGAATTCACGGGCGTCAAAGCAGACGAATCCGTGCCGCTTGAGGAGATTGTTCCCTATATCGATTGGACCCCGTTCTTCGCGGCCTGGGAGCTGCGCGGGACGTATCCGAAGATTCTGGACGACCCGGCTGTGGGCGCGCGGGCGCGCGATTTACTGGAGGACGCTCGCAGACTGCTGCGAGAGATCGTGACCGGGAAGCTGGTGACGGCGCGCGCCGTGGTGGGAATCTTTCCAGCGGCGAGCGTCGGGGACGATATCGAGGTCTACACGGATGAGTCGCGTTCCGGCGTGCTGACCGTGTTCCACTTCCTGCGGCAGCAGATGGAGAAGGCCCCGGGACACTTCAACCATTCGCTGGCGGATTTCATAGCACCCAGAGAATCCGAAGTTCACGACTATGTGGGGGCATTCGCGGTGAGTGCAGGGTTCTGCCTGGAACACCTGGTGGCCCGCTTCGAGCGGGATCATGACGATTACAATGCCATCATGGCTAAGGCCCTCGCGGACCAGCTGGCCGAAGCGCTGGCGGAGCTCATGCACAAACGCGTCCGCGACGCCTGGGGCTACGGCAAGGACGAGAAGTTCTCCACCAACGACTTCATCCACGAGCGCTATCGCGGCATTCGCCCCGCGCCGGGCTACCCGGCGTGTCCCGATCACACCGAGAAGCAGATCTTGTGGGACCTGCTTGGCGTCGAGAGGCGAACCGGCATCAAGCTGACGGAGAGCTTTGCCATGTACCCCGCGGCGTCGGTGAGCGGCTTTTATTTCGCCCATCCGGAAGCGCGCTACTTCGCGGTGGGCAAGATTGACCGCAACCAGGTGCTCGATTACAGCCGACGCAAGGGTATGGACGTGAAGACCGTCGAGCGCTGGCTGGCCCCGAACCTGAACTATGACCCGGACAGCTAGAAATGCACTTGTAGAGCTTCAGTGCGGCGAACTCGCGGCCGACCGGCTGGGTTCGCCCGAAGGCTCCGGCGCCTCCGAGTCAGCCGCCTTGCTCCCGTTGATGGCATAATCGCCGCGGTCAATCGAGAGGACTCTCTTCCCGTAGAACCGCACGTCGACCAGCGTTTCGTCGCTGACCGGGAGCCAAAAGTCTCCCATCTTCTGATAACGCCGGACGAAGTCGGCTCGCTTGATCCAGAACGAAAGCGACTTCGCCGGCTGTCCGGCGATCCGGACAATCGCGAAGTCCTCGGTGTCGATCCAGATCCTGCCTTCAAAGAGGTACTTGTCCCGGCGCCGCGGGAGGGCATCGACAACAAAACACCGATACGGGCCAAGCTGCTGTTCCCCCAGAAGATTGAAGCGATAATTCGCGGGCTGGATCGAGCTGTCGTGGTGGGCGCGTCCCGACGCAGTCTCGGACTCGCTCTCGACTAACCGTTTGAGCACCAGGTCACAAATCAGCCGCGAACCCGCGACGGAATCGATCACCAACGTCTTCTGACGGGGCGCACGATAATTCACGCGCGCCACTGCCTCCGCATACACCCGGCCCTGCTGGTTCGCGATCTTGTACGTGTTCACCGCCTGGTACCGGAGCAAGCGCGACTCCCGAAGCTGATTTTGCTCAACCAGCTTGGCGAACAAAACGCCGGCCGTCATACCCTGGAAGGGGGCCGCGAGTGGTGTGACCGTCCCGGGAGTCTCATCGCCGGCGGCAGCCCGGGCTGCGGACGGAACTACGGCCCACGCTGCCGTCAGCACAAGCAGAAACATCCGCAGTATGGCGCTCAGCCACCGTGTCATAATTCTTACTTTAGCGCCGGCGGAGAAGAAGTTCAAATCCAGCCTGGCGTGGCGTACCCACGGTCAATGCAAAAGCTGCGGGAGTCTCTGGTATGATAAACGGGAGGAAGACAGCGATGCTTCGACATTGCCGGAAGGTTCAGAATAAAGGCTCCGCGGGCGCGACGATCGTGCTTATCGCCGGCCTCAGCGCAGGTCTCGCCGCGCCGGCGCGAGCAGCGAAGACCGAGATTAACCTCACTGTCGTCGTGACCGACGCGCAGACAGGCCAGCCCATTAGCCAGGCCCAACTCACGCTGCAGTTTCACGGGTCCGGGAAGATCCGGCATCCGTTGATTTCCTATACCGCCAAGACGAACGCCCAGGGCCGCTGCAGGTTCACGGACATTCCGGAAGGAACCCTTCACCTCATCGTGACCCACACGGGCCACCAGACTTTCGGCAGGGATTTCGACGTCGACGCGTCGCACACGAAGCTCGAAGTTAAGCTCAAGCCGCCGCACCCGCAGATATAGATCGCATTGTATGGGCCATGCGCACGCGTCTCCTAAGGCGTCGCTTCAAGCTCCCTGGCTCAAACCACAGATCCATAATCTCCAATCCAGAGTCCGCCGCGATGATGCTACAGCTTGGTGCAAAGAGCACGAAACCGTTGAGAGGAGAAGTCTTATAATGCGGACGGGCTTCTTTTTCCACAAGCTTTTCAACAGAACTGTTACAATTGTGTGACGGGTCGCTGGACAACTCCGAACCAAGTTTTTCTTGACACACTCGCATTTCTGCTGTTAGGGTTTTACCTTGATTCACGAGATGGCAATCAACTAGGAATGAATCTCGGCCAGCAATTGAACTTTCTCGGACCGGCACAGGGGAAATAATGCCGCAGCACATTGAGGAAGCTGTTCAGGAGTTGGAGTCGCAGCTTTCACAGCTTAAGAGTTGGTTGCCCGAGTCGAAAGCGGAGACCCAAAATGGCAACGCGGCGATGAAATTCCGCGGCATCGCTAAAGGTATTCTCCAGACGGCCAAGAGACTCCAAAAGTCCGTTGCCCAAAACATGCCCCAGCAGTAGCACCGCGATCGCAGAGTGCCGAGCGTTTCCACACCGCGCATTCCGCCACCTCCCGCCGCGCATCACCCTCTGAATACCACACCACGGACGGCGGGCGCCTCCGCGTGATAGATTCAGAACCCTATGCAAACCATCGTCGAATGCGTGCCAAACTTCAGCGAAGGACGGGACGACACAAAGGTGAAGGCGATTATCCAAGCCCTGCTCGACGGCCCGGACGTCTACCTGCTCGACAAGGAGATGGACGCCGACCACAACCGGTCGGTCGTTACGCTCGTGGGGACGCGCGAGCGGATCGGCGAGGCGGCGCTGCGCGGCATCGGCAAGGCCGCGGAGCTGATTGACCTTAACTATCACCAGGGCGCGCACCCACGCCTTGGCGCGACGGACGTGGTTCCGTTCGTGCCGGTGAGCGGCGTGACGCTGGAGGATTGCGTCCGTATCGCGGAATGGGTGGCGGAAGAGGCTGCGCGGCGGCTCGGCGTGCCGACTTACTTGTACGAAGCGGCGGCGCGCAAGCCGGAGCGGCGGAATCTCGAAAACATCCGGCGCGGGCAGTTTGAGGGTGTGCGCGAGGAAGTGCGGACGAATCCGGATCGCCGGCCCGATTTCGGCGGCGATGAGCTTCATCTGACGGCCGGTGCTACCGTGGTCGGCGCGCGCAAGTTTCTGATCGCCTACAACATCAACCTGGCAAGCCCGGACGTGGCGCTGGCCAAGTCAATCGCCAAGAAGATCCGCGCCTCGAGCGGCGGCTTTCCGTGTGTAAAAGCCATGGGCGTTGACCTGAAGGCCCGCAACATCGGCCAGGTTTCGATGAACCTTACCGACTTCGAAACCACGCCGATCGGGGTGGTGTTCGACGCGGTGGAGCGGGAGGCCACGGCGCGCGGCGTGGAGATCGAGGGCAGTGAGATCGTCGGGCTCATTCCGCGGCGGGCGCTCGAAGACGCGGCGGTGCACTACCTGCGTGTTGAGAATTTCAAGCCCGACCTCATCCTTGAGAACCGTTTGCAGAGTGTGCTCGACGCGCAGGCTCGGCCCGGTGCGGCAGGTGGTCCCCGCGCGGCCCAACCCGGCGCATCTCTCCATAGTCTTGCTGAAGCTTTTGTCGACGCCGTCGCGGCGGACACGGCCACGCCCGGAGGCGGCAGCGTGGCGGCGCTTTCCGGCGCGCTCGCCGCTGCGCTCGGCGAAATGGTCTGCCGGCTGAGCCTGAAGAAGAAGTCCCTGGCCGAACATCACGCCGCGATCAATGCGGCGCTCGAGCGACTGAGCGGCTTGAGGAGCCAGCTCATGCAAGCGATTGACCGCGACGCGGCGAGCTATGACGACGTGATTCGAGCCCTGCGATTACCGAAGGCGACCGAGGCCGAACAGGCGGCTCGCGCCGACGCCATCGAAGAGGCCAGCAAGAGAGCGGCGAGTGTGCCGCTCGAAACCGCCGAGCTGGCTGTGAAGACGGCGCGTACGGTCGAGACCTTGCGCGGCATCACACTGGCGCAGGCGGCGTCGGACATCGCGGTGGCCGTGCAAATGGCCCAGGCCGCACGGATGGGTGCGGTCGAAAACGTGCGGGCGAACCTGCCATCGATTCAAGACCGGGAATGGGTGAGCGCGACGGAAGAAAAAGTCAAATTGCTAGGCTAGCGATGTAGGCTCCTCACTAGGATTTGAGGTTTGACATTTGAGATTTCAGCCTTCAGCACTCAGCCTTCAGACCTCCGCCTCCCCGATTCGCGCCCGCTTGAGCAGTGGTACGCTCTCTTCGGTTTCGCCCGCTTCCACAAACTCGCCAGGCTCCTCTCGCGCCTCAGGCGGCGCCCCACGCGGCGGCGCGCCGCGCTTCTTGCCTTTGCCGAGCCACTTGCCCACGGCATCGAGATAGGTGTAGTAGACGGGCGTGATGTAGAGCGTGATGAGCTGCGAGAAGAGCAGGCCGCCGACGACGCAGAGGCCGAGCGGCCGGCGGGACTCGGCGCCGGCGCCAACGCCGAGCGCGATGGGCAGCGTGCCCATCAGCGCCGCCATGGTGGTCATCATAATGGGCCGGAAGCGGATGAGAGCGCCTTCGTAAATCGCATCGCGCGTGCTCTTGCCTTCCTTGCGCTCCGCTTCGAGCGCGAAGTCAATCATCATGATGGCGTTTTTCTTGACGATGCCGATGAGCATGATGATGCCCACGAAGCCATAAAGGTCAAGCTCCTTGTGAAAGAGGATCAGCGTGAGCAGCGCGCCAAACCCCGCCGAGGGGAGCCCGGAAAGAATCGTGAGCGGATGGATGAAGCTCTCATAGAGAATGCCGAGGACGATGTAGATCACCAGGATGGTGGCGAGCAGCAGGAGGCCGAGGCCGGTGGTGGAGGATTCGAACTGTTGCGCCGTGCCCTGGAAGTCAGCGCTGATGGTGGCGGGCAGAATGCGGCGCGCCGCCTGCTGGACGTCCGTAACCGCCTGGCCGATGGAGACGCCGGGCTTGAGGTCAAAGGACACGGTGACAGCGGGAAGCTGGCCGGAGTGATTGACGGTGACCGGGCCAAGGTTCTCAGTGATGTTGGCGACCGCGCTGAGCGGCACCAGTTGACCGTTGGAGGAGCGGACGTAGAGAAGGTCGAGCGACTGCGGGTCGGCCTGGTATTGCGGCTCGAGCTCGGCGATCACCCAGTACTCGTTGGTCGGCGTATAGATGGTGGAGACCTGACTCGAAGCGTAGGCCATGGTCAAGGCGTTTTCCACCTGGTAGGCCGAGACGCCGAGCGCCTTCGCCTCGTCGCGGTTGATTTCCACGTTCACCTGGGGCTGGTGAATCTCCATGTCGGTCGTCACCTGGGTCAGCCCCGGCAACTTGGCCATGGCCGATTCCATCTGAGCGCCGTATTTGTAAAGCTGCTGCGTGTTGGGTCCCTGCAGGGTGAACTGATAAAGACTCTTGGTCAGGTGGCCGCCGATGCGGATGGGCGGCGGGTTCTGCATGAAGGCCATGATGCCGGTCACCTGATTGAGCTTGGGGCGCAGTTCGTCGATGACCTGGTCGGTTGAAAGCTTCCGGGCCGGGTGATCTTTGAGATGCGCGAAGAAGAACCCGGAGTTCTGCCCGCCGCCCGCCCCGCCGGCGCCCGCAAAGGCCATCACATTATTCACATTCGGGTCGTTGCGCACGACATCGAGAAGCGCCACGGTGTGCCGCTTCATGGAGCTGAACGAGATGCCTTCCTGCGCCTCGGTGAACCCAATGACTTCGCCGGAATCTTCGCTGGGCAGGAAGCCTTTGGGGATTCGCTCGTAGAGATAAACCGTGGCGCCGAGCACGGCAAATGATGCGAGCAAGGTGATGAAGCGATGGCGCAGCACCCCCCGCAGAGTCCAATCGTAACCGTTACGCAGGCCGTTGAAGGCGCGCTCCGAAGCGTTGTAGAACCCACCATGCTTCTGCTCGCGGGGCGGACGCAGGAAGCGGCTCGAAAGCATGGGTGTGAGGGTGAGCGAGACGAAGCCCGAAACCAGCACGGCGGACATGATGGTGACCGAAAACTCATGCAGGAGGCGGCCCACGATGCCGCCCATGAAAAGCACCGGAAGGAAAACACACGCGAGCGACAAGGTCATGGAGATAATCGTGAAACCGATCTCGCGCGAGCCGTTGAGCGCCGCTTCGAACGCACTTTCCCCCATCTCCATGTGGCGGACGATATTTTCGAGCATGACGATAGCGTCGTCCACCACGAAACCCACCGAGAGCACGAGCGCCATCATGGAGAGATTGTCGATGGTGTAGCCGAGCAGGTACATCACGGCAAAGGTGCCGACGATGGACATGGGCAAGGCGAGCGAGGGAATGACGGTGGCCGAGATGTTGCGCAGGAAGAGAAAGATAACCAGCACCACCAGCCCAATGGTGAGGTCGAGCGTAAACTTCACGTCGCTCACTGAGGCGCGGATGGAGACCGAGCGATCATAGAGGGTTTCGAGGTGAATGGAAGCGGGAATCTCCTCGCGGAAAGTCGGCAGCAGTTTCTTGATGCCGTCCACCACTTCCACGGTGTTGGTGCCGGGCTGGCGCTGTATGGCGATCACCATGCCGCGCTGGCCGTCATACCAGTTGGCGGCCTTGTTGTTCTGGACGTCATCCACAACATTGGCGATTTCGCCGAGGCGCACGGGCGAGCCGTTGCGATAGGCGACGATGATGGGCCGGTAGGCAGCGGCGTCCTGGAGCTGCCCCGTGGCCTGGACCGTAAAGGCCTTGTGGCTGCCGTCGAGCGTGCCGGTAGGCAGATTGACGTTGGCCTGTTGCACGGCCTGTGTGGCCTCGTCAATCCCGATGTTGCGGCTGGCCAGCGCCTTCGGGTCAAACTGCACGCGCACGGCGTATTTCTGCGCCCCGTAGACCGATACCTGGGCGACGCCGCTAATCATCGAAATGCGCTCGGCCATCAGCGTCTCGGCGTATTCGTCCACGGTCGAGAGGGGCAGGATGTCGGAATAGATGGCCATGTAAAGAATGGGCTGGTCGGCGGGATTCACTTTCTGAAACGATGGCGGGCTGGGCATGCCGGGCGGCAACTGGCGCTGCGCCTGGGTGATCATGGACTGCACGTCCTGAGCGGCACCGTCAATGTTGCGGTTGAGGCCAAACTGCAGGGTGATATTGGTGACGCCCTGCCCGCTCTGCGAGGTCATCGAGTCGAGGCCGGCAATGGTCGAGAATTGGCGCTCAAGCGGCGTGGCCACGGCCGATGCCATGGTCTCGGGACTGGCGCCGGGCAGTCCGGCGCTCACCTGAATGGTGGGGTAGTCCACGTTGGGCAGGTCGCTGACGGGCAAGAGCCGATAACCCATCACGCCAAACAACAGGATGGCGAACATGACCAGGGTGGTCATGATGGGGCGGCGGATAAATTGTTCAGGGATGCTCATAATCTCGTCGTTTCCAGGACTCGCCTTAGAGTCTTGCTGATTCTAAAGGACTAAGTTTGTTCGTTCTGCCAAGACATCTCACGCAAAGGCGCAAAGTCGCCAAGAAATAATAAGCTGTTCTTTTTCAGCACGTTGACGGCTTTGACGATGTAAATTGCCCATTTTCAGCACGTTGACGGCTTCCCCTGATGGCAGAAAACAGCTTTCCTTTGTTTTCAGTATGTTGACGGCTTTGTTCGTACAATTCTCACATTTATCCTATGACGCGTTCTTCACCTCGACCTTGGCGCCGGGGAACAGCCGAAGCTGCCCGTCGGTGACGACGGTCTCCCCAGCCGCCACACCCTTTTGAATCACCGTTTCGCCGTCGACGGTGTTGCCTGCGACTACGGGCCGCAAGTCCACCGTGTTTCCCGGCTTCACTACGAACACATAGTGCCCCGTCTGGCCCGTCTGGACCGCCTGCGCGGGCACAACGATGGCGTTGGGCTGAGCGGAAAGCCGCAGGGTCACGTTGACGAACTGACCCGGCCAGAGCCGCCGGTCGGGATTGGGGAAAGTGCCTTTGAGCAAAATCGTTCCCGTGGAGGTGTCCACCATGTTGTTGATAAAGCTCAAGACGCCCGTTTCGGGACGGCCGGCGTCCTGCGGCACGGTGGCTTCCACCTTCAGCCCGCCGCCCGCCTGGTACTTCCTGATCTCCGGCAGATACTGCTCCGGCACGGAGAAATCAACGTAAATCGGGCTGATGCGGTTGATGGTAACGAGCGTGGCGTCATTGTTCTTCACCAGGTTGCCAGCATGCACCATCAGATTGCCGGTGCGCCCGTCAATCGTGGAACGGATGACACAGTAACCGAGCTGGATCTTCGCATTCTCTATAGCAGACTGGTCCGCCTTCACTGAGGCCTGATATTCGTCGGCGGTGGCGCGAAACTGGTCGAACTGGTCTTTGGAAATAATCCCCTGGTCGAAGAGCTGCTGGTTGCGCTGGAGCTGGCCCTGCGCGAACGCCAACTGCGCCTGGTCGCGGGCGAGGTTCGCTTCCGACTGCGCCAGTGTTGCCTGGAAGGGCCGCGAATCAATGCGGAACAGCACGTCGCCGCTCTTCACGTCCTGGCCTTCCCGGAACGCCACGCTTTCGATGACACCGTCCACCTGCGACTTGACGTTGATGGTGGAGTACGCCTCGCCGTTGCCAATGGCGGTGACTTGCACGGGAATGGTTTTCATGGCTGCCTGGGCCACGGTGACGGGCGCCGCCTGCGCCATCAACCCTCCGGCGGCATTCTGGCCGTTGGCGCCGCCGTTCGAGCACGCCGCGGTGAAGCCGAGAATGATAAAAAGGCCACCGCCGGCAGCAAAACCCACGGTGCGCCGCAACCGGCGCTGCCGCGCCTGCTGCGATGAGTGTTGATTGCCTGGAGCAAAGAGATTCATCAAGCCGCGTTCTCCCGGGCCGGGCCGCCACGACGCCCGAAGGTGCCCACTTCTTAGTATACCTTTGGATGTTTCGACGCGGGCGAGGGTTCGGGGGTTACCTGAAAACTCCCGAATCGATTCGGCGAGGGAACGCGGGTAATGGGGAGGCAATGAGAACAGGTCCTTCGCTGCGCCCCTTTTAACGTGCTAAAACCTTGCCCCCAATCACGGGCTTATGCAAGCAGCGATAAGTACGGGCTTCATACTTGACAGGGCCGGCCGGACCTGATATGAGTGACAGCACGATTGCGGGTAGTCCTACGCGGGACGATTGGGGGTCACGATGGCGAATCGAGTTTGGAAACGCGGGGGGGGGGGCGCTCTGCGCCTGCTTGACTCTTGCTGGCGTGTGTTCGGCCCAGACCCAGACCACCTCGCAAGGTGATATTCTCGCCGGAAATAGCAGCGGCGCGCTGATACCAAGTCTGCCGTTCACTTGTAACGTGGATGGCGCGGTCTTCGCCAAAATCGTCAATTGCGTCAACTTTCTTCAAGGAAGCACGACTGGAAAATTTTTTGGCGGAGTGATTACCTCAAACACGCCGGAATATATCACCTCCACAGCGGGACTCCCCTGGGACCCAGGCTTATTCACCGGCACTCTGCGGCTGGGTAAAGCGCCAATCACCAACAGTTCCCTAAGCACGTGTTCGTCAAGCGCAATAAATTGCTGGGTAACGGACGTGCCCTTCATTATCGGTTCGGGGATGACCCTCGTCGGCTCGGGCAAAGTGGCTGGGACGAACCCTCTTAATACAAACCCCAATTTCGCTCAGGGAACCGCGATCATGCCGAGCTCGACCTTTCCGAAGCCGCTCGGGCAGCCGGGGCTTGGCACGTCCTTGAGCTGCACGGGCACGGGAAGCGTGACTGGCACCTTCATAGTGAGCTTCGTAGAGGTCAACAACCTCGACACCAATTCTTCCACGGGTGCCCTGGCGGTCCCCGGGCTCACGGCCGAGAGCAACGCCTCGCCCGTTCTGACCTGCTCAGCCAACCAGATTGTCGGGAGCGGCCCCGCCGCGTTGGGGGCCGGAACCACGCTTCCAGCGAAGGACTATCGAGTGTTCGTCAGAGCCTCGGGCGCCGCAGCGGGCACTGAGGCTTTGCAAATGCCAGCAACTGCTTCCGGGTCACCTCTTGTGTGCACGCTCGGAACGGTCGATCCCAACTACGCGTGCCAACTGGGCAGCGGATTCGTGATTAACAGCATCCAGTCCGGTGGCGACAACCCAAATCTCGTCGACCTCAGCAACCCGCTGGTGGTGGAAATCGGCCCAGTGATAAGTCCACCGATGTCGACTCCACAAAACGAGGGGTTTGGGGCGACTCTGCAGAACCTCACGCTTGCGCTGCCCGCCACGGAGACCGCCAACGATCCCAACGTGGCGTTCTGGGATCCTAGCGACCAGGAAAACAGTGGGCTGAGCTTTGTAGGCTTCACCGGCGAGACGTCCAGCGCGTCAGCTACGCCGGGAGCTTGGATGTACATCGGAAACCACGCGCCCAACAGTTTTGTCTCTAACGTCCAGACTGACCAGAGCCCGTCGAGCGCCCTCACCTTCTACGGTATGATCCTCGACGGTCGGCCGGGCTTCGGAAATGCGCTCGGCACGGCGAGAGTCGTTTATAACTCAACCCTTACCCCTAACCGCTGTACGCCTGGCCCCGGTTGTTCCGCGACCATACCGGCAGTCGCACTGGTAACCGGCGCCAAGGCGGCGACGGACTTCCTGGACGATCACTTCGAGGTCAACGGCACGCCTGACTGCATTCAGGTCACGAACCAAGCCAGCGCCTCAGCCCAGGGCAATACGCACGTGTGCAACCCCTTCATACACCTTTTGAATACGGGTACCAATAACCCTGTGGCCGGCCTCGACATTGCCGTGCACAACGCGACAACAACCAGCGGTAGCGAGGTCGTACAGGATGACGTCAATGGTGGCATCAGGTTGTTGACGCATGTCTCCGACTATTCCACGGCAAAGAATGCTGCCTCGGTCCAAATCGGTCCTGGTCCTGCGACTATTCTTCCGCCAGCATCGGGAGCTCCCAACCTGATGTTGCCTACTTCGGGAGGAACTATTCCATCGTCAGCAATCTCACCGGTCACGCTCACGGCGGCTGGAGCAATCTCCTGCGCTACCTGCGCGACCACCTCCGGCGGCGGGGCGCTCAGCGCGACGCCGCCCATTACCCTCTCGGGAGGGGCCGTCGGCCTGACCACTCCCCTGAGCATCAGTAACGGCGGAACCGGGAACGGCACAACGATTTCCGGCCACAATTATTTTGGGAACAACACAGGGAGCGCCACTGCCCCATCCTTTGTCGTCCCTGTATGTGCCGACCTTTCCAACTCTGCCGCCTCGTGTTCAACCGACGCGACGAACGCAGGCAACATCAGTTCCGGAACACTCGCCGCGCTGCGGGGCGGCACCGGGGTTTCAGGTCCGACATCTCATGCCGTTGGCATCGGCGAGGGGACGAGCAGCTTCAACTTTGTAGGGCCGGGGACGAACGGCCAGTTACTTATCGGGTCAACATCAGCCGATCCGGTGTGGGCCTCATTAGGCGCGACCAGCCCTATCACAACAACGACGGGCGTAGGCGCCTTAACTGTGGCCTGTTCCACCTGCGTGACCGCCGTAACCGGAACGGCTCCCATATCTTCAAGCGGGGGCACGACCCCGGTGATCTCGATTACCAGTCCGTTGCCGCTGGCCAACGGCGGAACGAATTCGGCGAATGGCAGCGTGGTAGTCTTAACATCGGCAGCCTCAACCCCTGCCCCGGTGAGCTCGACCGTGTTCTTTGGCATCCCCATTCTGTCGAGTACGACGGAGAGCGCCGTCACCGCACCTGTGGGGCTCAGCGGGACGGTCGCGGCCGTGTACGTGAACATGAGCCAGGCTCCCACCATCACGAACGCGTTTCATGTGCGCTATAACAGTGCAGATTTTGCGACGCCCATAACCTGCACCATTGACACATCGCATTCTTCGTGTTCAGCCGTGGGGAATGGCAGTCAGACCATTTCTGAGGGAGGAACGAATACCCTCGACATCGAGGACATAACGGGCAGCGGGACGGGGCAAATCAGGAACTATTTTATTGTTCTGAAGATTACAGGCGCAAATTAACGGCATTACAGGAGGCTTTATGATCACAGCGCATCATCGGAAGTGGATGTCAGGGTTCGGCGCGCGGGCGGTCATCAGCACAGTCGCCTTGCTAAGCGTGCTTCTGTTCGTCGCTACCCCATCGGCGCGAGCTCAGACCTACAAGGTCCTCTACAACTTCGCGTGTGGCACGAATGCGTCGCAGCCTTATTATGCGGGCGTCGTGCGCGATAGAGCCGGCAACCTATACGGCACCACCGTCGAGGGCGGTCTCTATGGCGGTCCATTTGGCTTCGGCACGGTGTTTAAGATTTCGGCGCACGGAGCAGAAAGCGTGTTGCACAGCTTTGCGGGGGCGCCGACCGATGGGGAGTCACCCTATGCCGGTTTGATCCGAGACTCCCAGGGAAACCTTTACGGCACCACGGCGGGCGGCGGCACCTCCAACAATGGCACTGTCTTCAAGGTGACTGCTGGTGGCACGGAAACCGTGGTCTACAGCTTTGCGGGCAAGCCCGACGGAGCCAACCCCACCGCTGCATTGATTCTTGACGGGGCCGGAAACCTGTACGGCACGACTTTCGCCGGAGGGCCTCCGGAAACGGAACCGTGTTCAAACTGACCCCGACCGGCGCTGAGATCGTCCTGCATAGCTTCGAAGGAGGGACGAGCGACGGTAGCGGGCCGTTTGGTGGGGTGGTGCGCGACACGGCAGGCAACCTTTACGGCACCACCGAGTTTGGCGGCGACATGGACGAGGGTATCGTGTTCGAAGTCGGAAAAGGGAAGAAATTGACCGTGCTTCATAGTTTCGGGCAATCAACCGGTGACGGGGCGGGTCCTACCGCTGGCCTCCTCCGCGACTCTGCGGGCAATCTTTACGGCACGACTCCGAACGGCGGCGCCCACGGCAGTGGAGCGATCTTCAAGGTAGACCCCACCGGATCGGAGACCTTGTTCTTTAGCTTCCCAGGCGACGGCAGCGGCGGAGATGCACCAGCCGGGGGCCTAGTCGAGGACGCGAGCGGCAACCTTTACGGCACAACCCAACTCGGCGGATCTTTCGGATGCCAGCTCACCGACAGCTGCGGGGCGGTCTTCCAAGTGAGCCCGGCGGGAGTGGAGACCGTTTTGCACAGCTTCTCCGGTCCCCCGAGCGACGGGGAGGAACCGCTCGATGGCTTGATCTCCGACAGCGCAGGCAACCTTTACGGTACTACGCGGCTTGGTGGCAAGAACAGTTGCGGAATAGTGTTCAGCGTGGGCGAGTGACGCTCACGGCAGCCTCGTACGGCCGAGGTAGCGGCCAAAACGGCTGGTGGAACGGTGTTCAAGATCAGCCGCTAGGGCGTGGCGGGCGACACACACAGACACGGACGAGGCTAGGGTACGAGTGCCAGGGGGTCGAACGAAGACTTGGTGAAAAAGGGCGAATACGCAGACGCGGCGCGCGATCGCCCCGGAGACTCCTTAAGACACGTGGCGAGCAACACCACGCGGCCGCTGACGGGAGAAATGTAGATGTAATAGGCGCGAGCGCCGTCTTCCAGGTCGTAGCAGTCGCCGCGATGCGGATCAAGTTCAGCGCGCACGCCGCCCGCGAGCAGCGCGCGCAGGTTCTCCACGACGGCCGCGGGATATCCGCGCCGGTCTTCGATGGTCACGTTGCCTTCGAGCTTCAGGAACATAACGCCTCGCTTGTCACTTCCCACGTTCATATACGACGCAGAAGATGAAAATGTTTCACTGAAGCTTAGACGGAGGCCCAGCGGAATCGTGATGCGGAAAAGATTAAATTATTGTTAAGTGGCGGAAGGAAGCGAAGAGGCAGGGAGGTGAGAGTTGCCTCTTCGCTCGATTCTTCCGCCGCCGCAAACTGCAAGCCGCCGGCGCAGTCTACTGCTCGCCGTTGGCCAGGGTTCCCCAAACCGACTGGGTACCCCACACGGACTGAGTGCCCCACACCGACTGGTTGCTCCAAACCGATTGAGTTCCCCACACGGACTGAGTGCCCCACACCGACTGGTTGCCCCAAACCGATTGAGTTCCCCACACGGACTGGTTACCCCAAACCGACTGGTTGCCCCATACCGACTGGTTACTCTGGATTGAAGGATCGGGCAGCGTCGCGTAAGGGACTCCCCACACCGACCAGATGCCTTGCGCGGTCGAGGTTCCCCAGACGGACTGGTTCGAGGATACCGGAACACCATTGGTGGCGAGCAACGAGACTGATCCCCAGACCGACTGGTTTCCCCACACGGACTGATTCCCCCAGACGGATTGGTTGCCCCACACCGACTGGTTGCTCCAAACGGACTGGGTGCCCCAAACTGACGAGGGATCGGGGTAAAGGTTGATGAAACCCGTCACCGGGTCGTACGCGGCGCGAGGTGAGAGCGCCGTGCCCGTGGCGATGTCCTGCGTGTCGGCCAGGGCGGCGGCGATATCGAGATATCCCGCTCCCACCGTAAACATGTCGTATTGGCTGGTGTACGACTGGCCGGTGACCGGATCGACGGCCGTGCTGGTCAGTGGAAACGTCTTATACGCGGTCTTCATCAGCAGAGCCTTCACCTGATCCGGCGTGAGATTGGGCTCGGCTTCCAGAAGGTCCGCGACAGCCCCGCTCACCACCGGCGTCGCCATGCTCGTGCCACTCAATTGGAAATAGTACGGCGACGCAGATGAACTGTTGGTCGGCTGATAGTACGAGAGCGGCACCAGGTCCGCAGGATACTGCGCCGCCAGGGTCGAATTGGGCGACCGCAGCGAGACCACGAGGTTGCCGGGGGCCACGAGGTCGGGCTTGACGATGTGGTCGCCCTCCGTTGGCCCCTTGGAGCTGTAGCTCGCAATGAGGTCGTCGGAGCGATCCGGCGTGCCTTCGGTCTTCATCGCACCCACCGTAATCACGTAAGGGTCGTTGCCCGGAGCGGTGATCGTCCCGTAACCGCTGTTCTGCAGGTAGTCGTTGCGGCCGTAATTGCCGGCCGCCACCACCACCACGATGCCCGCCTTCCACGCTGCCTCCACCGCTTTACAGAGAGGATCGTTCAAGTAGCTCTCGTACACCGGGCGGCCAAGCGACAGATTGATGACGCGAATGTTGTATTTCTGGCGCAAGTTGATTGCGGTCGTGATCGCCTGGATCACCTCGCTATCGGTCCCCGCGCCGTTCTGGTCGAGCACGCGGAGGTCAATCAGGGTGGCGTTGGGAGCCACACCTTTGAAGAATCTCGTGCAGGTGGGGCAGTCCGAGGGGCTCGATTCATCTCCACTGCCCGCGAGAATCCCCGCCACGTGGGTTCCGTGGCCGAACTGGTCGTTCGGGCTGCCATTGCCGGTGAAGTCCTGGGCGTAAACCACGCGGATGTTGCCGTTCGCGTCGAAGAGATCGGGATGTTGGACCACGCCGCTGTCAATCAGGGCGACGCCCACGCCGGAGCCGTCGAGCCCGGCAGCCCACGCCGCGCTGGCGTTCACGGCCGCCGTGGTGAGATCGAGCATGCCGGCAACCGGGCGGTCCGGCGAGATGTAGATCACATCGCCCATGGCTGCCAGTTTGGCGAGCGCGCTGGCCGGAACCGTGTAGGAGCGGGCCTGGATCATGTCCAGCCTCGCTCGCGCCGTCCCTCCTTGTTGCATAACCGTCTGATCGTCGGCGTCGGCGGGAGCATGGTTGAACTGCACAATGACGTTGACATTCGAGTTGGGGTCCACGTCCTGAAGGTCCACCGAGACCTTCCCCTGCTGGCCCTGCTGGGCCAAGCCCAGGGTTCCCAAGGCCAGGAAAACTGCAATTGCTGATGGGTATCTCAAAAACTTGTTGCGCATCGTGCCTCCTATTGCGGGCAGCCTTGTGGAATCCCGCCGCCCGTTACTGCAGTTCTTCGGCGGTTCGTCAGGTCTTCGTGAGGCCCGTACTTGGTACTCTCGTACCCCCTCTGCTTCCACGCCTCTGAGACACAACCCAGTCGCTGCAGTTCCACGCCAGGAGTGACGAGGGATCCCAGTCACCGAACCGGCGGGGCAAGGTAGGCGGGCCAGCAAGGCAGTACCTTAGTACTGCCCGGGCGACGACCGGGCCGGACCTCAAAAAATCCTCAAGTAGCGAAGGCTCTGAGCCGATGAGTTCTTTGACAAGGGGCCGGGAGCAGCAATACGTCCCGGGGAGGTGAAGCATGATAAAAAAGGGAATCAACAGCCAATCCGGCTCAACCTATTTGTTCGTGGCTTTCGCCGCCGCGCTCTTTCTGGCTCCGGCCAGAGGCGAAGCGGCGCTCGATCCGGTGAGGGCCATCACGCAGTACGTCCACGACGTTTGGCAAACCGACGCCGGGTTGCCACAAAACTCCGTCCTCACCATCGCCCAAACCGTTGACGGATACCTCTGGCTCGGCACCGAAGAAGGTCTGGTGCGTTTTGACGGCGCGCGGTTCTCCGTGTTCGACAAGTCGAACACCCCGACGTTGAAGAGCAACGTCATCATGGCCTTGCTCGCAGGCCGGGACGGCAGCCTGTGGATCGGCACGAGCGGCGGCGGCTTGAACCGGCTGAAGAACGGGCAATTCGCTCTGTACACAACCCAGCAGGGGCTCTCGAACGACTCCGTGCTTTCGCTGTACGAGGACCGCGCCGGAACGTTGTGGATCGGCACCGACGGCGGCGGCCTTAATCGTTTCAAGGATGGCCGGTTCACGGCCTATACTAGCAAAGACGGCCTCTCGAACAACGCCGTCTTTGCCATCTGCGAGGACCACGCTGGAAACCTCTGGCTGGGCACGCATGACGGTCTCAACCGCATGACCGGCGGCAAGATCGTGAGCTACTCCACGGCGGATGGCCTGCCGAACGGGTACGTTCGGGCCCTCTATCAGGATCGCGACGGCAGCCTTTGGATCGGCACCAACGAGGGCGGACTCACGCGGCTCCGCGGCGGCAAGTTCACCACCTACACCACCCGCGACGGTCTTTCGTCGAACGCCGTGTGGTCGCTCTACGAAGACGCTCAAGGCAGTCTCTGGATCGGCACGGGCGCCGGCGGCCTCGACCGGCTGAGCGGCGGAGAGTTCTCGTCCTTCACCAAGAAGCAGGGGCTCTCCAGTGACGACGTGTGGGCCATTCACCAGGATCGCGAAGGTGGCCTCTGGATTGGCACGGCAGGAGGGGGATTGAACCGCCTGAAGGACGGCAAGCTGACCACCTTCGGCTCGGCGGAAGGCCTTTCAAGCGACGCCGTGCTGCCGGTCTTCGAAGACCACGAAGGCAGCCTCTGGATCGGCACCGCCAACGGCGGCCTCAACCGGATGAAGGATGGCAAGCTTAAGGCCTACACGACAAAAGAGGGACTTTCCAACAACCTGGTGTTTTCGATCACCGAGGACCGTGAAGGCGGCATCTGGGCAGGGACACGCCGCGGCCTCGACCGCCTGCAAAATGGCCATTTCACGGTGTACACGGCTCGCAACGGCTTGCCCAATGACACGGTCATGTCGACGTACGTGGACCGCCAGGGAACGCTGTGGATCGGCACGCGCGGCGGCCTGAGCGAGTTCCAGGACGGCAAGTTCAAGACCTACACCACGCGCGACGGCCTATCGAGCGACAACGTCATCTCGATGTATCAGGACCCGAAAGGAACGCTGTGGATCGGCACCGGCGGCGGCGGCCTCAATCGCTTCAAGGACGGACGCTTCACCGCCTACACCACGAAGGACGGCCTCTCCAACGATGTGGTGTTCTCCATTTACGGTGACGCCGAAGGCGTCCTGTGGCTGGGTACCAACGGCGGCGGGCTCGACCGCTTCAAGGATGGAAAGTTCACCAGCTACACCAGCCGGACGGGCCTCCTGGACGACGCGATCTTCGAGATTCTCGAGGACGGAGAGCAGAATCTCTGGATGACCTCGAACCGCGGCATCTTCCGCGTCAGCAAACAGCAGTTGAACGATTTCGCCGCCGGCCGCCGGCGGTCCATCAGCGTGGTCACCTACGACGTCTCGGACGGCATGAAGACCAAGGAGTGCAACGGCGGGTTCCAGCCGGCGGGTTGGAAGACGCGTGACGGCCGGCTCTACTTCCCCACCATGAAGGGCCTGGTGATCGTCGATCCGCGTTTCGCTCTCGCCAGCACCCTTCCGCCGCCGCCGGTGGTCATCGAGCAGGTGCTCGCCAACGGCCGCTCGCTTGACCTGTCCGCGCCCGCCGACGTTTTGCCGGGCAAGCGGGCGTTGGAATTTCATTTCGCCGCCCTCAGCTTTTCGAGCCCCGGCAAGGTGCGCTACAAGTACAAGCTGGAAGGATTCGACAAGGATTGGGTGGAGGCCGGCGCGCGGCGCGAGGCGTATTACACCAACCTTCCGCCTGGACGCTACCGCTTCCGCGTCATCGCCTCGAACGCCGATGGAGTGTGGAACCTGTCGGGCGCTTCCTTCAGCGCGACACTCGAACCCCATTTCTACGAGACTGTGTGGTTTTACGGCCTCGCGGCCCTGGCATTCTTCCTGGTCGCGGCGGCAGCCTACCGCTTCCGCATCAGCCAGTTGAACGCGCGCGAGCAAGAACTCAGCCGGCGCGTGGACGAGCGCACCGAGGCGTTGCAGTGCGAGATCACCGAGCACCGCCGCACCGAGCAGGCGCTCCGCCAGAGCGAGGAAGCCCTGCGCCACTCGCGCGACGGGCTTGAGCTGCGCGTCCAGGAGCGCACCACGGAGCTTAAAACCGCCAAGGAAGCGGCGGAAGCCGCCAGCCGCGCCAAGAGCGAGTTTCTGGCCAACATGAGCCACGAAATCCGCACCCCGATGAACGGCATCATGGGCATGACGGACCTGGCGCTCGACACCGACCTCACCCCGGAACAGCGCGAATACCTCGACATGGTAAAGCTCTCGGCCGATTCCATGCTTCGCGTCATCAACGACATTCTGGACTTTTCCAAGATCGAAGCCCGGCGGCTCGAGCTCGACACGGTGGAGTTCAATCTGCGCGACCATCTGGTGAAAAGTCTCAAGCCGCTCGCGCTGCGCGCCTTCCAACAGGGATTAGACCTGCACTGGAATATCTCGCCCGGCGTGCCGGAAAGCCTGCTGGGCGATCCCGGCCGTTTCCACCAGATCATCACCAATCTGGTGGGCAACGCCCTCAAGTTCACCGAGCGTGGCTGGGTGGCCGTGCGCGTCGAATCCGACTCCGTGGATGAGTCTGGCGCTTCGCTGCGGGTCTCCGTCGCCGACACCGGCATCGGCATTCCCCAAGACAAGCAGCAGGTGATCTTCGAAGCCTTCTCGCAGGCCGACGGCTCTTCGACGCGAAAGTACGGCGGCACGGGCCTCGGTCTCACCATCTCATCGCAGCTCGTCGAGATGATGGGTGGCAACCTCTCGG
Organism: Terriglobia bacterium; assembly: GCA_035934405.1. Classification (GTDB taxonomy): domain Bacteria; phylum Acidobacteriota; class Terriglobia; order UBA7540; family UBA7540; genus DASYXW01. The sequence continues at coordinate 56,886 of DASYXW010000101.1, forward strand.
TAGAGAGCGAACCCGGCAAGGGCAGCACGTTCCGCTTCACCGCCCGCTTCGGCCTCGGCAAGAGCGCGCGCCCCGCGGCCTTCCCCTCCATCGCCCCCGTCGCGGCCGGGCCGGTTTCCGAACCTTCCGGCCACGGCGTCCGCGTGCTGCTGGCGGAAGACAACCCGGTGAATCAGGCGTTCGCCACCCGCCTGCTGCAAAAGCGAGGATTCAGCGTCACCCTGGCCCACAACGGCCAGGAGGCGCTCGACATTCTCGACCGTGAGTCTTTCGATCTTGCGCTGATGGACGTGGGAATGCCGGTACTCGACGGCTTCGGCGCCGTCGCCGCCATTCGCCAGCGCGAACAGGGGACGACGGAACACCTCCCCGTCATCGCCATGACCGCTCACGCCATGACGGGGGACCGCGAGCGATGTCTCAATGCCGGCATGGACAGCTATATCGCCAAACCCGTCAACGCGGCAGAACTGTTCGAGGCTATCGGCATGGCGCTTTCGCCCCGCCACCGCGCCGCTTCGGCGCACGCCTCGGGCGCTGGAATCGTGGTGGATCGGGTCTCGGCCCTGCGGCGGTCGCGGTCGGGCGCCGGCATGCCCCTGGTCGAGCCGGCGGAGCTCGCACGCGCTCGAGGTTAGGGATTCGAGATTCGGAACTGCGGACCGGCGCAGGCTGTCAGGGCGATCTGCGTTCTGCCTGCTCTTTGCTGCCGTCCGCCTTCCACACGGCCTTGCCCACAAAAAACGGCCCCATGCTCTGGATGTACTGGGAGGTTTGCCGCGTCTTGCGCATGGCCTGGACGCAGGCGGAGAGCGGATAGAGTTCGGCGCCGACCAGGCCGATGACGAAGTCGTTGTCGTTCTTGTCGAGGCCGAAGCAGGCGAGGCGAACGTCCTGAGCGTAGCCCTCCTCGCCGAAGGCACGGCCAATGCGGCCGTGCTCGCCAAGAATCGGCGCTTGCTCTTCCGGCGGCAGGGCGTTGAAAGCGCCCGTGCGCCGCAGCGGATACCAGACCGCCCAGGGCGATTCCGGATTCAACACCGTGCGCCGCGGCTTTTCGAGCAGCCAGTCGTCGAGGTCGGGCTCGTAGCCGAGCGCATACGTCCGGCCCATCATGCTGTATTCGGGTTTCGGGTCGAGCGCCGCAAAGGGTGGCTCAAGCAGGAACGGCCGCAGGCGGGCGACAAAGAAATCCGCCGCCTCGCTCCAGGTGAGCAAGCCGACGCCGCGCACATCGTTCAGGTCTTCATAAAGCACTGCGGGAAGCTCGGCCGCTTCGAGCGAACGGGCGAGCGCGGCGCTGGCGCGGCACGCGCCGAAGGCCAGGAATTGCATGAAGAGCCTCCGGTCCGACACCTGCGGCGCGCCGTCGCGGACGCCACCCTTTTCCGAAATATCCAGTTTGTCTCGCATCATTCAGCTGTCGGCGTTCAGCCGTCACACTCGCGCCCGCGCCATCACCAGGTTACCGTAAAGGTCGCCCAGGCGATCAAGCATCTTCAGGGCCGGCGCGAAATTGCGGCGGTTGATGTGCTCGATGTTCAGGCCGAGCGGCGGCGGGTCCGGGGGCAGGTTGTCAAAAACCTCCATCAGAATCCGCTGCGCCAGGTCGAGGGACCGTTCGAAAGAGCTTGCCCCGGCACCCTCACTCCCGTCGGGCTCCGCGGCCTCGTTCCCCGCCTCAGGCCGCCTGCCGAGCATCAGGAATCGGTCGAGGTCGGGAGGAATGTCTGCGCCGAGCCAGCGCAGGAACTCCAGGTCGCGAGCCTGGCCGACTGGAGCAAAGCTTAGGAAGATGCGCGCTTCGAGGCCGTTCAACTTCTGAATCAGCCACACGATGTCGTTGGGGTCAAACAGCACCTGCGTGGTGAAGAACTCGAGGCCCGCCGCCGCCTTCTGCCGGATGCGTTCGGCTTCGTGCAGGCGGCTGGGGATGGTGATTCCACCCAGGCAACCCGCGATTCCGGCCGATCGCAACTGCCGGGCGGCTTCCACGACTCCCAGTCCCGGGTACTGAATCTTGCTCGATTCACCCCCCACCAGCACGGCGTTGCTGATGCCGAGATCCGCCGCCGTCTCGCGGAACCACGGCACCGGGTCAGCCTCGTAAGCCACACAGCGGTTGACGACGACCTCCGTCTCGAGCTCACGCCAGATACGCTCACCGAGCACGCGCGGCTCGAGGCGCGGCACGAAGCGGCCGTTGCGCGGCGCGCTGCGGCTCTCGTCGTGAATCTCGGGCAGGTTGATGGCGTCCACGCGTCCCCGGAGGTTCTGCAATTCCGCCAAGATGGAATCAAGCGACGCGGGCTTATCCGCTGGCGGCGGCACCACTTCAAAGAAGGTGACCGGAGTCGAGGGGTCGCGGATTTTGTCTGCCAATCGCATCAGGACCTGCTAGGCATTCGGTCTCTGGCGCAAGAAATCCCGGATTTTTTCAAAGTCCTCGCGCAGGATTTTCTCCTCGCGCGGGTTGCGGAGGATGTAGGCGGGATGAACGGTGGCGAGCGCCTTGGCACCCGCGAAATCATAAAAGCGACCGCGCAGTTTGAGGATTCCTTCTTTCAATCCCAGGACTGTCTTGACGGCCGGGGCGCCCAGGCAGCAGACCAGGCGCGGACGGATGGCTTCGATCTGCCGATAAAGGAACGGCGAGCAAGCCTCAACCTCGTCACGTTCGGGCGTGCGATTGCCGGGCGGGCGGCACTTGACCACGTTGCAGATGTAGACGTCTTCGCGCTTGATGCCCACGAGTTGCAGCATCTTGTTCAACAGTTGCCCGGCGCGGCCCACAAACGGCAGGCCTTGCGCGTCTTCGTCCGCGCCCGGCCCTTCGCCGACGAAGACGACTTCGGCATGCGGGTTCCCCTGGCCGAAGACGATGTGCTGCCGGCCGGCCGCCAGCTTGCAACGCCGGCAGTCGCCCAGGTCGGCGCGAATCTCGGCCAGGGTTTCGCGCTCACGCCGCGCCGGTGGCGGCGCTTCGAACAGGCTGAGCGCCCGTGGGGCCACGAGCCGGGGACCAGGAATTGGGGCTCGGGGTTCGGGGCTCGGCGTGCGGGATTCTGGATCCAGCATTGGCGCGCTTTCTTCTAACTTCTGACTCCTGACTTCCGGCTTCTCGACTGCCCGTCGCCGGTAGAACTCGTCGATTCCGAGTTCGCGATAGAACTCCAGCCACCCGGCAATTTCTTCGCGCAGCCGCTCTTCCATAGGCATCACGGAGTGGCCGATCCAAGCCCGGCTTTCCGCATGGACACGACCTCGTCCAGAATCCGATTCGCCACGTCCCGCTTGCTCATTTTCTCGAGCGGCTCGGTGCGGCCATCGGGGAAAAGCAGGGTGACGACGTTGGTGTCCACGTCGAAGCCCGCGCCCTCCCGGGTCACATCGTTCGCCACCAACAGGTCAAGGTGTTTGCGGCGCAGTTTGGCGGCCGCGTTTTCAATCATGTGATCGGCTTCCGCCGCGAAGCCAACGAGCAATTGGCCGTTCTTGCGGCGATGGGCGATCTCCGCCAGAATGTCGCGCGTGGGATCGAGTTTGAGGGTGCGCGCCCGGACGGCGCCTCGCTTGATCTTGCCCGGTTCGACCTTCGCGGCGCGAAAGTCCGCCACAGCGGCCGTCATCACAACAACCGTTGCCTCGGCCAGGCGCTTGAAGACAGCTGCCGCCATCTCCTCGGTGGTGCGAACGCGCTCCGTCTCGAGCGCGGCTGGCGGCGAAAGGTGCGTTGGCCCGCTCACCAGGATCACCTGAGCGCCGCGCCGTGCGCTCGCTTCGGCAACCGCGTAACCCATCTTGCCCGAGGAGCGATTGCCGAGGTAGCGCACGGCGTCCAGCGGCTCTTCCGTGGGGCCGGCCGTCACCAGAACCGTTTCACCTCTCAGGTCGTCTCGGACCCCGAGCGTTTCGAAGACTGCCGCAGCGACCGTCTCCACCGAGGCCATTCGCCCCGCGCCGGTCATGCCACAGGCCAGGTAGCCTTCGTCCGGGTCCACCACCCTGAAGCCGCGGCGCCGCAGCGTATCGACGTTTTCGCGCGTGGCGGCGTTCTGCCACATGTTCACGTTCATGGCGGGCGCCACGATGACGGGGGCCGTGGTGGCGAGAACCAGGGTGCCGAGGAAATCGTCGGCGAGGCCATGCGCCATTTTCGCGATCACGTCAGCCGTAGCAGGAGCAACCACCAGCGCGTCGATGCGCTGCGCCACCGCGATGTGCTCGATGGCGCTCTCGACGTTCGCGGAGCTGGCGGACCCGGCTTCCCCGAATTGGCTCACAATCACCTTGCGCCCGGAGAGCGCCGCGAAGGTGAGTGGCGCGACAAACTCCGTGGCGTGCCGAGTCATGACGACCTCGACCTCCACGCCGCGGTCCTGCAGGCGGCGCACCAGTTCGGCCGCCTTGTAGGCCGCGATGCCGCCGGAGATTCCGAGTGCAACTCGCATAATCAGGGATCAGGGGTCAGGGGCCGGTGCGCTGACACCTGACACCTGGCATCTACTTCTTGCCATTGCCGGAAAGTGGCGCGAAATTTTCAAACGGCACAAGCCCGGCTTCCACTTCAAGCTGGGCCACCTTCATCGCCTTTTTCGTGGCTGACTGAACCATGGGCCTCGCGCCGGCCTGCAATTGCCGCGCGCGCTTGGCCGCGATCAGAATAAAACGGAATTTGCTGTCGATACCCTGGGGTCCATCCATTTACTTTTTCCCTCCCACAAAGGTTTTTAGAATCTCCTGCGTCTGCGCGCCCTGACGTTCGCGGCGGAAGCGCGCCGCGACAACCACGCCCTGGAGCGCCCGTGCCGCTAACGCCAAAACGTCGTTGACGATCAGATAGTCGTATTCCCGCCAGTGGCCGATCTCCTTCCTGGCCTTGTCGAGGCGCCGGCGAATCACCCCCGGTGCGTCAGAGTGCCGCCTCAGCAGCCGCCGCTTCAGTTCCTCGAACGAGGGCGGCAGCAGGAAAATGCTCACCGCTTCCGGCAGTTGACGGCGAACCTGCCGGTGACCTTGCACGTCGATATCAAGCAGGACGTCCTGGCCGGCTTCCTGGGCCTTACGGAGTTGACGCCGCGACGTGCCGTACAGATGTCCGAAAACATCCGCCCACTCGACGAATTCCTTCCGGGCCACCATGCGCATGAACTCCGCCCGGTCCACGAAGAAATACTCGCGGCCGTTCTGTTCGCCAGGCCGGGGCTGGCGCGTGGTGTGCGAGACCGAAAAACACAAGTCAGGCAGCGAGTGGAGCAGGCGCTTGACCAGCGTGGACTTCCCTGCCCCGGATGGGGCCGAAACAACAATGATGCTGCCCTCAGGGCTTCGCTTTTTGTGCGATCGCGGTTCGGTCAAGCTCTCCTGTTGCTCTCCTGCCGGTGTAGAGGCCCGGGCCCTTACTCGATGTTCTGAGCCTGCTCGCGCAACTTCTCGATCTCGGTCTTCATTTCAATTGCCTGCCGTGAGATCTCGGGCCCCACCTCGGGCACGTCGGTCGTTTTCGAGAGCAGGGTGTTCGCCTCGCGGTTCATTTCCTGCAGCAGGAAGTCAAGCTTCTTGCCGACCTCGGCGGCGCCGCCATCCAGAAGCTCCTTCACCTGGTCGAGATGGCTGCGGAACCGTGTCAGCTCTTCGGCGATGTCGGCCCGAGACGCGAGATACGCGACTTCCTGGGCCAGGCGTCCGGGTTCAGGTTCCGCTGAGCCGGGCGACGGCTGCAGAAGCTCCCGCAGCCGGCTCTGCAAGCGATCACGGTACAATTCAGGCGCCCGGCGGGCGAGCGCGGCGACGCCCTCGGCCAGCCTGTCCAGAGTTTCAAACCTCGCGCGCAGGTCACGCTCCAACGCCTCGCCCTCCTGCGCCCGCATGGCGTTGAGCTGTTCCAGTGTCTCAGCGAGAGTGCGCTCCAGTGCCTGCCGGATGCGGTCCAGCTCTTCGGCGGGAACGGCGCCATCGGCGCTGACCATTCCCGGAATCCGCAGCAGCGCCACGAGGTCTGGCTCGGACGAAAACCCGAACTCGCTGCGCAGGCTATCGCAGGCGCCGACATAGGCGTCGAGGAGTTTGCGATTGAGCTCGATGCCCGGGGCGCCTGCTCGGTCCAGGCTTACGGTGATTTCCACGTGCCCCCGCGACACGCGGTCCTTGACCTGGCGGCGGACGAGCGCATCAACAGCGTCGAGCCCGTAAGGAAGGCGGACCTGGAGGTCGAGAAACCGATGGTTGATGCTCTTCAGGCTCACCACCAGCGAGAAGCCCGCCTCCTCAGCCCGGACGCTGCTGTAACCGGTCATGCTGCGAATCATGATTCCTGTGGCCGCTCCATCTCGCCCACCCTATCCTAGCCAAAACGAAAGCGCCGCGTAATCGGGTCCGCGACGTAACTGCGCCATGTCACTGAATACAAAGAGCATCGTGGGTTTGTTCCGGGCACTCCAGCGGACCGTTTCCGAATAGGTTTCTTGCCCCGCTTTTGACGGTAGCGGGCCGTCGCTTTGATTATACATCAAGGCTCGGTATCGACAAACTGCAATCCATGCAAGCGCTGGTAGATGCCGCCACTATTGACTAGGTCGTCGTGCGTCCCAACCTCCGAGATGGCGCCGCGGTCGAGCACAACGATGCGGTCGGCGCGCCGGACGGTGGACAACCGGTGGGCGATCACCACCACCGTGCGGCCGGTCATCAGGTTGTTGAGCGCCCGTTGCACGAGCAGCTCGGATTCGGTATCGAGCTCGGACGTGGCCTCGTCGAGGATGAGCAGGGGCGGATTCTTGAGCAGGGCGCGGGCGATGGCGATGCGCTGGCGCTGGCCGCCGGAAAGACGCTGCCCGCGCTCGCCGAGAAGCGTCTGATAGCCGAGCGGCATTTCCATGATGAACTCGTGGGCCAGCGCCGCCCGCGCCGCGTCCTCCACCTTCACCGGGCTGATCGCCTGTTGCCCATAGGCGATGTTGTTGAACGCCGTGTCGTCAAACAGGATCGTCTCTTGCGTTACCATGCCGATCTGGGCGCGCAACGACCTGAGGGTGACGTCGTGAAGGTCGTGGCCGTCCCACAGGATGCGTCCGCCGGTCACATCAAAAAAGCGGGGGATTAAGTTGGCGAGCGTCGTCTTGCCAGCGCCGCTCGAGCCGACAATCGCCACCACTTCGCCCTTGCCGATGCGCAGATTGACGCCACGTAACAACGGCATCCCCACCTCGTAATCGAAATCAACCTCCTCGAACGTGATGCCCTTCTCGAACGTCCGCAGTACAGCCGCGCCCGGCTTCTCCACGATCTCGGAATGGATGTCGAGATACTGGAAGACACGCTCCGAAGCGCCCACGGCCTGCTGAAAGGCGTTGTTGACGCCGGTGAGCCGTTTGATCGGCTCATACATTTTGATGAGCGCGTAGAGGAAGCCGACAAAGCCGCCCAGGGTCTGCGCCTGGTGCTGGATTTCGTTGCGGGCGTAGAGCAGCAATCCAGCCACGGTCAGCGCGCCTAGAAACTCCATCAGCGCCGGGCTGGCGGCTTGAGCGCGCACCCAGCGCAAATTGACTTTCAGCAGGCGCCGCGTCGCCGCCCGGAACTTGGTGGTCTCGAACAGCTCCATGCCGAACGCCTTCACAATACGGATGCCGCTGAAGGTCTCCTGCAGGATGTGATTGAGCTCGGCCATGCGGTCCTGGCTGAAGCGGCTGGAGGCACGGATATAGCGTCCAATGCTCGAAGAGGGGAACACGACGAACGGCACGAGAATCAATGAGGCAAGCGCCAGCCGCCAGTCGTAATAGAAGAGCACCGACAGGAGTCCGACGAGCGTGAAACTCTCTTTTAGAAAGTCGGCCGAGACGTGGGAGACCGCACTTTGCACCTGCTCGATGTCGCTCGTCACCGAAGACATCAGCTTGCCGGTGGAGTGGCGGAAAAAAAAGGCCACCGATTGATCGATGATTTTGGAATAGAGCAGGTTGCGGAGGTCCTTCACCACCGAGTGGCCGACGTAATTGATGAAGTAGGTGGCGAAAAACTCCGCCAGGCCCTTGGCGATGGCGACGCCGACGATGGCCACCGCGACTGCGGCCCAAACGTTGTGGATACGGTGCGGAAGGAAGTCCTCAAGATAAACCGCGTGGCCGCTGAGCGGCATCTTGAACAAGGTGACGCGGGTGGAGGTGGCGGCTGGGTTCAGGACGCTGTCGAAGACGGGCTTGATGAGGAGCGCCATCAAAGCCTCGCAGGCCCCGACGACCGCCATCAGAACGACGGCGGCGACGAATCGCGGCGTGTAAGGCTTGACGAAACGAATCAGGCGGTGAACTTGGCTCATTCGGTGTTCCGCATCGTGGCGTGCTGCCGGCTCCCTGACGGCGATCGCGGGATGACGTCAGCCGGGTGCTTGCGTGCAAATTCCATGTTTATCTTAGTTCCTGCAGGCCGTGGCGTCAAGGCGGCGACTGCGGCAGAGCGCCGGTTTATCCGCCGATCAGCGCGCTTTGCCTGAGTGGCCGTGGAGAGATACCTGACGAGTAATTCGCTCCGGCGGTAGTGGGTCAGTTTGTTGTAGCGGCGCTCTCTGAGCGCCGAAATCGTTTGAAAAGAAAGGCCGGCGGACGGAGACCGCCGCTACAGCGCTTCAAACTAACCCACTACCCGCTCCGGCTTTTATCCTTGACACCGGCCGCGCATCCTGTTAAAACTTACTCAGGACAAGGGGGGACACTATGCCACGAAAGTCGGTCCCGCGAACCTCGGCATTTGACATCGATACTTTCCTCAAGAAAGTTGATGGTGGGAAAATCAGCCTTGACTTTCGCGAGAGACACATTATTTTCTCACAGGGAGACCCTGCCGACTGCGTCTTTTACGTCCGGAAAGGAAAAGTGAAACTCTCCGTCCTTTCGGCGCGGGGTAGAGAGGCTGTCATTGCGATTCTGAACGGCGGTTCCTTCTTTGGTGAAGGCTGTCTGACCGGTCAGCCCTTTCGCATGGCGACGGCCGAGGCGCTGACCGCCTGCTCGACCGTTCGAATCAATAAAGAGGCGATGGTCACCTTGCTGCACGCCGAGCCTGCGTTTGCTGAAGTTTTTACCGCCTATCTGCTCTCTCGCAATGCCCGAATTGAAGAGGATCTGGTGGATCAGCTTTTCAATTCGAGCGAGCGGCGACTGGCCCGTCTGCTGCTGTTACTTGCCAACTTCGGCAAAGATGGCAGGCAGGAACCGGTCCTTCCTCGCATCAGCCAGGAAACGCTGGCCGAGATGGTCGGCACCACTCGCTCCCGGGTCAGTTTCTTTATGAATAGGTTCAGAAAACTCGGCCTGATCGAATACAACGGCGGTCTGCATGTCCACAGCTCCCTTCTGAATGTCGTCCTGCACGAGTGAACCGCGCCGCGGATGACCCCGAAAAGTATTTACTTCTCAGACATGCTCAATCTTGCTCACTCCGAGTGAGCAAATCTGGATAGATACGCCTGTACAGTACCTTGTTTACTGTGTGTGGTCCTATCAGTATCGGAATAAGTATGGGCGTGAGCAGCGGGGAGCCGGGCTGCCTGGGAATTAGGCTCTCCTCCAAGCCAGCGATGATCCGCTGCCAACCCCAACCTTACTCGGGACAATCTGGGAGGCTTGCATGCGAATCGGCATACGAGTTCGGGAGCTAAGGGTTCTAACCGCGCTTTCTCCTCAGGAGGTCGCCGCTCACGCCGGGCTGCCTCCAGGACGGTTACTTGAAATCGAGAGCGGCTGCCACGTTCCTTGCCACGAGGAGCTGGAACGGCTCGCCGGCGCGATGGATATCCCGGTGTACGAATTCTTCTGCCCTGATGGTGGGCAGCCCTCAACTCCGAAACTGCTGCCTCGGCTCACGCTGGAGCAAGTGGCTGCCGAATCGTAGCGCAGTGGAGATGCTGCTGGCCCGGACGGACGTCGACAGCAGGGTTAGGAGCCACGCAGCGCAAGTTGCATCGGAGAGGAAAGGCCATGAGCAAAGTAATTTTCATACTGGGTTTCCTTTGCAGCGTGTTGATGTGTTCTAGGCTAATCGTTTTGGCAACGAGGCAATTTCTGTTGATCAGGCGCTGCGCGTACCCTCAGCGGCGTCGCACGAGCGCCGGAGTTGCCGTGATGAAACCCTGGGGCCTGCCCGGCATCAAAAGGAGCGAGGTGACAAGGTGCGGTTCCGGTACGCTCGCCAACGGTTTGTCGCAGTCAGCCTGATCGCAGTCTTCAACGCCGCCTGGTTCTATGCCGCCGGCTGCGGGACACTCTGCGCCTTCAGGTCTTGTCCGCAGGTGAACGCCGCACACGCCCAGCAGTGTCACCACCATTCCGGCAGGCCCAGGCCGGCGAGCAACTCCGGCCGCGGCGCGAGCTGCGTTCAGCATGTGCTGGTGGCCACCGCAGCCTCGGCGTCCACCTGGCAACTGGTTCGAATCGCGAACCGAAGCGCCGCCGCGTCCAGCGTGAACCTGACCGCCGCCATGCCGAAGGGCCTTCTGACCCTTCCAGGCAACCTCAGCCACTCTCCGCCAACCCCTTCCGCCGGGCGCTCCGCCTGCCTCAAGACGTCTGTCCTCCGCGTGTAGCTGCTGTTCTCGCCTTCGAAGGGGTGGCGATGGGGCCGCCCCGGCGCGAGTGGATGCCAGCCAACACAGTTACGCAGGAGGAGTCCATGAGGAAACTTCGCTCTGTAGTGCCGGCCATCGGTCTACTTCTAGCACCATGCCTGTCGTTTTCGGTTCTCGTCTTCGCCTCTGAAAGCGGCGACGCCGCCCGGCATCACGCCCATCCACCGGCCAGCTCGAAACCGGACGCTCAACACGAGATGCACGGCCCGATGCAGGGCCCGATGGAGGGGATGCGCGGCGCCATGGTCATGCGGGCCGATTCCTTCACCGAGCAGATCCTAAATCACTCGACCTCGGGCACCAGTGCCGAGCCCAACTCCACGCCGACACCGATGCTCATGACCCCCCGCGGCGCGTGGACGCTGATGTTCCACGGCGTGGGGTTCGTGAACGACATTCAGCAAAGCGGCCCGCGCGGCCGCGCCAAGCTGTTCGGGGTCGGCTGGATCATGCCGATGGCACAGCGCCAGCTTGGCCCTGGCACGCTCACCTTGCGCGCCATGTTGAGCCCCGAACCCGCCACGGTCACCGGCCGGCGATTCCCCGAGCTGCTGCAGCAGGGCGAGACGGCGTTCGGCAACCCCATCACCGACGGCCAGCACCCGCACGATCTATTCATGGAGCTCGCGGCCATCTATGACTTGAAGGCTGGCGAGAACACGTTGGTTTCTTTCTACGGCGCCGCGATGGGCGACCCGGCTCTTGGTCCGACCGCCTATCCGCACCGCGCCTCGGCGAGTGAAGACCCGCTGGCGACTCTCGGGCATCACCTGCAGGATTCGAGTCACATCGTGAGCGACGTGCTCACCGTCGGCCTCGCGTACAAACTGGCGCGGATCGAGTTCTCCGGCTTTCACGGGCGCGAGCCGGACGAGAACCGCTGGAACATCGACGCCGGCAGGCTCGATTCGTGGTCCACGCGCCTCACCGTCAACCCCGCGCAGAACTGGAGCGCGCAGTATTCGATCGGATTCCTCCACAGCCCGGAGGGCCAAAATCCGCTCGAAAATACCCTGCGCGAGACCGCTTCCCTCATGTACAATCGGCCCCTCTCACACGGCAACTGGGCCTCGACGTTGATCTGGGGGCGAAACCGCACTCAAGCTTCGGGCGAAGTGTTCAACAGTTACCTGGCCGAGTCCACGCTCGGGTTCCGCGACCGCAATCACGTGTGGGGACGCATCGAGAACGTGGACCGTACCAACGAGCTGCTGCTTGGCGGCAAGCCGGAGCCGCCAGGATTCCAGGAGCACTTTCTGGCCCGCGTGCAGGCGTACACCGCCGGATATGACCGCGACTTTTGGGTGGTTCCTCACGTGGCCACCGCTCTCGGCGCTCAAGTGACACTCTACTCCACGCCTGCTTCGCTGGTTTCCCTTTACGGTTCGCACCCGCGAGGCATCGTCTTCTTCCTTCGCCTCAAGCCACGTTAGGCAAGCGCAGGGCTAGGCCCGGTTGCAAGAAACCGCCGGATGCCCGCCAGCACGGCGCGCATCATCTCCGGCGTCAGCCTGCCCGTCTGCGTGTTCTGCTGGCTGGGGTGGTAGGACGCGAAGAGGCGCGGCAGGCCGCCGGGCAAGGCGTAGTCCGCGCCGTGAGCAAACTTGAATGACGAACGCCGCGGCAGAGACGCCGCCACAAAAGCATAAACGACGCGAAGGTAAGTATCGAATGCGATGCGGCCCAGGCACAGCACCGCGCGCACTCGCTTGAGCAGCCGTAGTTCCTCTTCCAGGTAGGGCCGGCAGTTCGCCAATTCCTGAGGCAAAGGCTTGTTCCCGGGCGGGGCGCACCGCAGAGGGGCGGTGATGTAGCAATTTTGCAGACGAAGTCCGTCGCCTCGGCGGCGCGATTCCGGCTGGCTCGCGAACCCCGCCTCATACAGCGCGCGATACAGAAAATCGCCGGACCGGTCGCCGGTGAACATGCGGCCCGTCCGGTTCCCGCCGTGCGCCGCCGGCGCCAAGCCCAAAATCAGTAGCTCGGCCCGCGGGTCGCCGAAGCTGGGCACGGGCTTCCCCCAGTAATCCTCGTCGCGGTACATGCGGCGCTTCACGCTCGCAACCTCACGGCAATGACGGATTAAACGGGGACAGCGTTCGCAGGCGACGACCTGGCGCTGCAGTGTAGCGAGCCGCTGAGGCGGGTCAAGTCTCTTCATGGTAGAGGTATTATGCAGTAAGTTACCTACTGGACTTTTTCTTTCTTCCTTCATAGACTAGAGACTCCCGTAGGCGATTCGTATTCGGCGTTGAGGGAACGGCGGCTGCGATGCGCTTTCGAGAGGTTTTGGGCGCGGCGGCGGAAGTTGTGAATTTCGCCGCGCGCTCTTTCGGTCAGTCTGGCCCGTTTGAGTTGTTCCGCGGCAGCCGCTCGCTGGCGGCTTCCGCGTGTCGTCGAGTTGGCGCAGTAAACTAAGGTGTATCCAAAATCCATGAAGAGAGGGGCAAATGAATAGACTATCTCAGAGGAAACGGCGGACGCTGTTCGCCTTCACTTTTGCATCTGTGGCGGCCCTGATGATTGTACTGGGCGCGAAGCGGCTCGCGCAAGCTCAAGACACAGGCACACGGAACCTCGTCTACGTTGAGAGCAACATCAACACGACGGGCGGCAACACCGTCCTGGGATTCAGCAACGATGGACGCGGTAATCTTACCGCGCTTCCCGGGTCACCTTATCCCACCTTTGGCACGGGCGTGGTGGCGGGAAGCGGCAATCTTCAGATCGACGCCGACCAGCAGGTGATTGCCAATCCGGAAGGCACTTTACTTTACGCCGTCGACGGCCACAGCAACGATGTCGCCGGCTTCACGATTAACACAGACGGTAGCCTGACTGCCATCGGCGGCTCGCCCTTTCCTTCCGGTGGCCAGGACCCGGCGAGCATCGGTTACAAGGACAATGCTTTTGGGGGCGGCGCCTCGCTGATGGTTGTCGTCAACAAGAATTCGGACCCCAATCAAACCGGCGGAACTCCCAACTACACCACGTTCGACGTCTCTTCCGCCGGCGTCATGACCATGAATCCGGGTTCGACCTTTAATCTCGCCGCCGGTTCATCGCCGGCGCAGGCGCTGGTGATCCCGGGCCAGAACAAGTTCTTTGGCATCGAGTTCCAGAGCCAGAGGATCGTAACCTACCTCATCAATAAGAACGGCTCGCTCAGCGACCTGAGTTCGACCACGCCTCCGGGGTCGAGCGCGGTGGTGCTGGGAGCGGCGATTGATCCCAAGTTCAAGAAGACTCTGTATGTCGGCATGCCGGGGCAGAACCAGGTTGACGCCTTTACCTACGATGCCGTCGGGCATGTGACTTTTGTGAACAGCGCCTCGAATCCCGGTGTCGCCGTTTGCTGGCTTGTTTTCAATTCGGCGGCGACCCGGCTTTACACCTCGGACTCAGGCTCGGGAACAGTCACAGTGTACAACGTCAGCTCGCCCGGGCTTCCTGTGGAGACGCAACATTTCACGCTCTCCAAGGTGAACGGCGCCATGGCTGAACCCATCAACCTGTCGTTCGACACGACGGGTCACTTCATCTATGTGCTCGATGGACCCAACCAAGCGATTCACATCCTGCAAGTCGCCGCGAACGGGACCGTCACCGAGCCGAACCCGCCGTTCGCTTTGACGGGGCTTCCGGCCGGCACGGTGCCGTTTGGCATGGCGGTGGTAAAGTAACCTAGTCCGTTTTCCAGCAGCAGCCCGGAGATTTCCGGGCTGCTGCCGCCTTCCGCCCGCGACCGGGGGCTCGATTCGGAGCGCCAAGCCGCTTCGATCCGGTATCCAATCCGACATAAACTCGCTAGCTACTTACATTGCCCTTGCCCGTTCGCATAGAATGTGGGCGCGGTGCCCGACGGCCCAGAGGGGGACGAAGCGCGCCGCACTCAAAACTAAATTGGAGGGAGTAGAGTAATGGAAAGATCGTCTCGAAAGAATCACGCGACTCTGTTCGCAGTCATTCTCGGCACGCTTGCGGGGCTGCTGGTTGTCCTTGGTCCCAAAGCGGTCGTGAAAGCCCAGGGCGCGGGAAGCCGTCCGAACGTGGTCTACGTGGAAAGCAACATCAGCACCACCAACGGTAACACCGTGCTGGGATTCAGCAACGACGGCGCCGGCAACCTCACGCCTCTTCCCGGCTCGCCCTACCTCACCGACGGCACCGGAGTGGTAAAAAACGGCAACGGAGTGCAGACCGACGCCGACGGCGAGCTGATTGTCAATTCCGCCGGCACGCTGCTCTTCGCCGTCAACGAGCATTCCAACACCGTCGCCGTGTTTAACATCAATTCTGACGGCAGCCTCAGCGCCGCGCCCGGCTCGCCCACCGCCTCGGGCGGACAGGCGCCCGCCTCTTTGGGCCTGCGGCCCCTCTCCAGCAACACCTCGGTGCTGGTGGTCGTGAACAAGGACGCGGACATCAACCAGACCGGCGGCACGCCGAATTACACCACGTTCAACGTCCAGTCGAACGGCGCCATGACCTTAAACGCCGGCTCCACCTTTAACCTGGTGGCGGGCACGGCCCCGGCGCAGGCCATCCCCTTCCACAACGAGAGCAAATTCTTCGGCATCGGATTCTTGGCCAACACGATCACCTCATACCAGATCAGCGCCAATGGTTCGATGTCTCAGCTCAACGTTGCCACGCCGCCCGGCGCCTCGCCCCAGACGCTCGGTGGGGTGCTGCATCCCACCAAGCCCGTATTGTATGTCGGCCTCCCCAACCAGTCTCAGGTTGCGGTCTACACTTTCGACTCCGCTGGCAACTTGACCTTCCGTACCGAAGTTGCTGACCCGGGTTCGGCCGTGTGCTGGGCCGCCATCAACAAGAATGGCAGCGGCCTTTACACCGCGGAATTCGCCTCGGGCACCATCACCGTTTTCAACATCAACTCTCCCACCAACCCGGTCCAGCTCCAGCACTTCGCGCTGGCGCAGGTCGGCGGCGTGCAGGCGGCGCCCACCAACCTGGCCTTCGACCCCAGCGGCAAGTTCCTCTACGTCGTCGATGCTGACGGCGCCCTGCACGTCCTTCATGTCTCCGCCCAGGGCAGATTGAGCGAACCCTCGGCGCCCGTCTCGCTCGGCCTGTCGTCGTCAACCATTCCCCTCGGCCTGGCCGCATTGCAAGTGCCGTAAGCCTACGTTTGTAGCCTAGACTGGATCCTTCGCCGCGGCCCGGAACCTCCGGGCCGCGGCCGGGGATTCCTGTAGCGGCGCTCTATGAGCGCCGGGAGTTCTTGAGCCGTGGAGCGGAAAAGCCGCAGCCCTTGGAAACAGGGCTGCTCTACCTGCTTGCTCTCTGCCTTCTGTTCGTTCCAGCCCGCCTACTTCATCACGGTCGCTACGCCGATAGCAGAATACGCGAAGCCCAGGTTAAGCGGCGGCGCCGGCTCGGTCAATTGTCCATCCGCCTGCACGTGCAGGACGTGTAACCCACACCCGGACCCGTCATTGCTGTCTACGACGTAAAGGAACTGGCCGGTAGGATCGAAGGCCATGTTCGTAGGCACGACGGGCGCACTCACATATACCGGCTTGAGCTGAACGTGCTGCTGCTGCAGCGGCTTGCCGGCCGCGGCGATGTTGTACACCGTGACGGTGCCCGAATTCGGCTCGGCGCTGTAAAGGCGCGTACCGGACGCGTTGATCACCAGCCAGCCCACGCCACTGCCGGGGTTGGCAAACTCGGTGTCATAGGTGAGGTTCCCCGACTGGTCAAAGGTATAAATGGCAATCTGGTTCTGATTCGGCAGTCCCACGTAAAGCACACGCTTGGTGGGATGCACCGCCGCTCCCAGCACCTGGGGCGAGGCTCCCGGTGGCATCGAGCTGCTGATTTGCACGATCGCTCCGGTAGGGAGCACCTTGTAGGACGCCGCCCGATCGGCTTGATAGTTGACCCCCAAAAAAGCGTTCAGGTTTGGGAATATCACGTCCCCTGAAGGCCAAGCGCCATCGAAAAGCACGAAGGAGTGCAGAGGGGTAGCTGCGCCGGTGGTGAGGTCCACAGAGAAATCGCTGTACGTGGCTCCGCCAGACCGCGCAAAGTAGGCGTTTTTGTTGGCCACAACCAGCACGGGGGTGTTGCCCGGCAGTGCGTTGTCCTTCCAGGCCAAGGCCACTGGTTGGACGCCGCCGGAAGCGAAGGTTCCCAGGGAAGATAAGCTGCCGTCAGAGTTGATACTGAACTCGGCGACGTCATTGGAAAAGCCGTCTACGGCGAACAAGAACGTGCCCTCAGGGTTTATGAGCACCTCATGGTCGGCATCGACAATATAGGGATAACCAGGCACGGCCCCCGTCCCTCCCGTAAGGTAGGGAGAGCCGGGCGTGGGCGATAGGTTTCCCTGGCCGTCGTTGATAAAGCCGTAGACGTAATCCTGCTCTGTAAACCGATTGATGTTCTCCTCGACGTAGACCAGGCTCAGGCCGCCCGTCGCGTCCTGCGCGCGCGCCGGGATGGTAAGCGCTGCCGTCAGCAACCAGGCTGCGCCAACGAACAGTGTTCCTAATAGTGACCGGGATGCTCTCATGTGTTTCTCCTTTCCGAATTCAGAACTCCTTCATTGGCTTTTTCCTGTGCTCACTGCCTCTCCACCCAGGCATGAAGTGAGTATTGCCCGACGGTGGAGCCTGAGACCATGGTACTCACGGTTACCGAACTGGTGGCGTCGGCGAATATAGGTAGAGACAGGGTGGTATTGCCCGTCGAGCCGAAGTTTATCGAAGCCTTACGAGTTTGAGCGACCCCGTCTCCGGTCCACGAGATCGTGGCTGTGACCGCAGCACCGGAGGTTCCGGCCGTAGTAACTGCCAGAATCATGTTGACCAACAAGTGGCTGGCCACAAGGGGCGAATAGAGCGCCGGGGGTGTTGCGTTGCCAGTTTGGTTGATGAGATCCGCCGGTGTTCCGACGGAACTCGAGATGCCGTTGGCGGGGCTGGTGGCGGCGGTGGCTTCTCCGTTATATTCCGTCACCACGCCTGTGACGCCGAGATCGAAGAGGTCGCTCGTCC
Source organism: Terriglobia bacterium (assembly GCA_035934405.1). Taxonomy (GTDB): domain Bacteria; phylum Acidobacteriota; class Terriglobia; order UBA7540; family UBA7540; genus DASYXW01. The sequence continues at coordinate 74,538 of DASYXW010000101.1, forward strand.
CGGCCATGTTTTGGAAATGGAGGAAGTTTCCGGTGGGCCCTGTGTCAGTCTGCCGCTTGCTCAGAATCACATCCCCGCTGTTCTGAGCCTGGCTGATGTTGAAGTTCGCGCTTGGCGCCGTTACCGTGAGGCCGGCAGCGTTGGTCAGCCACACGTTGTCATCGGCGCCGTTATCGGTGACCTTGTTCATATTCGAGGAGCTGGTGTCCCGAACGGAGACTCCGGTTGTGCCGAGATCCAGGGTGACCTCCTGATTGAGCGTGGAAGCGAAAAAGCTGTCGATGGCAATCGTGCTCGCGGCGGTGCCCGTGGCCATCGGAGTGCCGACGTTCATGAACATGTCGGAGCCCGTTTGATCGTAATCAAAGTCCATGGCATCATCCACCTGGGTGACGGTAAAGGAGCCATTGAAATCGTTGGGCGTTACGCCGCTAATCACCACGTTCTGGCCGACAACGAAATTATTTGCTGCGGCGGTCGTCACCTTCACGGTGGTGAAATTGGGGCCGGAAAGATGCTTTCGCACCATGCCGCTAATCGCCGCGGGCGCTGCCTTTCCGCCGCCCCCAAGGGTCTCGATGCCGTTTCCCCCGTGAGCGCTAGACTCAAACTTGCCGTTGATCAGACCTGAATTGCTCAGCAGAGCGCCCACACAGGAGGCTTGGGCAGTTGGCGTCCCGCCTGCGGGCATTCCCATAGCCGCGGCGTCCACGTACGTAAACGTCTGCGACACGGGCGAGATGCAACCTGGAGTGGGCGGCCCGCAGACCGTGAACGTCCCATTAAAGCCGCTCACGCCCGATCCGGTGATGCCAGCGACGGTCACAAACGCGCCCGGCAGCAGGTTGTGATTAGAAACCGTATTCACAGTCACAACCCCGCTCGTCACGGACGCACTGCTGATACTCACGCTTTGTGAGGTGGAGACATCAAAATGCGTTCCGTACAATCGGGGCTGCCCGAATGAACGAAAGCCGTAACATACTCCCGGGTTGTGAGCATTGTTGGGGAAGAAGTCGCCGCCCATGACGATGGGGCCGTCGTTTCCGGCGGACGGCGTAGCCGTTGTGGGTATCGTGACGTTGACGGTGTCGTCCCATATGACGGAGTTATCTTCGGCCTTGACGTGCAGAAGGAAATTATTGTTGTTAAATACTGTGGTTGTTCCTGTCGGCGGTGGGCCGGTATCCATGCGGATGGCGTAAGAAAGGGCCGGTACTCCCGGACTTGGGTCAGGCTGATAACCATCGAACCCCTCAAAGCTGTCGTAGGCAAACACTGATTCGTTGGTTGCGATGGCGTGGATGGCGCCGATGGCGCTGCCGTTGCTGCTCGTGTCCTTGAAGGTCAGGTTGCTGATCTGGAAGCTGCCGCTGTTGCCCTTCATCGCTTGGCCAAAGGAAAACATCGTCATCGGCATGGCCGTCAGAATCCGAACTCCGGCCTGGGAGCTATTTTCACGGTTGGAGGCATTGCCCATGCCGACTAACTGAAAACTGGTGAGAGCGGTCAAATCCAGGCTAAGACAAGCGCCGCCCGCCGGCGGGGAGGGATAGCATCCAATCATGTAGTCGCCAGTTCCGCGCGTTACGCTGCTGCCGGGATTCGGGATGACAACCACGCAGCCTTTAAGGAGGAAGTTCAGGTTCATTGTCATAAGGCTCGCGGGACACGCTCCGAACGCGGCTTTGAAGGCATTGTAGTTGTCTGTACCCCACGTGATGTTCATCATTGAAGCGGTGGCAGTGGGCGTGTCAGCGATCACCACCTGAGCGCATGAGGTCGTGCAGGGATTGCCGTGACTGTCCTGGACGGCGGTGATTTGGCTTTCTAGAGTAATGTTCGCTGGAAGAGGCGCCATGCCGCTCTGACTTACTCCAGCTCCCGGAATCTGGATGAACTTATTGAGGTCGTTGCCGTCGAAGGGGGTAAACGAATCGCACGTAATAATAGTGCTCCCTTGGGTAGCCGTGCACGGGCCAAACACTTGCCCGTCACCCACGGCGCCGAAAGTCGCAACATTGATTTCGGGAAACGGCAGAAAAGTTCCAGGCGCTTGTCCCCTGGCTAGGCAAGTAAACCCAAGGCAGAAAGAGGTAGAGATGACCCGCCGCCACGACCTTCTCATCATCGTCCACCTCCGTTGTGTCAGCAATGGACCACCTCAGCGAGTGCCATCATGTCTGCATGGTGGCCCGCCGTTGTCAAGTACCAAGTTGGTACATGTTCCCGGGTTGGCGAACTTCGGTAACGCGGAATCAGGTTTCTATGCTTTGGCCATCGCCAGAATGATCTTCCACTGGCTTTCCGAGACCGGCATGACGGAGAGGCGGGGCATGCGCACCAGCTCGAACGTCTTGAGCTCGGGGCGCTGCTTCAATTCTTGGAGCGGCACGGGACGCGCCAGCCGCTTCCCCGCCGCAAGGTCCACCACGGCGAGCTTGCTCCCAGCCGGCTGCTTGGGGTCAGGGTAGGAATCGCTCACGGCTTCCGCCACACCCACCACGGCCTTCTCTTCCCCCGTGTGATAGATCAGCACCGCGTCTCCCTTGCGGACGTTACGCAGGTGCTTGAGCGCCAAATTATTCGAGACGCCGTCCCAGACGGTGCGGCCATCCCGGTCGAGGTCGGCGAAGGAATAAGTGTCAGGGTCGGATTTGAAGAGCCACTTTGCCATATCGGTTCAGTGAGTCATTGATTCATTGACTCAATGAGTCAATCTTCTAGGCTCCGGGCCGCGCCCCGAGCACGTTCGGAGCGCCGGAAACGAATCCCTTCGGGGCGCTGAGGTAGCCGCTCACGTTGCGCCTGCCGATCTTGTTCACCACCAGCTCGAGCGCGCTCGGCGCGCCTTCCACGTAAAACTGCACCGGCGAGTCAATCGCCTGGTCTTTGCGCACCGTCCGCTTGTCGTCGAAATACAAGTTGAGGGTATATAGGTTTTTCTTGGTGTTGGTCTTGGCTAGCTCCAGCGTGACGCCGCCGATCTTCTGTTTCGAGCCGCGCGCCGCCAGGTTGAACTCAAAATAGTCGCGGTCGGTGCGGTGCGCGAGCGCCACCAGCTCGTCGTGGGTGCGGGCAATGGCGCCCGAGAGCTCGCCCTTGGCGCCCGAAAGCGCGCTGTTGGTGTCGCCGATCTTCTTGTTGATGTCGGAGATGTTACCGTCCACCGTCCCGAACTTGGCATTGGCATCCGCCTGCGCCTTGCTGAGCTCCTCGGCGCTGGCCTTTTGCGCGATCTGCTGGTTCAGTTGCGAAACCGCGGCCTGCTGCTGCTTCTCGATGTTCGCGGCCAGTTGCCGGGCGCGGCCCAACTCCTGCTGCGTGAGGCCGAGCTTTTCCGTGGTCACCTGGAACTGGCCCCGAAGCTGGGCGTAGCGCTCGTCGCTCGAATCCATCCGATGCGCCAGCACGTTCAACTGGTCAGATTGCTTCGCGGCCAACTCGGTGAATTGCTGCCGCGTGGTGATGCCGAGGTAGAGGTTGACGCCCGCCAGAACCACCAGCGCCGCCACCAGCGCGATCAGGACCTTGCTGGTTCCCCCCGCCGTCGCAGGAGGCGCTCCCTGGACGTAGACGTATTGCGGCGCCGGCGCTTGCCCGGTTGGTTGGCCCGCTGCCGGCCCGGAGCCTGCCGCCCGAGGCGTTTCCGCGCCTTCTGTGCCGGCTGGGCCGGGCGGTACGGCTTCCGGCTGCGTCCGGCGGGGCTCATTCAACCCGAACATTCGATTGCCAATGTTGCGATCCTCTGCCATGTAAACCCCTCTCCTGGAGAATGGGAATCCCGACCCCGACTGACCCTAAGATGCGGGTTCCGGGCTGGAAGTTTTAATACCGCCATGATTTTCACATCCCCACAAGGCGCAGCGCTCGCGCGAGAATCCCCTTCCGGCCGGTGTGTTTCACCCTTCCGGCCTGCCGCCGGCGAGCGCGGGAGGCGCCGGGGCGTCCGGTGGGGCCAAGTGGGGAGGCCACTCCGGGATTCCCACAGGCAGGGGCCGTCGGCGCCTGCTCCGCGTCCAGAACCTCAGCCGGACTCCCGTTTCGCCCACGCGAATATCAAATCGGGCCGGGAACGTAACGCATGTATCTATTGATTTCACGGCATATCGTGGCTTTGTTCCAAACCCTCCGGTAAGGCGCACCGGAACCCGGAACAGGCACCACGCCGAGCCGCGTCCGGACGGCTGCCACCCCTCGGCAAGCGCCTCCCACCCAGCATTTTGAAACACGCACCAAGTTCGCCAGGCCAGTCGCTCAGCGTCCCGCCACTCGGCCTTGCCGCGGCGGGTGCGGGGTCCAGTGGATTTCCGGGCGGTGGCGCGGTTGGCGGCAAGCTTGGCGGGGGTCAGGACGGGGGATTTGACCAGTGGCATAAATACCTCCCCAAAGGCTTGAGTGATTGAGTCATCGGGTGATTTGAAGAGGCAAATGGCCCGATGGCTCAATTCATGGCCCATCTATCGTGGCAGGTGGGAATGAGACGGTGGAGAAAAGTGAGAAATATGAAATGGTTTATTTTGAGGGTATTTTTTCAGCCGGTTAGCCTGCGGAAAAGAGCTTCTGACGATCGACAGCCGCGAAAAGTGTGGAGTTTCTCCACACTTTTGACTACTGGCACCGGCAAGGTTCACACCGCCGAATAGGTCTGATGCTATGAAGGGGGCGGCTGGATTCGAGTAGGATTGGGTTGTTGGAAAACTCAATCTGAATCGAAAGGAGCACCCCCTGAAATGTTATACCTCGGAGTGGATGTTCATAAGAAGAATTGTTGGGTGACCGTC
>DASYXW010000033.1:0-75807 GCA_035934405.1 Terriglobia bacterium
GGCATGTTCAAACATGACCAGCTCTTCGACGGCAGCAAAGTCTACGCCTTGGCGAACGCCCCGGCCCCTGCGCCCGAGGAGGTCCTCGCATGATTCTGAACGAAATTTACGCTTTACAAACAAGAGAGAATCTACCGGCTATCTTTGCCGAAAAAACCCCTCACCCGTCCCGACAAGTCGGGACACCCTCTCCCCTGGGAGAGGGGTAGTGTTCTTCTTCCGGCTCGGTCGCCGCGGCGACCTCGCCACCCTCTCCCCTGGGACTTCCTTCCGGCTCGCGGGTGGCGCAGACATCGTCCTGTGATGTCTGCGAATCGCTCTGCTCACGTGCGATCCAGACCCACCTGGAGCGCGCCTGCGTTTTCTTAACTGCCCCAGTCGCAGACATGCTGAAAAGCGCATGTCTACGCCAGCCCGCAAAGCGATGCCGGCTGGAAGCCGGCGCTACCCGCCGGGAGATTGCAGATTCAAGATTCAAGATTCCGGATTCAGGTTCCGGATTCAGGTTCCGGATTCAAGTTCCGGATTCAAGGTTCCATACAGAAGGTCACCAGATGACTTTAAGCGCGAGCTGAATTTCGCGCGAGGGAGCCGTGGTGGAAGTAATCAAGCCGGCGCCGGGGACCGGGTTGCCGCTTTGGTCGAACACCGCGAGGTTGTTGAGAGGCGGCGAGAAGTTGGCGCGGTTGAAGACGTTGAAGAACTCCGCCCGGAACTGCACGTTGAGGCCTTCCGAAACCCTCTTGATGGAGTTGTTCTTGAAGAGTGAAAAGTCAAAGCTCGAGAGGCCGGGGCCGGTGAGACGGTTGCGGCCGAGATTGCCTCGCAGGCTGGCCGGCGACGGGAAGGTGAAGCACTGGGTCTTGATGTAGCTGGTGGGATTACCGGAGTTGACGGGCGTCCCGCAGCCGGGGGCGACTACGAGATTCGGTAGTTCGCTCACGTCGGTGAGCTTGGTGCCGAGCGGGTCGCCGCCGAGGATGGGCGTGAAGGGAACGCCGGTCGAGGCCTTGTAGATGCCGCCGAGCTGCCAGCCGCTGAGCGCCCAAACTCCGAAGCGGGATAAAGGATTGGAAATTTGAGATTGGAGATTGGAAATTTGAGATTTGAGATTGGAGATTGGAGATTTGAGATTGGAGATCTGAGATTGGAGATTGGAGATTGGAGATTTGAGATTGGAAATTTGAGATTGGAGATTGGAGATTTGAGATTTGAGATTGGAGATTTGAGATTGGAGATTGGAATGGAGCCGGGGCGAGGGGACGGACCAGGTGAAGTTGGCGACGAAGTTTTGCGCGATGTTGAAGTCCGACGGGCCGCGGTTCACGCGGGGGTCGAAGAACGGCACGTTAACCAGCGAATTGTCGAGCTGGTCAGACGTGATGGTGACCGAAGAGGTGTCAATGCTCTTGCCCCAGGTATAGGCGCCGTGAAGCTGCAGGCCGTGACTGAGGCTTTTGGCCAGGACCACTTCCAGCGCGTCGTAAAAAGCGTTGCCCTGCCAGACGATGCCGCTGATGCGGCCGAAATTGGGATTGAGCCGGAGGCTCGTGGCCGTGGGCGGATAGAGGTAGCCGGCGGGGGTGAGCGCCGGGAGCACGGTATCGAAATCGTCCATGCGGAAGGGCTGATGGACGGCGCGCGATCCGACGTAGCCGACCGTGGCGACGAGGTTGGGCGCAAGCTCACGCTCAACGTTGAGATTCCATTGCAACACGTAATTGCGCTGAGGATTGTGCTCGACGTAACTGGCACGAAAGGCGGACGAATCTGAAGCCAACTGAGTGAACGCTCCGGTGGGAAAGGATCCGGCGGGAAGCGTGGTCCCGAGCACAACCTCGGAGAACGGCGCGGCCAGCGGCGTAATGATGTTGAACTCGTAGGGCAGGGGGAGCACGTCAAAGACGCCGAAACCGCCGCGCACCGCGCTCTTGCCGTTGCCGGAAGGCGACCAGGCGAAGCCCAACCGCGGCTCGAAGTTGTGGAGCGTGGGATTCAAGAAATAAGGCGCGCCCAGACGCGGCTGGCTGTCGGTGAGGGCTTGCAGGTTGGAGATGCGGTTGTGCGCCTCGGTGGGCACGGTGGCCATCTCGTAGCGCAGGCCGAGGTTGACGGTGAGATTGGGGCGCGCGCGGATGTCGTCCTGAAGGTAGACGCCAAAAAGCGTCTGGCGGGCGCCGAACACGCCGATGGGGCTGGGAACAAGTCCTTCGAAAGTGCGGGGCTGATCGGTGAGAAAAGCCGCGAGGGAGCTGAAGCCGAAAGCGCCGTTCGTATTGGAGATGATTCCGACATTATCCTGCATGCGCTCGACGACGGCGCCGAACTGGAGCGCCTGCGCGCCGCGGGTGACAAACACGTCGTCCGAACCCTGAAAGGAGTTCCAGGCAAATCTCTTGCTGCCGCTGAGAGTACCCAAAGTGACGCTGGGGCCGCCGTCAAAGGGAGTGAGGCCGGGGACGGTGATGGCGCCGACAAACTGGCCGGGAATCATGGCGAAAGACGCGTCCTGCAAGCGCGGGTTGAGGACTTTGGAGAGGCCCCCATCGACAGCAACGGCGCGGTTGAAACCAAATCGCGCCACGTTGAGCGTGCTGGGGCTCAAGACGTGTTGTTCCTGGAGGACGACGATTTGGCGATGCGACACGACGTTAGACAGAAGCTCATCAAAAGCGTCGGGCTGCACGATCTTCGAGTTGTCGCGCAGGTAAGTGCCGGCAAGGTTATCGCGATCCGAGAAGCGGTGATTGATCTTGGCGGTGAAGAAATTCTCGGTGGTGAGCTGCTGGCCGGCGAAGGTGAAAATGGCGGTGTCGCCGCTTCCGAGCAGCGGGCCGTTCGGGAGCGGATAGAAGGCGCTGAGGAACGGCGCGACGGCGGGGCTGACCTCGACGGCGCCGGTGGAGAGATTGCCCTGCCGCGCCGCCGCCGAAGGGACAGTGTCCACGTGGGTGATGCCCAGCGACTGGCGCAATCCTTCGTAATCGGCAAAGAAGAAGGTGCGGCCGCGGCGAATGGGTCCGCCTAGGGAAGCTCCAAACTGGTTGCGGCGAAAAGGCGGGATCGCGGCGTCAAAAAAGTTCCGCGCATCGAGCGCGCTGTTGCGCAAGAACTCGTACACGCTGCCGTGAAAGGCGTTGGTGCCGGCGCGGGTGGCGGCGTTGATGACTCCGCCGGAGGTGCGTCCGTATTCGGCGGGATAATTGCTTTGCAACACCGAGAACTGTTGCACCGCGTCCACGCCAAGGTTGGCGCCCAAGACGCTGCCCGGCGCGCCGTTGGAGTAATCGTTGATGCTGATGCCGTCGAGGCGATAGTTATTCTGCTCGGGGCGCCCGCCGGAAATGCTCATGGCGGCGCCAAACCCGTGCTGCGCGACACTGCCCTGGCCGGTGTTGGCCGTCTGGATGCTGCTGACGCCGGGCTGCAAGGTGGCAAGCTGGGTCCAGTCGCGTCCATTGAGCGGCGAGTTGCGGACGGTGGCGGCACTGACGTTTCCGCTGACCGTCGAAGTGCCCTGGTTGACGGCGGCGGGCGCGGCGCTCGTGCGGATCACCCGTTTCCCCGGCTGCAGGACAAAGTTCTCGACCGGCCTCGCCCCGACGGCGACGGTGATGCCGCTTCGCACCTCGGTGGAAAAGCCGGGAGCGGCGGCGGTGAGCTCATACGTTCCCGGCGGGAGGCCGGCGGCGGTGTAAAGACCGTCCGAGCCCGTCGTCACCATCCGCGCCGCGCCGGTCGAGACGTTCCGAACGGTGAGATGAACCCCGGGCATCGGCGCGCCCGACGAGTCCCTAACGGCGCCGGACAGCACGCCGCCGACGCCCTGGCCACGCGCCGCAGGCGCGAGCGCGATGGTGAACAAGGAAAACACCAGTGCGCTGATAAGCGGTCGGAAGCTCATACAAGGGCTTCATAAGCCGGCGCTGGAGCGCGCACGCGAGGTTCTTTCGCCGCTCATAGAGCGGCGCTACAGGAGCGGCGCTACAGAACCTCGTACTCCAAAATCTCGGCGGGAGCGGAGCCGTGCTGCGGGACGGCCACAAAGAAGCGATGCAACTCGGGCACCAGGCGGGAGGTCTTGGCGCCCTGGCCCGTAGTGACCTTTCCCAGCATTTTGTAATGGTCAGGATCGGTCTCCTCGTAGACGTCCACGGCGCCGTCGCCGGAAGCGTAGATGCGGTGGCTGGCGGCGTCGTACACCATGTCGTCCACGCCCTTGACGATGGGGAGTGAATCCAGTTCCTTGCCCGTCTCAGTGTTAAAGACGACAATCGCTCCGCTGCGGCAGCCGACGAAAAGCCGGTGGTGAGCTTCATCGAAGGCCATCGCGACGTTGGTTTTGGCCTTGGTGACCGGCCAGCTGGCGACGAGCTTACGCGTGGCGCGGTCGATCACATCAACCTGGTTTTTGGCCTTGTTGTTGACGTACAGCTTCGCGTTCGAGGGCTCGAGCGCCATGGCTTCGAGGGTGTCGCCGTCGATTTTGATATCAGCGAGCTTGGTCGCGGCGGTGGTATCGACGACGCTGAGCATCGAGTAGGTCTGGTGGGCGTCGCCGCCGCCGTTGTCGATATACAGATAATGCGTTGCGGGATCGTAGCCGATCGAATCGGTGTCCACGAGCAGCTTGACGCTGCCCTCAGGATGATAGGTGGTGGCGTTGAAGATTTTCACGGCGCCGTCGTCGCCGTCGGTGACATAAAGCCGGTCCAGGCCGGGACGATAGAGGATGGCGTGCGGGCGTCCGATGCCGGTGATGGTGTGAATCAGCTTGCCGGTGCGCAAATCAAAAACCAGAGCCGCTTTGTAATCCTCCGGCGTGGCAAAGAGGCGGTGGCCCTTGAGGTCCACGCCGAAGTGGTCGAAGTTGCCCTTGACAGCGGCGGGCAGCTTGATGGCGCGGACGAACTTGAGCGGGGCGGACGGCTGGGATTGCGCGCCAGCGGCGACGGCGAAAAAAATCGCGACAAAGATGAGATGACGTTTTTTCATGTTAACTCCTCAGGCTGTGATTTGTTCTTTTCCGAAAGACTGTAGCACGCTCCCGGAAGTGAAACGTTAAAGGAAGATTAATTTCTGTTCAGCTTCGCTCGGGAGGCTGCGGACTGCCTGCACAGCGAGATTCCTCGCTACGCTTGGAATGACATAATCAGGCTAGACGCCCAGCGCCTCAGCGTCCTCTGCCACCTGTCCGCGCCCGGTCAGGTAATAGTACATGGCGGGAGTGATGATGAGCGAGAGCGCCATGGAGATCAGGATGCCGCCGATAACGGAGATGGCGAGCGGCTGAAGCATCTGAGAGCCCGCGCCCACCGCGAGCGCGAGGGGCAGCATCCCGGCGACGGCGGCGAGCGCGGTCATGACGATGGGACGCAGACGGCGGCGTCCGGCCTGGAAAATGGCTTCGTGCGGCGAAAAGCCCGCAGCGCGAAACTTCTGGTCGGCGTCGAGCAGCAGGATGCCGTTCTTGGCGACGATCCCGACCACCATGATGAGGCCCATGAAGGAGGAGATGTTGAACGTGACCCCGGTAATCAGCAAGGCAAAGAAGACTCCGGAGGTGGAGAGCACGGCGGAGGAGAGGATGGCCGCGGGGGCGGAGAACTGGCCGAACTCGAAGAGGAGCACCAGAAACACCAGGACCAGGGCGAGCACCAGGACCGTGACCAAGTCGTGGAAGGATCGCTGCTGCTCTTTGTAAGTGCCGCCGTATTCGACGCGGATGGAGGAGGGCAGCTTCATGGCGGCCACCGCCTTCTGGACCGTGGCAACGCCGGTGCCGAGGTCGGTGCCTTCCAGGCGCGCCGTGACCGCGACCTCACGCTGCAAGTTGTCGCGGGTGATTTCGGTTTGGCCGGGAAGTTCGGTTACGGCGCCGAGAGAGCCGAGGGTAGCCGTCCCGCCCGTTGAGCTCACAAGAACGGTGTTCTCGATGGCGTCAAGTGAAGCGCGATTGGTTTCCGGGAAGCGGACGCGCAGGGTATAAGGACGGTCCTTGACAACGACGGGAGTGGGGGCGGGCTCGCCATCGAGGACGGCGGCGGCATCGGTTGCCACCTCGTCAACGCTGAAACCGGCCCGCGCGGCGGCGTCCGGTTTCACCTTGAATACCACGGCGGGGCCACTCATCGTGTTGTCAATGCCGTTCTCGATGTCGACCACCGGCTTTTTGCCGCCGCCGAGCTGAATCTTGCCGATGGCGTCGGCCACCTGCGGAGCGACGTCCTGGAGCAAGGCGCCGTCGGGAGAGAACAGCTTGATCTGAATCGGCTGCGGAGCGCCGGTGAGGTCGCCAATCATGTCCTGAAGCACCTGAGTGAAGTCCACGCTGCAGGCGGGCTCAGCTCGGGTGACCTTGGCTCGAATCTCGCTGATGATCTCGTCAATGCCGCGGCTGCGGTTTGTCTTCAATCTTACCGAGATGTCTCCGGTGTTGGCCTCGGTGACGGCGGCGAGGCCCAGTTGCAGGCCCGTCCGGCGCGAGGTGCTGGCGACTTCTGGAGTAGAACGAACGATTTGCTCGAGGTGCGAGACCTCGCGGTCGGTTTCCTCGAGTGAGCTGCCGGGCGGGGTAACGTAGTCCAACACGAAGCCGCCTTCGTCCATCGCGGGAAGCAAATCCGTGCCCAGGGAGCGGTAACAGATGTACGAGACCACAATCAGAATGGCGCTGAAGACCGCCAGCCAGACCGGGCGGTCGAGGGCGCGCTTGAGCTGCACTTCGTAAAAGCGGATGACCCTGCCGAAGAATCCCTTCATGGACGCCTCTTCGGCGGCCATCAGGCGGCGGAGCTCTTCTTTCTCATTAATTCCGTTCCCAGGAGGATCGTCGTCCGCGACCGCAGCCGGCTGTGGCGTGGGTTCCGGTTTGGCGTTGGTTTTCTTCAGGAAGTGAAGGCTCAGATTCGGAGTCCAAATGAGGGCCAGGCCGAGCGACGTAAACAAGGAGACGCTCATGGTGACGGCGAGGGCGCGGAAGAACGTGCCGGTGACGCCGGTGATGGTGATGAGGGGCAGAAAGACGACAACGGGAGTGACGGTGGAACCCACCAGCGGAAGCGTGAGCTCGGCCAAGGCGATGCGGATGGCCTCGAGGCGATTCTCACCCGCCTCACGATGCAGAACGATATTTTCGACCACGACAATCGCGTCGTCAATCACGAGCCCGACGGCGGCCGCCAGCCCGCCGAGCGTCATGAGATTGAAACTCTCGCCGAGCATCTTGAGCGCCGCAAAAGTGATGAGCACGGTGACGGGGATGACGAGCCCCGCCACCACCGACGTGCCCCAGTCGCGCAAAAAGACCACGAGGATGATGGAGGCGAGAATCAGCCCGATCAGGATGGCGTCGCGCACGCTGCGAATGGACTCCTCGACGATGGTGGATTGATCGTAATAGGGACTAATGCGGACGCTCGAAGGCAGCGATTGGCGAATCTGCTCGATTTCCGCATGGACCTCGTTGGCGACGGCGACGGTGTTGGAAAGGGGCTGGCGGTTGATGCTGAGCAACACGGCGGGTTGGCCGTTGGCGGTAACAATGGTGTACACGGGCATCACCGACGGCGAGACCGTCCCGATATCCCGCACCCGAACCGGCGCTCCGCCATTCGTGACCTTGACCACGATGTCACCAATCTGCTCGGGAGTTTGCGCCTGGGCGTCAACGAGGCCCAGAAAGAGCTGGTGATTGTGCGGGAGCAGGCCGGGTGAATCGATCAGGTTGGTGCGTTGAACCGCAGAGAGGATATCGGGCACGGTGACGCGGGCGCGCAGAAGCTCGGAGGGATCCGGAGTAATTTGAAACTCCGGTTCCTCGCCCCCTTGCACGAGCACCGTGGCCACGCCGTTGAGGCGATTGAGGCGTGGCTTGATATCGTAAGTAGCCGTTTGCCAAAGGTCTCGCTGCGAGACCCGGTCGGAGGTGAGGCTGTAGCCGATGATGGGGAAACTGGAGAAGTTCAGACGGTGACTCTCAATCTTGGCCGTGGGCGGAAGCTCGCTCTGAACGCGAGACACTGCGGTATCGACGCGCTGCAGGGTCTGAAACATGTCCACGTTCCAGTTGAAATAGAGATCAATTTCCGCCGACCCCCGGCTGGTGATGGACTGGACGTCTTCCAGGCCCTGCACGCTGTTGACAGCTTCCTCGAGGGGGCGGGTGATGGAGACCAGCATCTGGTTGATCGGCATCACGCCGTTGTCAACGCCAATGATGACGCGCGGGAAATTGGTGGACGGAAACACCGCAATCGGGATGGTAAAGGCGAGGTAGCCGCCCACCGCCGCCAGGGTGAGAATCAGGAAGATGACGGATTTCGAGTGGCGGGCAAACCAGTAGGACGATTTCGGCCTCACTTCGCCGTTCCGCAGTTCCAAAGCAAGCCTCTCCAGTTCTTGTCTCAATCCTTCCCGGAGCTCTCGTCGGAGCTCTTCGGCTTCTGGATTTCCAGCTTGGTCTTCGCCAAAACATCAGGGTCTTCCTGAGAGAGCCCGTAAGCTCCCGTGGTCACCACTCGTTCCCCTACCTGGAGCCCCTCGGTGATCTGGACGTCGCCACCCTGCCGGATGCCAGCCTTCACCGTCTTCTGTTGCGGCTTATTATCGGGGCCGGCCACGATCACCGAGGTTGTGCCGTCGGAGGCGGTGAGCAGGGCGCTGGCCGGTATGACGATAGCCTCCGGAACCGTCCCGGCGACCACCGTGGCGCGGACGCTCGATCCGGGTTTCAACCGTTCGCCCGGGTTCGCCGCTTCCACCCAGACCTCGACCGTGGTGCTGTTGGGGTCGAGCGCCGGACTCACGACGGTGATCTTGCCCGGAATTTCGTCAGCGGCGCCCGGTTCCGTCAGAGTGGCCGCGTCACCCACCTTCAGCAACGCCGCCTGCTGCCGGGTGATGTGAGCCCGAGCCACGATGTGGGAAAGGTCCATCACCGTGACCAGCGGCGATCCGGCAGAGGCCATCTCGCCGGGATAGAGCGGGCGATCCGTGACCACGCCGTCGATGGGGCTTCGGATTTCGGCATAACTCAGTTGGGCCTGGGCCGACTGATACTTGCCCTGGGCGATTGCCAACGCTCCCTGCGCTGCCTTGAGATCCTCCCGGTTTCCGAAGCTCTTGAGCGAGTCGAAGTGCTTTTGCGCGATTTCATACTGGTTGCGGGCCTGAGTCAACATCACCGTGGCGTCTTCAAGGTCCTTGCGCGGAATGGCGCCTTGCTGGTACAGCACCTGGCGGCTGTCGAAGACCTTCTGCTGAGCGTCGAGGGACTGCTTGGCGGCTTTGAGGTCAAGCTGGGCCTTTTGCATCGCTTCGGGCAAGCCCGCCCTAATCGCAGTTTGATAGGTCGCTTCCGCCTGCTCGTAGGCACCCTTGTTCTCGGTCACCGCCGCGGTAAGATCCTGATGCTCCAGTTCCGCCAGCAACTCGCCGGCGCGCACGTGGCTGCCGCGGTTCACGTAAAACTTGCTCACCGGCGCGCTAATCTTCGGCACGATAGCGGATTGGTGAAGGGGATAGACCACCGCATCGGTCACCACCTGCTGCTCGATCTGGGTTCGCTCGGCGGAAGCCACCTGCACCGTGACCACAGGCCCTTGGTCCGCCGGATTCCGGCCCGAACAGCTCAGTTCCATGACGCTCAGGCATACAATTCCCGCGACCCAGATTGAGATCCCCGCGCGGGTGAGCCCCGCAAAGGCGGGCATCTTCGGCTCAACGGTTTTTCGCTTTCTCGCAGCTTGTTTCCGCATGGTCAGAAGCGTCCTGTCAAGGTCTGAAGATTGGCCAGAGCCAGTCGGTAGCGCGCCTGGCCGTCGTCATAAGCGTTGCGTGCCTGCGTTAAGACATTCTGCGCGTCCACGACCTCCAACACCGTGGCCTCTCCCGCCTGATAACGTAGGGTGTTCAGGCGAAGGCTCTCGGCGGCAAGATTGGTGGAGCGGCGCAGGCTGTCGACGGCCGCCTGGGCCACCTTGGCATCGTTGTAAAGTGAATACAAATTGCTCAGCAACTGCCGCTGCGTCTGGCTCAGTTCCACCCGGCTCTGCTGGCGGCGCAGCTCCGCCTGTTGCAGCTTGCTGCGCAAAGCTCCCCAGTCCCAGACCGGCAGGACGAGGCTGGCGGTGACAAAATGGCCCAGGTTCGGCAGCCGGCCGGCGCGCGGATCCACACTGGGCCGGCTCGCCAGGGCAAAAGCATTGGCTTCGATGCCGTAATCCGTATCGATGGTCACTGAAGGCAGGAAGCTGGCGCGCGCCGCCGAAACGTCCAGATTAGCTTCTCGCATGGCGGCGAGCGCGGCTCGAAGGTCCGGGTTCGCGGTCTGGGCCATGGACTGAGCGTCCGCGAAAGGGACGAGAGGGGGCGCCTGGTCAAGATCGTCCACCACCGAGAAGTTCTCGTTGAAAGCCGGAAACAACAGCACGGCCAGCGTCAGCCGGGCGTCTTCCATCATCAGTCCGGCTTGCTGGAAGGCCTGTCCTGCCTGCTCAAACTGAAGCTGTGCCTTGATGACATCGCTGTGCGCAGCCTCGCCACCGTGCTCGAGTTTCTGAGTAATCTCGAGGAACCGCTTCGCCTGGTCCAGGCTCTGCTGCGCCGTCGCGTACTTGCGCTGGGCCACCGCCAGAGCGTAGTAGTCCATGGTGACGGTCACGGTGAGGCCGCGCTGGGCAATCTCCGACTTGGCTTGGGCCAGGGCTTCGGCGGCCGAGGCCCGCCGGTATCCCGTGAGCATGAAAAAGTTCGGGGAGAGATCCTGATGGAAGACGCCCCAGGCGCGATACACGTGGACTCCGTCGTTGGTGACATATCGCCCCGACGGCAGGACGCCATCGCCTTTCGTGAGGAGCTCTTGAGTAGTGAAGCCGACCGACGGCAGCAACGCCGCGCGCGCCTGGATGCGGTCCTCATGGGCGCTTCGCGCGTCTGTGAGGGCTAATAGGTATTGCGCGTCATTCTGCCGCGCGCGGTCGAGCGCGTCCTGCAGCGTGATGGTGATGGGAGCACTTGCGCCTCCCGGACCCGACGGGCGCTCAAGCTGCACCGGGGGCGAGAGTTGCGAAGTCTGCGGTCCCGCCGTCTGGGCTCGGGCGCAGGGCCCGCTGAGGCAAAAGATGACCGCGCCGATCGTGAGCAAGGCCGGGGGACAAGTTCGTGAGCGCGTCGCGGGCTGAAGTCGTAACATTAGGCCTCCTTAGTGATATCAACTCCGAGCCTCGGCCGGCTCCGGAAAACTTCCGCAGCCCGAATCATCGAGGATGGGATGCAACTCAGCAGCCCCTCTGCACACTAACTATCAAACGCAGGAGCTTTCAACCGCAAAGTATGAGTGAGTGTAGCGTACAACTGCCCGGTCACACCTAAAAACAAGATTAAATTTTGTTAAGACAGAGGCAATCGACGTATTCCTCTTCGCAGCCGCACCGCCCAGAGAGGCAAACGCCGGAGGAGGCGCGAGACGCGGGCCCTGGCATGACACCGGATAGATGAACGAAAATTAATTGCGTTTTAATCCCGCGTCCCGAGCCTCGCGATACCATAACCGGCTCACAGCAGACAGCCGGGCAGGCGCGCGATGAGCCGTGGGCTGATCGAATGGAGGATCTCTTGAGAATCTTGAAAGCCTTGCGGGCCGCATTCTTCTTCGGAGTGGGCACAAGCCTCTTGTGGGCGCAAGCGGTGCCCGTGGTGGCGGTGCGCGCCGGACGAATGCTTGACCCTGCGGGCCACGTACTGACCGATCAGGTCATTCTCATCGACGGCGAGCGAATCGCCGACGTAGGCCCGGCGGATCGTGTTCATATTCCGGATGGGGCCCGGGTCATCGACCTCAGCCATGCCATGGTGTTGCCGGGCCTGATTGACGCCCACACTCACATCTTCCTTGCCGGACATAACAGCCTCGAAAGCATTGGCCCTCCGCCGGAGGATTTTGTCAACACGACGCGCGAATACCGCACGTTGGTGGCGCTGGCCAACACCGAGAAAGACCTGCGCGCGGGTTTCACATCTCTGCGCGACCTCGGCAACCACGGCAACATGTACGCCGACGTGGACGTCCGCAACGCCATCAACCGGGGGTTGTTCCAGGGCCCTCGCCTGCAGGTTTCCACGCGCGCCATCTCTACCGCCTTCGAAGCCCTGCAAGGTTCCCCCGAGGCAAACCTCCCTACGGACTACGAGCCGGTGGATTCACCCTGGCAAGCCCGCCGCGCCGTGCAGGAGCAGGTCCGCTATGGGGCCGACTGGATCAAGGTGCGCGCCACCGGCAAGTACGACTTCGACATGGACGGTCGCCTAACGGTCACCCCAACCCTTACGCGGGACGAGGTCGAGGCTATCGTAGACGAGGCGCACAAGCGAGGGGTGAAAGTCTCCTGCCACGCTTTCGGAGGCGAGGGGTTGAGCAACTGCGTTGATGCCGGCGTGGACACCGTGGAGCACGCGGTTGATCTGCCCGATGCCGTGCTGCAGAAGATGCTGGCCAAGGGCATTTACATGGTGCCGACCATTTATCACTACCACCTGGCCGAGTATACGATCCGGGACCGCCGGGAGTCGGGCGGCAAGAACAGCCTGGCCCAGATGCGCGACGAAAGCTTCCGCCGGGCCGTGCAGCACGGCATGAAAATCGGCTTTGGAACGGGAGTCGGGCCCTTTCCTCACGGCTCGCAGACCAAGGAGTTCGAGTACATGGTGAAGGACGGCATGACGCCCTGGCAGGCTATCCAGGCGGCGACGTCTGTGGACGCGCGAATGATCGGCTGGCAGGACCGTATCGGGTCCATCGAAAAGGGAAAGTTTGCTGATATCATCGCGGTCTCAGGTGACCCTCTCACGGACATCACCGAACTCGAGCGAGTCAAGTTTGTGATGAAGGGCGGTGAGGTGGTGCGCGACGATTATCGCAAGTAACCGGAGAACCTTTTGAGCCTGGCTGCATCAGCGCAGACTTTGTCCGG
The DNA here is from genome assembly GCA_035934405.1 of Terriglobia bacterium. GTDB lineage: Bacteria > Acidobacteriota > Terriglobia > UBA7540 > UBA7540 > DASYXW01. The sequence goes on from DASYXW010000033.1 coordinate 12,972, forward strand.
TGAACGCCCCACCCGGGTGCGTTGGCGGATTCTGGCGCTGCTGACGGTGCTCTCGATGCTCACCTACCTGGACCGGCTCAACCTCAGCATCGCCGGCCGCAGCATTCAAACTGAGTTCGGCTTCACCAACGACACCATGGGATGGATCTTCAGCGCCTTCCTGCTGGGCTATGCGCTCTTCCAGATCCCGGGCGGTTGGATGGGCGATCGCTATGGCCCGCGCGGCATGCTGACGGTCACGATCCTCTCGTGGTCCGTGCTGACAGCGGCCACCGCTCTTTCACCGAAGCTGCCCCTGGCTGTGTGGTTCGGCGTTGCCTGGTCTTTCGCCGTGATTCGCTTCACGGTTGGGGTGGGCGAGGCGTCCGCCATGCCGAACGCCAACAAGATTGTCGGCAACTGGATCGCCAGTGCGCGGCGTGGCATCGGCAGCAGCTCGAACCTCATCGGCATCGGCCTTGGCGGCGCGCTCACGCCTCCGCTCATCGCCTGGGTGATGCAGCGCTACGGATGGCGGTCGTCCTTTTACCTCTGCGGGGCCATCGGAGTTGTCTTCGCCATCGCCTGGCATTTACTCGTGACCAGCAGGCCTGAGCAGCACCGCCACGTGAATCGGGCCGAACTCGACCTGATTCGCTCTTCGCAGTCGAGCGGTAAACAGGAGGCGGGTCCGGGGCGCAACCGGCCTCCGTGGTCCAAAATGCTTTCGAGCCCTTCGGTCTGGGGACTGATTCTCGGCTACTTCTGCCAGGGGTATCCGATCTACTTTTTTCACACTTGGTTCTTCATCTACCTCGTCCGGGTTCGAGGCTTCTCGCTCACCCAGGGAGGCTGGTGGGACGCAACACCCTATGTTGCGATCGCCTTGTTCGCTCCACTGGGCGGGTTGTTCTCCGACCTGGCCACATCGAAAATCGGCAAGCGGCGAGGCCGCCAAATGTCGGTCTGGATCGGAATGGGCCTGTCGGCCGCATTGATGTGGGCCGGCGCCAACAGTCCAAGCCCCTACGTCGCTGTGCCCCTGCTGGCCGCCGGTGGAGGCTTGAATATGTTCGCCGCCGCCAGTTTCTGGGCCACCTGCATCGACCTTACTGAAAATTACGTTGCTTCGCTTACCGCCTTGATGAACACCTTCGGGAATCTAGGAGGATGGCTCTCGCCCATCGTCACGGCCTACGTCGCAACGCGGTTCGGATGGAACGTGGCCCTTGACGTCACCGCGCTGGTTACCGTCTGTTCCGGCCTGCTGTGGTTTCTTGTCGATGCCAGCAAGAAGCTCGACGAAGGGTTGGCAGCGGCGAATACATGAGACCGGCGAGCGCGCTGAACGCCAAGAGAATCATCGAGCAGAACACCGGCCGAGGTCGAGGAGGTAAGACGATGGCAATGACAAGGCGGGAGATGGGCCAAATGAGCATGTTGGGTATCGGCGCGATGGCCTGCGGCGCGGCGGCATGGCCAGCGTCGCCGGGCGGTCAGGATACGAAGCATGCGAGCCCGCAAGGCAATGGCCCGGACGGTAAAGGCTTGACTCGTTACGTCGCCGAATTCGTCGTGAACACCACGTATGCCGAGATCCCCGAGGAGGTCATCGAGCTGGGAAAGAAGTCCATCCTGGACGGGTTCGGTCTGGCGTTGGCAGGCTCGATGGCAGGCAGCGGCAAACTGACTCGCCAGTACCTTGAGTCGCTGGGATTGTGTCGCGCCGAGGCCACCGTGGCCGGTTCGGCCAGGAAGGTTCCGGCGCGCTTCGCCGCTTATGCCAACGGCATCGGGATCCACGCTGACGATTATGACGATACGCAGCTCGCGGCCGCCCCCGACCGGGTTTACGGCCTGCTCACTCATCCCACCGCGCCGGTGCTGCCCGCGGCGCTGGCCGCTGCCGAGGCGGCCGGGGCGTCCGGACGCGATCTGGCGGTCGCCTATCATCTGGGCGTAGAAGTGGAATGCAAAATTGCCGAAGCTATTTCGCCGCGCCACTACGAAGACGGCTTCCATTCCACCGGCACCTGCGGTGTGTTCGGCGCGGCCGCGGCAGCCTCGAAGGTGCGCAAGTTGGAGCTCGACCCCACCCTGCGCGCGCTGGGCATTGCCGGCAGCGAAGCCGCCGGCCTGCGCGTCAATTTCGGCACCATGACCAAGCCGTTTCACGCCGGCCGCGCTGCCGAAGGCGGCATCCTTGCCGCTGATCTTGCGGCCCTGGGCTGGACGGCGACGGATGAAATCCTGGAAGCGCCCGCCGGCTTTTTCCGCGCCGCCGGTGGCGGCTATGATCTCGATGCGATTCTTCACAAGCTCGGTAATCCCTGGACGTTCGCGTCGCCGGGAATCTCCATCAAGCCGTTTCCCTCCGGCTCGCTCACTCACCCCGGCATGACGGAGCTGCTGCGCCTCATCCGCCAGAATCACATCACGGCCGCGCAGGTGGAGCGCCTCGACGTCGGCACCAATCCCTACATGCCCTCGGCGCTCCTGTATCATCAGCCCAGGATTGGATTGCAGGGAAAATTCAGCATGGAATACTGCATGGCGTTGGCACTGCTTTACGGCAAAGCGACTTTGGGCGACTTCACCAATCAGGCCGTGAACCGCCCCGAGGTTCAAGCGATGGTCAAGAAAGTTCACTTCTACGTGAGCCCGGAGCTGGAGAAGGCGGGCTACAACAAGATGACCACGATCCTCGACCTCCATCTGCGCGATGGCCGCACGATTTCGGGCCGCGCCGACTTCGCCAAGGGAAGCCCAGCGAATCCGATGAGCTTCGACGACGTGGAGGCGAAGTTCCGTGACAACGCCGCCTATGCCAAGTGGCCTGCCGCCAAGACTCAGGGGATCATTGACGCGGTTCGAAAGCTCGAAGACCTGTCCGACGTACGGACGCTGGCTGCTCTTTGCGCGGCCTAGCGGCGCAGGACGAGCGCGGCCACGGCCGCTCGCCGGCCGGCCTTCGAAGGAGACTCGATGTCTGAAAACGGAGCGCGCAGCTTTACTATTGCAGTGATTCCCGGCGACGGCATCGGCTGCGAGGTGGTGCCGGCGGCGGTGATGGTGCTCGAAGAGATCGGGAGAAGGTTCGGCATTCAGTTCGAATTCCGGACCTACGACTGGGGCTCCGATTATTACTTCCGTCACGGCCGCATGATGCCGGTTGACGGCCTCGACCTCCTCCGCGCCTGCGACGCGATTCTGCTGGGAGCCATCGGGCATCCCCGCCTTCAGGACAACATTACGCTCGACGGCTTGCTGCTGCCGATTCGGAGAGCCTTCGATCAATACGTCAACCTGCGGCCGGCGATTCTCTACGCCGGGGTAAGCTCGCCGCTCAAAGGAGTGGAGCCCGGCGAAGTGGATATGGTCGTGGTGCGCGAAAACACCGAGGGCGAATACGCCCAGGTGGGTGGATTCGTCCACCACCATGATGCCGGCGAAGTTGCCGTCCAGTCTTCGGTCTTTACGCGAAACGGTGTTGAGCGGGTCATCCGCTACGCTTTCGAATTGGCGGCGCGGCGCAACGGAAAGAAGCGGGTGACTTCCATCACCAAGTCCAACGCGCAGGCGTTCGGCATGGTGCTTTGGGATCGCGTCTTCGACCAGTTGAAGTCAGAATACCCGCAAATCGCAACCGAATCGCTGCTGGTGGACGCGGCCACGATACATTTCCTGCGACGCCCACAGAGCTTTGACGTGGTGGTGGCTTCCAATCTTTTCGGCGATATTCTGAGCGACCTGTCGGCCGCGCTGACGGGTAGCATCGGTCTGGCGCCCAGCGCCAACCTTGACCCGCTTCGCCGCTTTCCGTCCATGTTCGAGCCGGTACACGGATCGGCTCCGGACATTGCGGGCAAAGGAATCGCGAATCCTCTCGCCTCGTTCTTCTCGGCAGCCATGATGCTCGAACACCTCAAGCTCGCCGAGGCGTCGGCTGCCCTTGACAACGCCCTTCGCGAGACCTTGCGAGAGGCTCGTGTGCGGACGCCTGACCTGGGCGGCCGCAGCAGCACTCAAGAAGTGGCGGAGGCCGTCGCCGAGAAGATCCGTTGAGCGGACCTGAGTACGATGCCGGCGTGAAGCGCGTGGATTCGGCCCAATTCGGACGGATGGGTGGTTCCAGTAGCTAGGCTACTTAGCTAGGCTCTCGACGCGGCTCGCAACCGCCAGGCGGTTCTGGGCGCGGTCGAGCGCCGCCTGCGCGAGGGCGGCGTCCGCGCCGCCCGCCCCACTGGCCGCGCCCGCGTTGGCCGCTTTCACCTGTTCCTCGGCGCTCTGGCGGGCGCGTTCGGCCCGCGCCACGTCAATCTCCTCGGCGCGCTCGCAGGCGTCGGCGAGAACCGTCACACGGTCGCCAAGCACTTCCACAAAGCCGCCGCTCACGGCGGCATGCCGCGTGACGCCCGTTCCCGTGTATGTCAGCTCGCCGGGTTTCAGCTCAGAGAGCAGCGGCGCGTGGCCGGGCAGAACGCCGAGGTATCCGCTCTTGCCGGGAATCGAAAGCGCCTCCACCGATTCCCGCGCCACGAGACGCTCCGGGGTTACGAGTTCGAGTTGAATCCGGGTTGGCAGTTCACCGCTCATAATTTCTGCGCCTTCTCCAGCGCTTCCTCGATGGTGCCGACCATGTAGAAAGCCTGCTCGGGCACGTCGTCATGCTTGCCCTCGACGAGCTCCTTGAAGCTGCGGATGGTGTCGGCCAGCTTCACGTACTTGCCTTCGAGCCCGGTGAACTGCTGGGCCACGAAGAAGGGCTGCGAGAGGAACTTCTGAATCTTGCGCGCCCGCGCCACGGTGAGCTTGTCTTCGTCCGAGAGCTCATCAATGCCGAGGATGGCGATGATGTCCTGCAGGTCTTTGTACTTCTGCAGCACTGCCTTCACGGAGCGCGCCACGTTGTAGTGCTCCTCGCCCACGATGCGCGGGTCGAGCACGCGCGAGGTGGAATCGAGCGGATCGACGGCCGGGTAAATGCCGAGCTCGACGATCTGCCGCGAGAGGACGGTGGTGGCGTCGAGGTGCGCGAACGCTGTCGCCGGCGCCGGGTCGGTCAAGTCGTCGGCGGGCACGTAGATCGCCTGGACGGAGGTAATCGAGCCTTTCTTCGTCGAGGTGATGCGCTCCTGCAGCTCGCCCATTTCAGTCGAGAGGTTAGGCTGGTAGCCTACAGCGGAAGGCATGCGGCCGAGCAGCGCCGAGACCTCCGAGCCCGCCTGAGTGAAGCGAAAGATGTTGTCGATGAAGATCAGCACGTCGCGGCCTTCGACGTCGCGAAAGTACTCGGCCACGGTGAGGCCGGTGAGGCCGACGCGCAGGCGCGCGCCGGGCGGCTCGGTCATCTGGCCGTAAATCAGAGCCGCTTTCGACTTTTCAGGATCGCCGGGCGTGATGACGCCCGACTCCGTCATTTCGAGCCACAGGTCGTTGCCCTCGCGGGTGCGCTCGCCTACACCGGCGAAAACGGAAACGCCGCCGTGCTTCATGGCCACGTTGTTGATCAGCTCCTGGATGATCACCGTCTTACCGACGCCGGCGCCGCCGAAAAGTCCCGTCTTGCCGCCCTTGAGATAAGGCTCGAGCAGGTCCACCACCTTGATGCCCGTCTCGAACATCTCCAGGCTAGTGTTCTGGTCTTCGAGGTCAGGGGCGTGCCGGTGAATGGGCGAGCGCTTGTCGGAAACAATCGGACCGAGCTTGTCCGCCGGCTCGCCGATCACGTTCATCACCCGGCCGAGCACCGCCTTGCCCACCGGGACGGTAATCGGCCCCGCCTGGTCAATGGCTTTCATGCCGCGCACCATGCCTTCGGTGGCGGTCATGGCCACGCACTTGACGCGGCCTTCGCCCAGGTGCTGCTGGACCTCGGCGATCACGTCGATTGGGGTGGGCGAGTCGAAGCCGTCGGAGACGATGCGGACGGCGTTATAGATGGGCGGCAGGTGGCCGGCTTCGAAGGCCACGACGACGACGGGTCCAATGACCTCAACCACTTTACCAGCGGGGCCAGCGTGCGCGGTTTCAGTAACCATGAATGCTCCTAAAGTGCATCAGCCAGAATTGGCAGAGCCAATGTTATCAATAAGTTGACGGCTTTCAAACGAATAAAACTCATATTTTCAACAACCTGACGGCTTTCATTGCTTTCTAAAAACGTCGATGCTTTGTTTTCAATAAGTTGACGGCTTCGTTCGTTCATTTTGCATGTTTTGTGATTTTGACGGTCGCGATCTCTTCCAGCATCTTTGCCAGTGGGGTATCGGTGATTCGTCTCGCAAAAGCCCCATTCCCCGTCTGCTTGGCATCGTTCATGTAGTTATACGGGAGCTTTACCTCCCGTCAAAGAGCTAAGAGTTGAGGCCTTCGCTTCGGGCGCACATTGGCCGAAGCACGCAAACTCGGCACTACCCTCACCCCGGGCCCCCTCTCCCAAAGGGAGAGGAGATTGAATCCTAATGATAACGCTTTTCCCCAGGGCTTGCGCCCGCGCACGCGGGCTCTAGTCAAACCGCGCATCGTCGGCCGAGGGGCCGTAGATCGCCGGCACGGGCACGTTGTTGAGGCGCAGATAGACCGTCAGTTGGCCGCGATGATGCGCCAGGTGGGCGAACGTGTCGCGCAGCACGACGTGACGAGGATCTTCGCTCACGACGCTGCCCGCGACCAGCAGCTTCCAGGGCTTCAGCAGATGTTCATCGCTCGTCGCCGAAAGCGCGCTGCGAGCCTGAGCCACGGCCTCGTCAAGCGCCTGCACCAATTCCGCGCTCGTGCGCAGGGGACGCTGGCTGTAGCTTGACCCCCCGGGCGGATTCAGGTCCAAGTCGTCGCGATTGATAATCATCGGCAGCCAGGACGGCATGGTGGCCACCAGCGTGGCAAGGCGGCCGAGCGCCATGGATTTCTCGTGCGGCTTCCAGTCCTCGCGTCCCTCGGGCACTCGCTCCAGCGCGCGGCGTGTCCGCCCGGCCTCGGCTTCGAGTTGCGCCACAAACAGGTCCGTCATTTTCATAAGAGAGCTCCCGGATTATAAGATCAAGGCCCTGTCTCGTCTGAGTGGCGCAAACATCGTTTTGTGATGTCTGCGAACTCTCCGGTCGCAGACATGCCAAACGGCGGCATGTCTGCGCCACCCAATGAACCGACAACGGAGACCTGACTTGCTACTCCTGCGCCGCTGCCCCGCCCACAATCTCGATAATCTCCTTGGTGATCGCCGCCTGGCGCACGCGGTTCATGTAGAGCGTCAGGGAGTCAATCATGTCGGCGGCATTGTCCATGGCGGTCATTTTGGCGGCGAGCTCCGCCGCCTTGGTGCTGCTACAGTTTCTCCGCTCCGTCAAGCTTGCCGAGACCCCGGTCGAACGTGCCGAGAGGCAAGTGCCCGGCCTTGCGAGCGAGTTCCAGCAGGAGGCAGTCGGAAAAGCCAACTGCCGGCCGCTCGCGAAAGCGCCCCAGCGCCGCCGCCACGGCGTCCGAGTCCTGCAAGGTCAAGGTCCGGTGATGTAGAAGCATCTCAACCGCGGCGCCGATCGCGGCGGGGCCGAGTTCGTACACGGACGAGAGAACCCAGGTCGCCTCCGCCAGAGCCAGGGTGGAGACCCAAGCGCCGCCTTCCGCCCACCCGTCAGCGGCTGCCGCCTGCGGCAGATCGTCGCGCGTGATGAGCCTGACGAGGACGTTAGTATCGACGGCGCGCATGGCGCTCCCGCACCCGCTCGCGGATTCCCTGCTTCAGTTCGGCCAGGGTTCGAGGTTTCGGAGGCCCCTGCGGAAACAGCGTCCGGTGGATATCCTCCGAACTGAACCGGCCTGCTCGCCGCACCACGATCTTTTCGCCCTCTTCGTTCCATTCCAGAACCGATCCCGGTCCAATACCGAGCTTTCGGCGTACGTCGGCGGGTACCGAGATTTGTCCCTGCGCCGTGAGTTTTGAACGAGCTAATGCCATGTCCACATATTACCACGGTAATGGGTGAAATCCGAGCCTGTCATGCTGAGGTCGCCGCGGCGACCGAAGCATCCCGGTAGTTTCTTTTCACGTCTGCGAGACAAATGCAGGGATTCTTCGCGGAGTTTACCATGAGCCCCTTCGCTCCGCTCAGGGCGGTTCGTAGAGGAGCGAACCGGCTCAGAATGACACTCCCCTTCGCGCTTGGGTGCGAACTCATGAGGCGGCTGCCTAACTGACGACTGACTCGCTACTCCTGCGCTGCGGCCCCGCCCACAATCTCGATGATTTCTTTCGTGATGGCCGCCTGGCGGACGCGGTTCATGTAGAGCGTCAGCGAGTCAATCATGTCGGCGGCGTTGTTGGTGGCGGTGTCCATCGCGGTCATCTTGGCCGCGAGTTCCGCCGCTTCGGATTCAACCAGCGCCCGGTAGACCTGGCTCTCGAGGTAGCGCGGCAGCAGCGCCGCGAAAATTTCTTCCGGCGGTTGCTCGTAGATGTAGTCAATCAGCGTTTCGCCCTCCGGCGCGGCAGTCGCCGGCCCCGGCGGCTTAATCGGCAGGTAGCGCTCCACCACCAGGCGCTGAGTCATGATGGACTTGAACTCGTTGTAGATGAAATCGACCGCGTCCACCGACTCGCTGGTGTAAAGCGCGGCGATTTCCCGGGCGATCTCGCGCGCCTGCCCGTATTCCAGGTGGCCAAAGAGCTGCACGCGCTCGCCGACGATGGTCACAGCCGGGCGCTTGCGGAAGTAGTCGCGGCCCTTGCGGCCCACAGTGAGGAGCGACACGTGCTCGAATCCGTGCTCGTTCAAGTAGCCCTGCGCGGCGCGGATGAGGTTGGAATTGAAGGCGCCGCAGAGTCCGCGGTCGGCGGTGACCAGCACCAGCAGGATCCTCTCCACCGGGCGCTCGGCCAGCAGCGGATGCTTGCGTTCCTCGACACGCGCCGCCACGCGCTGGAGCATGTCGAAAATCTGCTGGGCGTAAGGGCGGGAGTTGAGCACGCGCTCCTGCGCGCGGCGCAGGCGGGCCGCGGCGACCATTTTCATCGCCCGGGTAATCTGCTGGGTGTTCCTCACCGAGCGGATGCGGCGCCGAAGATCGAGGATGTTGGCCATGATGCGGTCGAAAAGTTGAAGGTCGAGGGTGGCGCAGACATCGTTCTGTGATGTCTGCGAAATCTTGAATCGCATACATGCCAAACAGCGGCATGTATGCGCCACCCCTCGGGATGGGGCGGGTTTGGAAACCCGCCCCTACTTCGCGATTGCCTTCCGGTCCATCTGGAACTTCGCTTTGAACTCATCCAGCACCACGCGGATTTCGCCGCGCAGCTCGTCATCCAGTTGCTTCTTCTCAGCCAGCTTCTTGGCCGCGGCGGGGTATGACGAATCGAGAAAGTCGTAGAGGCCACGCTCGAAGGCGCGGCACTCTTCCGGCTCGAGCTCGTCGAGGTAACCGTTGGTTCCGGCAAAGATGATGATGACCTGCTTCTCGACCGGCAAGGGCTCGTACTGGTTCTGTTTCAGGATTTCGGTGAGCCGCCGGCCGCGATTCAATTGTTGCTGCGTGGCCTTGTCGAGGTCGCTGCCGAATTGCGCGAAGGCGGCGAGGGCGCGGTACTGGGCGAGGTCGAGGCGTAGCGTCCCGGCCACTTGCTTCATGGCCTTGATCTGGGCGTTGCCTCCCACGCGCGAGACCGAGAGTCCGACGTTGACGGCGGGGCGGATGCCGCTGTTGAAGAGGTCGGATTCGAGATAAATCTGCCCGTCGGTAATCGAGATGACGTTGGTCGGGATGTAGGCGGAAACGTCGCCGGCCTGAGTCTCGATGATGGGCAGCGCGGTGAGCGATCCGCCGCCCGATTCCTGATTGAGCTTGGCGGCGCGTTCGAGCAGACGGGAGTGAAGATAGAACACGTCGCCGGGATAGGCTTCGCGGCCCGGCGGGCGCCGCAGCAGCAGCGAAATCTCGCGATAGGAGACGGCGTGCTTCGAAAGATCGTCATAGATGCACAGCGCGTGCCGGCCGTGGTCGCGGAAGTATTCGCCGATGGCGCAGCCGGCGTAAGGCGCGATGTACTGCATGGGGGCGGGGTCGGAGGAACTCGCCGAAACCACCACGCTATACTTCATGGCGTCGTTTTCTTCGAGCGTCTTCACCACCTGCGCCACGGTGGAACGCTTCTGGCCGATGGCGACGTAAATACAAATCACGTCGCCGCCGCGCTGGTTCAGGATGGCGTCAATGGCGATGGCGGTCTTGCCGGTCTGGCGGTCGCCGATGATGAGCTCGCGCTGGCCGCGGCCGATGGGAATCATGGCGTCAATAGATTTGAGACCGGTTTGCAGCGGCTCGCGGACCGGCATGCGGTCCACCACGCCGGGCGCCAGCCGCTCAACGGGGTTGTACTCTTCCGCGAGAATGGGACCCTTGTCGTCAATCGGGCGTCCCAGGCCGTCCACCACGCGCCCGATGAGGGCGTCACCCACCGGCACGGACATGATGCGCCGCGTGCGCTTGACCACGTCGCCTTCCTCGATCTTCGTGTAGTCGCCCAGCAGCACCGCGCTCACCTGGTCTTCTTCCAGGTTCAGCGCCAGGCCCGCCACCTCGTGCGGCAGTTCGAGCAGTTCGCCGGCCATGACGTTGTCGAGGCCGTGGATGCGCGCCACGCCGTCGCCGACCGAGATGACGGTTCCCACCTCGGCCACAGTCACGCTGCGGTCGAAGTGCTCGATCTGCTCGCGGATGATTTGGGTGATTTCGTCTGCTCTGATTTGGGGCATGCAGTCTCCCGAAACAAGTCGAAGGTTCACGGAGTCGAGAGTCGAAAGTTCAAAGTCGAAAGTTAAGGGTGAACTGCTTCGACCTTCGACTCTCGACCTTCGACTGTCTTTGTCACTGGCTCGTCAATTGCTGCCGGATGCGGTCCAGTTCGCCGCGCACCGAGCCGTCGTACACGGTACTGCCCACCTGGGCCCGGATACCGCCAAGCAGTTCCTGCTCAAGACTGAACTCCATCTCGACCTGGCTCTCGATCAGTTCCGTGAACCGCGCGCGCAGCGCCTGCCGCTCAGGCTCTGAAAGCTCGGTCGCGGATGTAATCCGCACCTGCACAACGCCGAGCCGCTCGTCCGCAACCTTCCGGAACGCCTCGCGCATCTCCGGCAGCAGGTTCATCCGGTAATTTCGCACCAGGACGCGCAGAAAGTTCGAAGCCGACAACCCTGCGCCCAGCCGCCGGAGAATCGCATCAAGCACCCTGAGCTTCTTCAGTTCCGGCACGGCGGGAGAGTCCAGCACTTCGCGCAGCTCGGCGCTTTCCCGGTAAACCGCGAGGAAGCTGTCAAGCTCGGCCAGCGTCGGGCGGTAATTCTGCGTCTCCCCGGCGACATCGGCCAGAGCGCGAGCGTATCGGTTGGCAAGGGCCATTGACATCGTAGTGCCAGAATTCAGGAATCAGGATTCAGGAGTCAGGAAGCCCTGGATCCTGAATCCTGACGCCTGGATCCTTGCTGTTGCACCCCTTCCACAAACTGCGCGACCAGGCGCTCGCGGCCAGTGTCGTCCAGGCCCTGGCGAATCTTTCCCTCCGCCAACTCAACGGCCTGCCCCGCGGCGAAAGCCCGTAGTTCGACCTTGGCGGCGCGCGTCGCGGTCTCGATGCGGGCGCGCGCGGAGGCGAGAAGCTTTTCACCATCGCGCGCCGTCGCCTGCTCGAGGCGTTGGCGCTCCAGCGCCATCTCCTGCGCCGACGAGGCCTTGAACGAGGCGATCTCCTGCTCCAAATGCGCAAGCTTCGCTTCCACGATCTTCAATTGCGCTCGCGATGCTTCGAGCGCGCGCCGGCCTTCCTCCAGGCCCTTCCGGATGGAAGCCGACCGTTCGCCGAAAAACGCCGCGACAGGCTTGCGCAAGAGATAGCCCAGGGCGCCGACGAGAATCGCAAAGTTGATCCAGTCGTAGACCTGCTGGTGCTTGTCTTCACCGCCGGGTTCGTCGGGTGAAGTTAGAAAGGCGCCGGCGCGAGTGAAACCGGAAATAGGAGTCTGGAAGCTGGGCGTCCCCGGGGTCCTCACGGCCCTCATGGTATTGATCCGCACCGTTGCCGCGTCCAAGCGAGCCGCGGCGGCCACGCTCAGCACGCAAGCGCCGGCAAAGAAAAGCAGTATGGTCCGGCGCAGCGTGCGGGTCAGTTGACGCTCCCTTCGAGACTGCCGGTGAATCCAGGACGATTTCCAAGGACGGCTTCGGCAATCTCGCCGGCGAGCCTTTGGCTACCGGCCGCGAGCTCCCGCCGGGTGGCGTCAACCTGCGCCGCCAGTTCGGCCTCGGCCTGCTTCAACAGAGATTCCGACTGCTCGCGCGCGCGTTTCAACGCTGCCTCGCGCTGCCCGAGGGCCGCGGCGCGGTCCGACTCGCGCTGCCGGTAGACTGCCTGCCGGGCAGCCTGAAACGCCGCCTCGTATTCCCGCGTCTTGGCCTCCGTCGCGGCCGCCTGCTCCCGGGCGCGAGCGAGGGCGCCGGCGGTCGCTTCCCGCCGCTCGTTCAAGACGCGCGTCAGCGGACGGAAAAACAGCCGCTCCAGCAACACCAGCAGGACGCAAACAAACACTATCGTCGGAATGGTTTGGACAAAAAGCTGCCCAAGCTGGCTGAGAAGCTCGTTCATTGTCTAGTGGTCTGCCTGCCCTGCCGACTTCAACGCTGGATTCAAAGATTTGAAAATGTAGCACGCGAGCTCGACAGGTGTCAACACTTGATAAGGGATGGGTAGTGTCCGGTTTTCCATTTCTGGCCCCTTGACTCCATCAGCAAGCGTAGCGCGAACCTCCGTTCTTGATTCCATAACGGCGTCGGCTCCTTTCCCGGCTATCCTTGGTCAGGACAACAAACCAAGTTTACCGGCCCTAAGGAGCCGACGCCGTTATGGAATCAACAAGACAGGTTCGCGCTACATTTGCTTGCGCCGGTTGGTGCTATCGGATCGGTTTTTCTTTATCACCTGCCGCGTCCGCCGCCCTTCTTCGGCGAACTGGGAGACCAGCCCTGATTTTGGGAATTGTAATAAGTAACCGCCCCTGCCAGCCCGGCCTGGGCGGCGCGATCCGGATTGGGCGTCAGGTCCGCGGACCAGAGGACGGGCACTTGACCGTAGCGTGGAGTCTCCGGCAGTTGTAGGCCATTTAAATAGGCTACGCTATGCCATTTGTCAATGATTATGACCGCCTGCAGCGCCCAGTTTGCCTCGCAAGGTGAGACAACTGAGACAAATGAGGCATTCTATTTTAGGCCTGTCCTTTCAGCAAGTTGCCCCTTGAAAAACGCAACTGCCGCAGCAAGGAAACCCCACAGTGTGGAGTTTCTCCACACTGTGGGACTGGCCCGGGAGGGGCAGAGCTACTGGCCGCTATCCTTCAGCATGCGGTCGAGAATCGCACTGATGTCGGATTCGCTCACTTCGCCGGCATTGTTGTAGACAGCCTTGCCGGCGGCGTTGAGCACGACGACGTGCGGGTTGTATCCCTGGTAGTAGGCGCGCACCAACTCCTGCTGCGCAGGCGAGCGTTTCCGGTCGAGGTCGACGATCACGAAGTTGACGCGGCCTTTATACTTTTCGTAGAGGCTGACGGAGCGGCGAGCCTGCCGCTTGGAGTTGAATCAGCCTTCGCCGAACATGAAAACGTAGTTCGGCTTCCCTCGCGCGGCACCCTCGTCCATGTGGTCGCCGGTGATGAGCGGCCCGTCCTGGCTGTCGCTCGAATAGTCCAGTTTGGGGTTGAGGCGCAGATTGTCGGCGGCGCCGACGAGTGCGGGCACGGCAAGCGCGGTTGCCATCGCCAGAGTGATCAATCGTTTCCGCATATCATCGTCCTCCCGGTTTCAAATCAAATCCCTCACGTTCCTGGTCCGCCCGGTGGTCCCGGTAGAGCGCCAGCGCCTGCCTCATCGCATCGAAAAAGGCCGGCTTTGCATGGGAAGCCTGGGCGGGGAAATAGCTGCCTCCGAAGTAGAGCTTGCCGCTCGGAGTGGCAAAGGCCGTGACCGGCAAGCCGGACGGCAGGTTCAGGAACGCCTGGGCGCGCTCCAGACTGGCGGCGAGTTTCGGGTCGGCGTCGTAGTCAATCTTTATGGCGACGAAGTGCGCGTTAATGAAGGCGGCGGTCTCGGCCTGCGTATAACTCTCCCGATCCATCTGCGCGCACCACGGGCACCAGACGGCGCCGAGGTCAATGAGCACGGGGCGGTCAAGCTGGCGCGCCCGAGCCCACGCTTCCGGACTCCAGGGATACCAATCAACGGGCTGGACGCTCGCGCGCTGCAGATAAGGCGAGGTCGAATTGCGAAGATGATTGCTCTGGGCTTCGGCGCGGGGACCGAAGAGAAACCCCATGCAGAGAATAGCAATGCCCGCGGTCCATGGTCTCATTGAACGCCTACCGTCCTGTAGATGTAAAGCGGGATGAAAGGTTTCCCCGGACGATACGCACGAGATGGCAGGTACCTATTGTGCGGAGGTAGAGGGAGGGTGCCCTTCGGAACTGGCGGTTTCGAGCCGTCACTCCACAGGAAAGGCGGCCGGGAGGGAGTGCTGGCGGAGGGGGCCACCAGCAATTATTGCAATGGGCCGCATCTTTCCCAGAACACCCGTCCCCGTTTTGTGCGATTCCGAGAGAGCAAAAAAGTTTCACGAAAAAGTTGGCAGGTTTCGTACCCACGCCAGAGCGTCGGGAGCCCGCACTTCAGCCCTTCACTCTCTTTCATTCGCGGCGCAGCGCCGAGATTTCCAGCCGATCCTGCGCCAGCTTTCCCTTGGGAAGTTTCGCGCTATCCTCTTCCTGCCCCTCGGGTGGTTTCCGCCTGAGCAGCCCCCCCTCGCAGCGGACGCACGGCGTGTAGCCTTCGCGCACGGCGCTGGAGCAGCTCACGATTTGCGCCTTGCGGGTGAGGTAGGGGCATTGAGGGACGTGGAACAGCTTGCCCTCGGGGTCGATGGCCACCTGAGCGATCGGGATGCGAAAGGCGGGCTGGCTGTGCCGTGATTTTGGGCGCCAAGCGCCCGGGTACTGGGCTCGCACCAGGGAGAGCGCGGCGAAGAGCGTGGCTGCCGCCGTGGCCCAGACCAGCGAGGTAACAAGGGGGTTGCCGGAGCGCGACGGTTCGGCGCGCGGACCGGAGATAGCCTGGACCTTATCGGGCGCTGGCTGGATGCGGGCGGCGAGGCGGCCGCGCAATCGTTCGCTGAATCCGGCCGGAAGTGGGAAGGCGCGCTCATCCCGTGCCAGTTGGACAACGTTGCGCATCCCAGCCAGCAGCGCGGCGCAGCGCGGGCATCCGGCGACATGAGACTCAAGCGCAGCGCGACGAGCCGCATCAAGGCCGCCATCGAGCCCGTCGACGTAGCCGGAGAGTTCCCGCCGTACTTGCTCGCAACTCAGGACCACGGTTTCTTTCCTTTGCCAAAGGGCGCCGGGCTGCTCCAATTTCCGCCCAAGCCCGGTGCCAGGGCCTCCCGCATCTGGAGCCGCGCCCGCAGCAGTCGGGTCTTGACGGCGCCTTCGCTGATGCCCAGGAGTTCTGATGTTTCGGCGGTCGCGAGGTTACGCACGTCGCGCAGGATAAACACCTCCCGGTAGATGTCAGGAAGGGATGCGAGTGCCCTGGCCAGCGCTTCCCGCAACTCCCGGCGCTCCAGCGTCTCGGAAGGGATCTCGCGCCAGTCGGCGAAGTCGACCGGAGTGTAGTCGGTTTCCTCGCCTGCCGGGCCGGGCCGCGTCTCGAGCGGCATCATGATGTCGCTATGATCCTTGCGGCGGCGCATTCGCGCTTCGTTGATCGTAATTTGAATGAGCCAGGTGCCGAAACGCGACTCGGCGCGGAATCCATCGAGGTGGGTGAACGCCTTGAAAACGGCCTCCTGGGCGATTTCTTCGGCGTCGGACTCGTTGCGCAGGATGGCCAAGGCAGCGAGGTACACGCTGCGCTCATGCGGCCGGACGAGTTCGTAGAACAGTTCCGGCTCGCCATCCCGGATGCGCTGGATGAGCGCCTTCTCCCCGTCTGCGTCCCACACGGCGTCGCTCAACGGACTCCTCTCGCTGTGGCCGCAACTGAAGACCGGCGGCGAATCCGAATGCTAGCCGGTTGTTTTCAGGGCTGTCAACAACGGCGCCGGAACCGTTCGGTCCGATTCACCACCCGTATTGTCAAAACGCCAGAATCCGCTTGGTGGGGGTTGTTTCCTGAGCGGCCGCGGCAGGCACGGCAAGTAGAGAACCGACGCTTCTGGCCAAGCGGGAGGGCCACCCGAGGGGATCTCGAAAAGCGGGGAGCGGGAATCGAATGACCGAATTGTCGCGGTGGTTTCGGCGCGTACCGGCGGCGCTGTACGTCGAGCCGGAAAGGGCGCTTCGGGTTTACCAAGCCGGGCCGTCGAGCCATCACGCGAAAAACTGAACCCTTTGGCCCTCGCTCGATGTAAACTCGGTATCCGTCACTCATGTTAACAGCCGGCACAAAGCTTGGGCCGTATGAGGTCGCCGCGCCGCTCGGCGCGGGCGGGATGGGAGAGGTGTATCGCGCGCGCGACACCAAGCTGGGGCGCGACGTGGCGCTGAAGGTTCTGCCGGCCGCCTTTGCCAATGACGCCGAGCGCATGGCTCGTTTCGAGCGCGAGGCGCAGGTGCTGGCGTCGCTCAATCATCCTAACATCGCCGCCATCTACGGCCTGGAAGAATCGGGCGGGGTGCGCGCGCTGGTGATGGAGTTGGTGGAAGGCGAGACGCTGGCGGAACGGCTTGCAACACCCGCCCGTCGCGACTCCGTAGGGGAGGGCCTTCACGGCCCTCCCGCGCAGGAGCGGGAGCACCGCAAGGGTGCTCCCCTACCGTTAGGTGAAGCCCTGCCTATCGCCCGGCAAATCACCGAGGCGCTGGAAGCGGCGCACGAGCGCGGCATTATTCATCGTGACTTGAAGCCCGCCAACATCAAGATCACGCCCGAAGGCGCGGTGAAGGTCCTCGACTTCGGTCTGGCGAAGGCGCTCGATCCGCAAGATTCCGGCGCGAACTTGGCGAACTCACCGACCCTCAGCCCGACGTTGAGCCTTGCGGCCACGCAAGCGGGCGTTATTCTGGGCACCGCCGCCTACATGGCTCCGGAGCAGGCGAAGGGGAAAAGTGTGGATCGCCGCGCCGACATCTGGGCTTTCGGTTGCGTGCTCTACGAACTGCTCGCCGGACAGCAGGCGTTCGAAGGCGAAACCATTTCTGACGTCCTCGCCGCCGTCATCATGAAAGAGCCGGATTGGGGCCGGCTCGCGCCCGCCACTCCGTCGGTGATTCAGAAACTCGTTCGCCGCTGCCTGCAGAAGGACCCCAAGCAGCGGCTCCAGGCCATCGGCGAGGCGCGCATCGCCATCGAAGAAACCCTGACAAGCGCGGACGTAGCGCCGGGCTTTAGCCCGGCAGGTGCCGACCTGAAGGTCGGCGCTACAGCCGGCGAGCATAGATCGCCGCTACAGCGCGCCCTACCCTGGGCCCTCGTGGGTTTAACCAGCGTCGCGCTGCTCGTGGCGGTTTACGCTTACTGGCGCGCGACACGCTCTTCTCCATCGCCACCGGCAGAGCTCAGCCTTGATATTCCCTCGACGCGGCAATTGGATACCGTCGCGGGCCCTGCCGTTGTTATTTCTCCCGATGGTTCACGAATCGCCTATGTGGCGCGAACCGCTCAGGGGAAAAATCAAATCTACCTGCGCGAGCTGGATAAACCAGAAGCGGTCCCGCTCGAAGGCGCGGAAGGGCTGTCGCCTTTCTTTTCACCCGACGGCCAATGGATCGGTTTTTATGCAAACGGCAAAATCGAAAGGATATCCGTTTTCGGCGGCGCGCCGGTTGAGATCTGCAGCGCGAACGGCGACCGCGGCGCGTCCTGGAGTGAAGACGGCACGATCGTTCTCACACCAGCTCTAACTGCTCCGCTGGTCCGGGTTTCCGCAACGGGAGGCACGCCACAACCTCTCACTCAACTCGACGCGGGCAGAAAAGAGATCACCCAACGCTGGCCGGAGGTTCTTCCGGGCGGCAAGGCCGTGCTCTTTACCGCCTCGGCAAACAACGATGACTTTGCACACGCCTACGTTGAAGCCGCTTCCCTGTCTTCGGGGCAAGCAAAGGTTCTTCTCGACAATGCTTACTTCGGCCGCTACCTGTCTTCCGGATATCTGGTCTATGTCTCAGGCGGTACGCTGTTCGCGATTGCCTTCGACGCGGAACATCTGAAGGTCACCGGAACGGCCATGCCGGTCATCCAAAATATTCAGGCGGATTTGGGGAACGGCGGCGCGCAATTCAGTTCTTCACGCACCGGGACAGCCGTTTACCTCACTGGACAGACCCTGGCCGCGCAGGCGACGGTGGCGCTGGTGGACCGCAAGGGCGCGGCGACCCCGCTTGTCAAGCAGCCAGGCGATTACTACGCGCCGCAATTCTCGCCCGACGGCAAACAACTGGCTTTGCAGGTGGGCGGCGGCAACACATGGATCTATGACTTGGCACGGGAGACGATGACACCGTTGACGTTCCCGCCCGCCGATTGCCTCAATCCGGTGTGGACACCGGATGGGAAGCGGGTCGCCTGCTACGAAGCTAACCCTGCGGCCGGTGGACGTAATATCAGTTGGATCCCCGCAGATGGAACAGGGGGGCTGCAGCAACTGACCCAAGCGAGCGCGTTGCCGCAGCTTCCGGGCTCGTGGTCGCCGGACGGAAAGACCCTGGCTTTTTTCCGACTTCGCGCCAAGTCGGGCACGTGTTGCGAAATTTGGACTCTACCCGTCAATCCCGACGGCACGCCCGGAGAGCCCAAGCCCTTGCTTGGCCAAGACTCGACGGGAAGCTTCACTACTCCGCGTTTTTCTCCGGACGGCCATTGGCTGGCTTACCAATCCACCGAGTCCGGGCCGCCCCAGGTTTACGTTGTTCCGTATCCTGGGCCCGGAGGAAAAAGGCAGATCTCAATTGCCAATGGTACGTTCCCGGAATGGTCGAAGACGGGTCACGAGTTGTTCTTCACTCAGGGCAACCCGTTGGCGATCGTTTCGGTTTCCTATAGCGTTCAGGGGAATTCGTTTCAACCCGGTATTCCAACGGTTCTCTTCAGCGGAAACTTCCAACGCCGCGATCCGTACGGTTCCTATGACGTCGCGCCGGACGGCAATTTTGCGATGCTGGAGGCGGCAGGCGGCAAGTCAGAGGCGCCCGCACTGCCGACTGTGGTGATGAATTGGTTCGCTCGCGTGCGGCAGTTGGTTGCAGCCGGCCAGAAATAGCCGCAAGAACGAACCGTCCGCGAGCCTGATCTCCCGACAAAGTCGGGATCTCGTCCGAAGCCTGCCTCCGGCTTCTCCGTCAACTCGACCGCCAGAACCAGGGTATCTCACGCGTATTGTCAAAACGTCAGAATCCGTTTAAGGTGTAGCATCGTATCCAAGGAGAAGGGCGACGTGGCGGCAGCACGCAGAGAGCCGGAAGCTCAGATGGCTGACCAGGCCCTGATCCGCCGCATCATGAGCGGTGATGAGGCGGCCCTCGGCCTATTGTATGACCGCTATGCTCCGGTGGTGTATTCGGTCTCGAACCGCATCTTGAGGGATACGGGGGCGGCAGAAGAAGTTCTGCAGGACATCTTTTACCAGCTCTGGCGAACGGCGGGGAACTTCGACGCCGGCCGCGGCAGCCTGGCGGGGTGGCTGCTGGTCACGGCGCGCAACCGTTCCATTGACCGCTTGCGGCGCCGCCCCGCAATCCCGGATGAAGACGTGGCGGGCGGCGAGATTGCCAGTCCGCTGAACCTGGAGAGCGCGATGGCGAGGGAAGAATTAATGGCCAGGGCGAGGAGGGCTTTCGTTGAGCTGCCGCCGCCGCAGCGCGAGGCCATGGAGATGGCGTACTTCGAGGGCTTGACGCATACGGAGATCGCCCAGCGCACAGGTGACCCGCTGGGCACGGTGAAAACGCGGCTGCGAACGGCGTTGCAGACGGTGAAGCGGGTGTTGACAGGAAGGGTTGAGTGACGGTGAAAGCAAAGCAGTGAAAGAGCATCCACAATTCGACGAGGACTTCGACCTCTACGTGCTCGGCACGCTCGACCTCGAGGAGCGCGACGCGCTCGAGTTGCATCTGACGCACTGCGCGGAGTGCGCTCCGAGGCTTGAGCAGGCTCGCGGTCGCATGGCGGCGCTGGCGCTGGCCGCGCCTCTCGAAACGCCGCCGTCGGCAGCGCGGGACCGGCTGTTGCAACGCGTCCAAAGCGAGGAGCGGGCCGAGCGCCGGAAGCTTCGATCCCTGGACGCCGCGAGCCCGTTCTGGCGGCGGACGAACGCCGTTCTGGCGGTGGCCACGGCTGCCCTGATCATTGCCATCGCGGTGCTGTCCGTGCAGTACCACCGATGGTCCAAGCGCCTCAGCGAGCTCGAGAAAACCGAGCAGCGAATCGAGGCCCTGCGCAACCAGCAAGCGGCAGAAGCGTCGCGCGCCCGAGCGGTGCTCGAGGTGCTCACCGCGCCGGACACGCTCAAAGTGACGCTGGTCTCAGGCGCGGCGCGTCCCGTGCCGCAAGGCAAGGCGTTCTACAATCCGGCAAAGGGCTTGGTGTTCTACGCCGCCAACTTGCCGGCTCTGCCTTCGAACAAGGCTTATGAACTGTGGCTGGTGCCTTCGGCGGGCAGTCCGATTGACGCTGGCGTCTTTTCCGCCGACCCGCGCGGTAATGGCGAGGTGGTGCTGCCCGCGCTACCGGCTGGGGTCACCGCCAAAGCCTTTGCGGTGACCATCGAGCCGGCCGGCGGTTCGTCCGCGCCGACGGGCGCGAAGGTGCTGGTAGGGATCGTATCCTGAGGGCAGGCCGGCGGAGCGGGGGGGCCGAATCTGAGGGCCTCGAAAAGTGTGGAAGAACTCCACACTTTTGGCCTTTCCGGCGTTCGAGCGAGTTTTTCCTCAGGGTAAGTCACTGAAACGTAAGCCCTAAGGAAAAGTGTCTCATTCGTCTCACTTTTCTCATTTTCCAGCCCTGAAAAGGCACATCTAGCCTTCGTATATCTTGACATTTATATCAGTGTAGCCTAGTACAAAAGACCTGCAAGCTTTGCCACCGACTCTGTCCCCGACACCCAAGCTCCGCCCCGGACCTGCTCGCACGCCGTTTTGCCAGCACGGCTCATTACTCCTCAGGGACTTGACATCCCAGCGTGCCTTTGCCTAAACTACGGGACCCCAGGGGTAGTTCAACAAGAGACTTTCACACTAGGGGGAAAAGCATGGGAATCCGTGGAGCGGTGTACGGGGCGGTTGGGATAATGATGGCGGCGCTGGCGGGCGCCACCTTGAGCCTGCGGGCCGGGACAATCAACTCCGCCTGGAACGGCGGCACCGGCAACTGGAGCACGTCCACGGCTTGGACGCCGAACGGCGCCCCGAATAACAGCGGGGGAAGCGTCTACAACGTCACGATCGATTCCGGCGGCACGGACCTCGTGAGTCTGGACATCAACGCCACCATTGCCTCCCTGACCCTCGGAGGCACGACCGGCAGTTCGGCGCGAGCGGCACGAGCCTGGTGACCAACAAGGCCAGCATCACACTGACGGGCAGGAACGCCAAGGTGATTGACTCCGCCGGCGGCGACATCCTGACCGCTTTCGCCACCAGCAACGCCGGCGCCAGCAAGATGCCAGCCCGGGCCTGAATGGCCACCTTATTTGCCATTACGCTGCTCGGCTTCGTGCTGGGGATGAGGCACGCGACCGACCCGGACCACGTCATCGCGGTCACGACGATCGTGGCGCGGCAGCGGTCGGTGCGCACGGCGGCGTCGATCGGCGTCTTCTGGGGCATCGGTCACACGTTGACGATTCTGCTGGTAGGCGCCGCCATCATTCTGTTTAAGGTGGTGATCCCGCCGCGGCTCGGCCTCACCCTGGAGCTCGCCGTCGGTCTCATGCTGATCCTGCTCGGAGCGCTCAACTTGACCGGCGTCATGCAGTGGGCGACCGACCGTTGGACTCCGCCTCACGTTCACGCTGCTAGGCGCCACACCCATGCGCACGCTCACGGGGACTACGTTCACAGCCACGCGCACGGGCACGAGCCCGCTCCGCACGGCCATGCGGAAAGCGCCACGCCGCAAGCCTGGCTCGACAGCGTGTTCGGCCGCATCGGTCTTTACCAGATGCTGCGGCCGCTCGTGGTCGGCATCGTCCACGGCCTCGCCGGCTCCGCGGCGGTGGCGCTCCTGGTGCTGACCACGATTCATAACCCAGCCTGGGCCATCGCTTACCTGCTGGTGTTCGGCGCCGGCACCATCGCCGGCATGATGCTCATCACCGCCGCCATCGCCGTGCCCGCTGCATACACCGGCAGGCGCTTTACTCGGCTGAATGGCGTCCTGGCCGCAGCTTCGGGCGTCATCAGTCTCGTTTTCGGATGCCTCATTGCGTACCGGATTGGTATCGTCGACGGCCTCTTCACTCCGCATCCCCGCTGGACGCCACGATAGGTCGGGTGGCATGCGGCAGCGCCGGCGGATTTCCTTCCCAAGCCTGTTGCTTGATCGCGTGATGACAACGCCTTGCGGCCGCGCTAAAATAAATCGTTGTGAACTTGCAGATCACTCTTGACAGCGGACGAGCATCTTCATATAGTGACGCGCTTAAGAGGGGACGCCGGAACGGCCTCAGGAAGCTCCAACGGTCCCAGCGATCAACTGCAGCAAGTGACTTGAGGGTATGAAATGGATGAGCCGAACATCGCGGTGAATCCGCCGGTTGCGGATGCCGTGCCGACACCGGCAAAACCGGCCGCGCCGCCGCGTCCCACGCGGACGGTCGCGGCGAAGCATGAAGAGGAGAAGACCCAGCCCAACAAGATGCGGCGGCGGCTGATCTGGACGGCGGTGTGGGCCTATCTCGCCGCAAACTTTTTGATGTTTCTGCGCTTCTTTTTTCCGCGAGCCTTGTTCGAACCCAGCACCGTTCATACCATCGGTTATCCCACGGACTTCTCCCTCGGCGTCGACGAACGATTCAAGCAATCCGACCGCATTTGGGTGGTGAAAGAACCGGACCGGCTGTTTGTGATTTTTGCGCGCTGCACGCATCTCGGGTGTACTCCGGACTGGAAGCCGGCCGAGAACAAGTTTAAGTGTCCGTGCCACGGCAGCGGTTACACACCCGAGGGCATCAATTTCGAAGGGCCGGCGCCGCGTCCCATGGATCGGGCGCACGTGGAACTGGACCCGACGGGGCGGATCGTGACCGATACCAGCCGTCTTTACATGTGGGATCGCTCCAAGGGCGGCCGAGACCAATTTAACGATCCCGGCGCTTTTATTCCGGTGTAGGGAGATTTGTTTACACGATTAAAAGTTGAAAGTTGAGAGTCGAAAGCCGCGGCCAGGGGAGGGCTTGATGGCGGAGCACGGAAACGGCGCTGACGGTTCTTCGGGGAACGGCTCGGAGAGGCCCGAGAAGGGTAAGGGTCTTGGAGTACTCGTGCAGGACCTGCGCGAAGAAGCCAAAGTCCTGCGCGAGAAAGCCAAAGAAGATCTCCAGAACCTCAAGAAACCGGAGAAGACCCAGCTTTACAAGTCGATGTTCCGGGTGAAGCACGACGAGAGCGAGCGGAGCCGCGCTCTCGGCGTCCTCACCAACGTCTTCTTTCACCTGCATCCCGCTAAAGTGAATCGCGACTCGGTCCGCTACAGCTACACCTGGGGCATGGGCGGAATCAGCTTCTACCTTTTCATCGTCCTCACGTTCACCGGCATTCTTTTGATGTTCTACTACCATCCCACCAAGGTCCAGGCCTACCGGGACATCATCTACCTGATGAGCGACGTTCCCTTTGGGAAGTTGCTGCGCAACATGCATCGCTGGGCCGCACACCTGATGGTGATTACCGTGTGGCTGCACATGTTCCGCGTGTTCCTTACCGGGTCTTACAAGAAACCGCGCGAGTTCAACTGGTGCGTGGGGGTTGTGCTGCTGGTGTTCACGCTGCTGCTTTCTTTTACCGGCTACCTTCTGCCCGACGACCAGCTTGGGTTTTGGGCGGTCACGGTGGGCACGAACATGGCGCGGGCTACCCCGGGTCTCGGCGCTGAGGGACCCTTGGGACCTCAACTGGGAATGAACGCGTACAACGATATCCACTTCGCATTACTGGGCGGCTCCATCGTGGATGCCAATGCGCTGCTGCGGGCTTATATCTGGCACTGCATCGCCATCCCAACGATTCT
Source organism: Terriglobia bacterium (assembly GCA_035934405.1). GTDB lineage: Bacteria > Acidobacteriota > Terriglobia > UBA7540 > UBA7540 > DASYXW01. The sequence continues at coordinate 37,212 of DASYXW010000033.1, forward strand.
GCTGATTCTGTTGGTGGTGCACTTCTGGCGGGTGAGGAAAGACGGCGGGATTTCGGGGCCGGCGCCGGTGCAGCTCGAATCGGAGATCAAGCCGGAACGGAAGTTTTGAAGACAGTCGAAAGTCCAAGGTCGAAAGTTCAATCCTTGACTTTCGACTTTCAACTCTCGACTTTCAACTTTTGACCGTTTTGGGGTTTCCATGGACTGGAAGCAACTCTGGGACATCATTTCGACCCCGGATAATATTCCGATCGCCGCCATCGCCGTCTTCGTCCCGTTCTATTCCTGGCTGGCCCTTCGCCAGGCCCGGGCCAACGACCGCCTGATCGCGCAACTGGAAGCCGACCCGCAACTGGCCAAGACGCACCACCGCAAGACTCAGCCGTGGAAGCCGGGCTGGCTGAAAGAGGTCCACACCTGGCCGTACCTGATGCGCATCGAGTTTCTGGCGGCGCTGATCGTCACGGTGATTCTCACCGTCTGGTCGATCACGCTGAACGCGCCGCTGGAGGAGCTGTCCAATCCCAACCTAACCATGAATCCCGCCAAGGCGCCGTGGTACTTCCTCGGCTTGCAGGAGATGCTGGTTTATTTCGACCCCTGGCTGGCGGGCGTGGTGTTCCCCACGCTCATCATTGTGGGGCTCATGGTGATTCCGTACATTGACGCCAATCCGCTGGGGTCGGGTTACTACACGTTGAAGCAGCGCAAGTGGGCGATTGTCACCTTTGGCTTCGGGTTCATTGTTTTGTGGATTTTGATGGTGTTTATCGGCACCTTCCTGCGCGGTCCCGGGTGGGTGCTCTTTCCGCTCGGCAAGACATGGGACCCCACTTACCAGCCTTATGCGGTGAATCGGGACTTGCCCGACCTTTTCCATATTACTTCGATGACCGGGAAGTCGATTTTCGGCTTTGTTGTCGTGGCGCTGTACTTCCTGGTGATGGGCCTCGCGCTGCACAAGCTGATCACGCGGAAGGGACTGAATCGGAAGATATACGAACGCATGAGCTTGATCCAATACGCCACGATGCAGTTCTTTCTGATCTCGATGGTGGCGCTGCCGATCAAGATTCTTATCCGGCTGCTTTTCAACATCAAGTATGTTTGGATTACTCCGTGGTTCAACGTCTAGGCAGCGATCGGGCGTGAGTTTCAGCCGGGGCGGTTCACGTCTCTTCTGCTGACCGCTGAGAGCTCTATCACTATGTCTCCTGATACTTCGGACCGGGATCCGATCACAAACCAATCGCTCTCATTGCTTCTGCTCATCAGCGCCCTGCTGATGGTAGCTTCGCTCGGTTGGGCGCTTTACGACGAGTTCTATGGCCTGCGCCCCTGGAAGGCGTACGAGCAGGAGTTCGCCGTCAAATACAGCGCCTTTTTGGAGAAGCAGAAACCGAAGCAGGAGGCCGCCGAAAAGGCGATCAAGACTTCCCCCGGATACCAGGCCCTGCAGGCGCAGGCGGACGCGCTCCAGAAGTCGGTGGAGCCGCAGCTCCGGCAACTGGACGAGCAGGCGGCGCTGGTCGACCAGCGGCTGGCGGTGATCACGCTCAAATACACGGACGCCCACGCCCACGTCACCGACATGGTGTGGCGCATCGAGCACAATTCCGGAAGCTCGAAGAAATCCTGGCAATCGGACCTGACGGAGTTTGAGAAGGGGCCTTTCAAGTATCAAGCCGTCTCCCTCAGCGACGGAAGAGTGAACGCCGAGAGCGTTGACTACGAGCATCTGGAGGACGATTTCAAGGCGCTGCAAGCGGAGAAGGGCGAGCTGCTGGTCCGCAAAGGCGACGTTCTGCGCCCGGTATCGGAGTTAAGAGCCAAACTCCAATCTTATTTTAAGGAGCACATGGACGGCTTGACGGCGACGCAAATCCAGGGACTCATTGAGAAGACCCGGTCCATGGATATCGCCATTAAGCAAATCAACCTTCCCGACGCCGGCATCATTGACCGCTGCGAGTCCTGCCACCTCGGCATTCGCGAGCCGTTGACCATTACGGCCAAAGACATGGGCGGTGAACGCGCTTTTGTGAGTCACCCCGACCCCGACCTGCTCAAGATTCACGATCCGGACAAATTCGGCTGCACTCCCTGCCACAACGGCAACGGCATGCAGCTCGACAGCGTGAAGCAGGCGCACGGCGAGTACGAGCACTGGCTCGCGCCACTCTACCACGGGTCCGGACTGAAGGGTGTCTCGCCGGGCGCCTACATGGAAGCCGGCTGCCAACAATGCCACGCCAGTGACATGATTGTGGACCACGCCCCGGTGCTCTCGGCCGGCAAAGATCTTTTCCAGTGGCGCGGCTGTGTGGGCTGCCATCGCTTTCAGAAATACGACACGGCGCCGGAGGACTTGACCGCGGCCGCCCAAACGCTCGATCAGAACGCCAAGCAGCGGGCTCAGGATTTGACCGACGCCGCCAAGGCGAACGCGGCGGGCGACCGCGCGCCGGATAACGCTACGGCGCGCAAAGATTATGCCCAGGCTGAGGATCTGCGCCTGGCGGTAACCAAGATTGATCTGGAGACCGACCAGATCAATCGTCGCGTGAAGTTTTTGCAGATGGACCGCAAAAAAGTTGGGCCGGACTTGAAGGAGGTTCGCGCCAAGCTGCGTCCGGAATGGATTCCGGTGTGGCTGAAGAATCCTCACGCTTTCCGTCCCACCACGCGCATGCCGCGCTTCCGGCTCGACGAAGATGAGTTGCCGGCGGTGGCTGCCTTCATCTGGCAGAGCGGCCTGGACGTGAAGGCTCCGAGCCAGGCGCCGGGCGACCCGGCGAAGGGCAAAGTGAGCTTCGAGTCGCGCGGCTGCATGGCCTGTCACGCGGTCGGGGAAGGGGCGAACGCGGTGGGTGGATGGTTCGGCGCCAACCTCAGCCGCGTGGGCGAGAAGGAGAACTACGACTATCTGGTGCGCTGGATCCACAATCCGCGCGAGCGCTCGGCTCCCTATTGTCCGGTCGAGAAGCGCGACCTCACCGCGGCGGATTACGCCAAGCACAACCTTCCTTACGTCTTCGACCTCGACCACTCCAAGTGCCCGAACGACGGCGCCGAGCTGGTGGTGGAGCAAATGACGCCGATGCCCAACCTGCGGCTCTCGTGGGAAGAGTCGCGCGACATCGCCAGCTACCTGATGACGCTCAAGGAAAAGGATCCCTCCAGCTACCCTGCCGCGCCCTACCTGAACGACCCCAAGCTCAAAGCCCAGGGCAGGGAAATCGTGCAGCGCTATGGCTGCGCCGGCTGTCACGAGATTGCGGGTCTTGAAGACGAGACGCGGATCGGCACCGAGCTGACCGCCGAGGGCAGCAAGCCGCTCGAGCAGATGGACTTCGCGCTGTATATCCGCCAGGCCAAGGACGATGGCTGGTGGACCCCCAAGGGCTTCTTTGAGCACAAGCTGACCCGGCCGGAAATGTATGATGATGGCATGTTGAAGGCCGAGGGCGAAGAACTAAAGATGCCCGATTTCTTCGAACCTCAGAACGGCGATATCACGAAGAAGTGGACGCCGAAGGACCTGCCGCTGGAGTCGCAGCAACAGATTGCCGAGCTCACCACGTTCCTGATGGGCAGTGTGAGTCCCCGGTATCCGTCGAAGTACTTTCACCTGCCCGCCGGGCAGCAGAAGGATATTCAGGACGGCTGGTGGGTGGTGAAGAAATACAACTGCATGGGCTGCCACCAGTTCACTCTCGACCAGTCGTCCGTCTTGATGACGCTCCCGCAGTACCAGACGCCCGACGGGAAGGGCCAGTTGCCGCCGCGCCTGGTTACCGAAGGGGCGCGCGTCAATCCCGACTGGCTGGCAAGGTTCCTGGCGAATCCCGCCTTGAGCGACAACGATACGGATCGCGACGGAGTGCGCAGTTACCTCAAGGTCCGCATGCCGACATTCTATTTTTCGCCCATCGAAGTGCGGAAGCTGGTGCGTTTTTTCCAGGCGCTCTCGGCGCAGCCGCTGCCTTATATTCCACAAAAGCTGGAACCGCTTTCGACCGAGGAGATCGCGATGGCGCGGGCGCTCTTCACCAGCAAAGGAGCGCCGTGCTTGAAGTGTCACGCCGTCGGATTGCCCGCGCACGATCAGTACGCTTCGGCGCCCAATTTCCTGCTGGCGCAAGACCGTTTGAAACCCGATTGGGTGACCCACTGGATTCTTGACCCGGCGCTGATTGACCCTGGTACCGCGATGCCTTCCGGCCTGTTCAAGCAGTCCGATGGCCACTGGGTTTTCAACGGGCCCACGCCGCCGATCTTCAAAGGCTACGAAGGGGATCAGGCGAGTCTTGTGATGCGCTATCTCTTTGAGCTGACGCCGTCGGAGCAACAAAAACTGATTCAGATGACCGGCGCCGGAATGAGCGCGGTTCCGGCCAAGAGCACGTCCGGGCTGAGGCGGGAACCCGCTTCGCAGGCCTCCCTTTCAGGGATGCGGAGGAGTGCCGGGCGTTAGAATTTCACGCTGGCCTGGAGGGCGGCGTGAGGAGAAATTCAAACTCAATGGAAAGGTTTTCAAAATGAACAAAACGAGATTGATTGCAATGACCATCCTGGTTGCGGCGCTCTTCCTGGCGGGTTGCAGCAAGAAGGAATCGACGGAAACGTCCTCGGAGGAGTCGAGTTCCATGCCTGCTGCGGCGGCGACTCCCATCGACCAGTCCACGGTCGGCGAGGTCACGGGCAAGATCATGTTCCAGGGCACGAAGCCGAAGCTGGCGGTGATTCACATGGATCAGGACCCGGTGTGCGTCAGTAAGCACAGCGAGCCCGTGCACGTCGAGGACGGCGAAGTGAACGATGACGGCACGCTGCCCAACGTTTTCGTCTACGTCAAGGAAGGCGCGGAGAAATACACGTTCGCCACGCCAACCGACGCCGTGACGCTCGACCAGAACGGCTGCATGTACAAGCCGCACGTCGTGGGTCTCATGGCGGGCCAAACGCTGCACATTGTTTCGAGCGATGCCACCACGCACAACATCCACCCTCTGCCCAAGGACAACCGCGAGTGGAACGAGTCGCAGCCTCCCGGCGCCGCGCCCCTTGACAAGGTCTTCGCGCGCCCCGAGGTCATGATTCCGGTGAAGTGCAACCAGCATCCTTGGATGCGGTCCTACATCGGCGTGGTGAACAATCCCTTCTATTTCGTTACGGGCGCCGACGGCACGTACACGCTGAAGGGGCTGCCTCCGGGCGATTACACCATCGAGGCCTGGACGGCGATCGGCGGGCCGAGCGGGCAGACGCAGGACCAAAAAGTGACCGTGTCACCGAAGGGCACCGCGTCGCTGGATTTCACGTTTAAGTCTTAGGAGCGGTCGCCGCGGCGACCTGCGCCTTTTCTTGGGCAGGCCAAGGCCTGCCCCTACCCAGGAACTTTGCAGGAGCGAAATATGGGGTTAGCCATAGCTCTCGTCATCACTCTGATCACGGCGGCCTCCGTGTACATCTTCGCGGCCCACGTCTGGTGGCTCCCCGTCGACATCTCCACCCACGGGGCGGGCATTGATCGTCAGTTCATCCTCACGCTCGTCTTTTGCGGCGTGATCTTCGTGCTCGCTCAGCTTGGGCTCGCCCTGTTCGTCTGGAAGTACCGCGACCGCGGCGACAAGCGCAAGGTGACCTATTCCCACGGCAACAACCGGCTCGAAGCCACCTGGACCACCGCCGCAGCCATTCTGTTCATCGGCTTGAACCTGATGGGCTACCGCATCTGGGCCAACATGCACTTTACCGGCGCCGCGCCCGGGGCTTTGCAGATCGAAGTTCAGGGGCAGCAGTTTGCTTACTATTTCCGCTATGCGGGACCCGACGGCAAGTTCGGTCCCCTGCACGTGGATAAGGTGGACGATGCGACCGGCAACTTTTTCGGCCTCGACCGCGACCACGACCCCGATTCGAAGGACGATATCGTCACCGCCACACTGGGGATTCCGGTAAATCGCCCTGTCGAGCTGCTGTTGCGCTCGAAGGACGTGGGACATTCGTTTTACGTCCGCGAGCTTCGCGTCCAGCAGGACATGCTGCCCGGCCTCGAGATTCCCATTCACTTCACCGCCACCGACGAGGCTCTGAAACACCAGAATGGCCGCTACGAAATCGTCTGCACCCAGCTTTGCGGGCTGGGGCATTATAAAATGCGTGCATTCCTACAGGTGATGACCGAGGCGGACTTTGAAAAGTGGCTACAGCAGCAGGCAGCATCGCAGTGAAGTAATTGAGTCATTGGGTGATTGAGCGGCCCGATCTGACAGGAGGTTGGTAATGGCCGAAATGCACGCCGAGGTGGCCCACGCGCACCACGCGCCGACGAACTTCATCAGCAAATACATCTTCAGCCTCGACCACAAGGTGATCGGGAAGCAGTACTACTTCCTGGCCCTGGCCTCGGTCGTAGTGGGGATCATCCTTTCGGTGCTGATGCGCCTGCACCTGGTCTGGCCCGACGTCCACATCCCGTGGCTCTCGGCGCTGTCGCCGGCCGGCGCTCCGGGCGGCGTCATGACGCCGGAGTACTACCTGTCGCTCATGACCATGCACGGCACGCTGATGGTGTTCTTCGTGCTCACCACCGCGCCGCAGGCGGGCTTCGGCAACTACGTCCTGCCCATCCAGATCGGCGCAGAAGATATGGCCTTCCCCCGCCTGAACATGCTTTCCTTCTGGACCACGTTTCTCGGCTTCGTGGTTCTGATGGCCGCCTTCTTTGTCCCGGACGGCCCGCCGCTTTCCGGCTGGACCGCCTACGCGCCGCTCACCGCCATCGGCTCCATCGCTGGCCCCGGCGAGGGCATGGGCCAGAATCTGTGGATTATCTCCATCGCCTTGTTCTGCGTCGGCTCGCTGATGGGCGCTCTCAACTTCATCGCCACCACGCTGGACCTTCGCACTCGCGGCATGAAGATGTCGCGGCTGCCGTTGTGCGTCTGGGCCTGGTTCATCACCGCGATCCTGGCGCTGCTGTCGTTCGCGGTGCTCTTCGCCGCCGCAGTCCTCCTGATGCTTGATCGCGTCGGCGGCACCAGCTTCTTTGTCCCGGCCGGCCTGATTGTGAGTGACCGCGTGCTCTCGAACCATAGCGGCGGCGCGCCGCTCCTCTGGCAGCACCTCTTCTGGTTCTTCGGCCACCCCGAGGTTTACATCGCCATCCTGCCCGGCATGGGCATCACCTCGCACGTGCTCTCCACCTTTTCGCGCAAGCCGATTTTCGGTTACAAGGCGATGGTGGGCGCCATGATGGCCATCGGCTTCCTCGGCTTCATGGTGTGGGGCCATCACATGTTTGTGAGCGGCATGAGCCCCTACTCCGGCTTTGCCTTCTCGGTGATGACCATGGCCATCGGCGTCCCTTCCGCCATCAAGACCTTCAACTGGCTGGGGACCCTTTGGGGCGGCAAGATTCGGTTCACCACGGCTATGCTGTTTGCCATCGGTTTCGTCTCGCTCTTCGTTTCCGGCGGATTAAGTGGTCTCTTTCTCGCCCAGCCGGCCGTGGACGTCTATTTGCACGCCACCTACTTTGTGGTCGGACATTTCCATCTGGTCATGGGTGTCGCCGCCATCTTCGGCATGTTCGCGGGAACTTTCTTCTGGTTTCCCAAGATGTTTGGCCGCATGATGAACGAGACTTTGGGCAAGATCCATTTCTGGATCACCTTCGTCGGCGTCTATTGCATCTTCATGCCCATGCACTTTCTGGGCGTCACCGGCAACGTGCGGCGCTACTCCACCTTTGTGGACGATTTCCTGAAGCCGCTGATTCCGTTGCATGAGTTCATGTCCATTGCGGCGTTCATCACCGCCGGCGCGCAACTGATTTTCCTGTTCAACCTGTTCTGGAGCATGTTCAAGGGCCAGAAGGCGACGGAGAACCCCTGGGAGGCCACGTCGCTCGAATGGACCATTCCCTCGCCGCCGCCGTTCGATAATTTTGCCGGCAAGCATCCGGTGGTCTATCATGGTCCGTACGAGTTCGGCGTGCCCGGAGCCGCGAAAGACTACATCATGCAGGATTCGCATGAGACCGTGCCGGCCACGTGACGTTTGGGCGCGGGATGAGGCCTCGCTCTTGCACACTCAAGTTGTTTAGGAACGAAGCTAAATAACTTATTGAAAACAAAGGAAAGCAGTGAGAATTTGGCGGGAACGAACCGGAACAACCGAAATGTAAACTGGCTTAAGCGATTGAAATGAAGGAAGTTAAATAAAGTTTGTAAAGCGAAAAGTCACTTATCTCTTTGATGTTAAGCAAGTTAAGTGATTTGTGGGAGCCTGGGTTCGGGGTTTTTTAGACCTCCGGCACCGGAATCAGGTTAGAACGATGGCGACAACCATAGCTCCTCCCAAACCGAAAACACACCGTGGATCCGGCCCTCTTGTCCCTGGCCGCAACGGCGGCAACGGCTTCGGCGGCGCCGAGGGTTCGGGCGATCACGTTTGGCGAACTCCCGCCCGCGCTTACCAGACCGGCATGTGGATGGCGCTCGCCGCCATCGTCATGCTCTTTGCCGCGTTCACCAGCGCCCTGGTGGTCCGCAAAGGGATGTCGAACGACTGGGTCCGCACGGCGCTGCCTCGCATCCTTTACCTCAATACGCTGATTTTGCTCGCCAGCAGCCTGACTTTTGAACTGGCTCGCCGGTCGCTGAAGACGAGCCGCGCTGCCCTTTCGGGAACCGATTCGGCAAATTGGTTCGCGCGCTGGTTGTACGTCACACTCATCCTGGGACTGGCCTTCATCGCCGGTCAATTGCTGGCCTGGCGGGAGCTGGCGGCGCGCGGCGTGTACCTGGCCACCAACCCGTCAAGCTCGTTCTTTTACCTGCTGACCGCGGCGCACGGAATTCACTTACTGGGTGGGATCTGTGCGCTGGCGTACGTTGTGTTTCGCGCCCCGAAAATCGCTGTAGCGGCGGTCGGAGTTTACCCTGGCAGGGACCGCCGATCTGGCCAGCCCCGCGCTACTCTGGCTCTGGACTTGACGGCACTCTACTGGCACTTTATGGACGGACTCTGGATTTATCTGCTTATTCTGCTCACGGCGAGGTTATAAGCATGGCGACTCACGAGGCGGTTCACGTTCCCGGTGAAGACCTCTGGTCTGGAGGCGGCTCTCCTTATGCCGTCGGCTCGAAGAAGCTCGGCATGTGGCTGTTCATCGTGTCCGATGCCATCACCTTCTCGGCGCTGCTCATCGCCTACAGCTTCCTGCGCGTCGGCAGCCTCGACTGGCCGCGGCCTTTCGAAGGCCCTTCCATCGCCAACGCCACCGTCATGACCGCCGTCCTGCTCTCAAGCAGCATCACCATGGTCATGGCCGTGCGCGCTGCCAAGATGGGCAATCGCGGCGGAGTGGTGGGTTGGGTGCTCGCCACGGCGCTCGGCGGCGTCACCTTTGACGTGCTGCACATCCGCGAGTGGCTGAACCTGATCGTCAACGAGCACGTTTCGCTTTTCCACAACCCCTGGGGCACGCCGATGTTCGGCGCGTCGTTCTTCACGCTCACCGGCCTGCACATGACTCACGTCACCATTGGTGTGATTTACCTGTGCGTCATCGCCTGGGGCACGCGCCGCGGCAAGTATTCGGCCGAAGACGTCGAAGTGAGCGGTTTGTACTGGCATTTTGTCGACCTGGTGTGGATGTTTATTTTCCCGCTGGTCTATTTGATGTCGGCGAAATTTGCTTGAGGCGTTGGGTAGCGCAGACCCGTTTTGTGGGTCTGCGGCTTTTTGTTGCGGAAGAGAAAACACTGCGGGCCTCACAAGCAGGTCCGATCTGCAAGGCTGAGATTGGAGGCGAACACAACGATGCACGAAACCGCAGAACACGCCGAGCCCAAGCGCCCGTTCATGATCGTCTGGGTATGGCTGCTGGCGCTGACGGCCATGGAAGTGATCCTCGCCTATCAGCACCTGGAGTTGAAGGTCATGTTGGGCCTGCTGATGACGCTCTCCATCATCAAGGCGTCGCTCATCATCTCCTGGTTCATGCACCTTCGTTATGAAAAACGCAGCCTGGTGCTGACTCTGATGCCGGCGCTGGTTTTCGTCATCGGCATGATGTTCGTGGCCTTCCCCGACAGCATCCGGCTGTACCTGATGGGGACGAAGTAAAGCAGAAGGCAGGAAGCAGAAAACAGCAGGCAGAAGAGGGTATAAAATGCGCAGGTCAGGCCGCAGAGGTCAAGGGTCGAAAGGCGGGGTCACCGATTCTGAGTTTCGACCTTCGAGTTTCGAGTTTCGAAAACAAATGTCGCGTCTGAAATCTGAAATCTGGAGTTCTTTCAAATCTGAAATCTGGAATTTGAAATCGCGGCGGCGCCGCCGGGCCGCTTCGCTCGCCGCCGTGATTCTGACGCTCACCGCCTCCACCCCGGCGTTCGCACAGGGCTGCGCCATGTGCTACAACACCGCCGCCGCCGCTTCCGCGGGGGCCATCCAAGCCTTGCGCAGCGGCATTCTGATTCTCACGTTTCCTCCGGCCTTGATCTTCATCACGATCTTCGTTCTCATTCTGCACCGACGCAACCGCTTTGACGAGGAATCGTTCGACGAGTTCGCAGTCAGCGACGGATCGTCTCGCGCCTTCGATTCCCCGGAGCCGGCCAGCCTCGAAGACGGAATCTTATCGGCGGCCGATTTTCGAGTGTCGAATTTCGAGTTTCGCGAGCCGGTCGAAGACGCCGAGTTGGCCGCCTCGACCGAGAACACATGGAAATGACCGCCCAACGCCGCTGGTTGCATCGCTACGCCATTCTGGTGGCCTGCGCCACCTTCGTGCTGATTATCGCCGGCGCGCTCGTGACTTCCAATGACGCGGCGCTTTCGATTCCTTCCTGGCCGCTGCCCCTTCACTGGCCGTCGGCCATGGGACCGGGCGGCCGGTTTGAGCTCACGCACCGCATCATTGCGGGAACCGTCAGCGCGCTTACCGTGCTGCTGGCTCTGTGGCTCTGGCGCAGCGAGCCCCGGCGCTGGGTGCGGCGGCTCGGCGCCGTCGCCGTGCTTGCCATCATGGCGCAGGCCGTGCTTGGCGGCATCACCGTGCTCTTCGAGTTGCCGGTCGCGATCTCCGTGAGCCACGCCTGCCTGGGGCAGGCTTTCTTCTGCATTGTGGTGAGCCTGGCGTTGTTCACCGGCTCCGACTGGCGTTGGGACGAGGCAGCCCTTGAGGATCGCTCGGCGCCGTCGTTGCGGCAGATCTCCACCGCAACCACGGCGGCAATTTTCCTGCAACTCATGCTGGGAGCTGCATTCCGCCATAAAGGTATTGGCATCATTCCTCACATTATCGGCGCCGGCCTGGTCACCGTCGGTGTGCTGTGGCTGCTGGCCCGCGTCCTGGGCGCCTATTCGCAAGAGCCGCGCCTGAAGCGGCCCACTCTTCTCCTCGGCGCCCTGCTGGTGGTGCAGTTGTTCCTGGGGATTGCTTCCTACATTCTGCGCGTGGCGGCCGTGAATGCTCCGCAACCTTTGCCGCCGCTGGTGGACGTGACCACCACGCACGTCGCTATCGGTGCGCTGGTGCTGGTCACGAGCTTGGTGGTCACTTTGCAAGCCTTTCGGCTGGTCAAAGGCCATCCCAGGACTTCGGAGGTCAGGAGTCAGGGGCAGGAAGTCAGAATGACCGCCGGGTGACACTTGCGGCGGTGGCGCGCGGAAGCTGGTTTTGAACTCCTTAGCAGTTTGATGTCAGATAAAACTCCAATCCGCGACTGGCGCTCCAGGCTGAACGACTACTGGACTCTGACGAAGCCGGAGGTCAACTTTCTGGTCGTCGTCACCACGCTCGTTGGTTACGACCTCGGTGTGCGCGGCCCGATTCACGTTGCGACCCTGCTGAACACGCTGGCCGGGACGTTCCTGGTGGCGAGCGGCACGGCCACGCTGAATCAGTTCTGGGAGCGCAGCTTCGACGCCCGTATGCGGCGCACCGTCACCCGGCCGTTGCCGGCGGGGCGTCTCGTGCCCGCTCGCGCGCTGTGGTTTGGCGTCCTGCTCTCGGCGGCCGGCGGGCTTTATCTGGCTCTGGCGGTGAATCTGCTCTCCAGTGCCCTGGCGCTGCTTACGCTCTTGACGTACTTGCTGCTCTACACGCCGCTCAAGCGCAGGACGGCTTGGTGCATGTTCATTGGCGCGTTCCCGGGTGCCATGCCGCCACTGATTGGTTGGGCGGCGGCGCGCGGTAGCCTGAGCGGGGAAGCTTGGGTGCTCTACGCCATCGTTTTTCTCTGGCAGTTCCCGCACTTCCTCTCCATCGCCTGGATGTACCGCGAGGACTACTCGCGCGCCGGGTATCTCATGCTGCCTCGGGGCGACGCCCGAGGGCGCTCCATGGCGTGGCAGGTCGTGTTGTGCTCGCTCGCGCTCGTGCCCGTCAGCCTCATCCCGGCGTGGCTCGGCCAGGCCGGGGCGGTGTACTTTTTCGGCGCGCTGGCGCTCGGTCTCGGATTCGCTTACTATGGCGCGCGCCTGGCAGCGTCACGCTCGAAGGTTCTGGCGCGGCGGGTCTTGCTCGCATCCATCGTCTACCTTCCCCTCGTTTTCGGTCTGATGATGTTGGATAAGGGCAGAAGTTAGGATTTCAGGACCGGAGTTTTGATGCTTAGGAATATCGTGATATGAATATATTTAGAATTATCAATAACTGATAACTGACTACTGGAAACTGATAACTGACTAATGTCTGAAAGCCTCTTAGAACTCGCTATCAGCCTTATCGTGGGACTGTTCGCGCTCGCGAGTGTCGCTTGGATCGTGGCCAGCGGCCAGATCGCCTACATGGACGGCATCGCCCTCGCCCTCATTGCGCTTACCATTGGCGTCTTCTTCTTGTTCAACATTTACTTGGCATACCGCGCGGGTGACCTCCAGGCGTTGTTGAAATCGCGCCAGAAGAAGGGCCCCGGCTCCGGCGACCCGTCGCCAGGGGCCTAGCGGGCCGGCGCCAGGAAGCGGACGATCGCCTGTGCCCCTCGCTGACTTTCCTGCTCTTGACGCCACGCTGAACGCCGCAAGCGCGGTTCTGCTCGTGCTGGGATACGTTTTCATCCGCCGCCGTAACGCCACCGCGCATAAGACCTGCATGTTGTCGGCGTTCGGCACTTCGACGCTCTTTCTCATCTGCTACCTCTGGTATCACGCCCACCATGGCGTGACCCACTTCCCCGGCCACGGCACCGCTCGCGCTTTCTATTTCGCCCTGCTCGGCTCGCACACCACGCTCGCCGCTGTCATCGTGCCGCTCGTGCTCGTCACGCTCTACCGCGCGCTACGCCGCCGCTTTGCCCTTCACAAGCGCATCGCCCGGTGGACCCTGCCCATATGGTTTTATGTCTCCGTCACCGGCGTTGTCGTCTACTGGATGCTCTACCGCGTCAACTGGCTGGCGGCGCGCTAATTGTATTTCCACTTCGCCGGACTCTCGCCTGCCGGCGCATCGTCCGTGACGTGCTCCGCCATCTCCCGGATCAGCTCTGACTGCGTGAGCGGCGTCCACCCGTGACCCTTCATCGGCCGGCCGTACTCGAACGAGCCCGAGTAGTAAGGGTCTTTCGTGTTCTTGAGAAAGTCTTCGAGATCGTACACCGCGAGATTCAGATAATAGTTGTCCATATCGCCGACGAAGAGGTGCAGCTTGCCCACGAGCTTGGGCCCAAGCTTCGGCCAGTTCGTCTCGAGGTTGTAGCGCAAGTCGTATCCGTGGTCGCGCATGTAAAGCGCGACGTCGTGGTCGACCTTGCCCGTCGCCTTGTCCCATACCGGCTTCGGATAGCCATCGTCGCCCGCGGGCCCGTACACCGCCTCCCAGGCTTCAAGTTGCTGGCCGGAGCGGCCGTGGCTGCCCAGCACGTCTTCCATGCGGCTGAATTCGCGGATGCTGACCTCGGGCTGGCCGTCGGCCTGGCGCATCAGGTAGCGCGTGGGCGCCGTCCACTGATGGCCGGGCTCGGTGAAGGCGTTGTCGTCCTTATAGACGTCCACCATGCCGTAGTGGCGGAAGTCAATCGGGTCGGGAAAGAACGTCCAGGTGCCGCCGAAGAAATCGGGGTGGAAGACTTGGAGCGCCAGCGATTCCCAACCTCCGGTTGAGCCGCCGGTCAACACCCTCGCGTAAGGCTGGCGAATGATGCGGAAGTGGGTTTCGAGATACGGGATCAACTCGGTCATCAGCGCATCGCCGTACGGGCCGTCGTTGGCCGAGTTGACGGCATAGGAATCGTCGAAGAAGGGCGTCGGGTGCTGGAACGTGACGCCAATCACGCGCGGGAAATCATCCGACGTCCATTTCTGATAGAACTCGTATCCGGCTTCGTAGTGGTGCTCTTTCAGGAATTGCGCCTGGGCGGCGGTGAGCTTCTGCTCTTCCGTGCTGAAACCGAAGGGCGGACGCAGGTTGAAGTGGCCTTGCTCGTACACTACGGGATAACTCACGTCGGGATGCGTGTCGTAACCTTTGGGCAGCAGCACCGTGGCGCCGACGTACATCGGATGTCCCCAGAACGCCGTCAGCAGCTTGCTCGCGATTTTGATGTGCTTCACCCATTCGGTATCGGCCGGCACCACGACGGGCGGAATTACCTTGGCCAAGCTTAGCTTCACGTCGTAACCGGCGGGGGGATCAAGATGCACCTTCTCGACTTCACTGTAGAGATTTCCGGGCGACTCATTGAACTGCTGTCCTTCCCAATGGTCCATGTGGGCCCAAAGGGTGTGGCCGTCGGAGCGGTGAAACTCGGTGTAGACGTTCATCACGGCTTGAACGTAGTAATCGCCGGCCGGAACTGCGGCCAGGCTCTCGACCGGATAGCCGAGTGTCGCGGCATCAATCATCGTCGGCTCGTTGGGCCGCAGTTCGCTTACGTCGGCGCCGAACAGCGGCGGAGGGTCGAACCAGAATCCCACTTGCTTCCGCGGCTCCAGCTGATTTGTTCTCGAAATGACCACGAACACCCGGCCGGTGATGGGGTCGGTGTGGGCCGAGGCGGGGAATGAAATCTCGAATTTCTGACGCGAAGCGTCCGGCGCGGCCGGCTTGCTCCGAGCGCCGGCTGATGCCGCGACGCCCGGCACGAGGCCCAACATGAGGCCAAGTCCCGCAATGAGTGAACACCGGGCAAAGTTAACGCGCCGGTTGCGGCCGGCTAAATTGCTCATGGATTCCTCCGAAGTCGTTTTCTCGTTGTACAAGCGGGTTAGTGTAACACGGGATGCATCACGGATTGATTGGCCGGAGAGCGAGCCCTGTGTTAGAGTTTTTCGTCCAGGAGGAGCCGTGCGCAGAATACTTTTCGTTGCTCTAGCTTTCATCGTAAGCAATTCGGCGGGAGCCCAGACGCCCTCGGCCGTGAATGATTTCATCACCGTCGATGCGCCGGTTGTGGCGCTCACCCACGTGCGGATCATTGATGGCACGGGCACCGCGCCCCGTGAAGATCAGACCATCGTCATCAACGCCGGCCGAATCGAATTGGTGGGAAACTCCAACGTTCTCGAACCTCCCGCGCTGGCGAAGGTGCTGGACCTGCATGGCTACACGGTGATTCCGGGCCTCGTCGGCATGCACGATCACCTGTTCTATCCCAACCAGGTGGCCGAGCGCGGGCCGGGGTGGCTCGCGCTCTACCACGAAATGGGATTTAGCTTCCCGCGGCTCTATCTCGCGAGTGGCGTCACCACGCTTCGCACCACGGGCAGCGTGGAGCCTTACACCGATCTCGAAATCAAGAAGCTCATTGACGAGGGCAGGGAACCCGGCCCGAAGATCCAGGTGACCGGGCCGTATCTCGAAGGCGCGGGTGCGTACACGCCGCAGATGCACGAGCTCACCGGGCCGGACGACGCGCGCAAGACGGTGGATTACTGGGCGGACGAGGGCGCGACCTCGTTCAAGGCCTACATGCACATCACCCACGCCGAGCTTGCCGCGGCGATTCAGGAATCGCACAAGCGCGGCCTGAAGATTACCGGTCACTTGTGCTCCATCGGTTTCCGCGAGGCCGCGGCTCTGGGCATTGACGATCTCGAGCACGGTCTGTTTGTGGACACCGAGTTCGTGCCGGGCAAGAGGCCAGATGTATGCCCGTCGCAACAGGAAACCATGGCCACGATGGCCACGCTCGACATCGCGAGCGCGCCTGTCCAGGCGATGATCCGAGACCTCGTAAAGCGCCACGTGGCCGTCACCTCCACCCTGCCGGTGTTCGAGATTTCGCTGCCCAACCGTCCACCGCTTGAGCAGCGCGTGCTCGACGCCTTGTCGCCCGCCGCCCGTCTCGACTACCTCGCTGTGCGCTCCTTCGTCTCCGAGCGGCAGAACTCTTTCCCCGAAGCGTGGAAGAAAGAGCTCGAGTTCGAGCGCGACTTTGTGAAAGCCGGCGGGCTGTTGCTGGCCGGCGAAGACCCAACCGGGTACGGCGGCGACCTTGCCGGATTCGGTGACCAGCGGGAAGTGGAGCTTCTGGTCGAGGCTGGCTTCACACCCGTCGAGGCGATTCACATTGCCACCGCCAACGGTGCCGGGTATCTCGGCCTCGCCGGCCAGATTGGCGCCATCCGTACCGGCCAAGAGGCGGACATGGTGGTGATCCACGGTAATCCCGCTGCCGACATCAACGACATCGAGAAGGTAGAGACGGTCTTCAAGGACGGGGTCGGTTACGATTCGGCTAAGCTGATCGAGTCGGTAAAAGGGCGCGTGGGCTTCGAATGACCCATCACACGCGAATGGTGTGGATTCCTTTGCGCCGGATGAGGGAGTGCGCTGGTCGCGGATGGTCTCAGTCGGACAAGACCCCAAGTTAAGTCATCGTAGCACACTTCATTACGCTCGTATCTTGCCTCAAAAGCTGGGGTAGTGGGTCAGTTTGAACCGCTGTAGCGGCGAGCTGCGCTCGCCGCTCTTTCGCTGCAAGAACTTCCGGCGATCGTAGATCGCCGCTATATCAAACTGACCCACTACCAAAGCTGGTAATCGCTATAGCCCGCCGATATCTCCTTGTTGTAATAAAATTGTCATTTTATTGTCTTGACTCCAAAATCTCCCCTGTGATACAAGCTCCGAACATAATTGTTGAGATATGTACGATGAGATTAACTGCCGATCTTCGCGACGTGACGTGACGCGGAGCCCTGGCCCCAACGTGAGCTCGTTCACAATCGGCCCGAGAAGCCCGTAGCTCGTGATAGAGGGGAAGGCTGACCTGCCGGTTCGCAAGGCACCCATTCAACCGATGTCCTCGAAAGGAGGAATTGAATGTTGGCGAAACGCAAGGTAAGTCAATCGGGTCCCGCTGGCGCGGGAATGACGCAATCAAGACGCAATCGGCTGGGCAAGGTGACGCTGGTGATTCTCTCCGCGCTGGCGCTCCTGCCCTTTACCATGGTCGTGGTCGTGCAGGGCCACGACAACCCTGCCAAAGACCCCGGCCCACGAACGGGCGCGGCGGGCGCCGGAGGAATGATCTCCGGCCTGACCGCGAATCAGCAGGCGTTCTTCACCGCCGGCCTGGCCAACTTCGTCGAAGCGGACTCGGTGACGGGATCCGTTTCCGGCACGGGAAATGGTCTCGGCCCGCGCTTCAACGCCGAGAGCTGCGGCGCCTGCCACGCTCAGCCCGCCATCGGCGGCACCAGTCCTTCGGTCAACCCACAATTTGCGGCCGCCAGCGACCAGGGCGCCACGAACCAGATACCCAGCTTCATCAGTCTGAGCGGTCCGGTGCGGGAAGCCCGTTTCCCTTACACGCTGGACTTCACCCAATTCGATGGCGGGGTTCACGACCTCTTCACCATCACCGGCCGCAGCGATGCGCACGGCTGTAACATCGCTCAGCCGGACTTCACCACCGCCGAGGATGAGTACGACATCATTTTCCGCATCCCCACTCCCACCTTTGGCGCGGGACTGATCGAGTCCATCGAGGACACGACCATTCTCAATAACCAGACCGCCGAGTGCAACGCCGGGTATTACTACGGCATCTGCGGCTACCCCAACACCAGCGGCAATGACGGCACCATCACGCGTTTCGGCTGGAAGGCCCAGAACAAGTCCCTGCTGATCTTCTCGGGCGAGGCCTACAACGTGGAAATGGGCGTGACGAACAATCTCTTTACCCAGGAACGCGACGAAACCCCCGGTTGCGTTTTCAACGGCACGCCTGAAGACACGGTCAATTTCGACACCCAGTCGCCCAACACGGCGGTAGGCCCGGACGTCCAGCGGTTCGAGATGTTCATGGCGTTTCTGGCGCCGCCCACGCCCGGCGCCTGCCCCGGCGGTGTGCAGTCCAGTTGCACCAACGGACAGACGCAGTTCAACAACATCGGCTGCAATCTCTGCCACACTCAATCGCTCAAGACCAGCACCAGCTCGGTCGCGGCGCTCAGCAATCAGACTGCGAACCTCTACTCGGACCTGCTGCTGCACGACATGGGACCACTGCTCGCCGACGACGTAACTCAAGGCGCGGCAGACGGCGATGAGTTCCGCACCGCGCCGCTTTGGGGACTCGGCCAGCGCCTCTTCTTCCTGCACGACGGCCGGGAAACCAATCTCATCAACGCCATCGAGGATCACTTCAGCTACGAGGGGTTTAGCAACCAGGGCGGTTACTATCCTTCCTCGGAAGCCAACCAGGTGGTCCAAAACTACAACAGCCTTTCGTCCAGCAACCAGCAGGACCTTCTGAATTTCCTGCGATCACTCTGATTCTTCGGTTGGGGCGCGTGCAGGGCGCCGTCAGGCGCTCTGCACGCACCGTCCTGTCCGCGTGGATTGAAGTCGGAATAATCAGCCTACAACTGAAACTCGCGCTTGACCCGCTCGGACTTTTCCGACACAGAACGGGCCAGCTGCTCTTTGTGCTGGACCAGCTTCTGGGCCATCGCTGGGTCGGACGTAGCGATGATCTCGACCGCAAGAATCGCGGCGTTAATTGCGCCGGGCTTGCCGATGGCGGTGCAGGCGACGGGTACGCCACCGGGCATCTGGACGGTGGAGAGCAGCGCGTCGAGGCCGGCGAGCGTGGTCGTGGCCATGGGGACGCCGATGACTGGCAGCGTAGTCTCGGCCGCGATCACGCCGGCTAGGTGCGAAGCGCCGCCCGCACCCACGATGATCACTTTCAGCCCACGCTCGAGCGCCGACCGCGCGTACTCCGAGGTTCGCGCCGGCGACCGGTGCGCCGACGTGATCTCGATCTCGAACGCTACACCGAATTTCTTCAGTGTCGCCGCGGTTTCAGTCATCACCGGCAAGTCCGTGTCGCTGCCCATCACGATGCCGACCAGCGGTTTCTCCGCCATGCTCACGCTCCTTTTTGGTCACCCTCCGCGCAAGCGGGATCCTGTCCGCTCGCCCAAAGGCTGGATTCCCGCTTTCACGGGAATGACGACGATAGGCCAGAGCATTTCACAATTTCGCCAGGCCGGGTAGCTCCGGATTCCGCGCCCGCGCGGAACCGCCCTTCGGCATCGCCTTCGCGGGACGGATACCCCTGGCGCCGATGTCGTGGCGGTAGTGCATGCCGTCAAAGTGAATCTTGGCGACGGCGGAGTAGGCTCGCTCGATTGCAGCGGGCAGATCTTCCGCCACCGCGGTCACGCTCATCACGCGTCCCCCGCTGCTGACGCACTGGCCATTTCGGACCTCCGTACCGGCGTGAAACACCTTGACGCCCCCCACCGCTTCGGCGGCCTCATAACCGGTAATTGCCTTGCCAATCTCCGGCCGCCCGGGATA
This sequence comes from Terriglobia bacterium, assembly GCA_035934405.1. Lineage (GTDB taxonomy): Bacteria > Acidobacteriota > Terriglobia > UBA7540 > UBA7540 > DASYXW01. Next base: position 56,983 of record DASYXW010000033.1, read on the forward strand.
GCCTTTGGACGCGAGCACGACGCAGACCGCCGGGTTCGGCGTCCAATGCGCCCGGACGGGCTCAAGAGCGCCCTCGCGCGTCGCTCGTAGAAGGTCAACCAGATCCGAACGCAGGCGCATCATGATGGGCTGGGTTTCGGGGTCTCCCAGCCGGACGTTGTATTCCAGCAGCTTCGGTCCGGTTGGGGTCAGCATCAGGCCGCAGTAGAGAAAGCCCCGGTAAGGAGCGCCCTCCGCTGCCATGCCGGCCAGCGTCGGCGCCACGACCGAAAGCATGATTTCATCGCGCAAACGCCGCGGCAGGATCGCATCGTCGCTGTAGGCACCCATCCCGCCTGTGTTCGGCCCCTTGTCGTTGTCAAACACGGCCTTGTGGTCGCGAGTGGGGGCGAGAGGCAGAACCGCGCGTCCATCCGTGAGCACAATGAACGACAACTCTTCGCCTGTGAGGCATTCCTCGATCACCACCTGTTCGCCCGCCGTGCCCATCGTCTTCTGCCGCATGAATTGGTCGAGTGTCCGTTCCGCTTCTTCGCGCGCGCGGGCAATCACCACGCCCTTGCCCGCCGCCAGACCGTCGGCCTTGATGACCACGGGATATCGAAAGGCGCCGAGCGCCTTGATGGCCGCGTCGAAGTCGCCCACCACGGCGAAGTCTGCGGTGGGCACGCCATGCCGGCGCATAAATTGCTTGGCAAACGCCTTGCTGCCTTCCAGTCGAGCGGCGACTTTAACGGGGCCGATGATGCCGAGCCCAGCGCGCTGAAATTCATCCACCACGCCGGCCACGAGCGGCGCTTCGGGTCCGACGACGGTGAGCGAAGCTTGCAACGATTGCGCCAGCGCCAGGATTTCCTGCGGTTTCGACAGGTCCACCAGCAAGCACTCGGCCTCCTGCGCGATGCCGGCGTTGCCCGGCGCGCAATAAATCTCGTCCATCTGCGGGCTCTCGCGCAGCTTCCACGTCAGGGCGTGTTCACGGCCGCCGGACCCGATCACCAGAATCTTCATACGAGGCGATACACTATCGGCAGAGGCCCTTCTTTGTCAATCAGCAAGAACAGCGTCGGCCCGCTTTCGCGGGACGCGGCAGCACCTCGCCGACTCGCCCTGCGCGCTGAAGCTCTGGTAGTGGCGCAATTCGCTCTGACGGGGCGCTCTTGGCACCGAAATGTCGTGATGGATTCAATACCGGCGGCCAGAGGCCGCCGCTACAAATACCAAACTGCATCACTACTAATGCCTGGGCGGGATTCCGTTGATATATAATTTTCCACCGACCACATCGGATCTGTTACAATTTTGGGAAGCTGGGGATCTTTTCCCGGCTTTTGCTGCATGAAGGAGCGACCGATGGGCTCGCCACGGAAAGCTCAGCCAGTTCCCAAATCGAAAAAAGGTCCCAAACCGGCAACGATCCAACTGCCGCCTTCCAAGCTCACGATCTGCCAGTATGGATTCGCCTTTGTAACATTGAGGAGGAAGGTCTCAAGGCTGAAGGTGACGGGAAACAGCAACAGGACCGTCGTTCCTCGGGCCCGCGCGCTGCCTTCGGACACTGTCGTAGTCATCATAGCTGGAAAGAATTTCGGGACTTCCATTATTACCATCTCTGGGATGTTCTCGACGCCAAAAGGGAACGTGCCGTTTGTCCAGAAGATCACCGTCTCCATCGTGCTATGCCCGCAGAAGAAGCCCGCACCGCCTCCTCCACCAGTTCCCGGACCGCCCGTCATCGGGCCGGTTATCCCGAAGAGCGTCTTTGAGGGCAAGACCTATTACGTCACCCTGCACATCAGTTTGGATGGCTCCAAGGTCGCGCTGATTAATGTGAAACTGGCGAACAGCAACTCAACCGTAGCGTCGGCGAGCTACGATCCCGCCTCGCAAACCGTGAGCGGCGTGGGATTGGAAGACGGCACTGCGACCATTACAGTGACTGGGTCAGCTCAGGGGGCCAGCCTCAACGTGCCCTTCAGCCAAGATATCAAGGTCACTGTGACAGACCGCCCGGGCGCCGAAGAAGACGAGCCCTGATGAATGGCGGGCGGGGCCTTTGGAAAGTGTTTCGTGCATTTCGATCTGAGATAATGTGACCCATGGGAACCGCAGTGATCACCCGGCTGACGTACGACGAGTTCCGTCAGCTTCCCGACGACGGCAAGCGGTACGAGCTGATTCACGGGGAGGTGCATTTGTCCCCATCGCCCACGACACGCCATCAATTCGTCTTGCAGAATCTGTCCGTGAGCCTCAGCGTTCACGTCCAGAGGCACCGGCTAGGAGAAGTTTGGGTGGCGCCGCTTGATGTGCGCCTCGCGGAAGACACGGCCGTGCAACCCGACCTTATTTTCGTCTCCGACACGCGCGACGAGATCATTCAAGAGGACTATATCAACGGAGCGCCTGACCTGGCGGTTGAGATTCTGTCGCCTTCCACGGCCGCTCACGACCGCGCGACGAAACTGCACGTCTACGCTGAGGCGCGGATTCCCGAAGTCTGGTTCATTGACCCGCGGGCGAAGACCGTCGAGGTGCTTAAGCTGCAAGGCGCGAAGTATCTGGTTGACGCCTCGCTCGCGGGCCATCGGATTCTCATCTCCAGCCAATTCCCCGGCTGGGAACTGCCGCTCGAACAGCTCTTCGATTTCCGCGGTCGCTTCTGACTCTGTTAGAATAAACCGACAGCATGAAGCAAGGCATCGATTCGTGACGCACGATTTCACCGAAAAATACGACGTCGTGGTTGTGGGCGCGGGCCACGCCGGCTGCGAAGCGGCCTGCGCCGCGGCGCGCATGGGTCTCGCGACTGCCCTCTACACGATGAACCTCGACCTCATCGCGCAGATGTCCTGCAACCCTGCGGTGGGCGGCATCGCCAAAGGGCACCTGGTGCGCGAAGTGGACGCGCTCGGCGGCGTGATGGGCGAGGTGATTGACGCCGTAGGCATCCAGTTTCGGCTGCTCAACACCAGCCGCGGCCCGGCGGTGTGGTCGCCGCGCGCGCAAGCCGACAAGAAGCTTTATCGCGCCAGGATGCGCCAAGTGCTGGAGTCCGAGCCGAACCTGCGCATCAAGCAGGCGGAGGTCGTTGAGTTGGTGCTCGAGGACACGTTCGCAGGGGGGTCGCAAGCCCGGCCCCTACGCCGCGTGCGCGGCATCCGTCTCCGCGACGGCCGCACGGTGGAGGCGGGCGCCGTGGTCATCACCACCGGCACGTTCCTCAACGGCCTCGTTCACTGCGGCGAGCAGACGTATCCAGCCGGGCGCTCCGGCGAGGCGTCGGCCGTGATGCTCGGCGAGGCGCTGCGCAGGCTCGGATTCGAGATCGGCAGGCTCAAGACCGGCACGCCGCCGCGGCTCGACGCCCGCACCATCGATTTTTCTCAGTTCCAGCAGCAGCCCGGCGATCCGGTTCCTACGCCCTTCAGTTTCCGCACGCGGACGATCACCCAGCCGCAAGCGGTTTGCTGGATCACTTACACGAACGCGGAAACCCATCGCGCCATCCGCGAGAATCTGCATCGCTCGCCGCTCTACTCCGGCCAGATCGCGAGCCGCGGGCCGCGCTACTGCCCGTCGATCGAAGACAAGGTGGTGAAGTTCGCCGCGAAGTCGCGGCACCAGATTTTCCTCGAGCCCGAGGGCCTCGACACGAACGAGATTTACGTCAACGGCATGTCCACTTCCATGCCCATTGACGTGCAGTGGGCCATGGTGCGGTCCATTCCCGGCCTCGAACGCGCCGACATGATTCGCCCAGGCTACGCCATCGAGTACGACATGGTGCAGCCGACCGAACTCACTCCGTGGCTTGAGACCAAGCGGATCGAGCGCCTGTTCCTCGCCGGGCAGATCAACGGCACGACGGGTTATGAAGAGGCCGCCTGCCAGGGAATCATGGCTGGCATCAATGCCGGACTGCGCGTCCAGGGTAGGGAACCCGTCGTCATCGAGCGCACGCGCGGCTACACTGGCATTCTGATTGACGACCTCGTGAGCAAGGGTTGCGACGAGCCTTACCGAATGTTCACGTCGCGCGCTGAGTTCCGCCTGCATCTGCGGATTGACAACGCCGACGAGCGCCTGACGCCGATCGGCTACCAGGCCGGAACCATCAGCCGGAATCATTACGAGGCGTTTGTGGAGAAGCAGCAGCGAATTTCCGCTGCGGCGAAGTTTCTGCTCGAAGCACGCCTTGATCCGCAGTCGCGCGCGGGCCGTGAAGTCTACACCATGCTGGGCCTGATGCGCGGCGACCAATTCACCGGGCCGACAACTCTGACCGGAGCGCAGCTCCTCAGGCGGTCGGAAGTGAGCATCAGCGATCTGATGGAATGGGTGAACCAGAGCCTTGTGTCACAGCGGCTCCTGCCGCTCGGCGGCGAGCCCGATTGCGGCTCCGCCAACCTCTTTGCCCGCGAGGAGGCTCGCCGCGTTGAGACCGGTTTCATGTACGAGGGATATCTGGCGCAGCAGGAGCGTCAGATCGAGCGCATGAAGCACGCCGAAGCACGCCGCATTCCGGACTCGTTTGACTACCAGAAAGTGTCCGGCCTCTCGCGCGAAGTGGTGGAGAAGTTCACCCGCGTCCGCCCGCTGACGCTGGGGCAGGCGGCGCGCATCCCCGGTGTCACGCCCGCGGCCGTAAGCCTGGTGAACGTGTACATCGAGATTTTCCAGCGCCGCGCCGCCGAGCAAGCGTTACTGTGACGGCAGGGAGGTCGAACCCAAAACGTCTAACTCAAGCGGAATCAGCGAACTATTTCGTTTCGACATCCCTCGTTTTCAAAGATCTGGTTCAGTCCCTCAGGCCTCCCAGGATCGATGGCGACTGCCGCGCCGCTGGCCGAGGACATCATGAAGCGGCGCGACTTCTTCGCTCGCATCTTGGCCGGCGCCACGCCGTTCACCGCCCTGTTTCCGGCCCCGCGCAGTACCCGGCGCCATCGCGCTGCGTCGCCGGCCGGAGCCGGGAAGCTCGGGCGCGTGGGGATCTCCACCTGGAGTTTTCACAACCACTTCGACTCCACCGCCGACGAGGTAGTCAATCCGGCCGAACGCCTGGTGCTGATGGATTTTCCGGAGATGATTGCCGACCGCTACAAAGTCCACAACCTGGAGTTTGTTGCCCCGCACTTCGCTTCGCTCGAGCCGGCCTATCTCGAGGAACTCAAAGGCAAGCTGCTGCGGGCGCATTCGCGCCTCGTCAACATTCCGGTGGACGTTCCGGCGATTCAGAAGGGCGGAGGCCTCTCGGACCCGTTCCCCTCCGCCCGCGGCCGCGCCATCGCCGCCGCGAAGACGTGGATCGACATCGCTAAACAGATGGGCGCGCGATCGGTGCGCTGCGACCCCGGGAAAATGCAGCCCGACGATCTGACGCTGACCACTGATTCCTACCGCACGCTCGCAGCTTACGGCCGCTCGAAGGCAATCAGTGTGCTCATCGAGAACCACGGCTCCATCGGCTCCGAGCATCCCGAGGTTCTCATCCAGCTTTTCAAGAACGTCGACGACCCTTTCCTCGGCGCCCTGCCCGACTTCGGCAATTTTCCTGACCAGGCCACGCGGCTGCGGGGCCTGCCGCTTCTGTTTCCTTACGCCAAGACGGTTTGTCACGCCAAGGGTCTGAACCTCGATGCGAGCGGCAATGAGACCCGCTTCGACTTCGGCAAGTGCGTAGAGATTTCGCAGCGGGCCGGCTATAAGGGTGTATATTCCATTGAGTACGAAGGCCCTGGCGACGCCTATGACGGCGTGCAAAAGGTTGTGAATGAACTGCTCCGATATTTGCATTGAGTTCTGCGAAACCGACTGGCTGAACCGCATCGCCTGCGGCCCCTCCACCGCTGCGCCGATGCGTTGATCGCGGTAACCCGACAACATGGACCACCTCGCACCTCACGATGTCATGACGATGTTCCTGGCGCTGGCCGTGCTTCTCGGCGCTGCCCGGCTGGCCGGCGAGTTGATCGTGAAACTCGATCAACCCGCCGTGCTCGGTGAGATCCTCGCCGGAATCCTGCTGGGTCCGACGCTGCTCGGCCACTTCAAGCCGGCCCTCTACGCGGCGCTCTTTCCCTCCACCGGGTCAATGCCGATTGTGCTCGATGCCGTCACCACCATCGGCGTGGTGTTCTTTCTTTTGACGGCCGGCATTGAGGTGGACTTAAGCAGCGTTTTCCGGCAGGGAAAGAGCGCGCTGCTGGTGAGCAGTCTCGGCGTGGTCATTCCTTTCGGCCTGGGCTTCGCCGCGGCGTTCCTGTTTCCGCGCTTCCTGGGAGCGCAACCGGGCGTTGACACCCTGATTTTCGCCCTCTTTGTCGGCACGGCCCTCTCGATCTCCGCCCTTCCCGTCATCGCCAAGATTCTCATGGACCTCAATCTTCTGCGCAGCGAGATGGGTACCCTGGTGATGTCTTCTGCCATGTTCAACGACCTGACGGGATGGATCCTGTTCTCCCTGGTCCTCGGCATGATGAACGCGGGATCGCACTCTCTCAAGGGCATCCGGCACACCATCATTCTGGTGCTGCTGTTCGTCGGGTTGCTGCTGACCGTGGGGCGTTGGCTCATCGACAAGCTGATGCTCTACATCCAAGCGCGTACCACGTGGCCGGGAGGCGTGCTGGGCTTTATTTTCACGCTGACGCTGAGCGCCGCCGCCTTCACGGAGTATGCCGGAATCCACGCCATCTTCGGCGGGTTCATCATGGGGGTGGCGGTCGGCGAGTCGCGGCACCTGCGGCAGCGGACCACGGAATCCATTCACCAGATCGTGGCCAACGTTTTCGCCCCGCTGTTTTTCGTCAGCATTGGCCTGCGGATCAACTTCGTCACCAACTTCAACCTTCATCTCACCCTCATCGTGATTGCGGTGGCCTGCCTCGGCAAGCTGCTGGGCGCCGGTTGGGGCGCACGGCTGGGCGGCATGGACCGCCGCACCGCCTGGGGTGTGGGCCTGGCGATGAATGCCCGGGGCGCCATGGAAATGATCCTGGGTCTGCTGGCCCTTCAGGCGGGGCTGATTCGCGAGCCGATGTTTGTGGCCCTGGTGGTCATGGCGCTGTTCACGTCGTTGGTTTCGGCGCCGGCGATCCGTCTTCTGATCAGCCGGAGGCGAGCGCTGAGCTTGAAGGACGCCGTTTCCAGCAAACTGTTCCTGCCGCAGATCACGGCCGGCACACGCCGTGGGGCAATCGAGCAGTTGTGCCGATTGGCGGCGCCAACCGTCGGCAACGTGCCGGAACGGTTTCTGCGCCTCGCCTGGAATCGTGAGGAGGTGGCGCCGAGCGGCTGGCACAATGGACTGGCCGTGCCCCACGCGCGGGTGGAAGGTCTCGCGCAGCCGTTGGTCGTTGTGGGCAAATCGCCCGACGGGATTGATTTCGACGCTCGGGACGGAAAGCTGGCGCGAGTGATTGTCCTCATTCTGACGGGAGATAATCAGTCGCAACATGATCTGCTCGCGGACGCTGGCGAGCTTTTCGCGCGCAAGGAAGCTGTGGAACAAGCGGTGAACGCTCAAAACTTTGTCGAGTTTGCTGCCGCCCTCAACGCGCCGGTGAAATGATTTCCCATTATAAATCCTGCCGCACCGACGCCGGAAATCGCAAAATTGTGGCATCCTGATAGGGAGGGATGGAATTCCGAATTACGCTTGCAGCAGTGAGCGCGCCTGTGCATGCTGGCAGCGCTTTGCGACGGACGTGTGACCGCATGACTGGGAATCGCTCGACGATGCTCTACGATTTTCTTTGTCGAGGGAAGGTGCAATGAAGGTCCTGTGCATTTTCGGCACCCGCCCCGAGGCCATTAAGATGGCTCCCGTGGTGCTCGAGCTCCGGAAGCAGTTGCCGATCGTGACACGAATCTGCGTCACGGCTCAGCACCGGGAAATGCTCGACCAAGTGTTGGAACTCTTCGAGATCAAACCGGATTATGACTTGCGAGTGATGCGGGCGAACCAATCACTTTCCTATCTGACGGGACGCATCCTGCAGGCAGTCGAGAGGGTGCTCGAAGCCGAGCGGCCCGACTGGGTTCTGGTGCAGGGCGACACGACGACAGCGATGGCGGCGAGCCTGGCGGCGTTTTACCAGCGGGTGAAGATTGGTCACGTGGAGGCCGGATTGCGGACGCGCAACAAGTTTCATCCTTTCCCGGAGGAAATCAACCGCCGCATCGGCGACGTCCTGGCGGACGTGTGTTTCGCGCCCACCGAAGGCGCGGCGCAGAATCTGCGAGATGAGGGAGTGCCGCGCGCGTGGATCCACGTGACCGGCAACACCGTTATTGACGCCCTGCTCGCGGCGCGCGATCGCGTCCAGCGCCGACCGCCGCCCCTTCCCGAAGGTCTTCTGGATTGGCTCGGCGCGAGGCGCATGGTATTGATCACCGGCCATCGCCGGGAGAGCTTCGGCGCACCGTTCGAAGCCATCTGCTCGGCCTTGCGCGACTTGGCGGAGCAGCAGCCGGACGTCCGGCTCATCTACCCGGTGCACTTGAACCCCAACGTGCAGCGCCCGGCGCGGCAAATCCTCGCCGGCATCCCTAACCTGCGGCTGATTCGGCCGCTTGCGTACGGCGCCTTTGTGTGGATGATGCAGCGGGCCGAGCTGATCCTGACCGATTCTGGGGGCGTGCAGGAAGAGGCGCCGTCACTGGGCAAGCCGGTTCTGGTGATGCGGGAAATCACGGAGAGGCCGGAAGGCATCGCGGCCGGAAACGCTTTTTTGGTGGGCGCCGACCGCGGTCGGATTGTGAGTGAGGCCCGGCGCCTGCTCGAGGACGCCGGCCACTACCAGACCATGGCGTCGGTCAACAACCCTTACGGCGATGGCCACGCCGCCCGCCGCATCGTGGAGGCGCTGCTCTCGTGAGCTCTTCCTCCCTCCAAGCATGGGTCACCCGGGGCCTAGCCAGCCGGCTCCCGGCGGGATCGCTCCGCCAGCGCTTCGTGGTGGGGACGTTTTGGGCGTTTACAGGTACGTTGATCTCGCAGGGTCTGCAGTTGGCTGCTCTGATTGTTGCCGCACGGTGGCTGGGGAGAGCCGAGTATGGGGAATTGGGGATCGTGCGAAGCACGGTCGGCATGTTCGGGATTTTTGTAGGGTTGGGATTGGGCCTCACCGCCACCCGCTATGTTTCCGAACTGCGGCGCGACAGTCCGAAGAGGGCAGGCCGGATTGCGGCGCTGACTCTCCGGGTCGCCTGGATCTCGGGCGTGACGGTGTTCGCGGCATTGATCCTGGTCTCCCCCTGGTTGGCAGTCCACACGCTCGCAGCTCCGGCCATTGCCGTACCTCTCGCGCTCGGCGCCGGATTGGTCCTGCTCGGTGAGGTGAAAGGGGTGCAAACGGGAATCCTTGCCGGGCTCGAAGCGTTCGACACGATCGCGCGGGTCAATTTGGGGGCCGGCTTGTGCGCCTTTCCACTCATCCTGGGTGGAACCTGGCTGCGCGGGTTGGATGGCACGGTTGGGGGTCTCGTGGCGTCGCTCGGCGTCAGCTATGTGCTGAACCACGTGGCCCTGCGCCGCGAGATGGCCAAGGCGGGAGTCCCCTTTTCGTCGGCAGGCTCCTGGAAGGAAAGGCGCGTGCTGTGGCAGTTCAGCGTTCCGGCATTTCTTTCGAGCGCGGTGGTGACTCCGGCCACCTGGATTTGCAGTGCCATGCTGGTGAACCGGGCGAACGGGTACGCCGAAATGGGGATCTTCAGCGCCGCGGACCAATGGCGCAACGCGCTCCTCTTCCTGCCGGGGATTGTGGCCAGAGTGCTTCTGCCCATCCTGAGCAATTGCTCGAAGGAGTCGGCCGAGGAGCCGAGCCGCTTCTCCAACACTTTGGAAGCGGGTTTCTCGGCCGGCGTGGCCGTGGCATTTCCACTCGTCACGCTGTTCAGTTTCGGCGGTCCGTTGATTGCAGGGGCTTACGGGAAGGAATTTGCCGGCATGACTCGCCCGCTCGCGGGCGTGCTGTATGCCGCCGGAGTGGTGGCGATCGGAACGCCGGTGGGCACGGCCGTGCAAGCCAAGGGAGCAATGTGGCAGGCGGTCGTCAACAACCTTTCATGGGCCGTGCTATTACTCGCTTCCTTTCACTTTCTTGTCGCCCGGGGAGCGTGGGGCCTTGCAGCTTCCTACGCGTTTTCGTACTTCTGCCTTACTTTGATTTTCCTCTGGTATTGGTGCAAGGCAGGCTATTATCCGTGGCGCCTGGGCATTCGCACGATGGTCGCGTGTGTGGCCCTCGTGGCGTTCGCCTTTGGTCCGGTTTACCTTCCATCGAACTTGAGGCTGCAATTGAGCCCGGTGGCGCTGGCTCTGTCGCTCGTGGCCGTCTGGCTGCTGGTTCCCAGGCGTATTGTGGCGGCGCTGCTACGGAAGCCGGACTTGCTCCTCAAGGGAGACGCGGACTAGACGGCCGGCCGTCGGGCGTGACGCAAGACAACCCAGAAGCGAGCCAAGTCGCAAGACGATCGAAAGCGATGTGACCCATTCAGTCCACCCTTCAACTTTCTTCCCAGCTACGCCTTTTCAAATTGACCGACAAAATGCAGCCCGCGGCCGAACACCGCGCTAAAAGGCGGCGGATAGAGTGGAAGACGCTCGTTCCAACTGGCAATTCTTAGATTGCACGAGGGAAAGAGCTGATACCACTCCGCCTTGCTTTGATAGTTATAGGGCAAACGGACGCCGTGGGCGCGATTTCCAACCCAGTCCATGAACGCCAGCACCGCTTTGTCGAGTCTGTTCTCGCACAGGTGGTCTTTAATCAGTACAAATCTGCGGGAGACTCTTCGCGCTTCCCCCAGCAAGTCCTCGATGTTGAGCGTGTGGTGGAGCACGTCCACAAACATGCAAACGTCAACCGAGTCATCGGGCATGGGGAGAGTCACTCCATCGAAACCGGCACACTCGATGAGGCACGACGGTCGCGGCATCACCTCCAGCCCCTGCACCGAAACCGTCGGCTTGATCTGCCTGACCAGGTTGGCGATCATCCCGTTCCCGCAACCGACATCCAGCAGCACCGCTCCGGCGGGAATGAGGTCGGCAAGAAGCGTTGACAAGACCCGGGCCCGGCGGCGAAAAACCCACCGCTCGTGAACCTGTTTCATCAACGAAAGCGCAACATCGGGGTTAGCGGATTTCGTAGTCGCCAATGAAGGTGCCTCGACTAATCCCGAGCATGCTCAGGAAAAATGATGAGAAGATCACCTGCACTCCGAGAAGAAGCCACAGAGAGAAGAAAATTACGGCGCGCATTTCCTGCAAGGGGCCGAACCCACTCGCTACCCATTTCCATAGAACCCAGCCAGTGCCGCCGGCGCCGAACAGCACCAGTACTGTCCCGGCCATGAGCCCCCGCTCCAAGCTCACACGTTTCAGCCAGCGCTCCAGGCCGCGTTGCCCCTGCGAAAAACGTTCGGCGTAGCTGAAGACCTTGGCAAACAATCCAATAAAGAAGATCTGCGCGCCCATCAGCGTGAACATCATTCCGAATAGCATGGTGTGAACATCGAACGTCACGCGCCCGATATGCCGAGGCGCTGGGAGCAGCCAGAAGACCAGTCCTGCGCCGACCAACGCCAGCACGCTGCCGGGCAGCAGAAACAACCAGTTGGGAGCGTAAAGAAGCATGAAGCGAAGATGACGCCAGCCGTCGCGGAAGCTCCGCAGGTGCGGCGGGCGCCCGCGCTTGTCGGGCCAAAGCGTAATGGGAATCTCAGCGAGCCGGGCGCCGATTTTGGCCGCCTTGATGACGAGCTCCGAGGCAAATTCCATCCCGGTGGTTCGGAGATCGAGGCGGACGTATAGATCCTTGGTAAAGCCCCGCATGCCGCAATTCACGTCCCCGATTCCCGCGCCGAAGAGCAGGTTCAGAATGCCCGACATGACCGGAGTCCCAACATATCGGTGATGCCACGGCATGGCTCCGGACTTGATCTCTCCCCGCATCCGATTGCCCATCACGAGTTCGTATCCCTCACGCCATTTGGTGACGAAGCGCGGCACCTCGGAAAAGTCGTAGGTGTCGTCGGCGTCACCCATAATGATGAACACACCCCGGCATTCTGCGATTCCCCGGCGTAAGGCGCTCCCGTACCCTCGTTGCGCCACATGGATCACTCGCGCGCCGTGCTGCTCGGCGATCTCGGCCGATCCATCCGTCGAGCCATTGTCGGCGACCACGACCTCACCGCGGACGCCCGCCGCCCGGAACGCGGCCAGCGATTTGTCGATACAAAACGCCACCGAGCGCGCCTCATTCAGACAAGGGATCACCACCGACACCTCCAGAGGGTCAGCATGGATCGCTTGAGGCCGAGCGTCGCACTGCGAGGTCCCAAGCACTTGGCGCTGGTCAACGGAACCCATCGGTCACTTTCGGTGGCGCGTCTTCAGGCGCAACGGCCTTATTTTAGCATTCACCGCGGCGGACCCGAGAGACAACTGCTCCTCATACCCAGGAGCCGCCATACCCATCAGTTCAAATGGGCGGGCTCGGCGTGGGGCGTATAAGGCGACAGCTTGGGAGCAGCGTCGTCGGCTTGCAACAGCCAAACCTGGCGATCCTTGAAATACTTGATGAGCTCTTCGTTCTTGGCGGCTCCCATGTCTCGCGCCCAGACGATTTTGGCCTGATCAATGTCAGGCTTATTGAACACCCAATCGTAAGCCGGATCGTGGTCCGGTGTGTAGCGCACAATGACAAGTTGGTCGCCGGGAAGTTTTTCGATCGCGGCGGTCATCCGGACCCGATTCCGGGGCCACCAGCCAGGATATTGAAAGTCACGCTGGGGAGTGCCCGCTCCGATCACACCATGCAGCAGCATGAGTCCGAAACAGGCCAGCACCGACGCCCGGACCCCGAATCGTCCGACGGGCCTGGCCTGCCAGCGCCAGGGCCAGAGTTTCTGCATGGCGCAAAGTACCAGCCCGATGAGTGCTCCGGTGATGGGCGCCATATAGTGCGGAAAACCCGGGAAAGTTTCAACCACGAAGCCTGCCATCATCACCGCGCAGACGATGGCAAGAAACCGGAGCGTCGGTTCGATGGTCTTCCATCTGAAGCGGTGGAGAGAGATCACGAAAGCGAAAAGGACGGGAAGTCCGAGCGCACCACCCAGAAAGAAACCGTAAACGAGCTTGAATTTCAGCAGTGCTGCGCGTACCGGGAAAGAGCGTGCAGCATGATATTGCTGCAGCTCCCAATCCCGATCTAGGTCGCGGAAGACTTGGAAGCGATAGACCGGCTCAGGACCAAGCGATTGAAAGAGAAAATAGGGCGCCGCGTCATAAGCCTGGCTATCAACCTGGTAAGGCATTAGGAATGGGCTGCCCGTGGTGCGCCAGAAATAGTAGCCCATGGCGCATCCTGCAGGGACCAGAACCAGCAGCAAGGGCAGGAGAACCCGAGCCCCGAGCCCCCTCATCGGTGGACGCCCACTTCGGCACATCCAGACGAGCAAAGCCACCGCGATGGGCAGGCTGAAGATGAGGCCCTCATAGGGACGGCTGTTGGCGAGGATCGCCACGCCTGCGCCCATCAGCGCCGCGTCGCGGAATCGTTGACGCTGCTTGATTCGGGGCAGCGCGCCCAGAACCAGAGCTCCGCCGATCGCCGCCACCGCCCCCCCGAAGTAACTGTTGGCCCAGTAGTTGAAAACGCCGAGGCGCATCACGACCAGCAGGCCTCCGAGCAAAGCCCACTCCGGCGCGAACCACCCTTGCAGCATCCAGCAGATGGCCGCGCACATCAGGCCGTCGCTGAGCCACACGCCCCAGAAGGGATGACCTGCAATTACTTCGCCGGCAGCGAGGAAAACAGCCTGCGCCGGAGGGAACTTGGAGCAGTACGTCGGCTGCTGGTTGATGTGGAAGGTCTCGAAGTGAGTCCACATCGGGTGGGTCGGATTGGTGAGCCGGCCGCTGGCAAACGTATCCGCCCCGAAGAGGTAGCTCTGCTCATCGACCCCGGCAGGGGAGGGAATGGGGCGGATCGGCAGCGCCGCCAGCCGAAGCGCCAGGGCTGCGGCCCCCACCAGCAGCACCGACCATCTTCGCCGCCCGGCGCACCGGCGTAGCTGCTCTTCGACGGCGTGAAACCACTTTCCGCCGGCGTCGGGAAAGCGAAGAGCCACGAAGGTGACGACCACGGCCAGCGAAAGTTCGATGCCGATCCGGTGCTGCTCATAAAACTGAGCCGGGTGCATCACCGAGCTCCTCCCAAACGCCGCAGGCTTCGGCCTCGGGAGCGCTCCGCCAGCCTCTGCCAGGCGCGCTCGATGATAGAGCCCAGCGCGTCAGCTACCGAACGCGGCTGGAACAGTTCGCGTCCGCGCCAAATGTTCTCACACTGTTGCCGGTACCTCATTTCCGGAAACTCCCGGAGTGTGGAGAGCACGACATCTCGGACTTCCTCGTAGGAGTCGCACAGGTAGCCGACGTCGCCGAGCCGCCCGAAATAATATTCGAGGTAGGGATTTCTGAGGTAGATGCCGGGCTTGCCATAGCGCAACCCGTCGAAGAATGACGCGCTGGCCACCAAACGGTAGTGCAAGGGATCCGCGATGCCTAAAGCATAAGTCAAGTGCCGGGCTCGGTTCGAGTACTCCTCGGAAGAGAGTGGGTGGCGAGAGGCCTCGACGGGGGAGCCTTCCGGCGTGGCGATATCGACGTCCGCCAGGAACCCGACCATCACAAACTCGCCCCGAGCGCCAAGCTCGTGATGGTTCACCTCCCGGGCCAGGCGGAAAAACTTGTCGAGACCCTTCTCATCTGCGCGGCCGGCCCCGAAAAACCCGAAGCGAATGAGCCCGTCGGGCGGTGTGATTCCACGATCGTCTGCGGGCATCAGATACGGAAGGTCCACGGCCTCAAAATGGACGGCTGCTGCGGGCATCGCCTCCACGAGTGAAGCGCGGATGGAGGCGCCAAGGACTAAATAGGTGAGTTGCTTCGGGTGGGGCAGCTGTAACACTTGCCGGAGACTGGTAGCCCAATGCCAGGGTTTACGGGGCTGGGGCTGGTCGATCGAAGCCAGCACTCCATGAAGCGTGGCCAGCACGGGGGCCCGCCCTCGACGCACTCCCAGCATCCCCTTCAGTACCATCAGGCCAGTGGCGGTTGCCGAGCACAGAATCAAGGCCTTGGCGCCCGCCGCGGCACGGAGGGTGCACCCGCACCAATCGCGTTCGGAGTTGAGCCGCCGCCAGCCCCCCAGGGTGCGCGGCGGAATCCTGATTTCCCGCCACTCGACACGCTCCGGGTCACACCCGTAGCGCGCCAGCTCTTCGCGGACCCCGGCCAGATGCCCGCCCTCGCCCATAAAGACGAGGCGCGACTGCGGCTCCGCTAGGGCGACGGTTTGCAACAGGGCGGCATTGAAAGACGCATGCTCGAAGGCCCAGCACTGCGGTTCGCAGAGAACGATGGAGCCGGTGCCGTCAGCACTGCGCATCCCTGGTCCTTGGCCCGAGCCGGGAGTATCTCTCGCAGCCGGCCGTCTGGAAAGAATCAGCGGGGATACCGTCCTTCATCACGCACAAAATCGAAGCCCGGGCAGCGGACGCCCCGGATGACATAGAGAATTTGCAAGGGTTCCTGCACCAGATACCGGCCGCGCAGCAGGGTGCCGAGAACCCAGCGGATTCGCCGTCGGCGCGTGATGCCCCACCCGCCCCCGGGGCAGCCGAAGATCACGGTCTCGACGCGTGAGGCCTTGTTGCCGGCGGCCAGAAAGTCAAACGTATCTCGATAGAAGGTGCCCACATGGTAGTAGTCATCGCGCCCCGGGCGGAGGGGGCTGCCGTCTTTGAGCTCGCCGAACGGAGCGACCACGAGCAGCAAGTTGCAATGCGCGAGCAGCAGTTCCGCGATCTCGGCGTGCTGCTCGAAATGTTCGAGAACATTGGAGCAGTAGATGACATCCCAGAACCCTTCAATCTCCTCGAAACTGGCCCGAAAAAAATCCGCCAGCGCGCCATAGCACTCCCGCGAGCGCCGCACGGCTTGCTCCGCCACGTCGCACCCATAGAGCTTGGCCGAGGGGTATTTCTCGCGCCAGACTGGCATGGCGTCACCCAGGGCGCAGCCCACATCGAGCAAGGAGAACTGTGGCCAGGGAATATGAAAGCGTTGGCTGGCGCATTCGGCGAACCTGCGAGTCTGCCGGCGGCCCGCATTCTTCTCCCAATGGCCGCCCTCTTCAAAAATGGCCTCACATCGGGATCGGGTGTTGGGATTCTGGGGCGACAAGACCAGCTTGAAGGGCGCCATTTCGCGTTTCCGTGATCGACCGGCGCAGGGCAGCCCGGCGCTTCAGTCGCGCGGCGCCTGGCCGCCCCGCTCGTCCTCTGCCGCGGGCGGGTGGCCGTAGCCGTAACCGTACTGGTACTGCTGGTAACCCAAGCCTTCGCGCGCCAAGTCCACGGCGTTCAACGCCACACCCAGGATGCGAGCGCCACTGCCGTATAGGAGCGCCCGTGCGCGCCGCACCACGTCGTAAGGCGTGGAATGGGCGCGAGTAACCAGGACCACGGCATCCACCAAGGTGGCCAGGATGCGGCCATCCGCCACGCTCAGCAGCGGCGGCGAATCCACGAGGACGTATTCGAACTGGCCCCGCAGCAGCCGCAGCAGCTCGCCGGTGAGCGCCGAGGAAAGGACCTCGGCGGGGTTGGGAGGGATGGGACCGCAGGGAATCACGCTGAGATTCGGCACCCCGGGCACCGGCAGGACCGCTCCGGAAAGCTCCACGTGGCCCGTCAGACACTGTACGAACCCCGGCTGGTTCTCGACGCCGGTGGCACGGTGGCAAGCGGGCCGCCGCATGTCGCAATCCACCACCACCACCTTGTTGCCAAGCGACGCCAGCGTGGCCCCCAAGTTGACGGCCGTGGTGGTCTTCCCTTCGCTGGGCAAGGCGCTGGTGACCAGAAGGAGTTTTGGAACCGGGCTGGCCGAAAGCAGCACCGAAGTTCGGAGCGAGCGAAACGCTTCCACCACCTCCGGCACCGTCTGAATAGCAGGCGCCAGCGGATGATGGCCGTTTCCGCCGTTGGTGGGAGCGAGCGCCAGCAGTGTTTCTTCCTCCGCGGCCCCGTGCGCCCCGTTGGACAAGAACTTGGGCAGGACACCCAGTGAAGACAACCGCAACAACTGTTCCACGTCATCCGCCGTCTTCAAGGTCTTATCCAAGTACTCCTGGAAGAAAGCGAGCCCCACGCCCAAGCCCAGGCCCAGGATCAGGCCAGCGGCAAGGTTCAGCAGCACCCGCGGCTTGGAAGGGACCTTGGGCACGATGGCACCGTCAATCACGTGGATGTTGCTGGCCCGCAGGCCCGCCGTCACACCCGCTTCCTTCATGCGGTCGAGCAACCCATCGTAGATTTGCTGATTGCTGTCCACCTCGCGTTTCAGGATGCCGTAAGCGATGCCTTTCTCGCCCATCTTGTTCACGGCATCCTTGGCCTCGTTCATGGCCGCTTCCAGGGATTTCTCGCGTTTCACAGCGTTGTTGTACTGGTCCACGTAGTTCTTGGCCACGGCTGTCTTCTGGATCTTGATTTCTTTGTCGATGGTGTCGATCTGTGTCTTGAGGTGAACCGCCCTGGGGAATTCCGGCTTGACAGTCACCAGCATATCTTCGTACTGCCGCTCCAGGTCGTCCTTCTTCTCACTCAGATCCTGAATCACGCGGTTGTCAATGACGCCGGGCAATTCGTCGGTCTTGCCCTCCTTCACTAGGTTGTAGAGGGACTCCCACTGCAGGCGATCGATCTGCGCCTTGGTGTAATTGGTTTGCAAGTCGGCCAGCCGTTGCGTCACCAGAGTCTGCTTGTCGTTGATAAAGACGATGGAGTTTTCCCGGGCGTATTCCTGCAGCGCGTCTTCCGATTTTTCGAGCTTGATCTTTTCGCCGCCCAGTTGTGTCTCCAGCCACTCCCGGGCCTTCATGGTTTCGTCGTACTTGATTTGAAAATTGTTGTCGATGTACTTGTCGGCCAGGTCGTTGGCGATCCGGGCGGCCAGGTTGGGGTCGTGCGAGTCAAAGGCCAGATCCACCAGGTTGCTCCGGCGCACGGGAGTGACGTCCACGTCGTCCTTGAAGATGGCCACGGCCGCGCGATACGAATCGCTCGAAGTATCCGGCGGGTCCGGACTCGAAGGGATGGGGGCGGGGCCGCCGTCAATCAGGCCGAACAGGTAAAGCTTGCGGTTGAACTCCGGATTGCGATAGAGCTGAAGGTCATTGATGACTTTTTCGGCCAGGGTGCGGCTCTCCAGAATCTCGAATTGCGTTTCCTGGTAGGTCTCCACATCCCGCGGGGCGACGGTGACCACTTCCTTGAAGTTCACAACACTCGGAGTCTCGGGATCAATCTCCAGCCGAACCTTGCCCTCGTAAATCGGGCGCTCCTTGAGAGTCCCAATGCACACCGTGGTGAACACAATCACCAGGCAGGCCAGCACCACCCAGCGCCGCTTGCGGATCACGTCCCAGTAGTCCAGCAGGTGCGGCACTTCCTCCGGCGACACGTCCACCACCACCGGCTCCCGAACCAATTGGGCATCGGATCGAGCCAGACTTTGTGACCGGTTCAACTGCGAAAGCTGATTTTCATCCATGAAGTACTTTGCTCTGTCGAGGCCCTCCGGCAGCGAGGCGGCTTATCGTCTTTTCTTACGGCCTAGTCCAGACCTAACATTAAACCAGCCCGGCGCTCGTGTCAAGATGTTGTTGGGTAGGTTGTTGGGTAGGTGACGTCAAGCTGCTTGTGTAAAAATCTTGAGGGTGCGGTTTTCCCCATTCT
>DASYXW010000038.1:0-25090 GCA_035934405.1 Terriglobia bacterium
CTCAAATCTCCTGCGCCCACACCAGATAGGGACCGAACTGTCTCGCGACGTTCTGAACCCAGCTCACGTACCGCTTTAATAGGCGAACAGCCTAACCCTTGGAACCTTCTACAGCTCCAGGATGCGATGAGCCGACATCGAGGTGCCAAACCGGGGCGTCGATGTGAACTCTTGGCCCCGATCAGCCTGTTATCCCCGGCGTACCTTTTATCCGTTGAGCGATGGCCCTTCCATACAGAACCACCGGATCACTAGGTCCCACTTTCGTGCCTGCTTGACTTGTAGGTCTCGCAGTCAGCCTGGCTTATGCCCTTGCACTCGACAGCGGGTTTCCAATCCGCCTGAGCCAAGCTTCGAGCGCCTCCGTTACATTTTAGGAGGCGACCGCCCCAGTCAAACTACCCGCCTAGCCGTGTTCTCGATCCGGATTACGGACCGGAGTTAGACCCACAGAATCGTCAGGGTGGTATCTCACCGTTGGCTCCCCAGGACCCGAAAATCCTGGTTCAAAGCCTCCCACCTATGCTGCGCAGACCATCCCATAAGTCAGGGCTAGGGTATAGTAAAGGTGCACGGGGTCTTTCCGTCTAGGTGCGGGTAACCGGCATCTTCACCGGTACTACAAATTCGCTGAGTCACTCGCCACGACAGTCGCTCCATCGTTACGCCATTCGTGCAGGTCGGAACTTACCCGACAAGGAATTTCGCTACCTTAGGACCGTTATAGTTACGGCCGCCGTTCACCGGGGCTTCAGTTCAAAGCTTCTCCAGATTGCTCCAGATGACCTCTCCCTTTAACCTTCCGGCACCGGGCAGGCGTCAGCCCCTATACGTCGTTTTCGACTTAGCAGAGACCTGTGTTTTTGTTAAACAGTCGCGGAGCGCGATTCACTGCGGCCCCCTCGGGCTATAAACCCTAGCGGGGCACTCCTTCTCCCGAAGTTACGGAGTTAATTTGCCTAGTTCCTGAGCGAGTGTTCTCTCAAGCGCCTGTGGATATTCACCTCGTCTACCTGTGTCGGTTTGGGGTACGGTTGCCCCTGGGACTCCTTAGCGGCTTTTCTTGGCAGTGAGACCTCGCGAACTTTACGGGGACAAGTCCCCTCGTCACGCCCCTCAGAGTGGCTTTGAACCAACCGGGTGGACTTCCCTGCCCGATTCTCCTCGAAACGCAAATCGCCATCCATCAGACGACTCCGCTAGCCTGCTGCGTCCCCGCTTCGTAATAACGCCCCAGTTGCAGTCACGGAATGTTAACCGTGTGTCCATCAGCTACGCCTTTCGGCCTCGCCTTAGGGACCGACTGACCCTGAGCGGATTAACCTTTCTCAGGAAACCTTAGACTTTCGGCGCGGAGGGTTCCCACCTCCGTTATCGCTACTTATGCCGGCAGGGTCTCTTGACTACGGTCCACGAGCCCTCACGGTCTCGCTTCAAACTGTAGTCAACGCTCCCCTACCAGACCGTGGCGCACAACGCGCGCCATTGATTCATTGAGTCATCGGGTCATTGATTCATTGAAGGAAATCCTCTCTTGCCTTCAATGGCTCAATAACTCAATCACCCCAATCACTCAATGGCGCGTGTAGCGCGCCACGGAATCCGCAGCTTCGGTAAATGGCTTGAGCCCCGTTGAATTATCGGCGCAGAACCACTCGACCAGTGAGCTATTACGCTTTCTTTAAAGGATGGCTGCTTCTAAGCCAACCTCCTGGCTGTCTGAGCGATTCCACTTCCTTTCCCACTTAGCCATTGCTTTGGGACCTTAGCTGGCGGTCTGGGCTATTTCCCTCTCGACAATGAAGCTTAGCCCCCACTGTCTGACTCCCGGACTGCGCTTCACGGCATTCGAAGTTTAGTTGGATTTGGTATCCGTTAACGGACCCTAGTCCATCTAGTTCTCTACCACCGTGAGCGACCATCCGAGGCTAGCCCTAAAGCTATTTCGGGGAGAACGAGCTATCACGAAATTTGATTGGCCTTTCACTCCTACCCTCAGTTCATCTGAGCTGTTTTCAACCAACACCAGTTCGGGCCTCCGGCCGCGGTTAAGCGGCTTTCACCCTGACCAAGGGTAGATCATCTCGCTTCGCGTCTATTCCTCGCCACTTGTCGCCCTATTCAGACTCGCTTTCGCTACGGCTCACTCCCTCGCCTTGCGACGAGATCATCGTTTAACCTTGCGACGAAGAATAACTAGCCGGCTCATTATGCAATAGGCACGCCGTCAGGCTTGCCCACCCCCTTTCAAATCTCAAATGTCAAATTTGAGATCTCAAAGGGGGCGGACGTGGCCCTTCGACTGCTTGTAGGCATACGGTTTCAGGTACTTTTAACTCCCCTCGCAGGGGTTCTTTTCACCTTTCCCTCGCGGTACTAGTTCACTATCGGTCGCCAGCACGTATTTAGCCTTACGGGATGGTCCCCGTGGATTCCCGCAGGGTTTCTCGTGCCCCGCGGTACTCAGGAACGCGCGTTCGAGTCCGGTCAGCTTTCACCTACGTGGCTATCACACTCTATGGCCGACTTTTCCAAGTCGTTCGATTAGCCGCCGGATTGGTAACTCGATGGCTCTACACCGACGCGCGCCCTACAACCCCGGACGCTCCTCTCGAATTTCAAATCTCAAATTTGAAATCCGGGTGGAACGCCCGGTTTGGGCTTTTCCGCGTTCGCTCGCCGCTACTAGCGGAATCACTGTTGTTTTCTCTTCCTCCAGGTACTGAGATGGTTCACTTCCCTGGGTTGGCTCGCACCCGCCTATGTATTCAGCGGGCCGTTCCCGATGTTGACATCGGGAGGGTTTCCCCATTCGGAAATCCCCGGATCATAAGGTGTTTCCCCTTCCCCGAGGCTTATCGCAGGTAACCACGTCCTTCTTCGCCGTCTGGCGCCAAGGCATCCACCGTACGCCCTTAGTAGCTTGACCATAAAATCTGCTCAACACACAAAACCAGGAGTCAGGATCTGGGAGTCAGGATTCAGGAAAGCCCGAACCCCGAGCCCCGAATTCCGGATCCCGGCTGTTTTGCAGATTCGCCTTCGTTGTTATCTGCCTGGATCCACTCCAGACAGATGAGCACATGTAGACGCCGCACTATTCAGTTTTCAAAGATCGTTGAGTACCGAAAGCCAGCGCGTAGGCCGCCTCCGATCTCACGCCCTATTCCGTTTTGCCGGCAGGTGCCGGTTCGCGTCGTTGGGTTTGATCATCGCTCCTGAAATCCCGGAGCGAAGGTCAAAACCAACGCGGTTGAACGACTCAAAGTTGGACGATTCAAGCCACCCGCCCAGAACATCATCTTCCGAGCGAAAGAAGAACCCGGCGCTTTAGTGCTGATACAGGGCCGGTGCGGACTGTCGTGCTTTGAATCTGAGGAACTGAAACAGGCAGGACCTTTTCCTTGCGGGAGACCTACTCGCCTCAATCCCCTAACCGAAAACCCTTATCGTATTTACCTCCTGATAGCCGCCACCGGAAACCATGATAACCGAAACTACGGCGCAGGTCAAGCCTTGATTTCCTGATCCTGCTCCTCCGCTGTGCCCTCTACTGGAACCTCGTCTCCGGCGACGAACTAAGACCTTAACACCGCTGTAAAGTAAATGCAAGAGAAATCTTGGGGTAGCCATAAGAAATTTGTTTCCCCGCCGAGCGCACACAAGAACGTCATTCCCGCGTAAGCGGAAATCCCAACGGCACCGCGAGGGCGGCGTTTCTTTAAGTCCCCGAGCCCGACAACGCCACCGTCTGCGGGCTGGCGCCACCGTTGTCGAAGATGTTCAGTGTTGCAGTCTCTCTCCCCTTGGCCTTTGGGGTGAAGGTGATGCTGAACGTACAGCTTCCGCGCGGGGGAACACTCGTCCCGCATGTATTGGTCTGCGCAAAGGCCCCGGTGTTGAAGCCTGAGAACTTGATGCTCCCGATGTTGACCGTACCGACAGAGGCAGCGTTCGTAAACGTCACCGTCATCGCGCTGCTGGTAGTGCCCACCGGCACCGCGCCGAAGTTCAGGCTGGTGGGAGATAGCTTGACAAGAGTCGCGGTCCCTGTGAGCGAGACTGCCTGCGGGCTGCCTGGCGCATTATCGGCGATGCTGACCGCTCCCGTGCGAGTACCCTTCTGCGTGGGCTTGAACTGGGCGGTGATGGCGCAACTTGCGCCGGGTGGCACGCTGGCGCCGCAAGCGTTGCTCTCGACGAAGTTACCGCTCACTGCAACGCTCGTAATGCTCAGAGCCGCGTTGCCTGTGTTGCTCAGCGTCGTGTTCTGCTTGCCGCTGACCGTGCCCACCAGTTGTGTACCAAAAGTCAAGCTGGCTGGGGACAAGGTTGCGACGGGGTTGACTGTTTGGACGAGCACGGACAGCGTGCTGTCGTCGTTAGCGGTAACCAGATCGAGTTTTCCATCACCGTTGAAATCACCAGCCGCCACCGAAAAGGAACACGGGCCAACGGGATAGTTGATGGCGGGTTGAAAGTTTAGATGCCCATCACCGAGCAAGATCGAGACCACCGATCCCCCGGTAGCGACCGCCAAATCCAGATTTCCGTCCCCGTTGAAGTCCCCAGTCGTAGCGGAGGAAGCATTGAAATTATCGGTGGCCAACTCGCCGGCAGGAGAGAAAGTCCCGTCACCGTTTCCCGCTAAAATAGCGACGGTCCGAGCTGAGTTGGGGATGGCCAGGTCCAACTTTGCATCTCCGCTGAAGTCCGCGACGGTAATGCCATTGGGGTTCGGGCCGGTCACGTAATCGACGTGCGTTTGGAACGTCCCGTCACCGTTGCCCAAGAGGATCGACACAGTGCTATCCACGTAGTTGACCGCTGCCAAGTCGAGTTTCCCATCGCCGTTGAAGTCCCCGGAGGCCACCGCAACAGGATCGAAGCCGGTGCCAAATGTTTTGGGAGCTTGGAAGGTTCCGTCACCGTTGCCCAACAGGACTGCGAGGACACCGCTCTGATTATTGCAGCTCGGGTCACTGCCGCAACTGTTGACTGCCGCCAAATCCAGTTTTCCGTCGCCGTTAAAGTCGGCTGTTGCTACGGAGTGGGGGAAAATGCCCGCTGTGCTGTAGTCCACGTGCGGACCAAATGTTCCATCACCGTTGCCAAGAAGAACGGACACCAGGCCGTTAGCACAGGGAGGCTCGGCGCAGTTGTTAGCTGCCACGGCTAGGTCGAGCTTTCCGTCGCCATTGAAGTCGCCCACGGCCAGCCCGGACGGACCCACAGCAGTCGCATAGTCGACGCGTGGCTGAAACGTTCCGTCACCGTTGCCGAGGAAAATTGACACCGTGTTCGCGACGATGTTGGCGACTGCCAAGTCCTGCTTCCCATCGCCGTTGAAATCGGCAGCGACGACGAAGAAAGGTATCGCAGCGGCCGCGTAACTGGTTCCGTTAAACAACAAAGGCAAGGGCTGTAAGGCGTCGACTTGAACCATCTGCGGGTTCGAGGTGCCTCCACCGGGGCCGGGGTTCACCACCGTTACGGAAGCCGTCTGGGGAGTGCCAGCGTTGCCGGCCGGCACCGACGCGGTCAGTTGTGAACCGCTGACAAAGGTCGTGGCCAGCGGCGTGGCGTTCCAGTTGACGATCGACCCCGACAAAAAGCCAGTGCCGTTCACGGTGAGCGTGAATCCCGCGCCGCCCGGCGCGACGGTCTCCGGCACCGTAGGTTGGTTGACAAATGGCACCTGGCTCGTTTGCGCTGAACCGGTGAGGGCCGAACTACCCAAAACGACAAGCCCCAACATCACCAGCGGCGTGAGGTGTTTGCTCTCAGGCATTGGTTTGTCTCCTTTTAAGTAATCGCAGTGGCTGCACTTAGGGAGTGCAGACATCGCGTCGTCTAGTTCAACTCCTCAACCGTGAGAAGGCGCAGCAGCGCCGTATTTCCAGCCGTCATGGCTCCGAAGGTCACTGTAACCTCGAGCGTTTGTGCTACGGTGGTGTCGAAGGTTACGGGTTGAGTGACTGTGTTCGCCGGGCCTACCACCGCAAGACCGGGAAGGTTCGCTGTGTCCATCGTGCCGGTGCCGCCTGTAGATACACAGCGCAGGATGAATGATGAACCCGAGCTTTGCGTAGTGCTAATTGGGGGTTTGTTAGCTATGCTGGCGTACAAAGGTACTTCCACTGGCCCCGTCTTCAGAAAAGCGAGTTTGAATAAGAAAGAGACTGCCGTCCCAGGAGTCACCTCTTGAACCACGGCGGAGACACGGACCGCCTTTCTCGCCGTCCAGTACCCAGCGGGAAACACGTAGGTCGTCGCGAACGGCGTCTCCGTAGTGCCGACAGTTCCGGCGTCGATAGGGCTCCCGCTCGGACCCTGGATGGAGACACCTCGAACCATCGTCGCCGTGGCGCTGCTGGAGCTTCCTCCTAGAGTCTCTCCCACCACCGGGGCGTTCGCCGTAGAATCGTAAGCGATAGCTCCATTCGACGTGGGCGTGGCGTTAGGAGCGACAGGAACGACCAGGGTTCCTGTAAAGGTAGATGTGTTGGTGGTTCCCCCGGAGGCTCCGAGAACCTGCACGATGTCGTTCGTCCCACCGTCGGAAACTGTTGTCGTTCCATTGTTTGAGGAATAATCCACAATGTTGTTGTTTTTCGCTCCTCCGTTGACACTGACATCTGTGGTGAGATTATTGAAGATTCCCTGAACATTGAGAGAAAAAGGTACTTTGGCCGTCAGCGTGCCACCGAGCGTCACGCCGCCTGTTCCGGGATCATCATAGGTGATCGAGGAGCCGGTCACCGAAGTTACGAGAAAAGTTCCGTCAATCTGTATTTGGGACATGCTCGACTTCACTGTTATGATTTGCCCTGCAACGGTCGCCGGAGAAGTTTGTTTACCGATCGTCACGACGCCGCCCGACTTTGTGACGTCGCTGCTTAGGAAAGTAAAATTGCCCCCGCTCGACGTCATCCCCGCCACGCCGACCTGCACGCCCGTGCCGGCCGGAGTTCCGCTCGTCAGCGCGGAAGACTCGAACTTGGCGCTGACGACGCCCGCTGTCAACCCGAGCACACCGACACAGTCCTTGGGCGTTGGGCTGCTGTTGTCCTGGCCGACGTCGAAATGGGTCCCGTAAACGCGAATCGCCCCGCTACTCACAATGCCGATGCAAGTGCCGGTCCAGGGTCCTTTGCTTGGTGCGCCGGAGAGGTTGTTTGTGGGAAAAACATCTCCGCCTAGGAATATGGGGCCGTCCTGCGCACCCTGGCTGCCGTCGTACCAGATCGAATTGTTCTTGCCCTTGTCCTGTAACAAAATGATGTTATTGTTGAAAAGCGCAGCACCGCCGCCGTATGTAGTAGCTTTCATCCCGTAAGACAGCGATATTGCGTTTGAGTTCACATCCGCCTGCTGCCCGTTAAAATTCTCAAAGCTGCAGTACGCGATCAGGGCCTCACTGACGCCGTTCATCAAGAGGCCGCCAATCGCAGACCCGTTACTGCTCGTGTCACGAAAGGTGATATTTTCAAGATGGAACCCCCCGAGATTAGAGCCGATTGGGGTGCTACCGCCCCCATATACCTGTCCGATGGAAAATATGGTGATCGGCATGGCTGTGATGAGCCGCACGCCGGCCTGGGCGCTACTCTCTGCCTTGCCCGAGTTCCCCATGCCAATAATCTGAAAACTCGTCTGTGTGGGAAGCGCCACCGCAACGCTCGACACGGAGCTTCCGAACATGTAATCGCCGGTGCCGCTACCTCCTGGATTAGGAACATAAATGACGCAGCCCTTAGAAGTGAAGCCGGTGCCAAGATTGCCTGTCCCGTTGGAAGGCGAAGGGCACGCATTCGCGGCATTGGTAAAGGGAGTGCTGTTATCAGTGCCCCAGGTGATGATGACGTTAGTGGCTGTTCCGCTGCCGGAGATAACCGCGTTCTTGAAGGTATTGCCGGACTCGGGTGTGTTGACGCTAATGATGGTCGTGAGGAGAGTTAGCGGAGGAGCAGGGGAAATGCCCCCCCCTGCCGCCGTGGGAATCTCGATGGATTTGCCCAGATCACTGAGAGAGAAAATGCCGTTTCCGCTCACAAGGAGGCCACAAGTCAGGGCGGTTGTGACAAGCGAACAGTTGACGGTTGCCACTTGCGCGTCTGCCACCGCACCATAGTTCGTGACGTTGATTGCCGGCAGACTAATAGTACTGCCGGGAACCGTGACGATAGGACTGGGCGCCTGGGCGTTGCCCGGGCTCGAGAAGGTTAAGTAGAGGCCGAGAGCACAAGCCCCAGCAAGCAGACACACCCCGCCCAACCAGCGCCTAGTCATCGTCCACCTCCGTCGTGTCAGCAAGAGACCACCCCCTTAGCGAGTGCCATCAGGCATAGCACGGCGAGCCGGCCCTGTCAAGTATTAGGCTAGCCAATGCCCGCTTGGTAAAGGCAGGGGGCGGTTGTATTCGAGTTTGCTGCCGGAGTAGGATGGGGAACTATGAACTTAGCAGCCCACACCACGGCCGACGACTCTGCCCGCCAATTCCTTCGTCATACCGTCGCCACGCTGGCCTATCGCGGCGCCAAGGCCCTGCGCGGCGCGCCGGCGGGATTCGCCGAGTTCCGCCTCCCGGACCGCATCGCAACGAAAACTCGAACGCCGGGCGAGATCCTGGCGCATCTTGGCGATCTGCTCGACTGGGCGCTCTCGATGGCGCAAGGACAAGAGGAATGGCACAACTCGCCGGTGCTTCCGTGGGAACAGGGCTCCGAGCGGTTCTTCAAGGCTCTGGAGGCGTTTGACGCTTGCCTCGCTTCCGACCAGCCTCTTGCGGCCCCGCCCGAAAGGCTGTTTCAGGGCGCTATCGCGGACTCGCTGACGCATGTCGGCCAAATCGGGATGCTGCGACGCCTGGCAGGCGCGCCCGTCCGCGGCGAGAACTATTCGCGCGCCGAAATCGTCGCCGGCCGCGTGGGTCCCGAGCAGGCTCCTCCCGGTTTCGAGTTTGATTAGCTCCAGTTTGCCAGTCGGTGAAACAACGCCACTCCGGTCCGAGCGATAAAAGCCCTGATTTGAGGCGACTTCCCTTCGATGCGAGGGCTCCCGATGCGAAAACACTTGACAAGAATATGCCCGATGGTGTATTAATATGTCATGACAGCAGCACGCCGGATCCTTCCCCAGCTTCGAGGTCACCGACCCCGCCGCCTCCCGACCCGGCCCGAAGCGAAACCAAGCCAAAGGCGTGCCAGATATCTCTCGTGCTATCAGTGGGGAAATGGCGCTATCACGATCCCACGGCGGCTTTCCACCTCCGCCAATTGACGCTAGAAGCCGGAATCTTTTTTGGAACCAAGCAGATTCATGACATGTACATCAAAGTTTGTCGCTCGAAGCCGGAATCTATTTTGTAATCATATAGTTAGCCGAGCACATCGGCTGGCCCGATTCCTCCCGCGCTTGCGCAACCCTGTATGCTGGTCGCTAGCCCGAAGAGCCGGCCACGTCGATCTTCGGCTCATATCGTCTTGGTTCTAAGGGTCTTAACTGGCGGGACGACTGCTTGTCTCAAGTCTGCAAGAAGCTCCCGGCGGCGGTTGTCACCCAGGAATGCGGCGCGGATGGCGTTCTCGTTGAGCGCGACGATTTGCTCCCGCGAAAGCGCGAACTGCCCGGCGGCAAGTTCCAATTCCCGTGTGAGGGTTGTGTCAAACATCGCCGGGTCGTCGGTCGAGAGCGTGACGGCGACGCCGGATTCGAGGAGCTTCGGCAAAGGATGGTCCTCGATACGCGCAAGAACGCCGGTGGCCACGTTGCTGGTAAGGCAAACTTCGAGAGGAACACCCCGGTCGCGGAGCAGAGCGAGCACGCCGGAATCCTCGGCGGCGGTGAGCCCGTGCCCAATGCGTTCCGCGCCCAGCAGTTCGACCGCCTGGCGGACGCTTTCGGGGCCGGCCGCTTCGCCCGCGTGCGCCGTGGTGTGCAGGCCGAGGTCGCGCGCCTCGCGATAGACTTCCGCGAACAGTTCGGCCGGGCCGCGCGCTTCGTCGCCGCCGATTCCGAAGGCGACGACGCCCTGGGAGCGGTAGCGCCCCGCCCAGGCCAGAACTTCGCGGGCGTGCGCGGCGCCGAACTGGCGAATGGCGTCGAAAATCCAGTTCACCCGCACGCCGGTGCGAGCGGTGGTTTCGTGCGCCGCCTCAGAGACGGCCTCGAAGACGGCGTCCACCGGCTGCTTTTTCCACAGCAGGACGCCGGCGGCGAGGGTGATCTCCGCGTACTGCACGTTCTCGGCAGCGAGCGCCTCGATGAGCCGCGTCGTCGCGAGCGCGTAATCGGCGGGCGAATCAAGAAGCAGGCTGACGAGCTTGAACGCGTTGAGAAAGTCCGCGAAGTCGCGGTAACGGAAACTCCGGCTCTCGCGCTCGGCAATCCAATCGTTGGTCTCGCGTTTGAGCCGGTTCTTGGCGCGGGCGAGTTCGCGCAACGTGGCGGGCTGGACGCTGCCTTCGAGGTGCAGATGCAGCTCGACTTTGGGAAGCGAGGCAATGAACGGAGCGAGCGATGGAACGGGCCTGGGCACGGAGGTCAGCGCGGGGGCAGCGCCGGACTGCCGGCGTTCAGCCAGGCGCTCAGCCAGTAGGAACCCGCGTCCCGCGCCGCGGCATTGAGTTCACGGCTGGCGGTGGAGCCTACCGCGGTGTAAAAACGATCGAAATATTCGTCGGTGTAGTCAGTCAGGCCCTCGCGCGCCTGGCGGTCGGCCCAGATGATCTGGTCCACCCAGGTGTTCGATTCGAGCGCCATGTCAAAAGCGTATTCCGTCGGGTCGTCAATCTTGATGGCGTCCTCGGAGCGGAACATGATGAAGTTGGTGTAGCGGTCCACCAGGCTCGAGTCAAAGCGGCTGGACAAGCCGTTCTCAAAGATCAACTGCCCGTCGTAATCCTGGGTGGTGTGCATCGGATCGCGCGCGTCGGCGACGTAGTGCGCCAGCACCGCGGCGTCGAGCTTGGCCGCCTCCCATTTCTGCGCTTTGAAATCGTTGGTGAGCTTGAGGCTGTATTCCCCGATCCGCCAAGGCAGCAGGCCGTCGCGGCTGATGCGTCCGCGGCCGTACTTCTTCACAGCGCTCTTGTAAGGGTGGGGCAGGCTGAGGTAGGGATACAGGCCGTACTTGTCGAGGTAGATGTAGTGGCGGGCGCGCTCATAGGGATCCTTCTTCATCCACTCGTCAGGGTCGCTCGAGTGGTCAATCAAGAACTGGCGGTTGGCTTCGAAGAAGCTGCGGATTTCCGGCGGCAGGGTTTGCACCGCCCAGTTGTTGACCATGCGATGCGCCGCCGGGCCCCAGCCGTAGAGTACAGAAGGCAGCAGGCAGGAAGCGGCAAGCAGAAGGCAGCAGGCAGAAGAGAGATAGCAGGAGCCAGCAGGCATTCGGAGGGACGAACGGTGCCGGCCCATGCCGCGAAGTTGCTGACGGTGGTTCGAACGCTCGCTGGTTCTGCGCAGCATTAGATCTGCTTTCAGCCTTCTCCCTATCGCTTTTCGCCGCCCACCGCCACCGCGGCCGGAGCCGACGCAAACTCGCTGTGCCGACGGCTGTAGGCGAAGTAGATGACCAATCCAATGATGAGCCAAATCAGAAAGCGCAGCCAGGTTTCGATCGGCAGGCTGGCCATCAAAATCAGGCAGCAGACGATGGCGGCTATGGGCACGAACGGAACCCACGGCGTCCGAAAACCGCGGTGGCGCTCCGGCTGGCGGCTGCGCAGGATCAGCACGCCGAGCGACACCAGGATGAAGGCAAACAGCGTCCCGATGTTCGAAAGCTCGGAGAGCGTGCCGATGTCGAAAAACCCGGCCGGAATAGCGACAAAGAATCCCGCTACCCAGGTGCTGACGTGGGGGGTGCGGAAACGGACGTGGACTCTCGAAAACACGCGCGGCAGCAGTCCGTCGCGCGACATGGAATACCACACGCGCGCCTGGCCGAGCTGATACACGAGCAGCGAGCTGAGCATCCCCATGAGCGCGCCCACCGTGACCACCCGCTCCACACCATACTGGTGAATGAATTCAAGCGCGTAAGCCACGGGCGCCGCGTTGTTGAGATGGCGCCAATTCTCGATGCCGGTGAGCACCACGGCCACCGAGCAGTAGAGGACGGTGCAGACGATGAGCGAGGCGATGATGCCGAACGGCACGTCCTTCTGCGGGTTCTTGCACTCCTCGGCGGCGGTCGAAACCGAATCGAAGCCGATGTAGGTGAAGAACACGATCGCGCCGCCCGTAAGCACGCCCTGCCAACCGTTGGGCATGAACGGATGCCAATTGGGGGTCTTGATGTAACGTGACGCAAAACCCAGAAAGATGAGAATGGCCACGAGCTTCACCGCCACCATAACGTTGTTGGTGCCGGCGCTCTCACGAATACCGCGCACCAGAATCACGGTGAGAATCATCACAATCAGGAACCCGGGCACGTTGAAGTAAGAACCGGTACGCCCCAGCGAATCGTTAAAGACGGGATTGGCAATCGAATCGGGAATCTTCAGCCCTAAACCCGCCAAGAGGCTATCGATGTAGGCCGAGAACCCCACCGCCACCGCCATGTTGCTGACCGCGTATTCGAGGATCAGGTCCCAGCCGATAATCCAGGCCACCAGCTCCCCCAGCGTGGCGTAAGTGTAGGTGTAAGCGCTTCCGGCAATGGGAATCATGGAGGCGAGCTCGGCGTAACAGAGTCCCGCGAGCGCGCAGGCGATGGCGACGAGGAAAAACGAGAGGGCGATGGCCGGCCCGGCGCCCGGACGCCCGGCCACTTTCACGACATGTCCGCCGTGGACGATCAGGTCGAGCAGCGGCGCCTTGAGCACGGATGGAAACTGGAGCACGGTGCCTGCGGCTGCCGTGCCCGTGAGGACGAAAATACCCGTGCCGATGATGGCCCCGATGCCGAGCGCCGTGAGCGACCACGGGCCGAGCGTCTTCTTGAGGCGGTGCTCGGGCTCGTCGGCGTCGGCCAGCAGCTTGTCAATGCTCTTACAGCAGGTTAGTTGGCTCATGGACCCTCGGAGCGATCCTGACCTAGCGTCGCGCCGGCCCGCCCGGCCCCTTCTTCTTCACCGTGGGTTTGCGCGAACCGCGGGGCTCCGTGCGCTTGGGCTTCGCGGTCTGCTTGGCGCGCGCCGCGCGCTTGAGCTTCTTGCGTTCAGCTTTGTCTTTGATTTTTTGCGTGTTCATAGTTCAGGTCTCGTCGCTCCCCATGGGTTCTAGACATGAATCGCGGCATTCAACTCTTTGGCGTGGCGGTGCACTATTGAACCTCTACGGTTGCAGGCCTGCGGTCTTCAGGGCTGCCACCAACTCCTCTTGACTGCGCCCGCCGATGTACTGCGCCTTCACGACGCCGCCGCGATCGATCACAATAACGGTGGGGATGGCGTGGCAGGCGTACATCCGGTGGACTGTATCCTGGGAGTCCATCAGCACGGTGAAGTTGTATCCATGTTTTTCCAGGAACTTCCTCACCCTTCGGCTGTCTTCGTTGTTGACCCCGAGGATCACGACATCCTTTTTCCCATAAGCCTCATACAGCTTCTCGATCCGTGGTAGTTCCTCACGGCACGGCGGGCACCAAGTCGCCCAGAAATCCAGCAGCACAACCTTGCCGCGGAGATCGCTCAGGTTAACCTTCTCGCCCTGGAGGTTTTTCAGCGTGAAGTCGGCGGCGGTCTTGCCCACCAAGTTCGGACGCTCTCCCGGCAAGTCGAGCGTCTGGACCTCCGTGGCCTTCCCGGGAGGCGTGAACGCGAAGAGCTGCTCGCCCGGCAAGGCGCCCGTCTCAGCGCGCTTCAGATTGACCGTGGTCTCCACGTGCCACTGCCTACCGTTCTGCACGAGCTCGCTGGTCTCCCTGAGGCGAAGAACCAGGAAGCGCTGCTTGTCGATCCAGAGCTTGTACGCGCTCTCGGGCAATCGCAGCTCGACGACGTAGCAATCCACCTTCTGACCGTCGAATTTGACCTTCTCGTTCTTGCCGAGCCGGGCAGAAGCAGTGTACCGGGCCAGACCCAGGTAACGCGTCACCAGCAGCCGGCGGGTGGCGGTAACCAGGTCGGTTTCGTTCTCGTCCCCGGAGTCTGTTGCCTCATTCTCAGTCGCCGACGCCGCCTGTTCCTTCGTGTACTGCTTCTTTTGTGGCATGTACTCCCAGGTAGTCGAGCCGTTGCTGACGACGAGGACATCCTTCTGCTCGTCCTTGAACTCCAGCCGAACCTTGTCGGGCTTTTCGACCGCGAGGCCGAGGCGCGATTGCTGCGACCCGCTGGCGCCCCCCGCCGCCGCCGCGACATCTTCCTCGGCCTCGAACTGGTAACTCTGCAGGTTCTTATAAGTCGCGCCGACCCTGGCGAGGACGTCGCCGGCGGACATCTGGAAGGCGTGAGAAAAGGTGGGCACCGACGCGACGAGCAATGCCAGGCCGGCCACCGTGCGCAGAGTTTTCATAGGTTCCGAAAAGTCTCGATGATACAACATGACCGCACGTCGCTGCAAAAAATAGGCTGCTAAAAAGTAGCAGTGAATTTGAAGTCCGCCCTTGCAGTCTAACCCGTTACGCCTTTTCGAGCCCCGCGTAGTGCTCCACGAGTTTCTTTGCGCCATAGCCCGGAAAGCTGACGGTAACCTTCGCCTCCGGGCCTTCGGGTTCACACTCCACAACCACGCCCACGCCGTATTTCGCGTGCCGGACCCGCGTCCCCAGCGGCCAGCGTCCGCGAGCGTGAGGCGCCGCAAAGGTGATGCCCCCGCGCGCCGGGAACCCGCGCTCCCGCAAGGCGCGGTCTACGCTGCCGGGGGAGTTCAAGGCATTCTGCCACACCCGGCGCGGCTTGGGGACTGTGGATGAGGCGCGATCGAGCAGCTCGGGAGGAATCTCACGCAGGAACCGCGAGAGACGCGTACCGCCGCGTGATTCCTGCCCGAACGAGCGCCGCGCCTGCGCCCTCGTGAGCACCAGACGATCCTGGGCGCGCGTCATACCGACATAACATAACCGCCGCTCCTCCTCGACGTCGGCGTCGGACTGAGCGGCGAGGAAATGAGGAAGCAGTCCCTCCTCCATGCCGGTCAGGAAAACGGTGGAGAACTCTAGTCCCTTGGCGCTGTGCAGCGTCATCAAGGTGACGCGGGCGCGTTCATCGAAGTCGTCGGCATCGGAGACCAGCGCCGCGCGATCCAGGAACTCCGCCAGCGTTTCGCCCTGCTCCTCGGCCGTGGCGGCGGCGTTCACCAATTCTTTCAAGTTTTCGATGCGGCCCTCGGCGTCCGGCGAATTCTCGGCTTCAAGAATCTTGAGATAACGGGATCGCTCCAGAATGCTCTTAAAGAGATCGCTCATGGACCGCCGGTCGCGCTCCGCCGCGAGGTCACTGATGAGCTTGTGAAAGCCAACGAGTGCCCGGAGCGCCCGTCCGCCGAGCGCACCTATACCCGCCGCGGGCACGCTTGGGTCCGCCAGCAACGGCGGCCGGGCTTCCGCCGTGGCCGCCAGCGTTGCTTCCAACGCCTCCCACAGCGTCAGCTTTTGCTCGCGCGCCGTGGCTTTGAGCAGGCTGAGAGTGGTGTCACCGATGCCTCGGGGCGGCGTGTTGACGATGCGCTCAAAAGATGCCGAATCACGCAGGTTGGCCGCCAGGCGCGCGTAAGCGAGCACGTCGCGCACTTCGGCGCGGGCGTAGAAGCTAAAGCCGCCCACCAACCGATAGTCAATGCGGCTCGCGCGCATCGCCTCTTCCAGAATCCGCGACTGGGCGTTGGTGCGGTAAAGCACTCCGACCGTCGTCTTCTCGCTCGCGTCGAGGGCTTGCCGAACCTCGGCGGCGATAAACATCCCTTCTTCCTCCGCCGTCTCGGCTTCATAGAGGCTGGGACGCGCGCCCGCGCCGCGCTCGGTCCACAGCGTCTTGCCCTTGCGCGCCAGGTTGCGGCTCACGACCGCCGTAGCCGCGTCAAGGATGAGCTGTGTGGAACGGTAGTTCTGCTCCAGACGAACAATGTGGGTTGTTGGGTAATCCTCTTCGAAGTTGAGAATGTTTTCAATCGTGGCCCCGCGCCACTTGTAAATCGACTGGTCCTCGTCGCCCACGGCGCAGATGTTCTGATGGGTGTGCGTCAGGGCGCGAATCAGCCGGTATTGGATGCGGTTGGTGTCCTGGTATTCATCCACATGGATGTAGCGGAACCGCTGATTGTACCACTCGCGGACCTCGGTCTCTTCTTCGAGCAGCTCGACCATCTTCAGCAGCAAATCGTCAAAGTCGAGCGCGTTCGACTGCCGCAGCTTTTTCTGGTAAAGGTCGTAGACCGAAGCCAGCTTCTCGGTCTCGATATCTTTCGCCTGCTGATAGAGCTGCTCGGGTGAGATGGCGTGGTTCTTAGCGTAGCTGATCTGCGAGAGCGCGCCGCGCGGCGCCAGGACGCGGTCGGCGAGGCCGAGCTCGGTCAGGCATGCCTTCACCATGCGCAACTGGTCGTCGTCGTCATAGATGGAAAAGTCGCGGGTGTAACCCAGGCGATTGATGTCGTGCCGCAGAACGCGGACCGAGAAGGAATGGAAGGTGGAAATATGCGGCCACGCGCGGGTGCCGGGACCGTCCTCGCCCTTCGCTAGCAGTGCGGCCACGCGCGCTTTCATCTGGTCAGCCGCCTTGTTGGTGAAGGTCACGGCCAGAATGCTTGCGGGCGGCACGTGACACGATTCGATGAGATGGGCGATGCGATAAGTGATGACGCGGGTCTTGCCGCTGCCGGCGCCCGCCAGTATCAGCAGCGGCCCTTCGGTGGCTTCCACAGCGGCGCGCTGCTCGGGATTGAGTTGGTCGAGAAGTTGAGACATTCAGGATTAATGCCGGTTGTGGTTTGAGCTTCCAGCTTGCTTGTTCGGCCTTTGCACGCAAGATGCCGGCGCTATGACGGCGAAATCAACCGGCCAGAATCTCGCGGTACACCGCCGGGTCCACGTTGCCGCCGCTCACCACACAGCACACCGTGCAATCGCGGAAGGCTTCGGGCCGCGTCAGCACGGCGGCGACGGAGAGCGCGCCGGTCGGTTCCACTTTCAGATTGGCTAACGTGAAGAGCAGCCGCACGGCCTCGGCGATGTTTTCTTCCGGCACCTCAATGATGCCCGCGAGGCCATCACGAAGAATGGCCCAGTTGTGCCCGCCCAGGCTGACCGTGCGCGCTCCGTCGGCGAGGGTCTGAGGCTCGGATTCGTTGCGGACGACATGCCCGGCGCGCAGCGACCGCGCCGCGTCATTGGCGACGGCAGGTTCTGCCCCGATCACCTGGATGGGCTTCCCGCCCTGCCCTCGTTCTCTTGCACGGCGAACACCGGTGACGATGCCCGACGTCAACCCGCCGCCGCCCACCGGCGCCACGATGCAGTCGAGTGGCCGGGCGAGCACCGCGAGTTCGTCGCCCAGACTGGCGTTGCCTTCGATGACAAAAGGATCGTCGTAAGCGCTCGCGATGTATGCCTCCGGGTGCTCGCGGGCCAGCTCCTGAACGCGCTCGGCGCGGCTCTTGGCGCGCACGTCCACGAACTCCACCTCGCCGCCGTACTCGCGCACCGCGTCGACTTTCACCTGGGCCGAATTAGCCGGCATGACGATGATTGACCGCTTGCCGGTGAGCGCGCAGGCGTACGCCAACGCCTGCCCGAAGTTCCCCGAGGACGCTGCGATGATGCACGGGTGCGGCACGTGCGCGGCCACGTTGTAAGCAGCGCGAAACTTGAAGCTGCCCGTATGTTGGAACGTCTCGCTGGCGACGAAGAGGTTGACGCTCAATCGTTTGACGAGTCTTGGTGCGTCAATAATGGTTGTCGGCCACGCCAGCTCGCGGAGGGGTTTTGCCGAGATTTCGACGCAACTCATACGCACAAAGTATAGCAGGTTGCGGATATAATCCCTTTGCTATGCGCCACGCCACCTTGCTGATATTCTCGCTCGTTACGATGCTGATACCGCCGATGATTGACGCCCAGGATCAACCTAACGCGCTCGAACGCTCGCAAGCCCGTTCCATGACCATCACCGAGCGCGGCATCGTGGCCACCAGTCAGACGCTCGCGTCGCAGGCCGGAGCCCAGATCCTGGCGCGCGGCGGTTCTGCGGTAGACGCTGCCATCGCCGCCAACGCAGTGCTCGGCGTGGTCGAGCCGATGATGAACGGCATGGGCGGCGACCTCTTCGCCATCGAGTGGGACGCGAAGACCGGCAAGCTGACGGGCTTGAATTCGAGCGGTTGGGCGCCGGAGCGGCTCACCATCGACTTCTTACACCATAAGGGCCAACCGCATATGCCGTACACGGGGATTTACAGTGTCACCGTGCCCGGCTGCGTGCGCGGATGGGAAGCGCTGCACGCGAAATTCGGACTCTTGCCCTGGGCCGAGCTCTTCGCGCCCGCCATTGAGTACGCGAAAAATGGATTTCCGGTCACCGAGATCATTGCCGCTGATTGGAAAGCGAAGCAGAAGAAGCTCGCCGCCGATCCGAACGCGCGCGCCGTGTTCATGGTGAACGGTCGCACACCGCGTGTGGGCGAAATCTTCCGCAATCCCGGCTATGCCCGGGCGCTGGAGCTTGTGGCGTCCCAGGGTCCCGACGCTTTCTATCGCGGCGAGATTGCCCAGGCCATCCTCAAGACTTCCGACCGGCTCGGCGGCGTGATGACCGCGGAAGATCTTGCGGATTACAAGCCTGAGTGGGTTGAGCCCATTTCCACCACCTACCACGGCTGGACCGTCTATGAGATGCCGCCCAACAGCCAGGGCATGGCGGCGCTCGAAATGCTGAACATCATGGAGCGCTTTCCGCTCGCGCAGTATGGTTTCGCCAGCGTCGAAGCGTTTCACGTCAAGATGGAGGCTCAGAAGCTCGCCTACGCCGACCTCTACCGTTACAACGGCGACCCGCGATTTGCCAAGATACCGGTCGAGGGCATCATTTCAAAGCCCTACGCCGCCGCGCGCGCCGCGACGATTGACATGAACCACGCCCACTGCGACGTCCAGCCCGGCGAGCCGATGAAGTTCGGCACGGACACCATCTACATGTCAGCAGTCGATAAAGACGGCAATATCGTGTCGCTGATCCAGAGCCAGTTCGAAGGATTCGGCTCCGGCATCGGCGTGGACAACTTCGGCTTCACGCTGCAAAATCGCGGCGCGCTCTTCGTGCTCGACCCGCAGCACCCGGACGCGCTCGCGCCTCGCAAGCGGCCCTTCCACACCATCATCCCCGCCTTCATGGAGAAGGGAAATCTCCACATGGGCTTCGGCATCATGGGTGGCTCAAACCAGGCGCAAGCGCACGCCCAGTTCGTCTCCGACGTGGTAGACCACGGCATGAACATCCAGGCCGCGCTCGAAGCGCCGCGCTTCACCAAACCCACGCGGAGCGGCTGCGACGTCATGATTGAGGACCGCGTGCCGGCCGAGGTCCGCCAAGCGCTCACCAAACTTGGACACGTCCTTGACGTGCGCGGCGATTTTTCGGCTGTGGTGGGCGGCGGCCAGGCCGTCCTGCACGATTCCGCGACGGGCGTGAACTACGGCGCCTCCGACCCGCGCAAGGACGGCGCTGCAATTCCTGAGCCGCTTAGACTTGAACGGTGAATGTGGCTTCCGTGCGGGAAACGGGACGGTAGAGCGTGTCGCGCTCCACGGGCTCGCGGCCGGCTTCGCGAATCAGCCGCTCGATTTCCCCGCGGGTCATCACCTGGGGAGTCTGCGCGCCAGCGTCGTGGTAAATCTTCTCTTCCACCACAGTGCCGTCGAGATCGTCGGCGCCGAAACGCAACGCCACCTGGGCCACGCGCGCCGTCATCATGATCCAGTAAGCCTTGATGTGCGGGAAATTGTCGAGCAGCAGGCGTGAGACGGCCACGTTCTTCAGGTCCATGAAGCCGGTGGTCTCGTCGTGCTCCACCATCTTGCCGAGCTCGGTGTTGGCGGGATGGAACGCCAGCGGAATGAAAGTCTGGAAACCGTGCGTCTGGTCCTGCAGCTTGCGCAGTTGCAGCAGATGGTCCACGCGGTCTTCGTCGGACTCGATGTGGCCGTAGAGCATCGTGGCGTTCGAATGCAGCCCCAGTTCGTGCGCCGTGCGGTGGACCTTGAGC
Source organism: Terriglobia bacterium (assembly GCA_035934405.1). Classification (GTDB taxonomy): domain Bacteria; phylum Acidobacteriota; class Terriglobia; order UBA7540; family UBA7540; genus DASYXW01. The sequence goes on from DASYXW010000038.1 coordinate 20,152, forward strand.
CAGGTGTGGGCGCCGATCTTGTGGTCGCAGACTACGCGGCGCACCGCCGGCGCAAAAATCTCCGCCCCGCCACCCGGTAACGACCCGAGCCCCGCTTCCTTGAACCGCTCCAGCACCTCGCGGATCGAGAGCCGCGTGATGTGCGAGTAGTAGCCTATTTCGACCGCCGTGAAAGCCTTCAGATGGACGCTCGGGAAGCGCTCCTTCAAGCCGCGCAGCAAATCGACGTAATACTGGAACGGCAGGTCGGGGTGCAGTCCGCCGACGATGTGGAACTCGGTGATGGCCTCGGTCCAACCCTGGCCCGCCACGCGCCAGGCTTCTTCGAGCGCCATCGTGTAGGCGCCGACCGCATCCGGCTTGCGGCCGAAAGCGCACAGCTTGCAACTGGCCACGCAGACGTTGGTCGGATTGATGTGCCGGTTGACGTTGAAGTAGGTGCGATTGCCGTGCAGCTTTTCGCGCACGTGGTTGGCGAGCGCCCCGAGTGCGAGCAGATCGTTCGTCCGGTAAAGTGCCACGCCCTCGTCAAAGCTCAGTCGCTCGCCGGCCGAAACCTTGCCGGCAATCGGCCGGAGATCTTCGTTATCGATTTGCAAGCTTTCAGGAAGCATTTTGCCCCGGGTGCTGATCCAACAAGACCTCGACAAGGAAATCTTACTCTACGCCCCTCCCTCATTACAAGTCGAGTGAGTGGCCGGCGGTGACTCATTTTGACGATTCCTATCGCTGTCATTCCCGCGCAAGCAAATCCAATGACACCAGCACCCGTGCCCATGTGATGTGGCAACGCGCCGGGCGCTGTGCTAGGATGCGGGATTGCTTTGCCGCTGTTGGCAGCGCTGGCGGCGCGGCGGGTGTCCCGCGGTCCGCACCCGGACGCGGCAAGTGCCCGGACTTCAGCTCGCAACCCAGGAGGAACCCTCGGTGAAGACATACGAAGGCGCAAACATCCGCAACGTGGCCCTGGTGGGGCACGGAGACACCGGCAAGACGCAGCTCGTCTCGGCGCTGCTTTACACCGCCGGCATGGTGAACCGCCTGGGCAAGGTGGACGACGGAACGTCAGTGACCGACTACGACGAGGAGGAAATCCAGCGCAAGTTTTCGATTTCGGCGGCGCTGGCTTACGCCGAATGGGGCAAGACGAAAATCAATTTCATCGACACGCCCGGCTACAACATTTTTCTGCACGAGACCGAAGCGGCGCTGGTGGCGGCGGAGGCGGCTCTGGTGCTGGTGCACGCCGTGGCGGGTCTCGAAGTGCAGACGGAGAAGACGTGGGGCTTCGCGGAGAAATTCGGATTACCGCGCGTGTGCGTGGTGAACCAGATGGATCGCGACCGCGCCGGCTTCGACCGCACGCTGGAAGCGCTGCGCGGTGCCTTCGGGCGGCAAGTCATCCCGGTCTACCTGCCCGTCGGCGAGGAGAAGAGTTTTCGTGGCGTCATCGATCTCGTCCACATGAAGGCGGCGCTCTATGACCCGAACGGCTCGGGCAAGGCGAAGCTCGCCGAGGTTCCCGCCGACCTGCAGGAAGCGGCGGCCCAAGCTCACGAGGCGCTGGTGGAGATGGTGGCCGAGGGCAACGACAAACTGCTGGAAGAGTTTTTTGACAAGGGCACGATCCCTGAAGAAGACCTCGTGCCGGGGCTGCGGCAAGCGATTGCCCAGAAGCGCCTGGTGCCGGTGGTGCCGGTGGCGGCGCTCTCGAACGTCGGAAGCGAAAGCCTGCTGGACTTCGTCGCCGATTTCCTGCCGTCGCCCGTGGATCGCGTCGCGGTCGAAGGCCTGGACCACGAGGGCGGGTCACCTGTGAAGCGCAGGGTGGCAGACAGCGAGCCGGTTTCGGCCTTCGTCTTCAAGACCGTGGCCGATCCTTTTGCCGGGCGCGTGAGCTATTTCAAGGTGATGTCGGGCGTGGTGAAGAACGATGCCGCGCTGGTGAACTTCAACCGCGGCGGCGCCGAGAAGCTGGCGCATATCGGCGTGGTGCAGGGCAAGACGCAGACTCCCGTTCCCGAGTTGCATGCCGGCGACCTCGGCGCCGTGGCCAAGCTTAAGGATACCTTCACCGGCGACACGTTCGGCGACAAGGCCGCGCCCATCATCTATCCCAAAGTGAAGCTGGCTGAGCCCGCCATCTCCTTCGCCGTCGAGGCCAAGTCGCGCGGCGATGAAGACAAGCTCTCAAGCGCCATCCACCGCATGTTGGAAGAAGACTTGCTGTTACGGTTTTCGCGCGACCCGCAGACCAAAGAGTTTCTGGTTTCGGGCTCGGGACAGCAGCACGTGGAGGTGGCGGTCTCGAAACTCAAGCGCCGGTTCAACATCGAGGTGACGCTCAAGGCGCCGAAGGTGCCTTACCGCGAGACGATCCGCGCCAAGGCCGACGCCCAGGGCAAACACAAGAAGCAGACCGGTGGGCACGGGCAGTACGGCGATTGCTGGATCAAGATGGAGCCGCTGGCGCGCGGCAGCGGCTTCGAGTTCGTCAACGACATCTTCGGCGGTTCCATCCCCAAGAACTTCATCCCCGCCGTCGAAAAGGGAATCGTCGAGGCCTGCGCCCGGGGATACCTCGCGGGCTACCCGGTGGTGGACTTTCGCGTCAGCCTTTACGACGGTTCCTACCACGACGTGGACTCCTCCGAAATGGCGTTCAAGCTGGCCGGATCGAAGGCATTCAAGAAGGCTATGGAACAGGCAAAACCCTGCTTGCTCGAGCCCATTATGCACGTTGAGATTACCGTGCCCGAGAATTATGCCGGGGATATTATGGGAAATCTGAACGGCCGCCGGGGGCGCGTCCAGGGCATGGAGCCGAAGGGCGGCTCCACCAGCATCAAGGCGCAGGTGCCGCTCTCAGAGATGCTCACCTACGCATCCGACCTCACCTCCATGACCCAGGGTCGCGGCACCTACTCCATGGAATATGACCACTACGACGTGGTGCCGCAGCCCATCGCCGAGAAAATCATTGCCGGCGCCAAAGCCGCGGGCGTGGGAGCAGAGGAAGAGGAAGAGTAACGCGAGGTGGCAGGCTAAGTTGTGAAAACGCGAGGAGAGGGGGGCCGAACCGATGTTCATTCCACAATTGTATTCTGTTGCGCTGGCGATGACGGTTCTCACCATGCTCTGCTGGGGGAGCTGGGCCAACACTCAAAAGGCAGTGGGAACCTGGCGGTTTGAGCTTTTCTACTGGGACTACGTCTGGGGCCTCCTGCTCGGCGCCCTCGTGCTCGGATTCACCCTGGGCCGCACCAACCCCGCCAGCCTCGACAGTTTCACCGTGAACCTCAGCCTGGCGAGCCGTCACGCTCTCGGATACGCCTTCCTCGGCGGCGCGATCTTCAACCTTGCCAACTTGCTGCTCGTGGCCGCGATTGCGATTGCCGGCCTGGCCGTGGCCTTCCCCATCGGCATCGGCCTGGCCCTCGTCATCGGCTCAGTGCTCAACTATGTCATCGAGCCGAAAGGGAATCCTCTCCTGCTTTTCGGCGGCATCGCGCTGGTGGGCGTGGCCATCGTGCTTGACGCCCTGGCTTACCGGCGCCACTCGGGCGGCGGCAAGGTGACCACCAAGGGCATCGCGCTCAGTCTTCTGTGCGGCGTGTTTATGGGCAGCTTCTATCCCTTCGTGGCCAAGGCCCTCAGCACCGACGACCCCGGGCACCTCGGACCGTACACCGTGGCCTTCATCTTTGCGCTCGGCGTGCTCGCCTCGAACTTCCCGCTCAATTACGCTCTGATGCGCCGCCCCATCACCGGGCGGCCGGTCGCGGTGGCGGACTATTTCAGCGGCCGCGGCCGGTATCACGTCTGGGGGGTGCTCGGCGGCATCATCTGGATGGTCGGCTCGGTTTCCAACTTCGCCGCTTCTTACGCCGCCATGGTCGGCCCGGCAACGTCCTATGCGCTCGGGCAGGGCGCCACGATGGTCTCTGCCGTGTGGGGCGTCTTCGTCTGGAAGGAATTCCGCGGAGCGAGCGCCGGCGTCAAAGCTCTCCTGGCCCTCATGTTCCTGTTCTTCCTTCTGGGACTGGCCTCCGTGGCGCTCGCCCCCATCGTCCAGTGGGGAACGCCAGCCGCGTCCTGAGCACCCACTAGCGGCGAAAGTTATTCCCAGCCCGTCATCGTGATGGCGCAGCAGGCGATCCGCTCGTTTTTCATGTAGAATCTGGTGCGTAGGGGTGCTGATTGCTGCGCCCTGTGCGGCTAGCGCTGTGAGCACAATCAGAAACGGCCTTGCGACTCCTCTCCTCAGTTTGATCTTGGTGGGCATGCTGGCGCAAGCCGAGACGCCGGAGCACATCTTCGAGCGCCTGTCGCCGAGCGTGGTAGTGGTCGAAGTGTCGGACGCCGCCGGCGAGCCAGGGGAGCGGCGTCGTGATTGGACCGGGCGCGGTGATTACCAACTGCCACGTGGCCGAGGATGGCGCGTGCCTGCGAGTGACGAGGGCCGTGGAGGCGCTGCTTCCTGCGCCCGTCCGGGAGAAACATGCCAGGTGGTACGCCGACGAGAGGAACGTTCAACCGTGAATGACACGGCGGGTGGCGCAGAACATGCGGTTCTCAGTATGTCTGCGATCAGATCAAGGCCCGAAACGAACGGGCACAGTCCGCTCTGCAGAGCGGGTAGCCGCGGCGCCGCGCGGCGCCTGTTCTGACCGTGGGCTGTTCACCGGGCATAAGACCCACGGTCAATGGAAAGACGAATTGACCGTGGCTCCTTCGGGGTCATCGTATTCGTGGCACGGGCATCCTGCCCGTGCCCATGGGCAGGATGCCCATGCTACAGGCGCCGGTCGGACTGGAATCTCTGCGCTACCGGCTTCTCGCGGATTCATCCGGCGGATATGGTCTTGAGCGGAATACCTCACGTCCGTCGGCACGCCTCACGTCATCGCGGGCGATGGCGGGTGGCGCAAGACATGCG
>DASYXW010000077.1:0-6850 GCA_035934405.1 Terriglobia bacterium
GGGACTTCTGTGGCGCGATCTGCTGGTAGGCCTGCTGCTCGGCGTCATCGAGCGCCCCCGTCCGAGCGAGATCGCCGCCCGGGCACGCGACGCCACAGCCGCTTTCCTTCGGATTCATTCGTGAGGCGACACCCGTGACCGTAACCAGCCGCCGCCGCTTGTGCGGAGCTACCGGGCGTTCAAGCGAAGGTCCGGAAAGAAGGTGAAGCCGTCTTTGTGCGCCCTGAACTGAATGCCAGCGTTTCGTTTGGCAGCCGCGGACAACTCGAGGAAAAGCAAAGACTTCCAAATTCGTAGGGCGCTCGCTGTCGCAAAATGCGAGCGAATTGAATTGAGGGGCAAGCGCAACAGTCACTTAGCAGCACGTTGCAGGAGTTCGGTTGCAGCGGGCGCCGGAGCAAACATTGTGTGGCTCAAGGGATTACGGCAGCTTCAGCCGCTGCAACCATGGGAGCACGATCCCACAGGCTAAGGCACCACCTTCCATGCAACGACGCTGTTGCCAGCCGGTACCACGAGCCAGCCTTCACCGGCGCCAAGACCCGTCAGCTGATTGGCATTCTGCTCGTCCGGCCCGTTGATCGGCGTGCCGGTGCTGCCGCTCCACACGACAGTACCGCTGGAGGCGTCCAGCGCGTACACATTACCCGACGTTGAACCAATGACGACTACGCCGTCGATGATGAGCGGCGCCGTCGTGAGCATGCCGTCGCCCTGGAATGTCCATAGGGAGTTGCCGCTGCTTTGGTCAACGGCGGTCAGCGTCGACATGTTTGTCTGGATGTCCGTGCTCAGGAAAAACCCCGAAGTGGTCGAGAATGCAGGGATTGCCGAGGGGCCAAAGGACCCAAGCACCTTCCCGGTTTCAGCATCGAAGATCTGATCATGTGGCGAGCTCGCGTAGTCGCGCGTGTAGAGCTTGCCATTTGCGTAGACAGCCGTGACACCACCACCGCCCCCGCAGCCGCCTGAGTACTGCCACAGCGGCGTGCCAACCAGCGGGTCGAACTTGAAAACGTTACACGGTACCGATACGAAGACCCCGTCGCTCGACACGGTGGGAGAGGCCTTGCCGCCGCCTGTGCCCGTCGTCCAGAGGACGTTACCGGTGGCCTCGTCGAGAGCGGTAAGCCCACCGAGATAGATGACACCATTCACCGCAGTCGGCGCTATCGTCTGAAAAACGAGCGAGGGCTGTCTCACTGACCATAGCGTCGCGCCCGTCGGCGCATCAAAGGCCCAGACGGTTCCGTCGAAATTCACGACGAAGACGGTGCCATGATCATATGCGGCGGCGGAGAAGGAATACGTACCGGGAATGGTGACGGGGCCCCACACGGTCGCACCGGTCGTGAGGTTCAGCGCGTACAAAGAGGTCCCATAAGCAGTTGGATCCGTCGCATTGACGCCCGTAGTGACGATCACGAGCGCGCCCGCAATAATCGGGTAAGAGACCGGGCCGTTCAGCTTGATCGCCCAGTTCGCCGACGGCGGGAACGTCGGCCCGTTGGCGCCCACCGTGGCACGGCCGGAATGCGCATAGTCGATCTGGAACGTCACCGACTGGCTGAGCGGCGGCGCCGGGGAGGGATTTGGTACGAAGACGTGGGCATTCGCAGTCCCCGAGAATCCGCCGAGAGCTGCGGTCACCACCGCATCCCCGCCCGCGACGCCGGTTATCAAGCCGCTCGCGCTGACTGTCACCTTGCTCGAGTCGGACGAAGACCAGGCCGCCTGCGTCGTTATGTCCCGAGTCGAGCCATCCGCGTAGGCTCCCTGTGCCGTCAGCTGAGCCGTTTTGCCGGGCGAGACCGTGATGGCTTGCGGCGTCACTGTAACGCCCGTGAGCGTGGAACTCGCGTTCTGTAAGGTCACGCTGGAGTATTGAAAACCTCCGATAACCAGGCCGGAGCCCTGTGCGGCGCCTGGCATGGGCAGCACATCGACAATGCCGACCAGAAGAAAGCGACTACCGGCTGAAAGGCTGTTAGCCGAGATCGTGTCGGAGCTTTCCGTCGCCGGCAAAATCAGGAAGGTCCCATTGGAGGGGTACACGAGATTGCCGCTCGTGTCGAATATGCCAAGGGCATAGCGCGAACTGCTGTCGGGAGTTGCACCCGACCAGCTCACGATGTTGTCGGAGCCGGTGGACCATGTGCTGCCGGAGGCAGGGGTCAGGATCGCCGGATATGCTCCGAACTGTGTGCCGGAAGCGGTATAGGCTACACCTCCGGCGATTACGCTAAGCGCGACCGCGGCGCCTGGGGAGAGGTTCAGTGCGCCCAGGTACTGCGAGTCCGCAGCGTAATAGCTCAGGGTGGTTTCATTTACCTTCACCACGGCATTGGTGATCGGTAAACCATTCTGATCGGTAACCTTTACGCCGGCGTCGGTGTTAAAGCCGCTTGGCAGAAAGCCGGGCGGGATACTGCCGGTGGGAAAGCTCAGCACACTGGCGACGATCGTCGGCTGCGGCGGCGCTCCCCCGCCGCCGCTGCTGCCACCACCACCGCCGCCGCCTCCGCAGCCAGACAGCACGCCGCATCCGAGTATCGCGATCTCGATCCAGCGGCCCAGCGCAAGCTTGCTCACGATTTGCCCCCTCGGCCGCGCCCGTTCGTCGTTGTTGGCTGGTGCGCGTCGGAGCTCTAAGATCAGACTGCCTTAACCTAGCACGCCCGCATCGCCCCATCAAACGCCCGCGATAGCAGGCGCCGTCACCAGACCGCATGGCGACGGCTGCCACAGACGCGGCGGCCATGGTGTTCGTGGAGTGCGATGTGGACCGCGATTCTTGCGAGCGTGAGGCGCGGCTCGTCGAAGAGGAAGCGCGCACGCCAGTTCCTAGATCTCGAGTAAGTCCTTACCGACAATTATCGGGCCCGGAAAGTGGACGCGCGCCGCTTCAATCCACATTTGATCGGAAATCTCGGGATCGTCCGGAGGAACCAGATGCGAAAGTACGAGCAACTTAACGCCAGCCCGCTGGGCTACGCGCCCGGCCTCCTCTGCGGTCGTGTGGTGCGACATGATACTTTTTTTCAGGGTTGCCGCGTTGGGAGCGCTGGCGACCAAGCGATCAATCCCTTGCACGTAGAGAGCCTCATGGACGAGAACGTCGGCACCCTGAGCAAGGCCAACGAGATTGTCGGAAGGAGTGGTATCGCCGGAGATTACAATCGAGCGATCTGCTGCGTCGAATCGATAACCGAACGCCGGCACGACTGGCGGGTGGTTCACAAGTGCCGCCGTCACCTTCACGTTCTCGTCCTGCATGACGGTGCCACCGTGGTTCAGCTCATGGACATGAACCAGCGGAATAAGAGGCACGCGGCCCTCGTCGGCAATACGCGTGTTGATGTCGTACGCATTCATCTCGAAGAACAACTCAGTCATCTTCTGGAGCGGTGGCGGCCCCCACGTGTCGACGCGAGTTTTCAACCCAGCCGCCCATGCTAACCAGATCAGATTTCCATAATCGGCGTCATGGTCTGAATGGTGATGCGTGATGAAAACGTGTCGAAGTGCGGCCAACGGCACCCCGGCAAAGGCAAGCTGGCGCGCGACCCCGTTTCCGCAATCAATCACGTATGCCGTGCCGTTCGCGACGATTACCTGTGCCGATGGCCCGCTGGCCTTCCGCGGGCGTGGCCCACCGCCCGTGCCAAGAAGTATGAGTCTGGTCCTGACGTTTTCTGCGTCGCTGCGTGTCGAATACGACGCTGCACCAGCCAACGCGGCGGTGTAGGCCAGAAATGTCCGCCGATTGATGTTTATCACCATGTCGATTCGCTCCCTGGCCGGAACCGTGCCGTCGGAGCGTACACTCCGCTATCTGGAAGGCAACAGGCACTTAGCATCACCTGATGTCATTCGATATCACGCAATGTCACGAGTGGACTGTCCCAGAATTGTCCCGGAACGACTCACAGCAACCGGCCGCTTGCGACCGTAGCTGTCGTCGCCGCCTGCCTGATTGCCGCCGTTCAGAATGAGGCTGGGAGATATTCGAATGACCGCGTTCCGTGGCACCGGATCGCATCAGCTTGGAAACTTCAGCGCCTGCTCGATCGCCTGGAAGCGCGGCTCCTTGCGCAGTGGATCAAGGGAACTGTCCACCTTGCGCCACAGTAACCAGGGACTGCGCAGGCGCATTGCCGTATCGAGCCACTCGAGCGCCTCGGCCGACCGACCCCACTCCGCGTAGATCTCGGCGTAGAGGAATGCGCCGGCGTCGCCCGCAGAGGCTCGAAGCTTGGCCAACTCCGCCCGTGCATCGCGGTGCCGTCCAAGCTTCTCATAGGTAGTCGCCAGGCAATCCTGCGTGACGAAGTGCTCGAGCTTGATTTCGCATACCGACCGAGAGCGCTCGAGGTCTCCGAGCGCGTAGTAGATGAACCCGAGGTGTGCGTGTGTATACGCGTTGCCCGGGGCGATCGCTAAGGCGTCGTTCAACGCGGCGATCGCCTTGTCGTAGCGCCTGGCGGCCTCCAGCACTTCGCCGAGCCTCCGATGGCTTTCGCTATCCAACGGGTTTAGGAGCACCGCACGGCGCGCAGCGGCGACCGCCTGGTCAAAATGCCCCATTAGGGCGGCAAAGTGCGCGTAAAGCCCTAATACCCACTCACTGCCAGAACCGAGCGCCAGGGCACGCTCGTACTCCCTCTCCCCACTCGCAAAGTCAAGGGCCTCTTCCGCCACGACGGCCAACGCCAAGTGGCTTTCGGGGAGCTCGGGAGCCAATTCCGCCGCCTTGAGTGCCTCGGATTGCGCAGTGAGAAGGGTGCCGCGCATAGATGGACCCATGTCAAAGAGGGCGACCCGAGCGAGTGCGATCGAGCGAGCAGCGTGTGCGAGCGCGTAATCGGGATCCAGGTTAGCCGCCTCGGTGAAGCCGGCCACCACTTCCTCTCTCAGGGTAGGAACATCGGACGAAGACCAGTAGGCCTTCAAGGCGCGCAGGTAGGCATCGAACGCGGCCGGATTGTGCGTACCACCCAACTCGACCTTCGCAGCCGTGTTGCCAAGCAGCTTCACCCTCAGTGCCGCCGCGACGGCATTTGCAATTTCGCCCTGCAGTATGAGGATGTCGCCCAAGTCCCGGTCGTAAGTGGCAGACCACAGGTTGAAACCGGTGATTGCGTCCGTCAGTCGGGCGGTGACCCGCACCGTGTGAGCCGACCGACGGACGCTCCCATCGAGGACGGCCGCCACGTTGAGCCGGTGCGCAATAGTTCCGAGGTCGACGTCCTTGCCCTTGAAATAGAACGAAGAAGTGCGGCCCGCGATCTGCAACTCATTGATACGGGCAAGGGAGTTCAGCAGTTCTTCCGTAAGGCCGTCGGAGAAGTATTCCTGTTCCTTGTCGCCGCTCAAGTTGATCAACGGCAGCACCGCTATGGAATTCGGGGGCGGAGCGAAGGGCACCGCACCCGCGGGCGCGACGTTTGCGGGGGGCAAGTGCGAAGGCGCTTCCACGCCGAACCAGGTAACGATGAGCCACGCGGGAAGTGCGAGCAGCGCGAGGCCCAGGGCCGCCCAACGCCACCCGTGACGTATACCCACCGGCTGCACCTTGGAGATTGGAGAGAGTTGGGGCGAGGCCGGCCCCTCCGGCTGCGGCATTCCGGCCATCAACGCACCCTGCGCCTGTGGCGCACTGTCGATATGAGCGTGCGCCTCCGGAAGCGGAATGAAACGGTAGCCGTGCCGGGGCAGAGTCTCGATGTAGCGCGGGGAGTCGGCGTCATCGCCGAGTGCGTCGCGCAGCTTGACGATCGCCTTGGTCAGGCTGCGATCGAAGTCGACATAGGCCCCGTTACTCCATACGCGGCGGCGCAGCTCCTCGCGAGTAACCACCTCACCGGGCCGCTCGATGAGCGCCCGCAGAATCTCCAGCGGCTGCGGCTGCAAGGCAACGCGGCGTCCACTGCGCCGGAGCTCGCCGGCACGTGGATCGAGCTCAAACACGCCGAAGCGCACCGGAGAGTTGGTGGGTGTGTCCACCTCTTGTCGCTCGATTGGGGTGGCTTGCGACACAAACGATAGTGCCCGCGCGCGCATCATTGCAAGGGCGCTGGAGACTCGCGAGCAGGAGACAGCTTTACGCCATCCAATCAACCACTTACGCGGGAGCACATTGTTCGCATCCAGGTGTATTGAGCGAGGACCCCGGTCATGGAACCGTCAGCGGCGGAAGACGCCGCACACAGGATCACGCGATCCCCACCCGGAGAACACCGACATGAAGACAATGAAAACGACCGTCAGCTCGCTGGTAGGGGCGCTGTGCGCACTATCGCCATTATCGGCTCTCGCATCCGATCCGCTTCCCAGCGGCGAAGTGCAGCTCGGACAAAGCATCGTAGAGCCTGCCTACAACGACGCCAACGGCAACTTGGTTTATTTCCTGACTCCGATCCAGGCGCCGCTGAAGTTGAAGCCGACGACTCCCGTGGCGCCGCTGTACCTGATCGTCTATCCGAACAGCGCCGCCGGCATGATCGGCACCGTCAACTGCGCCCACCAGCCCGTCGATAATTGCCCGGATCACGGTCCTGCCTTCGCCGGTCTCGCGGAGGCCATGCAACCCTCGGTGTACCCGGCGGGAGGTGTCTGGGGTCATGATCACATTCTCGCGGCACCTCCCGCGCCCCCGCCCACCGGTGGGGACTTTAACCAGTCGTGGGAACCAATCGCCGTTCTCTTCACGGACACCATCCACATCACGCATATAACGACACTCAGCGAGCTGACGGATGCCGAGAACGCCGGATACGTTCAGTTGGTCCCACTGCTTGCAGACTCTTTTCACTGCAGTGTGGTTGCAGCAAGCGTGTTCGAGCAGGGG
>DASYXW010000093.1:0-17171 GCA_035934405.1 Terriglobia bacterium
TCAGGGGTCAGGGGTCAGGGGTCAGGGGTCAGGGGTCAGGGGTCAGGGGTCAGAATTATGTGAAACCAAAAATCATAACTCATCACTCATAACGCAGCAACGCTCTTCATCCGTCCTGCGCGTCCTTCACATTCCTTTCACCCAAGCAACAAGCCAAAGGTTAGAATAGCGAAGTGAGCCCAAGACCAATTTCAAATTTCAAATTTCAAGATTCAAACTGCAAAGTTGCCCTCTGCGGTCTTTTGCTCGTCCTCTGCCTGGCGTTTCCGCGCGCGGCCGGGGCGCAGCAGGCCGGGAACGTCCTTCTGGATTCCAACGAACAGCTTTTTTGTGTGCTGGCGGCGCTCAACGCTTCCGGTTACGACACCGGCGCCGGCATCGACACGGGAAACGACACGCGGAGCGAGGTGCGCAGTTATCTGGCGGCTAAGAATATCCCGGTCCGCAGCGAACTGCACAGGTTTTACGAGGAGCATCGTATTTCGGACGACCCCGGCGCCGACCTGGGGCAGTACGTGTCCCTGGCGCTCTTGCTGGGTCCGCCACCGGACTTCAAGCTCACGGTGGCGGAGAGCGATTTGCCCCCCGACGCCAAGGCCGTGCGGAGCATCGTTCCGCTGCTCAAGACGTTCTTTCGGCAGGCGGATTTGACGGAGCTATGGGCGCGCGTGCAGCCGCGCTATGAAGACGAAATTAACCATTACAGCAAAGCGGTGCGCGAGAGTGTGTTGCTCTCCGACGCCTATCTTCGCTTCCCGGCGGGCGCCTACCTGGGCCGAACCTATGGCATTTACCTGGCGCTGTTGGGGGCGCCGGACCAGCAGCAGGCGAGGATCTACGGCTCGAATTACTACCTTGTGATCACGCCCTCCAAGCAGCCCGCGCTCAAGGAAATCCGGCACCAGTATCTGCACTTTTTGCTCGATCCTCTGGCCGTCAAGTATTCTCTCGAGATCCACGCGAAGGCTCCGCTCGAGGCCATCGCGCGCAAGGCGCCGGCGCTCGAGCCCGATTTCAAGGACGATTTCTCACTGCTGGTGACGGAGTGCCTGATCCGCGCCGTCGAGCTACGGATGGACAAGTCCCCGGACGGTGAAAAGGCTGCAAGCGCCGCCATTGGCGCCGACGTGGCCTCTGGCCTCATCCTGCTGCCTTATTTCTACGACGCGCTCCAGAAATACCACGACCAGGACGCAGCGATGAATGTCTACTACAAGACCATGATTCTCGATATTGATGTGCGCCAGGAACAACAGCGGCTGGCCGCGGTGAAGTTCGCCGCTGAGGAGCCGGCAGCGCAGAACCCGAAGGCGCCGGCGCCCGCGCTCAGCGAGAAGGATCGGCTGCTCGACCAGGGCGACAACCTGATTTACCAGGCCAAGTACGACGAAGCGAAAGCGGTTTTCCAGAGCGTGCTCGGAAAGTTCGACTCCAAGAACGAACGCGCCCTGTTCGGGCTGGCGGTGGTCGAGAGCAATCTGCGCAAGCCGGACCTTGCCGTGAATTACTTCAAGAAGACACTGGACGTGGCCCGCGACCTCTGGATCGTGACCTGGGCGCATATTTACCTGGGCCGGCTCTATGATCTCGAAAACGAACGTACGCAGGCGCTTCAACAGTACCAAGCGGCGTCACTGACTGCGGCGGGGTATCCGGACGCCGTGGGGGCTGTGCAGGTGGGATTGAAATATCCTTTTGGGACCAAGCACTGAATCCTGCCAAAGGCTCGGCTCAACATTTGACACGCTGGCTGGTTTACGGGTACTCTCAGGGCTTCAGAAAGCAGAAGGAATCTTTGGACGGAGTGTGAACGGGCTATGAAAAGGACAACCGGATTATTGATGGTGGCCATGCTGGCGGTGGGGATGGCGGCCCGGGCAGGCGGGTTCGGGCGGGCCGCTTTGCAGGATTCGAAGCCGACCCTCACCCAGCAGCCCACCAGCCCATCGGCGCAAAAGCCGGCGGGACAGGCCAGCCAGGCAGCCGCCGCCCCGCCTGCCGCTTATCAACCGACGCCGGATGAAGTGGCGGCCGTGAAGGCGATCCAGACTGAGCTTGATCCCAACCGTACGCTCCAGCTCGTTGGCGACTTCGAGAAGAAGTATCCGGGCAGTCCCAACTTGCAGACGGTCTATCTCTACGCCGCCCAGGCTTACCGGCAGACAAACAAGCTTGACAAGGCCATTGAGTACGCCGAGAAGATTGTCAAGCTGAACGGCAACAATATCCTGGGCTTGATGACGCTCGCCGAACTTTTACCGCAGCCCCAGATGCTTCAGGGGTTGGGCGACGCGGACAGAGACAAGAGACTGACGGAAGCGCAGACCGACGCGGAGCACGCCCTGGAACTGATTACCGCCATGCCCAAGCAACCGAATCAAACGGACGAGCAACTCGCCAACAATAAAAAGCTTCTGGCGGCGGGTGTGCACGGCTCGCTCGGCCTCGTCCACTTGCAGCGCGCCACGGAATCCCTCAGCGGCAACGATCCGGGGGAGCTGGCCAAGGCGGAGACCGAATACAAGGCCGCGTTGGCCGTCGACAAGCCGGATGAGGCGAACTACTTCCGGTTAGGAGAGGTGCTTCAGAGCGAGAACAAGCTCGATGACGCGATCCAGGCGTTTTCGAAGGCTTCGGAGATCAGTCAGGGCAATGGCGATTCGGCCTTGCAGAGCATGGCCGATCAGGAGGTCCAGAAACTCAAGCGGGCCAAGCCAGCGGCTGCGCCCGCTGCCAAGCCCTAGAGAGAATCGAAACGCGAAAATCGAAACTCGAAACTGGAGGCGGCGGAGCGATCTTCGAATTTCGAGTTTTCGATTTTGGCTCCAGTGTGCATGCCGATCAATTCTCCCGAAAACCTGCAGGACCTCATTGGATACCGCTTCCGCGACCCAAAGTTGCTGCTTGAGGCGCTCACTCATTCTTCTTATGCCCGAGAGACCTCGGCGCCGGATCGCGATAATGAGCAATTGGAATTCCTCGGTGACGCGGTCCTGAACTTTCTGGTCAGCGTGCGTCTGGCTGACGCTTTCCCGGATTACGCCGAGGGAAAGTTGTCGCGAGCGCGCGCCCGTCTGGTGGCCGCCGAGCACCTCGGGCGCGTCGCGGGCGAGCTCGGCCTGGGAAGCTACTTACGCTTGGGCCGCGGCGAAGAGAAGACCGGCGGACGGGTGAAGTCGCGGTTGATGGTGAACGGACTGGAGGCCCTGGTGGCCGCGATCTTTCGCGACGGCGGGTTGGGCCCGGCCGAGCAGTTCATCAGCAAAGTCATTCTTCCGCCGGATCTTGGCGCCGTGGCCACCGAGTTGTTTTCGATTGACTACAAGTCGGCGCTGCAGGAGTACCTGCAAGCGGAACGGCTTCGCCCGGCCTCCTATCGGGTGATTGATGAAGCGGGACCCGAGCACTGCAAGACTTTTGCCGTAGAAGCCGTGGCGGGCGAAAGCCTCACGGCCCGGGGGTCGGGCGGCAACAAGAAGGCGGCGGAGCAGGAAGCTGCCAAGGCGCTGCTCGAGCGTCTTCAGGCGAAAGCGGAGGTCGATGGCTGAGCCGCACAAAAAGTCGGCAGCGCGGGACACGTTTGAGTCACTGATTGTCACGGTGATCCTGGCGGTTTTCGGAACCACCTTTGTCATTCAGGCGTTCAAGATTCCGACCGGGTCCATGGAAAACACGCTTCTCGTAGGCGACCATTTGCTGGTGAACAAGTTTGCCTTCGCGGGCGAGGCTCACTCCGCCGCCGGCCTGTTGCCCTATCGCGAAATCCATCGCGGTGACGTGCTGGTCTTCAAGTTTCCAGGCGCGGTCGAGGAAGCCCAGGAGCCCGGCGAGCATTTTGTGAAGCGCGTCATTGGCGTGCCCGGCGACCACATCAAGATTGTCCATCGCCAGGTTTTTGTGAACGGCCAGGCGCTTGAGGAACCTTACGTTCACCACGACTATCCGGACCAGGTCCGGCCCGGTGATGACTTCCCGGGTTCACCGGAGTTCCTCTCCGAGGCGACTCCGGAGTGGGCCCAGGACTACTCGAATCATGTCCGGAATGGAGAGCTTGTAGTTCCGCCGGACAGCTACTTTATGATGGGTGACAACCGCGAGCATAGCTGGGACAGCCGGTTTTGGGGCTTCGTGCCGCGCCCACTCGTCTCCGGACGCCCTCTGCTGATCTACTGGTCCTTCGCGACGCCCGAGGAAGAGTACACGCAGACGTCGTTCAGCGATCGAGTGTCGCAGACCGCGGATCTGGTCTTTCACTTCTTTTCAAAGACGCGGTGGCGCCGAACCTTCCGGTTTGTGCGTTGACGGGCGTCCGGCGCGGTCGTCCTCCATGGCAGCGCGAACTCACTCCCGCGCCCGCAGGGTCCTCGTGACTCTGGCGGTCTTGTTGCTCGCCGCCTGGCTCCTGCCCCAGTTCTTCAACGCTGAGCGCTACCGCCGCCGCCTCCAAACTCGCCTGGAACTGACGCTCGGACGGCGGGTGACCTTCGGCGCCGTTTCCCTGCATCTGCTTCCGCGGCCCGGTTTCTCGCTCGAGGACGTCGCGGTGCAGGAAGACCCGGCGTTCGGAAGCGAGCCTCTTGCGCGCGCCAGCCAGGTGGACTGCATGCTGCAGTTGCGCGCCCTCTGGCGGGGCCGGTTGGATTGCGCCGGGTTGCGCCTGGAGAGCGCGACGCTCAACATCGTCCGCGACACGCAAGGCGCGTGGAACGTTCAACAGTTGCTCCACGAGACCGGCATGACCTCTCCGGCCGCACCGGCCTCCGCACACGGTGGTCCGCCCCAGAGTCTCGATCTTGAAGCTGATGATGCGCGCCTGAACTTCACGGTCGGCGGCAATAAAAAGCCGCTCGCTATAACCGATCTGACCGCACGGTTCGTCTTCGATCCGCAGTCGCACCGCGCCCAGTTTCGTTTCGCAGGTTCCCCGGTTCGAACCGACCTGTCTCTGCCCACCCCCGGGCCAATCGCGCTCAGCGGTGACTGGACTCCGGAACCGGGCGGCGCGGGGCGCCTCACCGCCACGCTTCAGGCCCGCGGCGCCCTGGTGTACGACTGGGTGCCGCTTCTCACCGGACACAATCCTGGGATCTATGGCGTGCTCGATGCCGACGTGCGCCTTGACGGTTCGTATCCCCTTCTCGAGATCAATGGTCAAGGCCGCATCACTCAGGTGCACCGCTGGGGGTCGATTCCGCCCCCGGACAGTATGCCCGTGACGGTCGAGTTACGCGGCCGGCTGGATCGGTCTCGGGGACGGGCGTTGATTGACGCGATAGACGCCTCGTTTGCGAACTCTCGCGTGCATGTTACTGGAGCCCTGGACAAGATACCGGATTCGCCCCAGCTTGACCTGGTCGTCGAGCTCGAGCGTTCGCGGCTCGAGGACCTTCTGGCTCTGGGTCGCCGCTTGTGGGGCCGCCCGGGGGATGGTCCCGAGCTTTACGATCTGTCCGGCGCCGCCAACGGGCTTCTCACGGTGAAGGGCTCGTGGGCGGACCGTCGCTACGGCGGGTCCGTCACGGCGCGCGATGTGCGACTGAAGACCCAGTCGGGCACTTTTCCCGTTTCCGACATGGCGTTGCGTATCGACGACCAGGGAGTTCGCCTGGCACCGGTCAGGATCACCGTGGCGCCGCGAGTTGAGGTCACGGCTGAGGGTGTTCTCCACGGGCGCGCCGCCGGTGCCGTCGAGCCAACCGAGGTCGCGGCGCACCGGCAAGCCGCACACCGGCGCGCGCGTGCCGTCAACGCGATGAGCGACGGAACAGTTCCCGGCTACGAGCTGGCGCTTTCCGCGAAGTCGGTTCCGTTGCACGATCTGCTTCGACTGGCGCGCGACGCGGGCGTGGCGGCCTCCCAGGAGATCGACGCGCGGGGCCAGGTCACGGCTGAACTGCGACTTGCCGGCTCGGCGTGGCCGTTCACACGGCCAGTGCTCTCCGGCGAGATGGACCTTCGGGAGGCAAGGCTCGTCGTGCCGGGCCTCACCGAACCCATTGACTTCGGCCGCACCCGCGTCGAGATCGCTGGCAATCACGTCACGGTCAACCCCCTTTCCGCCGGCATCGGAGCCACCGTGTTTGCGGGCCGGCTGGAGCACGAGGGCGCCTGGAAACGCCCCTGGAAGTTTGATTTGCAAACCGGCAAGTTGAGCCTGGATCAGGACGCAGCGTGGTTTGATGCTCTGGCCCACCCGCCGCGCTTTCAGGTGCTGGATTACATCCCAGGTCTGCGGTCGCTCGCCGCCCGTCGAAGCGCCGGAGCAAGCCTGTTCGGTGCCCTCAACGCCGAAGGTCGCTTTGCCGCAGGCACGCTCTCGTATCGCTCGTTGACCCTTTCGCAACTGAGCGCGCGGGTTGAGATCTCCGGGCGCGTGGTGCGCGCTTCGAGCGTTACCTTCAAGGCCGCCGGTGGCTCGGGCCGGGGCGGCGTGCGTGTGGATCTCACCGCGGCGCCGGCGAAAATCTCGGGCTCCGCCGCGCTCACAGCAGCCAACGTGCAGACCTGGGCGGATTATTTGCCACCGCAACTTCGGAAAGCGCGTGGCCTTGTAACCGGCTCGGTTCGATTCCAGACGCGTGGTCTCTCTCGCCCGGAGATGAGAGAGAATCTCGAAGGTGAGGCGGACGTGCAAGTGAAGGACATATTCTTCGGTGACTTTGACCCGCTCGCGGCCGCGGCCCGGGCCGCAGGTTGGGGAACACTGGCCCCGGAACGGACGGAAGCGGTCTTGCGCTCAGCCGACGCCTCGCTCACCATCGCCAACCGCCGCGTCAGCGTGAAGAGTCGCCTGCCTCTCGGCGGGGCTCAATTTGTGCTGGCTGGAACTTACAACTTCGACGGTGACATGGACGCCCACGTGCGTGCTGACTTCGCTCATGTGAATCGCCGCTGGAGCGGCACGGACACCGACCCTGTCGGCCGCGTCGCGTTGCTTCATTTGACGGGCCCGCTCGATCGGCCCACGGTCGTTCCGGACGAGACACCCTTGCGCGCCAATCGCTGAGCCGGCCTGCCGCACCGACTGCCGAGGGCGAGACGTTTGACTTTGGCTGGCGGTCGGAGTAGCTTGACCGAAGGGAGATCACTTGGAATTGCAAGGAGGAGCCGTGTATTTCACTGCACCTGGAGCGTTTCGAGCTTGGCTGTCGGGCATTACGATTGCTGCCGCCGTGCTGGCCGAAGTCGCGAGTGTGCCGCTCGCCGGCGCCGTCGGACGAAAGGTGATCGGTGTGGTCCTTACCTCGACCGCGGCTCGCTCGGCCAGCGCGCCCTTGATTGAAGGCGCCACGCTGACTTCCGGGGACTCTGTTCACACGGAGCGTGGCGGCAGCGCGCGCGTGCGCTTGGGGCGAGACACGCAGGTGAGCCTCGGGGCCGCAACCGCAGTCCGGTTCGAGAGCAATCTGAACCGCGTCGTCGTGAAAATGTCCGCAGGTGCGATGATGGCTCGCGAGACCGGCCATGACGCCGTGGCGGTGGAAACTGCCGGGTTCCGCGTTGAGCCGGCGGAACAGGGAAGAGCGGTTTACGTCGTGGCCATGCTGTCGGATAAGACCGACGTGGCGGCGCGTCTCGGCAAGCTGGTGATTACCGATGTAGATTCGGGACGCCGCACCTTGGTGAGCGAGGGAGAGGTGGCCGAAATCGCGGGCGCGCCTTCCGCACCGCAGGAGCAGGAGAGCGGCAAGCCGGCGCCGGCCAAGACTGCCGGGCAGGAGCCCGCCCCGGAAAAAACCAAGCCCAAGAATCACAACGGCATCATCATCCTGGCGGGAGCGGCCGCAGCCGCAGTTGGCATCGGCCTCGCGGCGGCCGGCGGCGGCGGCGGGCAGCCTCCGGCCAGCCCAGCGGCTCCTTAAGCGACCAGACTATTCATGTAGGCTACTTACCTAGCTCGATTTGCTTCGCCAGCCGCTGGAAATCCCGGCGCGGCTGGGGATTCTGCGGGTCGAGCCGGACGGCGGTGCGGTAAGCTTCCAGCGCCCCCTTCAAATCCCCCTGTTTTTCGAGCGCCGCGCCGAGCGCGTACGGCGCCCCGGCGTCGTTCGGATCGATCTGGGCCGCGCGCTGGTACTCGGCAATCGCCCGCGGCAGGTCCCCCTCGCCCGCCAGCGCTTGGCCCAGCCTGACGTGAGCCCGGGCATTGTTCGGCTGCTCGACCAACGCCAGGCGGCACTCGGCCATCGACCCCGCCCAGTCCTGCTGCCGCGCCAGCGCGCTCGCCAGGTTCAGATGGGCGTCAGCATCCTGGGGCGACCAGCGCAGGGCTTGGCGGTATTCGGCGATCGCGTGGCTCAAATCTCCCTTGGCCGCGTAAACGAAGCCGAGGTTGTCGTGGGCGGAAGCGTCGCCTGGCTTCAGCACGAGCGCTAAGCGGTACTCGGTAATCGCGCCGTCCCAATCCTGCTTGCCGCTGAGCGCTCCAGCCAGGTTGTAGTGGGCTTCAAAATCATCCTGCTTCAGCGCCAGGGCCTGGCGATAGGCCGCGATCGCGCCCGACACGTCCCCGAGCGACTGGAGCGCGAGGCCGAGGTTATTGTGAGTGTCCGGATCCTTCGGGTCGAGCCTTAAGGCTTCGCGGTATTCGTCAACGGCGTCCGTCGCGTTCGTTCCTCCGTGTGGGCTGAGTGTGCCGTGCTGAGCGGCGAGCGCGTTTGCCAGATTGTAGTGGGTTCGCGCGTCGTCGGGCCTCAGGCGCAGGGCTTCGCGGTACTCCACAATCGCCCCGGGAAGGTCGCCCTTCTGCTGCAACGCCAAGCCGAGGTTATTGTGGGCATCGGGGCTGGCGGGCGCGAGGCGGAGCGCTTCGTGGTATTCCGCAATCGCGCCGTCAAGGTCCTGTTTCGCCGCGAGGGCGTTCCCCAGGTTGTAATGGGCCGCGGCGTTGCCGGGCGCCGCTTGTATCGCCTTGCGATACTCGGCAATGGCGCCATCCCAGTTGTTCTGGGAAGCGAGAGCGTTGCCCTGGGCAACGTGAACGTCCGGATTCCCGGGCGCCGTCTTCTTCCGCGCCGCGAATACGGCGGTGGAGACAAGGACGATGAAGGCGGCCGCGAGGCCTCCGACCACCCTTGGGGCAAAGTGGAACGGCTTTTGTAATGTCACGCTAATGCTTCAGCTCCTGCTGGATTTGCGGATAGGTGGTGCGAAAGGTGGAATCGTTGGGAGCGAGGTCGAAGGCCAGGCGATACTGTTCGAGCGCGCCGGCGCGGTCGCCCTTTCGTAACAGCGCATCGCCCAGATTGTTGTGCGCCTCGATGTAATTCTGTTTCAGCCCGAGTGCCTGGCGGTATTCCGCAATCGCCCCGTCCACGTCGCCGGTGATGTAAAGCGCTAGGCCCAGCCGGTTGTGCGCTTCGGGGCTGTTCGGCCGGAGGCGCGCAGCGTTGCGCAGAACGGCGACGGCCCCGCTCGCGTCTCCGCGGTCATAGAGAGCTTCGCCGAGGCGAGTGGCAAGATCGGCGTCATTGGGATTGAGGCGAAGCAACTCGCGGTATTCGGCGATGGCGCCGCCTGTGTTGTGCGTCTTCTCATAGGCGACAGCGAGAGCCTGATGGGCGCCGGCGTCATCCGGGTTCGAAGCAAGCGCCAGGCGATACTCGGTGATGGCCTCGTCCCACTTGTTCTGCTCGGCGAGAACGTGCCCGAGCGCCAGGTGAATCGTGGTGTCTGTAGCGCCGGTGTTGAGTG
This sequence comes from Terriglobia bacterium, assembly GCA_035934405.1. GTDB lineage: Bacteria > Acidobacteriota > Terriglobia > UBA7540 > UBA7540 > DASYXW01. Next base: position 9,694 of record DASYXW010000093.1, read on the forward strand.
CGGCGCGATACTGCCGCTCGGCGCCCACCCAATCTTTCTTCTCGCCCAGTTGAGCAGCCAGCAACAGCTCCTGCGTCACTTCGGGCGCAGGCGCAACCGTATGCGACGGCGAGGCGGAAGCGGAAGCTGCGGATTCTTGCCCCGCGGGCTTGACGGGCGGGGCGGGTGGCGGTTTCGCGGCATTCGCCATCGGCCTTGACCCGGAGGTTGGAGCCGGTTTCGGCGGCGCCGCGGCCATCACTCTCCGCGCCGATTGCAATGATTTCAGCAGAGCCGTGCCGGCCCCTGCCTTTCCCAGCGCCTCGAGGTAAGCAGGTGTGGGCTCAAAGTCAATGCCGCGCTGCTCCACCAACATGGCCACGCGGCGGCTGTCTACGCCGCCCGTCACTAAACCCTGAATCTGCGATGCGCCCAACGGCTTCGGTTGCTGTGCCGCCGGCAACAGCACACCCGCCAAGACGCCGGCCGCGACACCGACCTCAAGAATGAACAGATAAATCAGCGTGAATTTCACGCCCGCCCCCTTCGATTGAGACCCGACGTCCTGCCCATCCGATTCCCGGCCCTGGACTGCCTCAAGAAGCCATCCTAGTCCACTCCGTCGCCGCCCGCAAGCCGCCGCAAGTCGTGTCATATCGGTCTGTGCAAAGCTGGGGAATGGCATCGCCGCACCCGTACTTGCCCCCGGCAAGCCTTAAGAAGGGGGCAGCGGGATCTTAGGTTCGCGCTCCGGCTGCCATTTCGTCTTAGCAGTGCATATCCGGAGGTCTTTGATTCTTAACCACATTCCAGGTTCGACCATCAACCCAGCGGCCGGTTCGGTACTGGTGTCATTTGGATTCCCGCTTGCGCGGGAATGACGGCTAACAGCGGACCTGCTTCTGTCAACCCGTGCAAATGAGACCAGTACGGCCGGTTCATCCGCGGTGGCCATGTGTATCTGTAATGTGTTGATTCCTAAGCATATTCCAGCTTCTAGCGTCGACTCTCCGCTGTTGCGACCGGAACCGAAGAGAACGGCTGAGAGCGTGGCGGTTGGGGGACGGTGCAGCATTGTTGTTAACTACAGATAGACTTATAGCATGAGTACTTCTAAGAGTCAAGCCTTTTTTTCTTGGATCCAGTCCTTGATCTGCTCGCCGGTAAGATCGTGGATTTTTTACGGGAGAACGTCACGTTCAAGAAAGCTCCGAAAGCCGAACCGCCGGAAGCCGAAACCGAACCACTGCCGTGCTGACAGCGCTCCTCTAACTGCAAACTACTTCCTTGACGGACATCGGCGCGCGTTAGTAATCTCTCTCATTCCAGGGAGGTCAGGATGCTGAACATCAGACGCTGGGCGGTGGCGATTTTTGCGCTCATTTGCTGGGCCGGTGCAGCGCGCGCAGCAGGCTCGAAGCCGCCGCTGACGCTTGATGAGTTCTTCAATTCGGTCTCGATTGATCAGGTTAGGACCTCGCCGGACGGCTCCGCCGTGGTGATCTCCACCACCCGGCCCGATTGGCAGCACAACCGCTTTCGCAGCGACCTGTGGCTGTACCGCGACGGGGCCGGCTTGGTGCAATTGACCGCATCCGGTCATGACGCTGGGCCGCAGTGGTCGCCTGACGGACGCTGGATCGCTTTCACGTCGGACCGCGGGCTGTCCGAGGCTGAGTCCAAAGACAATGCAGACGCGCCCGACGACAAAGGACCCAAGACCCAGGTCTATGTGATTTCGCCGCGTGGCGGCGAGGCGTTCGCCGTGACCCACGGTGACGAGAGCATCCACACCCTGGCATGGTCTGCCGATTCGCGCACGATTTATTTCTCGACGCGCGACCCCTGGACGAAAGAACAGCAGGAGACCTACAAGAAGGAATGGAAGGACGTCGTACAGTTCCGCGAGTCGGAGCGCGGCGACACGATCTGGAGCGTGGATCTCGTGGCGGCCATCGCCGCCCACGGGGCGAGCCCGGAGGCGGCGGTTGAGCCGAAAAAGCTGGCCACGACCGCCGATCGAGTAGGTGAGCTCGAAACCTCGCCAGACGGCCACACCCTGGCGTTCTCCACCGTCTCGCGCTCCGAGCGCGAGGAATCTCGCGAGCCGTATGGAATCTCGCTCGTAGCCTTGTCCTCGGGGCCGGTGGAGCCCGCTCGCCGGTTGATTCACACGCTGGCCGAAGCGGTCCACATCCGATGGTCCCCAGACAGCCAGCACATTTTTTTCCGTTACGACAACGGCAATCCCACGGGTCCCTATGAAGACCCCCAGTCGCGCGTCTACTGGGTGAGCGTTACGGGCGGCCCGGCGTCGGGCCCGGCAACTGCCCGCTGGGGCGCGGACTTCACGGGCTCCCTCACGGACTACGCCGTGACGCCGCAGGGAGGCTTGCTCGCGGGCGGCAGGATGGGAACCGAGCGGCAGGTGTATTTCGCCGCTGACCCCGCGAGCGCGCTGGCTGAGCGCCCCGGTTGGGCGGGCGCCTATGGGCATCTTTCGTCCGCGGCGCACTCGTCGCGGCTGGCATTCGAATACTCCTCGCTCGACCAACCCTCGGAGGTCTATCTCGCCGAGGATCTCGACCATCTCGACCGCGCCAAACCGATTACCACCTTCAATCGATTGTTCACCCATCGCGCGCTTCCCGAGGGGAGGCCGTATCGTTGGAAAGCGGACGACGGAACCACCGTCGAGGGCATGCTGATCTACCCGCCGGGCAAGCTCGGCGCCGAGCACTTGCGCATGTTCACGTTCATTCATGGCGGTCCTGAAGACGCCGACGGCAACCATTTCGAAGCTGACTGGTACCAGTGGGCGGCGCTCGCGGCCACCGACGGCTGGCTGGTGTTCGAGCCGAATTACCGGGGCTCGACCGGGTACGGCGACGCGTTTGCGCTGGGCATCGTCCCGCACATCGTGTCACGCCCGGGCAAGGACATTTTAGAGGGCATCGATGCGCTCGTGAAGGAGGGTATCGCCGACCCCCAGCATCTTACCGTCGGTGGGTATAGCTATGGAGGCTACATGACCAACTGGCTGATCACACAGACGACGCGGTTCAAGGCCGCGGTGACGGGCGCGGGCGCCGTCGAGCACGTTGCCAACTGGGGCAACGACGATACCACGTTTGATGACGCCTATTTCCTGGGCGGCCCGCCCTGGGAAGCCGAACAAAACTACAACGCGGAGGCCGCCATCTGGCAATTCGGGAAAGTCACCACGCCAACCCATGTGGTGGGCGGCTCGGAAGACATCCGGGTCTACGTCGGCGAGGACTACCTGCTGGAGCGCGCGCTCCATACCCGCGGCATTCCGTCCAGCCTGCTGATTTTCCCCGGCGAAGGACATTCGCTTGATAAGGACCCCTGGCACGGCAAAATCAAAGTGCGGGAAGAGCTGAAATGGCTGGATAAGTACGGCATGTAGGGACACGACCGGTTTGCCAGCCCGCTATCTTGAAAAAGGTGGAGGTTCTCCATACTTTTGCCCCCGTTCACCGGCCCGTGCCCATGGCGGTCAGCCCGAAATAGCCGAGCTGGAATATTCCGGCTAACAATACCGGAATCTCCTTCCACCCAGGGCGATGAAAAATCGCAAGATGACGGTGGGCGTCTAGATGGAGCTTGAGGAGCACGGCTGGCCTCGTCAAGGGTGGCAGCAAGCCACCGCACTCCAGAGCGCCTGGTGCATTTTCAGAACTGGCATTTCGGGCCTTGAATCGAGTAGAATGCCGCCCGGTTCGATAGTGGCCGGTTGCCGGGCAGTCGCGGCCACGGAAACTGAGCTGGACAATACACTTCGCGAAGGAGGTTTCGATGGCAGAGAACAGTTCGACTACCGGTAAGCTGATTCTTGTTCCGGCGCTGATTACGCTCGTCATCACGCTACTGCGCGTGTACGGTGAACTGCACTACTGGTCTCCCGTGTTTTTCAGCCGCGCGGCGGGCGGCGGGCTCGCGGTCGTCGGTATCACATGGCTGCCGATCTTCTTCGGACCCTACTTCGCGCTCAAGTTGGCGCGAGCCGGCAACGGCCCCACGAGCATGGGCAAATCCTTCTTGTTCACGCTGGTGGGATTGGTGGTATTCGTCGGCGGCAGCTATCTGGCGTTTAGCGCCGGGCCAGGACAGATCAGCACGAAAGGGTTGCTGGCATACCTGGTGATGCTCGTTGGCGCCTTGGTGACGCTCGCGGGTTGGCCGGCCCTGACGAAGACGCTGTTCGCCTATGGCTACGCCGCGCGCATTCCGGTGGCGATCGTCATGTACGCAGCCATCCAGGGTAGCTGGGGCACTCACTACGATGCCCTTCCACCCGGCTATCCACCCGACGTGGCGTTCTGGACCAAATACATCGGCATCGGCCTGCTGCCTCAGTTCGTCCTTTGGATCGCGTTCACCGTCATCGTGGGCTCACTCTTCGGGGGCATCGCGGCGGCGATTGCCGGCCGGGGAAAGACGGCCGAGCAGTCGGCTTGATGGCAGCGTGACCGCCATGTGATGGCCATGCATTTGAGGTCTGGCAGGCCGCTCGAAAGTGTCGGGAGACGCGGCGGAAGGGCGGGACTTTAGCCCCGCCACAAAGCACGTTCCAACAGTGTCAATACGTTACTTTGAGGGTGTCGGTACGGCCGGGCTAAAGCCCCGCCCTTCCGAGGCCCCGGACATCGTTTTCAGCGAACTCTGACCTTGGAGGTGTGTTATGGCGACTTCGAGTGACAAGACGTCCACGGGCAGGCTCATCTTCGTTCCGACGCTGATTACGCTCATCATCACGCTACTGCGCGTGTACGGTGAACTGCACAACTGGCCGGCGCCATGGTTCAGCAGGGCGGCGGGCGGCGGTGGTGCCCTCATCGGCATTTCATGGCTGCCGGTCTTTTTCGGCCCTTACTTTGCCGTGCGATTGGCGCGCGCAGGCGACGGTCCATCCGGCGCCGGAAAAGCGATCGGGTTTGCCCTGCTGGGCGCCATTGTTTGGGTTGGGGGCGCCGTGATCCTTAACAAGACCGAAGCCCACCCGTCGATCCTGACGCTTCTCGGCTTGCTCATCATGTTTGGGGCTGCCTTCATTCCGGCCTCGGCGTGGGGCAGCCTGGGCCGGACGCTGTTCGCTTACGCGTTCGCAGCTCGGATTCCGGTGCTCATCGTGATGTTCATCGCCATGCAGGGAAACGGCGGCCAAGGCTGGGGGACGCATTACGACGTGGTGCCCGCGAGCTTTGCCAGCCGGGGCCTCTGGGTGAGGTTCGTGAACTTCGCGCTGCTGCCGCAGATGCTGCTGTGGATTGGATACACGGTCGTTGTCGGAGCGATCTTTGGTGGCATTGCCGCTGCTGTCGCAGGGCGCCGAAAACCCGCGGCCCAGCCGGCGGCGTCGTAGTCGGGTTCCAGTCATGCGCGCCGTCGTCCAGCGGGTGACGCGAGCGGAGGTTCGAGTTGGCTGCGTGACCGTCAGCCGCATCGGGCCGGGCTTGCTCGTGCTGGTTGGAATCGGCAGAGGCGATACGCCGGAGAGCGGCGAGTGGCTGGCGGAGAAAATCGTCAGCCTGCGGATCCTGGACGATGAACAGGGGAAGATGAACCGCTCGCTCGTCGAGTCCGGCGGAAGCGTCCTGTGCGTCTCCCAGTTCACGTTGTACGGTGATTGTCGCAAGGGCCGGAGGCCGAGCTACGCTGAGGCCGCTCCGTCCGAGGTCGCAAGGCCGCTCTACGAAGCCTTCCTCCAGTCGCTGCGCTCGCGTCTGCCGGCCGGGCGCGTCGAGTCGGGCGAGTTCCAGTCCATGATGGAAGTGGAGCTTGTAAACGACGGCCCGGTGACGTTGTTGCTGGACTCGGAGAAGCAATTCTGACATGACTCGCCCTCTCAAGCGACGTCGGCGCAGTTTCGTCCACGCGTCCGTTGCTCTTCTTGCCGCCGCTCTCTTGCCCACGCTCCTCGCCGTGGCCGAGCAGCCGGCCACGAAGCCGTCACCAGAGAACTCCGGACGCGTCGAAACCGCTGGGGCGCTCGCCCGCCATGACGTCACTTCCGGTACTGCGCTGCGCTTTTGGATCACGGTGACCAACGCCACCTCTGCCACGGTTTGTGGAGTTCGTTTGATTCAATTGGAAGCCTACGACGTCGGCACTCTCGAGGGCGCCGTGATGGGCTCCGCCCACTCCAATTGTTCCCCTCCGTCACCGACGAACGCCGACACCGGACATCTGATTGCAGGGGAACTGCAGCCTGGGCAAACGGCCACGGTTTGGGGGGAGATTCTCCCCCGCGTCAGTCTGTACGACACTCAGCCGCTGCACGCCGTCATCGGCTGGACTACCACCGCGGGGGGCGGGTCGCAGGCGCTGGTTCCGCTCGGAGAAATCGCTATTGAAGGCAAGCCGATCGCATGGCTGTGGTACGTCGCACCGGCCTATCAGTTTCTCAAGGATTTCGCGCTACCCATCGTGGTTTTTCTCTTGGGCTTTTCATATAAGTTCTGGACCGAGAGGCGTGAATCCGCGAAACAGGAGCGCGAGAAGAAACTGGAAGAGGAACGACTCAAGCAAGACAAGATCCAGACCTTGCGAGCCGAAACCTGGAAGCAGATGCTTCCCGAAAGTCACGCGCTGGCCAAGAAATACTATGCCCCGGTCGAAGCCGCGATCCGCTGGGCGCTGTATTACATGGACAAATCCATCCAAGAGACGAAACAGGACAAGCGGTTGCCGGACGAGCGCTACGCCTTTTATTTGATCATCCTTATGGGGCGGAGAATCAAGCAAGCGGCGGACGAAGCCGGGGGCTTCTATTTCAAGAGCCGCACTGGAGAAGAACTGGCGGCAACCTGCTGGTCAAACTATCGCGACCTGTTCGAGGGCGAACAGGAACCACTCGGGCGCAGCTATGATCGCGCGGTGGGGCAGGTCGATCCCCAGGAAACCCGCGACTCATTCTGGAAGAAGATCGAGGGAAAGAACTGGACAGCCTGGATAGATCAGGAAGCCCGTGACTCCCTCGCCGCCTGCTGGAGCCACTTTTCTCAGTGGTACCGAACGCCCGAAGGTCAGGAAGGCGTTTCCAATCTCAGAGGTTTGAGGGCGCTCATCAACTACGAGATGAACCGCCCATACGAGTATTGGTATGAAGAGAAGGAGAGAATCGAAGTCGATGATGCCGCCGAAGCCTTTTTGATGAAAGTCGCCGCGCGAATACAGCAATCCGATCCGGGCAAGAAGGATTTCGAGCAACTGGCCCGGCAATACCTTATTGAGGCGAAAGGCGGCGCCTAGCGGCCAGGTTTGATCGGTGTAGCCATCTCGTGAATCTCCTCTATGTTTATGGCATGGCCGGGCCACTAAGTCAAGAGAATAAAGTAGTGACTCACTTTGATGTTTACAGACACTCTTCACCGCCGTCATCCCCGCGAAAGCGGGGATCCATGTCGCGACAAACTGAGCGTGCACTGCGCCTTGCGCAATGGATTCCCGCTTTCGCGGGAATGACAGTAAGGGAA
>DASYXW010000102.1:0-34301 GCA_035934405.1 Terriglobia bacterium
AACTCCGCCGCGACTTGGCGCCCGCGGTCAGCCTGGGCGTCAAACACGCCGATCAGTTCTGCGCCGGCCACGTCCCTGAGCTGGCGGGCGTGGTGACGGCCGTGCTCGCCCACTCCGATCACGGCCACGCGGATTGAGCGATCGAGTGATTGAGCCATTGAGTCATTGAGTCTTCAGCCGATTGGTTCTGCGATGGCCCGATGACCCGATCACTCAATGAATCAATTTCCCTGGTTCAATCACAGGCCACGATGGCAATCCCGGCCTCGTCCGCCTGCCGAATCATTCGCTCGCGCTCGAAGAGCAGCGTCTTGCCGGCGTCGAGCGCCAGCGCTCGAGCGTTCGCGTCCGTCATCACCTCAATGGTTTTCGGCCCCACCACCGGGACGTCGAAGCGCATGTCCTGATCCGGCTTGCTGACTTTGACGACCACCAGCCGCCGCCCGTTACCAAGAGTCGCGGCGCGCGCGATCGTTGAGTCAGTGCCTTCCATCGCCTCGACGGCCAGGCAGGCGCGGTCGGCGACGACAACGGTCTGGCCGATGTCAAGCCGCGCCATCTCGCGGGCAATCTCGCGGCCGTATGCGATGTCGGCTTGTTCGGCGGCGTCCGGGGCGCGCCGCGTGAGCGTGCCGGCCTGAGGAACGAGCGGCTTGAGAAAGAGCGTCGAATCCACGACTTCGATCCCGCGCTCTTCGAGCATGCGCACGAACGCGCCGATCAGGGCGTCGGTGTTTCGACGCTCGAGGCCGTCAAAGGCGTCGCGGGCCAGGCTGTCTGCCGCCTGCGGCTTGAACATCTGGACGTGCCTTACCTGCCCGGCCAGCACGACCTGGCGAATGCCCTGCGCGGCGAGCAGCTCCAGCAGCCGCGTGATTTCTCCCAAGCCGAGCCAGTGAATCTCCGAGGTTTTCTCAGCGAGCTGCGGCGAGCATTCCTCTTTGACGGCCACAACCAGCGGATCGATTCCCTGGTCGCGCGCAGCGTCAAGGACGAGAAACGGAAAATGTCCATTGCCGGCAATGACGGCCAAGCGATTGGGTGATTGAGCGATTGAATGATTAAGTGATTGAGCCATCGGGTCATTGAGCCATTGATTCATTGAGTCATTGATTCAATTCACTTCACTACTCCCCGCTCGCTCGACCGGATGAACTCCACCAGCGCCCGGACGTGCTCGGACTGAAATCCCCGCGACTCGATGGCTTCGAGTGCCTGGGTCGTGTTCAGCTTCGAGCGCGAGAGAAGCCGGAAGGCGCTTTCCAGTTCGTCCGTGTCATCCTTGCTGAGGCCGCGGCGTTCCAGGCCGACGCGGTTCGCTCCCAGCACCTTTACAGGGCGCGGCGCGGACGTCTTCGAATAGGGCAGAACGTCTTTGTTCACGAGCGTACAGGCCCCGAGAAAGCTGTAAGCGCCGATGCGGGTGAACTGATGAATGGCGCAGAAGGCTCCGACAATTGCCTGATTGCCGATCTCAACGTGCCCGGCCAAGGACGCCGCATTGGCCATGATGATGTGGTCGCCCAGCTGGCAATCATGCGCCACGTGAACGTAAGCCATCAGCAGGTTGTGGCTGCCGATACGGGTGACCCCGCCGCCCTCCGCCGTCCCGCGATGGATAGTGATAAATTCGCGGAAGGTGTTGCCATCGCCGGCCTCCACTCGCGTCGGCTCCCCGCGATATTTCAGGTCCTGCGGCTCGAGCCCGATTGAGGCGTAGGGGAAAATCCGGCTCTGCTTTCCGATCGTCGTGTGGCCGGCAATGACGACGTGCGACATCACTTCGCAATCCTCACCCAGCTCCACATCGGCTTCGATGATGGAATAGGGGCCCACGGTGACGCCCGAAGCGACCCGGGCACTGGGATGAATGATGGCGGTTGGATGCGCTTTCATTTTCCGGGATGGTCGGCGATGACGCAACTGATGACGGCCTCGGCAACCAGTTTTCCCTCCACGGTGGCGCGGCCGATCATCTTGCCGAAGTTGCTGCGCCGATTGAGCACCTCCATCTCGAGGCGAAGCTGGTCACCGGGAACGACGGGACGCCGGAACTTGGCGTTTTCGATGCCGGCGAAATAGATCAGCCTCTCGCCCGCCTTCTCGTCGCGGTAGATCAGCACGGCTGCCACCTGCGCCATGGCTTCGATCACCAGCACGCCGGGCATCACCGGCGCGCCGGGAAAGTGCCCCTGAAAGTAAGGCTCGTTGATGGTAACGTTCTTCACGCCCACAATGCGCTTGTTGGGCTCGAGCTCCACGATCCGGTCCACCAGCAGGAAGGGATAGCGGTGCGGCAGGATCTTCATGATCTCCGTGATGGAGTAGACCACCGGCTTCTCTGCTCGCGGCGTCACAACCGGATCGGTCAAGGCTCACCTTCCATAAAGTTTCAGCGTTGCCACAACGGCCGTTGCATGCCGTCGGTTCGAAGCTCGGCGCGGCGTCATTATACCAGAACCCCCGCCGGCGAATTCCTCAGCGTCCCTGGTGACGCCACGCCCGCTGCCGGTTTGTGCGGCCGGTTTGTGCGGCTTGACGGTCTCCAGACCCTTATGCTAGGGTCAGCGACGCACGTCCATTGGGCCCCCCCGGGAGGGGTCAGGCGGTTTCATGTCCGAAGTCATCAAGGCTGACGTTGAACGCTCAGAGTACGCGCTGGAGTACGCTGTGCGGCTGATTCATTCCGGCAAAGTCGTGGCGTTTCCCACCGACACCTTTTACGGGCTCGGCGCGGACCCATTCAACCTGGCGGCGGTGAGCGAAATCTTCCGCATCAAGCGGCGCAGCTACGATCGTCCGCTGCCCCTGCTGGTTTCTTCACTGGATCAGGCCGCCGACCTCACGGCGGATCCTCCCGCGGTTTTCTTCTCTCTCGCCAAGAGGTTCTGGCCGGGGCCACTCACCATTATCGTGCCGGCCTCCCGGCTCATTCCGCTGAAGGTGACCGGCAACACCGGACGCGTGGCCCTGCGCTGGCCGGACTTTCCGTTCGCGGTCTCTTTGATCCGCGCCGCCGGCCGGCCGCTGACCGGCACCAGCGCCAACCTGACCGAGCATCCCGCCTGCGCCACGGCCCAGGAAGTCGAGAGCCAAATCGGCGACACCGTGCCGTTGATTCTTGACGCCGGCGCAACCCCGGGTGAAATGGCCTCGACGATCGTCGATGCCGGCGACAAGGTGCGCATCATGCGTCACGGGCCGGTGAGTGAGCAAGACCTGAAGGAGTTTCTGGACTGACCCTTGCGCTTGGGCCGCTGGATTTCCGTCGCACTGTTCGTCGCTGCCGCGGCTGCCGCCATGGCCGAATGGTCGCTGTACCGTGCCATCCGGCGCGACGCCAGCCGCGATGAAGCGCAGCCCGCCGGAGCCATTGTCGTCTTTGGCGCGGCGCAGTACGACGGCGCGCCTTCACCGGTGTTTCAGGCCCGCCTCGATCACGCCTTCGACCTGGAAGAAAAGGGTCTCGCGCCCCTCGTAATCACCACCGGCGCAGGCGGAGGCGACCCGCGCTACACCGAGGCTGGAGTGGGCCGCGACTACCTGATTCAACGGGGCATGGCCGCCGCCAGGATTCTCACCGACCCCAAGAGCAAGACCACCGTGGCCAGCGTTCGCTCGATCGCGGCCATTCTGAAGCGCCGCCAGATCACGACCTGCATCGCTTCGAGCGACGGTTTCCATCTCTATCGCATCAAGCTGTTGTTCCGTTCCAAGGGCATCACCACCTACGCTTCACCCGTCCCGAACAGCCCGATCGAGGCCGATCCTTACCTGCGAACGCTTTATTCTTTGCGCGAGATGCTGAGTTCGTCGCTCTGGTACCTGGGGTATAGCGGCTAGCGTGCGTTGCGCCTTCCCCCAAAGGCGGCGGGCCAGACGATCTTACCGAGTACCACTTCCCTTCGCGCGCCCGTGACCCCCGGCAGATTGCCGGCGAGGCCCTGCATCGTGCGATCCGCGAGCACGGCAAACGCGATGGCTTCCTTGGCGTCCGCCGGCAGGCCGTATTCGTCCGAGAGCTTCACGCTCAGTTCCGGCAGCAACACCCGGAGCCGGCGCATCAACAGATGATTGCGCGCGCCGCCGCCCGAGACAATGAGGCGATGAAGTCTGGCGCCGGGCTTGAGTTGCCGGAAGACGAATCGCCGCAGCGCATCGACGATGGAGCCCGCCGTGAGCTCGTTGGCCGTGCGCAGCAGATCGTGAAAGTCGCTGGGCCTAGTCTTTGTGCGGCGCGCCAGAAAATAACGCCCGACAAACTCGCTTCCGAACTGTTCGCGTCCCGCGCTCTTCGGCGGCTGGTGCCGGAAGAACGACAGCCGAAGCAACTCTCGGAGCAACGGCTCGGCCACTCTGCCTCGTGACGCCAGGCCTCCGCCCGGGTCATAGTCTCTCCGGCCGTGAGTGAAATGCCGCACGAGCGCGTCCATGATGATGTTGCCGGGACCGGTGTCGAAGCCGGAGACGTCCTCGGGGCCCGCATGAGGTGGAATGATCGTAACGTTGGCGATCCCTCCGACATTGAGCGCCACGGTACCCAGCTTTGCATCGCGAAGCAGCAGGTAGTCCACCAGTGGCACGAGCGGCGCTCCTTGGCCGCCCGCGGCGATGTCGGCGGCGCGAAAATCGGCCACCACCGCGGCGCCCGTTCGCTCGGCAATCACCGAAGGCTCCGCAATTTGCAGGGTGCTGGCCACAGAACCGCGCGCCGCTGAACCCCGGTGATAGATCGTCTGGCCGTGCGAGCCGATAAAGGCCAGACGACTAGCCGGGAGGCGGGCCTCCAGGCAGACGGCGAGCGCCCCCTGCGCAAAACGTTCACCCAACTGAAAGTTGAGTTCGCTGATCTCGCCTGTGGTCGCGGGCTCGCCCCCGGCGACGCGCAGCAAGCGTCGCCGCAGGGTGCCAGGGTAAGGAGCAGTAGCAAAGCCGAGCAGCTCCACGCGAGGCTGGTCCGCCGGGCCGCTGATCGCGACCAGCGCCGCGTCCACGCCGTCGAGCGACGTTCCGGCCATCAGGCCAACGGCCAGTCTGCGACTCGATCGTCCCACTTCAGGTAATCCCCTCTCCCGGCGCTGCCACGCACTCGCTCGCGAACTGCCCGAACTGTTTCGCCAGTTTAATGAGCGCTTCACTCGAAACCTTCGCCGACGGGCGAGCCAGGCCCTGTTTCGCGGACTGGAGCCGTCGCCGGGCGTGCCCGATACGTTCGGCAGCGAGCGCCCCGGATTCGATCGCGCTCGAGATCTCCCTGATGACAGATTCGACCCGGTCAGCGCGCCCTTCCACGATCAGCAGGTCACAACCTGCAACGAGCGACTGCACGGCAGTCTCGCCAGTCGCCGCGGCATCTCCGACGGCTGCCGCTGTCTCTGAAACATCCGCGACCGCCACGCCGTCATACTGAAGTTTGGCGCGCAGCAATCCCTCAATCACGCCGGCTGAAAGCGTCGCCGGACGGAGGATCTGAGGGTCGTACGCCTTGCAAGCCGTGACGCCAATCTTTATCAAGGGAAGTTGGTGCACGAGCTCGCGGTAAGGCACCAGGTCCTCGCGCCACAACTGGGCCATGGTTCGGGAGACGACCGGAACCCTGGAGTCGGTTGCTCTCCGGGCCGCGCCGAGACCGGGAAAGCTCTTGCCGCACGCTAGGACTCCGTGGCGCTTCATGCCGCGTACCAAGGCCTCTCCGCACCGGGCCACATGCCGCGGCCGACAACCGAAAGATTGCATCTCGGAGGAAGACCTCGCGAGGTCGAGCGAGGGCGCGAAGTTGGTGTTGAATCCGAGAAGCTTGCAGGCTTGCCCGATGAGGTCTCCGAGCCTCTCCACAATGTCCGATGCCTTCCGCCCGACGGCGCCGGGCGACGGTAGACCGGGCAGAAATTCTCCCAGCGGGTGAGCCTCCCCACCTTCTTCCTCAAAGGCGAAGAACGGAATCTCATCCGAGGCCTCTGCGGCCCGGGCCAGTAGGCCCGCCACTACGTTGGGCGAACCAAACTTCGCCAGGGTGGTAAAGACCAAACCTCCCAGATGAAACCGTTCGACCAGCCGGATGGCGTCCTGATCAGCGCCCCGATTCGACCCGTCATCCTGCAACCGCGCCATCAGCAGTTGGCCGAAATCAAAGTTTGCTGTCATGGCTTTCCGGACTCTCATCGGATCTGTTTCTTGAGCGCCGCAAGCAGATTCAGCGCTTCGAGCGGCTTCATATTGTCCAGGTCGGCTTCTTCGATCGCTCGGACGATTCCGGCGTCGAGTGGCGTAAAGATGGTGAGCTGGACCGGCCCGGTCTCGGGGGAATCGGGAGATCGCGCCGCGAGGCGTTCGCTGAGCTTATGCTCGCTCTGCTCGTGGCGCTCCAGAATCTCTCGCGCGCGCTCGATGACGCTCGGCGGCAGACCGGCCAGCCGCGCCACCTCCACACCGTAACTCTTGTCGGCGCTCCCCGGCTCGACCTTGCGCAGAAAGATGATGTTCGAGCCGGATTCCTTCACCGAGACGTGATAATTCCGCACGCCCGGCAACAGGTCCGCGAGTTCGGTGAGTTCGTGGTAGTGCGTGGCGAAAAGCGTCTTGGCCTGGGTGTGGGTTTGCAGGTGCTCGACCACGGCCCAGGCGATGGCGAGGCCGTCAAAGGTGGCGGTGCCGCGCCCGACCTCGTCGAGCAGCACGAGACTGCGCGGCGTCGCCGTGTTCAGGATGCTCGCCGCCTCCGTCATTTCCACCATGAAAGTGGAGCGGCCGCGCGCCAGGTTGTCGGACGCGCCAATGCGCGTGAAGATGCGGTCGAGAATCGGCAGCCGCGCGCGCTCGGCCGGAACGAAGCAGCCCATCTGCGCCATCAGCGCGATCAGCGCCGCCTGGCGAAGATAAGTCGACTTGCCGCCCATGTTGGGCCCGGTGATGATGAGGATGCGGTCGGAGGTCGAGTTGAAAAAGAGATCGTTGGGAATGAAGCTGCCACTTTCCTGATCGGGCAGGCCGGCCTCGATCCCACCGCGTCCGAACTGCTCGATAACCGGATGCCGTCCTTTGACAATCAAGAGTTCGCCGTCCTCGGAAACTTCGGGCCGATGGTAGCTGCGTTCTGCCGCCAGGTGCGCGAAGCAGGCCAGCACGTCGAGCTCGGCCAGCGCTGCCGCGGTGCGGCGAATCCGGCTGGCTTCGGCCGCAACCTGCCGGCGGATCTCGCGGAACAAGTCAAGTTCGAGCGTCTGCCGCTTCTCTTCGGCCTCGAGGATCGCCGTCTCCAGTTCCTTCAGCTCGGGCGTGGTGAAGCGCTCGGCGTTCACCAGCGTCTGTTTGCGCTCATAGTCTGGTGGCACGAGCGGAAGATTCGGCTTCGAAACCTCGATGTAGTAACCGAAGATGTTATTGAAACGCACTTTGAGGGACGCGATGCGCGTCCGCTCGCGCTCGCGAGTCTCGATTTGCGCGACGACGCGCTTGCTGGATTGGCTCAGGTCGCGCAGTTCGTCGAGCTCGGCATGGTAGCCGGGACGGATGAGGCCGCCTTCGGTGAGGAGAGGGGGCGGTTCCGGATGGATGGAGTGTTCGAGAAGTTCGTGAACGTCGCCGAGCACGTCGAGCCGCTCGTGCAGCGAGCGCAGCTTGGAAGCCTCGAAGCGCCCGACCTCGCCCCGCACCGCGGGCAGTTGAGCGAGCGACAGTTTCAGCGCCACAAGGTCGCGAGCGTTGGCGGTCTCAAGCGTTATCTTGCTCAGCAGGCGTTCGAGGTCCTGAATCTTGCCGAGCGAGCGGCGCAACTCTTCTCGCGCGATCGTGCCGGCGCCAAGCTCGCCGACCGCCTGCCAGCGCGCTTCGATCTCGGCGCGGTCGATACTCGGGCGCAGGATCCAGCTCTTCAACAATCGCGCGCCGGGCGACGTGACGCATTGGTCGAGTGTTGAGAGCAGAGTCGAATCGCGTGGGCCGCCGAAAATCGGCTCGAGTAACTCAAGATTACGCAGGGTGGCCGGGTCGAGAACCAGCGAGTCCTGCTGCTGGTAAAACCGGATGCCGTCGAGATGCGAGAGCGAACCGCGCTGCGTCTCGCGCACGTAATGGAGAATGGCCCCGGCAGCGGCGACGGCGAGCGCCCGGCCTTCGAGACCGTAGCCGGCGAGCGTGGCGACGCGAAAATGCTCACGGAGCAGGCGGGAGCCGTACTCCTCGGTAAAAATCCAATCGTCCAACAGAGTTCTTGTCGCGGGGATTCCGGGGCCGAAAACGTCGAGGTTCTTCCGTTCGGGGTTCGGAGTTTGGAGTTGCGGCCGCCCGGGACTCGATGGCCTGGGATTGCCGAAGTCCGCACTCCGGACTCCGAACTTCGTACCGAGAGACGGTGTGAGCATTTCGCTCGGGCTCATGCGGGCGATCTCTTCCTGGAATCGCGTCAAAGCTTCGTTGCCCGTGAATTCGGTGGCTAGGAACTCGCCGGTCGAGAGGTCGGCGAAAGCGAGAGCCACAGCGCCATCGCCTTCAACCGCCGCCGCGAGGTAGTTGTTGGCGCGAGGCTCGAGCACCTGCGAATCGATCGCCGTTCCCGGGCTCACCACGCGCGTCACCTCGCGCTTCACCAGTTTCTTCGCCACGCGCGGGTCTTCCATCTGATCGCAAACCGCCACGCGAAAACCCTTGCGGATGAGTTTGGCGATGTAGCCTTCGGCGGCGTGGTAGGGCACGCCGCACATGGGAATGGCCTGGCCCTTTTCCTTGCTCCGCGAAGTTAGCGTGATCTGAAGCTCGCGCGCGGCCACCACCGCGTCCTCGAAGAAGAGCTCGTAGAAATCGCCCAGGCGGAAAAGCAGCAGAGCGTCCGGGTGGCGCGCTTTGATGGCGCTGTACTGGCGCATCAGTGGGGTGGAGAATTCACTCATGAGCGAAGCAGGTACCGCAGGACATTATGGTGTCTTGGGACGCGCTTTGTAAACCACGCTGCTTTCGGGCTTATGGAGAATCCGGTAGAGGTCTCGGAAGCGTTCGAGCGTGACTTGCTCGGCGCGCAGGTTCGGGGCCAGGCCGAGCGAGTCCAGCCCCCGCGCCACCCGAGCCCGGGTGTAGACGCCCGCGAGGTTATTGCCCAGATTCTTTCGCTTCTGCGCGAAGCATCGCTGGACAAATTGCAGGAACGCGCCGCTCTCGTTCGCGTTCCAATCGGCGAATCGCGGCGCCATCTCGAACGTCACCAGTGCTGATTGGACTTTGGGCGGCGGGACGAAAGCTCCCGGTGGAATCACGAATCGGAGCCGGGGTTTGGAATAGAGCTGCGCCAGTACGCTCAAGTAGCCATAGTCCCGCCCGCTCTTCGCACCAGGGTCAGCGGTCACGCGCAGCGCGACCTCGTGCTGCATCACCAGCGCCATGGCGCGGATGGACGCGGCGTAGCCAAACAAGTGATGCAGGATCGGCGACGTGATGTAGTACGGGAGATTGCCGAACACGGCGCAGCCTGGCGCCCCACGCTCCCGGCATAACACGGCGATGTCTGTATCGAGGATGTCGGCGTGGAGTACTTCAACCCGAGGCTCGGCCGCGAATTCCTTTCGCAGCTTGCTTGCGAGGGCACCGTCCAGCTCGACAGCCACCACGTGCCCGCCGCGGGCCGCGAGCAACGCGGTCAGGGCTCCACGTCCAGGGCCGATTTCGATGAGCAGTTCATCGGATTGGACGTCGAGCGAGTCCGCGATGAGGCGACGAAACTTCGGGTCGGCAAGGAAGTGTTGGCCAAGCTTGGGGCGGCGAGGATGGATCACGGATTCAGAATAACACCGGGGGAGTTCCACCTGGCCCGGGCTCTGAAGCCGTTCGACGCTAGCCCTCGCCCCCCCGCCGGGGGAGAGGGTGTCCCGGCTTGCCGGGACAGGACAGGGGGTCGCAGGGTGGCGCGGTCATTGTCTTATGATGCCTGCAACTCATGGCCAAGATAGACTCTCCGGCCCGACCGCGTGTATTGAAGGCCGCATACATCACCAATTTACGGCCCTGATCAAAGTAGGAGGTGGGAACAACTTTCGATCAGTTATGAGGAGGATTCACCAGGTTGCAGAATCGGCGGTCAGGGCATCGCAATCCTGATTCCACGCATTTTTCAAACTGAGACACTACCGGCCTTCAGGACGGCTTGACACCCCGCGCCCCCTTCGCTAGACTCGCGGACTGAAAAGCAGTTCTCAGTTGTCAGTTATCTGTTGTCAGTCCCACCAACCGGCAAACGAGCGGTGGAACCGGGCACTGGTAACCGAAAACTGAGGACTGAGAACCGAGAACTGATAACCGGCAACTGTGTCTCTTGACTGGCTCGACCTCGCGGTTGTTGCTGCCTACCTCGCCGGCATCACCCTTTTCGGCGCGCACTTTCGCAAGAGCCAGCGCACATTGCACGATTACTTCCTCGGCGGCAGGCGCCTGCCGTGGTGGGCCATCGCCCTCTCGGTGGTCTCCGCCGAGACCAGCATCCTCACCATCATTAGCACGCCCGGCATCGCTTACCGCTCGAACCTCGCTTTCCTGCAACTCGTCTTCGGGTACCTGGTGGCGCGAGTGGTGGTGAGCTTCCTGCTTCTGCCGCGCTACTTCACAGGCGAGCTTTTCACCGCCTACCAGTTTGTGGACCGGCGATTCAGCCACCGCCTCAAGGTGTTCACGGCCGGACTTTTTCTCAGTAGCCGGGCGCTCGCCGAGGGCGTCCGGGTGTTTGCCATCTCGATTGTGGTCGGAATCATTTTCCGGACCAACGTGCTTACGGCGGTTGCCATCATCACCGCGCTGACGCTGCTCTACACGTTTGAGGGCGGCCTGACGGCGGTCATCTGGACCGACGTCATCCAGCTCACGATATACATCTGCGGCACCGTGATCGCGCTCGTCCTCGCGCTGCATGCGATTCCGGGAGGCTGGGGCGAGGTTGCGCGGCTGGCGCGGGAGTCCGGCGATAAGCTCTCGATTTTCAACTTCGCGTTCAACTGGCATCAGCCATACCTTTTCTGGTCGGGCGTGCTCGGTGGCACGTTCCTCACCAGCGCCAGCCACGGCACCGATCAATTGATCGTCCAGCGGCTGCTGGCGGCAAAGAATCTGCGCCAGAGCCAGGCGGCTCTGCTTTCGAGCGGCCTGGTGATTCTGTTCCAGTTCACCTTGTTTCTGATTGTCGGCGTGGTGCTGTTTGCGTTCTATCATTTCCATCCGCCGGCCACGGCGTTCGCGCGCCCCGACCAGATCTTCCCCACGTTCGTCATCACGCAACTGCCGCGCGGCCTCGCGGGTCTTCTGATCGCGGCGATTATCGCGGCGGGCATGGCCAATCTGAGCGCTGCGCTCAACTCACTGGCTTCAAGCTCGGTGATGGATTTTTACAAGCCGTTCTTTCGGCCGGGCGCCGACGAGCGCCACTCCATGCGGGTCTCGCGCGGCCTGACGCTCGCCTGGGGCGCCGTTCTTATCCTGATTGCGCTTGCGGCGCAGTACCTGCACGAAAGCGTGCTCGAACTCGCGCTGACCATCGCCTCGGTGCCTTACGGCAGTATGCTCGGCATCTTCCTGCTGGGTGCGCTCACCAAGCGCGCGACGGGCCGCGGAGCGCTCGCGGGAGCCGTGCTCGGACTCGTCGTGCTCATCGGCGTTATCGCGTTCACTTCGATTGCCTGGACGTGGTACGTTGCCCTTGGAACGCTCGTTACCTTTGTGATGGGACTGGTTGCGAGCCGAGTTCTGAGTTATGAGTCATGAAAGCTGTCGCCGCCTCGGTCTTGTTACGGACCAAGGATTCACAGTTCGGAACTCGTCACTCATAACCCATAACTCAGAAGTCATAACTCATAGTTTTCATGCGTCCTGAACTTGTCAAAGGTCTGGGTTTGTACGGCGCCGTTTCCGTCGCCGCCGGCACGATGATCGGCACCGCGATCTTCGTGGTTCCGAGCATGATGCTCGCCCACGTGGGCACGCCCGCGATGGTGATTGCGGTCTGGGTTTTCGCCGGCTTGCTTACCCTCTTCGGCGCGCTGGGATACGCTGAGCTGGGAGCCGCGCTGCCCGAGGCGGGTGGCGAATACGTCTATCTGCATCGCGCCTACGGGCCGGCGATGGGATTCCTCTATGGCTGGACGCAGTTCATCGTGGCCAAGGCGGCTTCGATCGCGGCCATCGCCACCGGCTTTTTGCTCTACCTCGCTTATTTTTTCCCGGGTCTGGCGAACGTCCTCTGGAGCGGCTCGCTCGCGCTGGGCGCTCACACTCTCATTTTGAAACTCACCGGACTCCAGGTTGGCGCGGCGGTCGCGATCCTGCTGCTGTCGCTCCTGAACGTGCTCGGCGTGCGGCGCTCGGGCGCGGTGCAGACGCTCTTCACCGCCGCCAAACTGCTGGTGCTGGCGGTGCTCATCGTGCTCGGCCTCACGATCGGCCATGGTTCGTTCGAGCATTTCCGGCCGCTCGTCGCAGGCGTTGCGGGCCGGGGTCTGGCCTCGGGTTTCGCACTGGCAACAATCTCGGCGCTCTGGGCCTACGACGGCTGGAACAATCTCAGCATGGTGGCGGGAGAGGTGGCGAATCCGCAGCGCAACATGCCGCTGGCCCTGATTGGCGGCACGTTCCTGGTGCTGGGTGTTTATATCGCCGTGAACATCGCCTACTTCTATGTTTTGCCTTCGGATCAGGCGCTCGCGACCTCGACCATCGCGGCAACGGCGGCGCGGAGCTTTCTGGGGCACGGCGGTGCCACATTCGTCGCGGTCGGCGTGCTCATCTCCACCTTTGCCACGCTCAACGGCTCGATTCTTTCCGGTTCGCGCATTCCTTACGCCCAGGCCAAGGACCGCCTGTTCCCACAGGCGCTCGCCGGACTCAGTCCGCGCTTCCGCACGCCGGCGGTGGCCATCATGGCGCAGGCGGCGGTGGCGGGCATTTTCGCGCTGAGCGGCGCCTACGAGGCGCTCTACACCAAGGCGATCTACTCGGAATGGATCTTCTATGCTCTGGTGACGGCTGGCATTCTGGTGCTTCGCCGGCGCCAACCGAATCTCGCGCGCCCGTATCGCACCTGGGGATATCCCTTCGTGCCGCTGATCTTCGTCACGCTGGCGGTGGTGCTGCTGGCCGACGCCTTCGTCGAGCGGCGCGCCGATGCGCTCTGGTGTCTGGCGCTGGTCGCAAGCGGCATCCCGGTGTATTTCGTGTGGCGACGCTGGCGCGGTCGCGCCAGCCGGCCAAGGTAGCGGCCATCTCTTCATTGACTCAATGAATCGACGAGCCCATGAGTCATTTCCGTCATTCGCATCTCAGCGCCACCATGGGATCCACCTTCGTCGCGCGGTAAGCGGGAATGAAGCTGGCAGCGAATCCAACAGCCGCAAGCAAAATCGCCGCCAGCGCCAGTGTAAGGGGATCGCGCGGCTTAAGCTCAAACAGCAGCGACCCCGCGGTCTTTCCGGCTGCGAGCGTGAGCGCCGTTCCCACCGCGATGCCGATGCCGATCAGCACGGCCACCTCGCCCAGAATCAGCCGAATGACGTTCCCGCGTTGCGCTCCGAGCGCCGCACGAATGCCAATTTCGTTGGTGCGCTCGGTGACGGTGTAAGAGAGCACCCCGTAGAGTCCAATCGCCGCCAGCAAAACGGCGAGCCCGCCGAAAAACCCGCAGAGCGTGGCCATCAATTCATCCTGAATGAGCGTCTCGCGAATCTGCGTGCGCAGCACTTTGAACTGGATGTCAATTTCCGGATTCACGCCCGTGATCGTATCTTTAACTGACTTAAGCAGCCCCACCGCGCCCACACGCGAGCGGATGAGAAGTACATCACCGGGATAAGTAAACGGCGCCTCCATTTCCGCCCGTGGGAAGTACATCACCGGCACAATGGGCTTGTGCATATCGTTGTATACGGAATCTTTCACCAAGCCGACGACGGTGTAATAGGGCCGCGGCTTCCCCGGCGACTCCCACTTGCGGAACTCTTTGCCGACAGGATCTTTCGCGCCGTTGAGGAACTTCTTCGCGAACGCCTCGTTCACAATTGCTACCTTGGGCGAGGTAGCCGTGTCGCCCGAATTAAAATCGCGGCCCGCAAGAATGGGGGCCTCCAAAGTCTGAAAATATCCGGAGCTGACGTAATCGAGCCAGGCAGCTCCGTTGGGGTGGCTGCCCTTCTCATCGAGGACCCACTGATTGCTGCTGCTTCCGCTCATGGGCGAACGGATCGAAGTGGCCGCCGCAGACACGCCGGGAATCGCCCGAACACGCTCGAGCAAGTGGTGTTCGAACGGCTCGAGTTGGGCGGCGGGCAGCTTGAGCCGCGTGAAATCCAGATTCGCCACGAGCACGCCGTTCTGTTCAAAGCCCAAATTGCGCGCCATGAGATTGCGCAAGCTCCGCGCAAACAGCAGCGCCCCCGCCAGCAGCACCAGCGACAACGCCACCTGCGAGGCCACCAGAAGGCGCTGCAGGCGAAATCGTTCCCGGCCAGCAGTCATGCCCCGTCCGCCGGCCTTCAACGCCGATCCAGGAGGCATGCTTCCAGCGCGAATCGCCGGCGCGAGACCGAAAAGGACGGTGGTGAGAATCGCCAGCCCACCAGCGAAGCCGAGGACGCGCCAATCCGTGGGCATCTCGAGGAAAATGGGATTGTCCGGCGTGCTGATGAATGCCACCAGAAAGCTGCTGAGCGTAGCGGCGAGATATCCTCCGCAGACCGCGCCGCCGATGGCCAGGAGCGCGCTTTCTGAAAGCAGTTGCCGGATGAGACGTCCGCGCGAAGCGCCGAGTGCAAGGCGCACAGCGATTTCGCGCTCGCGGGCGCTGGCGCGCGCCAGCATCAGGTTTGCGAGATTGGCGCAGGCAATCAACAGCACGAGGCCGGAGAGTCCCAGGAGCAAGAAAAGCGGTGTTGACGCGTCGCTGCGCACCTGGGAAAATCCGTTCGCCGCCGGACGCGCTTCGAGCTTGTATCCGAGATAGTGCTTTACGCCTTCGGCGTCGTACTGTGGCGGAATGGTTTCATGCAACGCGGCGGGCGCGACGACGGCAAGTTGCGCGCCGGCGCGCGCCAGCGTCCAGCCGGGCTTGAGCCGGCCAATGATTGAGAGCCACCAATCCTCGCGCGCCCTCGGCCCTGTGATGCGGCTGTATTCGCCTGCGACAATCGGCTCCGCGCATACCGGCACGGCCACATCGAAGCGATCGCCGACGGACACACCGTAAAAACTTGGAGGGGTGACGCCTAGAATCGGAAACGGATGGCCCTCCAGAGTGAGCGTCTTGCCGATGACGGACGCGGCGCCGCCATACCGCTGCTGCCAGAAAGAATAACTTAAATCAACGCCGCCGGAGCAGCCGGTCAAGTCGTCCTGAGGGGCGAGCAAGCGGCCCAGAAACGGCTGCACAACCAGGACGCGGAAAAATTCACCGCTAACCCAGATGGCCTGAGCGTTATCCACTTCGCCGCCCTTGGCGAGATTCTCCGTATCCGTTCCCCAGGCAGCGATGGAGGAAAATGACTGCTGCCGCCGCTGCACCTGCTGCCATAACGGAAATGTGAATTCAGCATACGGGCCACTGTAATTTCCCGAGCCCCAGTGATTGGTGTTGAGGTGAACGATGGCGAGCGTTTGCGGGTCCTTCACCGGCAGCGTGCGCAGGCGCACCGCATCAATGAGCTGGAAAATTGCGGCGTTCGCGCCTATGCCGAGCGCCAGCGTCAGCACCGCCACCGCCGTGAAGCCGGGATTCTTGCGGAGCATCCGGAGGCCGTAACGCAGGTCCTGGAATAGAGTCGCCATCAAGGTCCTCCCGGCAAAGAATTGATGATTGACGACTGACGATTGATGATTGACGCTGAGGATGATTCTGTTTTCCAATCGTCAATCGAGAATCGAAAATCGGCAATTACTCATACCTCAGCGCCACCATCGGGTCCACCTTGGTCGCTCGCCGCGCCGGCAAGTATCCGGCCACAAGGGCGAAGGCCATCAACACAATCACCGCGCCAGCCAAGGAAATCGGGTCGGCCGGCTTCAAGCCGAATAACATCTTGGAAACCAGTTGTTGAGCGCCCAGCGCGATGGGCAACCCGACGGCCAGGCCAATCGCGACTAGCTTCAGACTTTCGCGCATCACCATCCACAACATCATGGAGCGCTCTGCGCCCAGCGCCATGCGGATGCCAATCTCGCTGGTGCGGCGCGTGACGGCGTAGGACATCAACCCATAAATCCCGATACAGGCCAGGAAAACCGCCAGCATGCCGAAAAGAGCGGAAAGCCTTGCGACGAGAGATTGGTTGGAAATCGAGCGCTCCACCAGCTCCGCCAGAGTGCCGTCGTAAGCCAATGGAAGATTGCGATCCGCTTCGCCCACCGCGCGGCGGACTTCCGCGATGATGCCTGCGGGATCGCCCGAATAGCGGACTTCCAAGCAATTGTAGTAGCCTATGTGAAAGCGCTGGGTATAGGGATAGTAAGCCGCCGGCCAGGGCTGCTCGCGCAGGCTGTTGTACTTGGCGTCTTTGACTACACCAACGACTTCGATATCGTTGCTGTGTTTCGGGTCGGCGCCGATGCCGAATCGTCGGCCAATTGGCGAGCCGCCGGGGAAATACATCCGAGCCATGGTCTCGTTGATGACTGCAACCTTCGGCGACGTTGCTGTGTCTTGAGCCCCGACGGTGCGGCCGACCAGCAGGGGAATCCCCATGGCGCTGAAGTAAGCCGGGCCGATAATGTTGTTGTTCACTTCTCGATCGTGTTCAGTGGGCGTCCGGCCGGCGACGGCCACAGGGTTCGTCCAGTTGCCTTGATTGAATGTGAAGAAGGAAATGCTGGTGGCTTGAACGCCGGGTTGCGCGCCAATCCGCTGCTCAATTTCCTGATAGAGATTCATTAACCGCGAGTCCAGCTTATATCCCACGGCTGCGGGATCGATTCCAAACAGCAAAACGTTCTGTCTGTCGAAGCCGGTATCAACTTGCGCAAGATTCACCAGCGAGCGCAAAAACAGCGCGGCACCAACGAGTAAGATCAGGGATACGGCCACCTGCGCAACGATCAGAGCCCTGGCGAACCGGCTGCGCGAGGCGGCAGAGAGCGCTCCCCGGCCCTGCTTCAAGGCGGGCGTTAAGTCAAAGCGCGTGGCGCGCATCGCGGGTACCGCGCCAAACAACAGCGCGGTTAAGAATGTGGCCAGGAGCGCGAACAGCAGCACGTGCGCGTCGGGCGAAACGTCCAGCGATATGGGCTCCGCGCCGCTGGAGACCATGGCAAGGAGCGCGTTGGTCGTCCATGCTGAAAAAACCATACCCAGCGCGCCGCCCAGCAGGGCAAGCAGCATACTCTCCGTCAGCATCTGGCGAATCAAGCGCAGCCGGGCGGCCCCCAGCGCCATGCGCACGGCGATTTCACGCTGACGCGTTGTAGCGCGCGCCAGCAACAGGTTGGCGATGTTGGCGCACGCAATCAGCAGCACCAACGCCACAACCACCATCAGGACCAGAAGCGGAAAGGAGTATTGAAAACGGAGCCGCGAAATGCCGCGCACTGCCGGCGTCAATTCAACCACGGTGTGGTCAAGTATCTGCTGCTGTTGCCTGGCGGGCTGCCCTCCCAAGGACTCCCGCCAAAGCTGTTGGGCGAGCACGTTGACCTCAGCCTGGGCCTGTTTCAGGCTCACTCCCGGCTTCAGCCTGCCGAGGACGTAAAGGGCCTGGAACGAGTTGTTGTCCATGCCGTTCCAGCCGGGTGAAATCTGTTTGTCCATGGAGAGGGGAATCCACAGGTCCGGCGACTCTCCCACCGATGTGCCGAAGAATTCCGGCGGAGTGATGCCGCTGATCGTGTATACCGTAGAGCCGAGCTTGACAGTTTTTCCAATCACTGAAGGATCGCGATTGAAGCGGCGCCTCCACCAGGAGTAACTGGCGACGGCGATGGGATGCCCGCCCAGCGGTTCGTCGACCGCCTCAGTGAACAACTGGCCCATCTCTGCCTTTACGCCCAGCATCGGGAAATATGTGCCGGAGACAAGCTGCACGTGCATTTGCTCCAGGCTGGAGCTGCCCTGCACTACTCCGTGCATTCCGTCAAACGGAATGCTCAGCATGGCGCTAGTTTCCGAGAACGCTTGAATCTTCTGTCGAAATTCGCGGTAGAACGGATAGGAGTAAACATCCGTGGCCGCGAGGTCATCAGAACTGCCGCCAGACCTCGCTGTGCCCAGCAGCACAAGCTGGCCAGGATTCTGAATAGGTAAATCGCGCAGCATCAGCGCGTTCAGCAGGCTGAAGATGGCAGTATTCGCGCCGATACCGAGCGCGAGCGTCAGCACCGCCACCGCCGTGAAGCCGGGATTCTTTGCCAGCATGCGCAGGCCGTATCGTAAGTCCTGGATCAAGCTTCCCATGTTTACACCCTCCCGTGGCTCAGAGAGAATCCCGTTAGACGGAGCAAGGCCGTTGCCACATGGCACGCAGCGCCTATATGACTGTGCCAGCGTCGGATATGAGTGGCGATGTCCGGTACCACAGTCTTCAGACTGCGCGGCTGCGGGACGGCGCTGTCCGGCTTCGAACACCCCTTAGTCATCGTCACGTCATTTCGCACTTGACAAATACCGGGCCCTCTGCTGTAATACATGTATCCTGCAGGGGCGACGCTTTTAGTGGCTGCCAGTGTTTTCCCCTCTCAGGACCGGGACTCAATGCCAAGAGCCCTCCACCGCGTCACCCGATTAAAAAATATCAATCCATTGCAAAATAAAGACTTAAACGAACTGGCCACTTACTGTTCCATTATCTCACTTGTTTTCTTAACGATGCAAGAAACGCCACGAAACGAACTGTTTCGTATTAAGCGGCTTATTTTCTTAAATATGGAGCATTATTTCACAAAACATTCGTTCGCCGTTGTGGATCACCATTGGGACCGGTACTGTGGGCGAATGGAGAGAGGCCACCACTTCCGTTGCAGAATGACTGGAGGATTGGAAGAGGTTGGGGATCAAAGCCACGATGTTATTTGTTATCAGCAGACTAACAGAATTACGTCGCTACCCCGAATGCCGCGATTCGTGGGGCTTTGGCCACTGACCACTAGCCACTCACCACCAGCCACTGCGTTTCTATGACCCGCATCGCCTTTTACGACTTCGATGGGACCTTGGCCTCCGGCAACGTGGTGCAGCGGTATGCTTTTTTTGCCCGCCACCAGCCTTCGAGGCTGCGCGCCGCGGTCCGGTACGCACGGTTGTTACTCAACGTGCCTTTGTTTTTCGCCCTGGACTTTTTCTCCCGGCGGCTGTTCAACCAGGTCTTCTTCATGGAATATCGGGGCCTGCGCGAGCGATGGCTGCGCGGGCTCGATGGCGCGGTCTTCGACGAGGTCATCCGGCCCAAGCTTTACCCCCAGGCTAAGGCGCTGGTGGAGTCTGACCGCGGGCAGGGGTTCGTTGCCGTGCTCGTGACCGGCGAGCTCGATTTCATCGTCGGGCCGGTCGTCCAATACTTCGGATTCGATGCCGTGATTTCCAACTCCATGGTGTTTCGCGAGGGCCGGGCAACGGGCATGGTGGCGCCGCCGTTGATCGCCGGGGGCGAGAAGGTGGAGGCGATGAAACGGTTCTGCGCCGAACGCGACGCTCCGCTCGCCGGTTGCAGGGCGTACTCGGATAGCTTCTCGGATAGGCCCATGCTAGAATCCGTCGGAAATCCGGTGGCGGTGAATCCGGACCGGCGATTGAAACGGGTGGCCGCCGAGCGCGGCTGGCCGGTGCTGGACTTGCGCAGCGCCGGGTTTCAACCCGGCATGGCCCGCGCGCAGGAAAGGCCGGGCGGAGACAAGGGATGAATATGGCGACACCCACCGCGAGCATGCAGACCATAGCGCCGCGACCCTTCGAGTTCGGCGATGCCACGCCCAACGCCGTGGGGCGCCAGGCCGTGGTCTCCCATGAAGGCTGCGTGGTTCACCTGGAAGCGAAGTCCGCGCCGCGCCTGATGTGGTCGGGCGAGGACCTGCTCTCCGTAAAGTTCCCCGCCGGCACGCGCGTGATGTATCCCAACCCCGCCATCCCCGGACTCGCCGACTTCGACGCCGGCATCCGTTACGCCGTAACTCATCCCCAAGAGATGGAGCCGCTCGCCGCGCTGCTCCGGCCCGGCATGCGCGTCACCATTGCGCTCGACGACATTTCGCTGCCGCTGCCCAAGATGGCGCGGCCCGACGTCCGCGAATCGGTGCTGCGCGTCCTCCTGCCGATGCTGGCGGAGAAGGGAATCGAGGACTTTCACATCATCATTGCGACTTCTTTTCACCGCCGCATGCACGAGTTTGAGATCAAGCGCGCGGTGGGCGCGGACATCTTCCGCCGCTACTACCCCGACCGTCTGTACAACCATGACGGCGAAGCGCCAGACGGTTGCGTGGAGCTTGGTGTCACCGATCACGGCGAGCACGTGCGGCTCAACCGTCGCGCCGCGGAGTCGGACCTGCTGATCTACGTCAACATCAACCTCGTGCCCATGGACGGCGGGTCGAAATCGGTGGGCGTGGGCCTGTGCGATTATCCCACGTTGCAGGCGCACCATACGCCGCAGACCATTCTCGACTGCGACTCCTACTTCGACCACACCCGCTCGGCGATGAATCGCTCCTGCGACCGCATCGGCCAGATGATTAACCAGCAGCTCAAGGTGTTTCACATCGAGACGGTGCTGAACAATCAGATGTTCGACCCGAAGATGGCCTTCTTCACCAAAAACGAGGACCAATACAGCGGGGTTGACAAGGTGATGTTCAGCGCCACGCGCCACGCCCTGAGCGTGCTGCCGCGGAAGCTCAAGCGAAAGATTCTGTTTGGCGTCCCGGCGCCCTACCGGCCGATTGCCGTGCATGCCGGCTCGACCCTGCCGGTGCACGATAAGACTCTGGCCTACTGCTACGCCCAGTACTGCTGCCCCATGGAAGGGCAGTCCGACGTGGTGGTGTATGGGATACCTTTCGTCTCGCCGTACAACGTGAACTCGATTCTTAATCCCCTGCTGGTGCAGGTGATGGCGCTGGGGTATTTCCACAACATGTACCGCGGCATGCCGGTGGTGAAGAAAAACGGCGTGCTCATCATCACCCATCCGCTCTACGATGATTTCAGCGCCGTGCACCATCCTTCATACATCGAGTTCTTTCACCGCATCCTGCCACAGACGCGCGATTCGTTCGAGCTGCAGCGGAGATACGAACCCGAATTCGCCCATCGTCCGGATTACATCCAGAAGTACCGCACGGGTAATGCGTACCACGGCGTGCATCCCTTCTACATGTGGTACTGGGGCGAGAACGGGCGCGCCCACACCGGCAGGGTGATTTGCGTCGGCGCGGAATCAAAAGCGGCGGCGGAGACCATGGGCTGGGCCATGGCGAAGACGATGGATGAGGCACTCGAGATGGCCGAGAGCCACATCGGCCACAAGCCCAGCGTCACGCTGATGCACTTCGCGCCGATTCTAATGGCCGACATGATCGGAGCGCCGCAAAGTGTTTAACCGGCCATGCTCTGGAGTGCGGTAGCTTGCTACCGCTTTCGAGCAGACCAGCTTGCTGGCCGCATCCTGGCTCCGCGCATTCGGAGTGAGCGTCGCGAGCAAGCTCGCGGATCAAAGCGGCGGCAAGCCGCCGCACTCCAAAGCGCCCATTTCGATATGAAGCGGGTTCTTGTTACCGGCGCCACAGGATTCCTCGGTAAGCACCTCGTCAACCAGTTGATCAGTTCGGAGCGCGGAGTTGGGAGCGAAAAGCGCCTGCGGGTGCTGTGCCGAGGCGCGTCGGCGTGGGACGGGGACTGCGGTGTCGAAGTCGCGCACGGCGACGTTACCTCGGCAGCCGACGTAATGCGCGCGGCGGAAGGCGTGAGTGAAATCTACCACCTCGCCGGCATTGTTTCGCGCGACCCTCGGGATACCGAGCTGCTTCGCCGCACGCATGTGGAGGGCACGCGGAACGTGTGCGAGGCAGCGTTGAAGCACGGCGTCGGCAAGCTGGTCCATGTGTCGTCGTCGGGAACGATTGCCGTCGGTCGCGAGCCGGTGGTGCATAACGAGGCTTCGAGTTACAAAAACGATCTCGTGTCTGAGTGGCCTTATTACCTGACCAAGATCGCAGCGGAAAAGGTGGCGCTGGCGTATTTCGAGAAACAGAACCTGCCCGTGGCCGTTGTGAATCCCAGCCTCTTGCTCGGTCCCGGTGACGATCGCGGTTCTTCCACCGGTGACGTCGCGCTCTTCCTCCAAGGGCAGATTCTGGCCTTGCCGCGCGGCGGCCTGAACTTCGTGGATGCGCGCGACGCGGCCGCCGGCGTCATCGCCGCGATGGCGCAAGGCAAACCCGGAGAGCGATACCTGCTGGGTGGAGTGAATTGGACATTCCGCGAAATGATTGAGCGGCTCGCGGGAATCACAGGCCGGCGCGCGCCGAAGCTGCAACCGTCGCTCGGTCTCGCGCTTCTCAGCGCGCGAGTGCTTCGCAAGCTGCTGCCGCTCGCCGGCAAGCGGTTCGCGCTCGACGACGCTTCGATCAAAATGTCGGCGCTCTTCTGGTACTGCGATTCCTCAAAGGCGCGCGGCGCGCTCGGCTACACGGCGCGCGATCCCATGGAGACGCTGCGCGCGACGGTGGACGATCTCCAGCGAAAAGGAGTCGCCGGGCGGTAGCCAGGCCGGTGAATGGGCGAGTGCAAAAAAATCGCGGCGGTCGTGAACCCGCAGTCGGCCCAGGGCAGGACGGCCAGGGTCTGGCCCGACATTGCTCGGGCGCTGGGCGACCGGTTGGAATCCGTGACGGTGCGGTTCACGGATTCGCACGGCCACGCCATCCACTTGACGCGAGAGCTGCTGCGCCAAGGTTTCGATTTCATCGTGGCGGTGGGCGGCGACGGCACCATCAACGAGGTCGCGAACGGTTTTCTGGAAGACGACGAGCCCGTCCGGCGCGGCGCGCAACTCGGCATCCTGCCCATCGGGACCGGCGGCGATTTTCGACGCACGCTGGGTGTCTCGGCGGATCCGCGGCAAGCGATTGAGATCCTTTCGACGGGCGTGCCGCTCACGATCGACCTCGGCAAGGCGACGTTCACCGGAGGCACCGGCGCGACTGAGAGCCGCTACTTCGTCAATCTTGTCAGCTTCGGCATGGGGGGCGACGTGGCCGCCGCGGCCAAGAATTTCCTCACGCCGCTCGGCGGCAAGACGGCGTTTCTGTGGGCGACGCTCACCACGTTTCTGGCGTACCGCGGCAAGCACGTGCGGCTCGAAGTGGAGAAGGGCGCGGCGAGTCTACCGTTTTTCATCACCAACGTCGCGATTGGCAACGGGCAATATCACGGCGGCGGGATGCATCCCTGTCCGACGGCGGCGCTGAACGACGGCGTGTTGGAAGTCACCGTGATTGATCACCTTAATATGTTCGAGCTCCTGCGCGACATTCGGATTCTTTACTCCGACAATCTCTACGTTCATCCCAAGACTCACCACTTCACCGTTCGCCAGTTCTCGGCCGAGGCCGCCGAGCCGACCAAGATTGAAGTGGACGGCGAGCCGCTCGGCGCTCTGCCGCTCGCCATTGAGGTGCTCCCCCGCCGATTGCCGGTCGTCGTGAGCCGTTCGAGTCCCTTCTTGTGAGGTATCTGCTTCCTGCCCCTTCAATGCACCGCCCGCTGGACCTGGACGCGGTAGCCCGCCAGCAGTTCGCCGGTCGAGTGCCGCACCGCGGTGAGCGCCAGTTGGTAGTTGATCTGGGCCTGCACCTGGCTGACCTCGGCCTGGGTGAGCTCGGTCTGCGCTTCGAGCACCTTGAAGATGTCGCCGGCGCCAAGCTCGTACTTGCGCTGCTCCGACTCCAGAACCTTCTGCGTGGTCGAGCGCGCGATCTTCGAGGCTTCGAGCGAGAGCTTGGCCTCTTCGAGCTGATGCACGGAGTTGACCACGTCGAGCCGGATACTCTGCTGCTGCCGGCGGATTGCGTAAAGGTCGGTGCGCTTCGCCACCGAAGCCTCGCCGAGCGCTGCCTCGGCCGCGCGATTTCTTACCGGCAGGTTCAGGCTCAGCGTGAAACCATAGGTGGGGAAGCGAAAGCGAAAGTTCTGCGAGAGCGCGTCGCCAAATCCGCCGGGAACGACCACGGGCGGCGTGACCGAGGAATCGAGCTGGGGACCGCCGACGCCGTTTGAAGCGTACGTTGCCGCGAGCTCAAGGTCCGGCCTCAGGCCGTTGCGCGCCAGGCGGACGCCGGTATCGTCATTGGCAACCTGCAATCGCAGCGCGTCCAGCTCAGGACGATGTTGGAGAGCAGTATCGAGCGCCGTGGCGACGTCGGTCGTGAAAAGCTGGCCATGCGGCTCGGGATTTTCGGTCAGGTCGAGGTCGAGCGCGGCGGTGTAAGGGTCGAGGTCGGCGCCGATGGTCTCGCGGAACTGGTCTTCGGCTTGCTTCAACGCGTACTGAGCTTGAATGAGGGAGACGCGCCGCTGCGCCACCTGTGACTCCGAGCGGTAGATGTCGAGCGGCGGCAGGGCGCCCAGTTCAAGCGCGCGCTTGTTTTGCTTGTAGGTGGCCTCCGCCTCGTCGAGCGAGTCCTGCTGCACGCGCAGGTTTTCCCGTGCCCCCACCACCGCCCAGTACTGCCCGACGGCGTTCTGGATTTCATTACTCACTTGGGCTTCGAAAGTGGCCTCCGACTGGCTCAGATTGCGGCGCGCAATCACAATCGGAGCACGGTTGGGGAAGAGGCCGCGATTGCGCAGCAGCGGCTGCGTGACCTGGAAGTTCAGTCCGGACGAGAAGTAGGGATTGATGAAGAAGAAGCTGCTGTTGGTGTCGGACTTGTTTCCCGTGTAGGAGGCATTGTAATTGGTTCCGGTCTCGAGCGTCTGCGTGTAGCCGAATTGCATCTGCTGGAAAAGGCTGCTGACGGTGGAGGCGCCCTGAAGTTGGCTGGTGGCGGGCGTGGTCTGACGCAGGGCGCTGGCGTTCGAAGTGAACAACGGGTCAAAGGGATGATATGCCGCGAGGAGGTTGAATTTCGCCACGTCCACGGCCGACTGGTCAATACGGACGTCGGTGTTGTTCAGGAGGCAAAGGCGAATGGCGTCGTCGAGCGCTAAGCGCAGCTTGCCATCCACGAGGTACTCGCGCAACCCCGTGGGTCCGGGCAATTGCGAGGGTGCGAGGGTGTGGAAGGTGACGCGGCTCGAGTAATCGGCCGGGGCGGTCACGGGCGCGGAGGTTTGAGCGCGCAGCGGCGCGGCAAGAGCGAGTGCGAGAATGCAAATGTGCAAGCGCATGGGCGATTCCTCACATTTTTCGTTGGGATGACGGTGCAAATTCCAGCCCCGAGAGTTCACATTAACTGTTTGCTTTCAATATGTTGACGGCTTTAGTTTAGGTAAGATACTTATTTTCAGCTAGTTGACGGCTTTCCACAACATTTCTCGAGTCTGAGACTGATTCTAAATGACATTCAGGCTTCGTTTTTTGGATTAACACTTTTTTGGGCTGTTTTTCAGCACGCCGAGTTGTCGGTATAGTCCGAAAAGGGCAGCTCCGACTATGCTGGCCTGCCAAATGTCGCGTGCCCATGTCTCTCTTATTACCATAACCTAAACAAATGTCAATACTTTTCTTTCGCGATCCTGCATCGGGCGAAGCGGTCTATTCATACCGCAGCGCTTCGATGGGGTCGAGGTGCGCAGCCTTAAACGCGGGGTAGATCCCGAAGATCAGTCCCACCGACACCGAGACCAGGAACGCCAGCAGCACGGAGTTGAGGGTGACGACGGTGGACCAGCCGGCGAGAAACGCGATCAGCCGCGACATGCCGAACCCGAACAGCAGGCCCAGCGCCCCGCCCACGAACGAGATGAGGATGGCTTCCACCAGGAACTGCCGCACAATGTCGCGCTGTCGGGCGCCGACGGCGCGGCGGACGCCGATTTCGCGCGTGCGCTCAA
Source organism: Terriglobia bacterium (assembly GCA_035934405.1). GTDB lineage: Bacteria > Acidobacteriota > Terriglobia > UBA7540 > UBA7540 > DASYXW01. The sequence goes on from DASYXW010000102.1 coordinate 25,988, forward strand.
GGATGCTGGCCAGCATGATGTTCATGATTCCGATGCCGCCCACCAGGAGCGAAATGGAAGCGATGGCCACCATCACCATGCTGAAGATCCGCTCGGTGCTGCGCTGCTGGGCGAGCAGTTCGGCCGGCACGATAACGCTGAAGTCGTTGGCCTGGCGATGGGAGGAGTTCAGCAGTCCGCGCACGACGCCGGCCACCGAGACGCTGTCGGCCGATGGGGCGAGCTTGAGGTAGAGGCCGTCAATCTCGTCCTTGATGCTGCTCTGGCTGTCGGCGAGGCGAAAGATGGAGGCGTAGAGCGGCACGTAAATCAGGTTGTTCAAGTCCTGGGCCGGCAGATTGCTCGCGCCAGACTGTCCCGGTTGCGCGGTGAGTTGCGGCCCCACCACCCCGATCACGTGGAACCATTGGTCGCCTGCCTTCACGTACTGCCCGACGGCGTCGCGCGGGCCGAAAAGGTTCGCCTTCGCGCCCTCGCCCAGCACCGCCACCGGCGCGGCGCGAGCGTTCTCATCGTCGTCGAAGAACCGTCCGGCCACCACGGCGAGCCCGGCGATCTTTTGGTAAGACGGACTCACGCCGTAGAGCACGGGGATTTCCTCGGCCGGCTTGGGAATCATCTTTGAGGGCGTGAATTTCTTTCTCGCCGTGGATTCCACAATGCCGCTGACGTTGGAGCGAATCGAACGCAAGTCCGCGAACGTGAGGCCGGGCGAAACGCGCCGCATCTTCTGAAAGCTCTGGTCGTCCACGGCTTCCTTGGCTTCGACGATCAGATTGTGCACGCCGAGTTGCTCGATGAAGGCCATCACCTGCTTCTGCGCTCCGGCGCCGATCGAGAGCATGGAGACCACGGCGGCCACGCCGAAGATCATGCCGAGCATGGTGAGCAGCGAACGCAGCTTGTGCATTCGCAGGTTTTCAAAGCCGAGGAGCAGGTCGGGAAAAATCTGTGACCAGGGACGATCCGGCGTCACGGTGGGAAGGGCGGTGGTCGCGGCGCCGTTCACATCCCACCTCCACCCATCGCCGGACCGGCGGGGCTTGGCGCCGGTTGAGGCCGGCCCTGCGCCTCGGGGTCGACCAGCGCCACCTCGGCCCCCTGGCTGAGGCCCTCCACCACGACGCGGGTCGCGGCGCGCACCTTGATCTTTACCGGCTGCTCATGAAACGAGCCGCCCGTCTTGAGGTAGACCACCGGATTGCCATTTTTGTCGAAGACTGCCTGCGGTGGGAGGTAGAGAACGTCTTTGAGAGGATTGCCCGCGATGCTGACCTGGGCGGTGTAGCCGGGACGCAATTCGGGGTCGTGGCTCGCGAGTTCGATAGTGACATCGAACGTGCTGGCGCTCGCGGTTTGCCACATGCTGCCTTTCGAGGCCAGACCGGCGATGGATTTGACGCGTCCGGCAAAAGTCCTCCCGGGCAGGGCATTGACGGCTACTTGCACGGCCTGGCCCGGGCTCAGGTTGGCGCGGTCGCCTTCGTTGACCTTGGCCTGGATTTCCAGTTTCGCCGGGTCCACCACGGCGGCAATCACTGACCCGGGACCCGCCTGGTCGCCCTCGTGATATTCGGGCAGAACCATGCCGGTGAAGAAGAAATTGCCGGCGGCGCGCTGGTTGGGTTTTACCTCGACGAGGCCCGCGATGGTGCTGCGAACTTTCATGCTGTCAATGTTCCGCTGGGCCTCCTGCATGGCGAGCGCGGCCTTGCGCCGCTTTTCTTCGCTGACCGCGAGGGTGGCCTGGTTCGAGGCGGCATGGGACTTGATGTCGGATTCGAGCTGGGCGAGCGCCCGTTGCGCTTCCTGCAGGGCGAGCTCATTCTTCTTGGCGTCAATCGCGCTCACCAACTCCTTCTTGCTCACTTCGAGCTCGGCGCGCCGCACGTCAAACTTATCTTTGAGCAGCGCCACCTGGTCCTGAGAAGTCTGCACGGCGGCGTCGGCTCCGGCTTTTGTGATCTCCTGCTCGGCCTGGGCGAGGTCGGTGCGGCTTTGCTGCAAAGTGTACTCCTGCTCGGCGGGATCGAACTCAATGACGATGTCGCCGGGCTTGACGCGCGTACCGGTCTTGAGCAAATGGGAGATCTGCAGGGCGCCACCTGCCACCGGCGGCGCGATCATCATTGCCGTCCGGCCAGGCGTGAGCGCGCCGGCGGTGGTGATACCGAGCGACACGTCGCCGCGCTCGACCCGAACTGTGGGGACGGTCTCGCCGGGCCGGCCCGTTTGGAGAAGTTGGGCCAGGGTAGCGCGCACCGCGAAGCCGGCGGCGGCCAGGATGGCGAGCGCCACGAGGGCGATTACGATTCGACGTTTGCGGTTCGCGCTCATGTGTTGGCTTTACCGGCCTGCTGCCGGATCGCGCAGCGCCACCCGGTCGCCGGGTTTGAGGCCGCTCGCAACAGCGAGCTGACCCTCGCCCCGCCGCGCAATCTCGATCGGCCGCTCCTCAAACTTCGAGCCTCTTAAGACGTAGGCGACGGTCTGCCCGCTCTTTTGGAACGACGCTTCCGAGGGAATCAACAGGGCGTTCGGAATTTGCTCGACCGCGGCGCGGATGCTGGCGCTCATTCCCGGGCGCAGCCGCGGGTCGGTCTGGTCGAGCCGAATGGCCAAATCGAAGTTGCGGGGAAACGGCCAGCCGCCGGAGAAATCAATCTTCGCGAGCGTGCTGATGTCGGCAATGCGGGCCGAAAACTCCTTGTCGGGGACGGCGTCCACGCGGACGGTGACGGGCAGGCCGGTTTTCAGCCGCCCACGATCCACTTCGTCCACGCGCGCCTCGACCTCGAGGGTTGAGAGGTCGGGGAGCTCCACGATGCCGGCGCCGGGCCACGCTTGGTCGCCCTGGCGGAAGGGAGGAGGGTTCATCCAGTTGCCGGAGCGGAAATTCGGCAGCAGGGTCACAAGGCCGGCGATCGGCGCGCGGAGAGTCAGGCGGGCGATGTTCGCCTGGCTCTCGTGCACTTCAAACTTCGCCTTGTCGCGCGTTTGCTTCTTGCCTTCGAGGTCGGCGGCGGCGTCTTGGGCGTCGGAGGCGCGCTGGGTCTCGGCCTGCTTCAGCTTTTGCTCGGCGTCGGCGAGCGCCAGCTTTTTTTCCTCGCCATCGATCTTGGAAAGGATTTCCTGCTGGCTCGCGTCGAGGCGGGCGGTCTCGACGGCGAACTTTGCTTTCATCACGTCGGTGGTGTCCTGCTCTGCTTTGAGGCGCGCTTGGGCACGCGTCTGTTCGATTTCGGCCTCGGCCTGCTTCAGCTCAGACTGCTTCTCCTCAAGCGTCTGCTGCATCTTGGTGGCGTCGAACTCGACCACCACGTCGCCGGGTTTCACGGCTTCGCCGCTCGCGGGGAGCTTCAGGATCTGCATGTCCTGGCCCGCCTGGGCGGGCGCGGTGAGGATGACCGACTTCAGCGCCTTGAGCTGGCCGCGAATCTGCATCGTGCCCGTGAAGACACCGCGCTTCACCTCCGCCGTCGGAACTTTGGGGGCAGTATTCACCAGGCGCACGGCCGCGAAGCCCGCGCCGGCGAGGACGAAGAGGCCCGCAACGACGATCAGCCCGCGCTGTGTGCTCCACAGCGTCTTGACCTTGTTGCCCATAGCGGTTGCAGGGTGGGTTGAAACCGTGCCCTACGGGTCGCGCTCCACCACGTCGCCGGCGTCCAGGCCGGACTCGACGACCGCCTCGGTGTCATTCAGGGGTCCAATCTTGACTTCGCGCTTTTCGAACCCTGAGCCCTGCCTCAACCGCGCGAACATGTGGCTGCCTTCTGCGAGCAGGGCGTCGCGCGGAACCACGAGCGCGCCTGGTACGCGGCGGAGCTCGACGTCCACCGCGGCGGAGAGGTCCGGCATGAGGCGGGAGTCACTGCCTTCGAGTGAGAACGTGGCCGCGAACTGCTCCAGCTTGTCGGAGAACTCACTGGCCACGCCGACCGGGGCGAGTTCGTCGAGCTTGCCGGCGAACACCGCGCCCGGGTAAGCGTCCAACTCAATCCGCGCCGTCTGCCCGACGCGAAGATCGGGAACGTCGACCTGGTCCACGTTGGCGCGGACCTCCATGGTGGCGGGGTTCACCACCTGCAGAATCGGCAGTCCCGTCCACACCTGGTCGCCCTCTTCGACCTCGGCCATCTGGCCGCCCTTCCAGATGGATTTGAGCACTGCAATTCCCTGCACGGGCGACCGGATGGACATCTTGCCCTCGTTTTGCTGCGCGTGGAGCATGGCGGATTGCTTCGCGTCGCGCTGAATCTCCAGGTCGCGAATGTCAGCCTGTGCCGCTTTTCGCTTCAGGTCGTAGGTGGAGCGCAGCGCCTTCACGCGCGCCGTGGTTTCGTCAAGCGTGAGCCGGTTCTTTTCGGCGTCAATGCGCGAGACGATTTCGTTCTTGAGCATTTCGAGCTTGGCCTTGGCGAGATCGTCTTCCGCCTGCTGGAGCTCGGTATCGTCCTTGGCGCGGGCGGTGGCCTCGTCCGCCTGCTTCTTCGCAATCTGATCCACCAGGTCGCGGTATTCCGCCTGGCGATCGAGAAAATCCTGGATCTGGCCCTGGCGGTCGAACTCCACCAGCAGGTCGCCGGCCTTGACGCGGGCGCCGCCCGGCGCGAGCTTGGTGATGGTGAGCTGGTTGGAATGCTGGCCAAGAATCTCGGGCGCCGTAATGACGTAAGACTGCACCGCCTGCAACGTACCGCTGATGCGCAGAGTGCGAAGGAAGTCACGGCGCTCGACGGTGGCGGTCCGCTGCCCCGGACTTGCTTCGCCGGCGTGTTCGCCGGTGCGCCAGCGTGCCACCACCCAGACCGCGAGCGTCAGGATCGCGGCGCCGACGACGATGACGAACGTGACCTTCGGTGAAAAAGCGGGCGGGGAAGGGGCGGGAACCTCCGGAGACGGGGGCGCAGTGGTTAGCCGGGGCGGCGCTTCAGGCAGCTCCGTCGCGACCCGGTGGTGGAGTGACTTTGTGACCTCCGGCAACCTGTTCCCTCCCGATTCCCGCCGCTTGGCGGGAGCAACATGCCGCGAGCGATGCCAGTTTGCTTCTGGCTGTTGGACACTACGCCGGCAAGAAAGGTTAGCCGCCGGTCAGGCCTCCAGCCGGCCGTAGTAGACCTCGGTGTCGTATTCCAGGGTAACCGAGCCGCCCCGCTCGTGCGCTTCGAAAATGCGGCGGATTTCGGCGAGCGCGGGCTGGTAGTTCGCGTCACCTTCTTCCGGCATGTAGGAAGACGAAAGGACCCGCCCTTTCAGACTGTCGAAATCGACCACCTGATGGTTCTCAAACTTTCGCAGCAGGCACGCGCCCGGAGCAAAGAAGGCGCGAATTTCGCGCTCGTCGACGTGCCGGTGTGCGACCGCGGCGTAGTCGGTTCCATAGCGAGCGAGCAGCGATTCGTAAGCTTCGAGGAACGGCGTGCCGGCCATCCTGCGTGTGTTCCAGATGATCGCCACCCAGCCACTCTGGCGGAGGATGCGGGCGAATTCGCCCCGACAGAGTTCGCGATCGAACCAGTGGAATGCCTGACCCGCGACGACAAAATCGACGCTTTGTGGTTCGAGCGGAATGGACTCCGCGCGTCCGTCGAAGCTTCGGAACTCGGGGTACGCCGCAAGCGAACGCTCGCCCGCCTGGCGCATCTCGCGGTTCGGTTCGACCGCGTACACCGGGTTGCCGTTCTTGAGGAAGAGCTCGCTCAGCAGGCCGGTTCCCGAGCCGATGTCGGCGATGACCGAGTCGGGAGCGAGCCGGCACTCGCGATCGAGCAGACCGAGAATCTGCTCGGGATAACCCGGTCGGTAGCGGACGTAGTTCTCGACGCGGGTGGAAAAGCGCTCGGTGGAGTCCTTGAGGAGCTCGGCAGGGTTCATGAGTGTTTCGCGGCGCGGCCTCCAAACACTTTCGTCAGGACGTTCTCGCAAACTTCGAGCGTCCGGTCCACCTGCGTCTCAGTGTGGGCGTAGCTCACGTGATTGCGCTTGGGGTGCGCGGGCATCTCGAAAATGCCTCGATCAATCAGTCGCCGCCGGTAGTCAACGAAAGCCGAAACGTCGTTGCGCAGCACGTCGGAGTAGCTTTCGACCGGCCCATCCATGAAGTAGGTCAGGAAGATGGAGCCGAATCCGGCCACGGTTGCGCGGACGCCGAGCCGCTGGTGGATCTCGCGGAGTCCGGCGCGCAGCCGCTCGCCGAGGCGAAAGATGTGCTGGTGGACGGGTTCGCGCTCCAGGATTTCGATGGTGGCCAGCGCCGCCGCGCAGCTCACGGCGTTGCCGTTGTAGGTGCCGGCGAAGTAGGTGTCACCGCCTGACCGGGTGTTGAAGTGGTCCATCAGCGCGGCTTTGCCGCAAACCGCGGCGATGGGGAAACCGTTGGCGATGGCCTTGCCGAGCGTCGTGAGGTCTGGCGTGACGCCGCAGAGGGCCTGATACCCTCCGAGGTGGTGGCGGAATCCGGTGATGACCTCGTCGAAAATCAGGACAGCGCCGTGAGCCTTTGCGAGTTCGCGCACGCCTTCGAGAAAACCCGCCAGCGGCAGCACACAACCCATGTTGTGCGCCACCGGTTCGAGAATGATCGCTGCCACCTCGCCGCGATTTGCCGCGAGAGCCAGTTCGACGCTCTCCAGGCTGTTGAACTCGCAGACGAGAGTGTTCTCGAGAACTTCGGGCAGAATGCCCGCCGAGCCGGGGTCGAGCTTGCCGATTTTGCCGGCGGGCGAGATGACGTTGGTGAGCACGGGGTCGTGAATGCCATGGTAGCAGCCCTGAAACTTGATGATTTTCTTACGGCCCGTGAACGCCCGCGACACGCGGATGGCATGGAACACGGCGTCGGAGCCGCTGTTGCAGAGTTGCACCTTCTCGGCGGAGGGAACGTGCTGATGAATCTTCCGCGCCAGCGCAATTTCAAGCTCCGTCGTGCCGGCGCCGGGCAGGACGTAATGCTCAAGGGCTTCAGCTGCGCCACGGTTGACGGCGGGATGACTGTGTCCGAGGATGGCCGGCCCGAAAGCGCCGTGGTAATCAAGATACTCGTTGCCGTCGGCGTCCACCAGCCGCGCCCCGCGCGCCTCGCGGAAGACAAGATGCGGTATCACCTTCCGGGCGGCGCTCGTTACGCCGCCGGGAATCAGGCGGCAAGCCTCGGTGTAGAGTTCCTCGCTGGTCGCGTAGTTTCGCGTTGCCACGCCCATAGGCTCTCGTTGAAATGGGAAGTATGAATTGTCAGGCGTGAAGTATCAAGTGCGTTCCGGCGACGCCAGTCCTGTGGTACGCTTCCCGCCGGCCTATGTCCGATGGCTACTTTCGACGCGCGCTCGAAGGGTTCAGCCGCCGATCGCGGACGAAGAAATTCGACCTGCTCAATTCGGTGTTTACGCCCCGGTCCGGCGATCGGGTGCTCGACGTGGGCGCGAGTGGCGACGTTTTTCTGCGCTACACGTTCGAGGACGTGTATCCGTTTCCCGAGCGCATCGTGGCGGGAGGATACGACCCCCACGAGGTGTTGAGCGCGCGTCAGGCCTATCCAGGGCCGCGATATGTTGTCTTCGATGGCTGCCAGCTGCCGTTTCCGGACCAGAGTTTCGACCTGGTGTTCTCGAACGCCGTCATCGAGCACATTCTGGGGCGCGGGCGCCAGGAGAGGTTCGCCGATGAAATCATGCGCGTGGGCAAGAGCTGGTTCGTGACCACGCCCAACTACTGGTTTCCCTTTGAGAGCCATTACCACCTGCCGTTCATTCAGTTTCTGCCGCGGCCGCTCGCGCGCGAGTACAATCGCCTGCTCGGCACGCGGGTTCGCAGGGGAGGAACACAGGATCTGGCGCTGCTTTCGGCGCGCAAGCTGCGCCATCTCTTCCCTAATAGCCAGGTCGCTGGAGTGCGGGTGACTTTCTGGCCCGAGACGCTGGTGGCGTACCACGTTGAGATGGGAAGGTAGTCATCGATGGCACTCCACTTTCGCCTCCGGAAAAGTTTTAACCACAAAGGTGTTGACAGCGCTGCGAGAAGCCGCCTAGACTGTGAGCGGTTCTCAAGGGGTGACTAACATCTTTGGGCGCGGGAGCCTGCATCAACCCCTGAGCCCTAAAAAAGAGGAGTGTTGAAATGTTGAACAAACTGCGGTTGAGCGCGCTTCTGGTTCTTAGCCTGACTGTATCGGCTTCGGCATTTGCCGGGTCGGCAGTGATCGGTTCGGTGGCGGGGAGTTTGAACGCGACGGTGGGTGGACAGGCGCTGAATCCGAACACGGTGATCTTCAGCGGGGACAGCCTGCAGGTGAAAGAAGGGGCGGCGGTGGTGGCGC